>NZ_JBIAUR010000006.1:0-596503 GCF_042893105.1 Streptomyces sp. NPDC001663 | reverse complement strand
CAACGGCTCCAGTTTCGGGCCCCGACGAGGAACTGACGCACCAGCAGCAGAAGTCACACGACTACTAACGATCAACTACTGGCGCAGGACACTAGCCGCTCAGCAGGCCGCGGCCGGCGTCGGCGGGCTGGCAGGACTGGTGCATCTGGCCGGGCCGGAAGAGAACACGCTGCTGCTGGCCGCGGCGGCTGGACTGCCCGCGCCCCTGGCCCAGGCGTGGGAGCGTATCCCTCGTGTGGACACCCCTGCCCTGTCCGGGGCGGTGACCGAGGCCGTGGCGCGGCGTGAAGTGACGTGGTCCTCGCCCCCGCTGCCACCCGAACGCCGCGCCGGGTTCCCCACGGGGTGGGAGACCACGGTGGGAATGCTGTCCGCTCCGATCACCGCGGGGGACACCCCGGTCGGGGCCCTGTCGGTACTGACGAGCCGGGTTCCGGACGCGGCCCGTCGCGCGTTCCTGACCGGTCTGGCGAGGACGACCAGTCGGCAGCTCCTGCACGTGAGGCGATGGCCTGTCGCCCCGGCCCCGTGGTGGCAGGAGCCCGCGCGCCCCCGTGCCGTCCAGCCGGTCAAGCTGGGCACGTGGGCCTGGGACCTGGCCACGGGACAGGTGGACGTGGACCAGGTCGCCGAGGAAGTGTTGCGCGGCGCAGGCCTGCCTCCGGAGAGATGGGCAGGCCAGGTCGACGGCTGGCTTTCCTGCGTGCATCCCGATGACCGCCCGGCTGTCGAGGTCGAAGCCAAGCGGGCGCTGGACACTCACCAGTTGTCCGCGCTGGAGTACCGCGTGGTCGGAGAAGACGGACGGATCTCCTGGATGGAGGAGCGCTGGAGGGGCGAGTACGACACGGCCGGCAACCTGACGCGGATGACCGGCACCGTCGTGGACATCACCGCGCGGCGCTCCCAGCACGAGTGGCTGGCCGGACTGCTGGAGCTGCACCCCGAGCCCATCGAGGTGTTGGACGACGGCAACCGTGTGGCCTGGGCCAATCGTGCGAGTCGAGGGATGGCCGCCGAGAAGGGCGCAGAGATCGTGGGCGCCGTGCCGTGGGAGGCTGTGCCCGCTCTGCGCGGCCATGGCCTGCCCCAGCTCGTGGACCGTGCCAGGACCGCGCCGGGATCCGTGGCCCTTCTGGAGATGGAGCTGCCGGCGGACGAGCACGGCGCTGCGGCCTACTACCAGGTGCGGGCCGTGGAGGTCGGCGGCCACGTCGCCGTCCAGCGGGCGGATGTCACCGAGCATCGTCGGGCGGAGCGGGCCGCGGCGGAACGGACCCAGCGGGTCGCGGACCTGAACGCCGCTCTGGCGAAGGCCCTGGAGACCGCCGACGTGGCGGCCGCCGTCACCGAGCACGTGCTGCCGCTGTTCGGCGCGACCGGTCTGGTCCTGCACGACCAGACCGGCCCGGGCCCCCGCGTCGTCGGCGCGGTCGGCTACCCGAAGGAGTTCCTCGACGAGCTGAATCGGCTGGAGCACTCCGCCCGTCCTCCGGTGGAGATCACGGCCGTGAGCGAGCCGCAGTACGTCTCCTCGCCGGAGGAGTTCGCGCGCCGCTGGCCCAGGCTGGAGTCCTTGGCCCGCCTCGGCCGCAAGCACGCCTGGGCCGTGCTGCCGCTGCTCGTCGGAGAGCGGAGTGTCGGGTCCTGCGTCCTCAGCTGGGCCGATCCGAGGCCGTTCCGGGCGGAGGAGCGGACCCTGCTGGAGACCCTCGCGACCTTCATCGCCCAGGCCCTGAGCAACGCCCGGCTGTACGAGCAGACGCGGGCCCGCGCGGAGCGCCTCCAGCGTGAGCTGCTGCCGGGCGAGCTGCCCGGCCTGGTCGGCGTGACCGCCGCCGCGCGCTACCGGGCCGCCGCCGGACAGGACGTGGGCGGGGACTGGTACGACACCGTGCCCCTGCCCGGCGGGCGGGTCCTGGCCGTCATCGGCGACGTGCTGGGCCACGGCCTGGAACAGGCCATCGTCATGGGCATCATCCGTCACGCGGTCCTGGTGATGGCCACCTTGGACATGCCCGCCGAGGACATCATGGCCCACCTCGGCGATGTCGCGGCCCGCCTGGAGCACCGCACACCCGACGCCCCCTCGTACGCCACCGCCCTGATCGTCCTGTACGACCCCACGGCCGGCACCTGCCACATCGCGAGCGCCGGACACCCGCCGCCCTTGGTCCTCCGCCCCGGCGGCGAGGGACCGCCGCAGGCCCTGGACGTGCCCCCCGGCCCCCCGCTCGGCGTCACCGACGACGCCTCCGGGGTGCCGCCGACCGTCACCCGAGTGGACGTGGAGCCCGGCAGCGTACTGATCCTCTACACCAACGGCCTGCTCGGCGCGGACGCCACCCAGCCGGGGCCGCTGGCCGAGGCCGTGTCCGCCTATGCCGCCACCCACCCCGGGACGCACGAGGAGGCCCCGGGCGCGGCCTGGCTGGAGGGGCTGTGCCAGGCGGTCGTCACCGGCTTGCCCGCCCCCTCCGACCGCCGGGACGACGCCGCGCTCCTGGTACTGTCCGCTGGCCGCGTCCCCGCGGGGCGCATCGCGGTCTGGGACCTGCCCTGCGCCGCGGAGTCCGCCCGCAAGGCCCGCGCCCTGGTGACCGACCGGCTCGCCGACTGGGCCCTGACCTCCCTGGTCGACTCCCTCCGGCTCATCGTGAGCGAGTTGATCGGGAACACCGTCCGACACGCCTCCGGCCTGCCCGGCGGGTCCGCCCAGGACGACCACAGCGACCAGAACGCGGGGACCTCCCAGGACGACCAGAGCCACCCCCGCGGCACGGTGCGCCTGCGGCTCCTGCATCTGGAGACCGGTGTGGTGTGCGAGGTGTACGACGGCTCCGAGGCGACACCGCGGGTGCGGCACCCCGCGCTCACCGACGAATTCGGCCGCGGTCTACAACTGGTGGCGCTGTCCTCCGACGGCTGGGGCGCCCGCTACACAGAGGGCGGGAAATGCGTCTGGGCCCGCCTGGACATCGCGCCGGTGGCCACCGCGCCGTGACCCACACCCTCAGCCCGGGGACCCCGTGATTCCTCCGTCAAGGGGGATGACCGCGGCGGTGAGGTAGGCGCCGGCCCGCGAGGCGAGGAAGCGCACGGCGCCGACGATGTCCCCGGCCAGCCCGTACCGGCCCAACGGGACCCGGGCCAGCAGCTCGGCCTCGACGTCCTGGTCGGCGCCCACGTGACCGAGCATGTCGGTCACAAAGGGCCCCGGGGCGATGGCGTTCACGGTGATGTGTTCAACCAACTCCTGCCGGGGCCCTCGCGTTACGGCGGGAATCGGCCCGTCCGGCCGCCGACAGCGCTGGTCGGCATGGCCGGTAGCGGCCCGGTGCGGTGCGGTGCGCAGGAGCCAGCCACGGTTGGAGAGTTCGCACAGCTGCCCCCGGACCGGCTCGATCTTCCCCGGCGTGGTCTCCCGGCCCAGTCCGAGGGCAACGTCATTGGCCGTCACCGGACCGTCCGCGCCCGCCACGATCTCCATGATCCTGAGATACTCCGAGGTCAGGGCCCGAAGCCTCAGCTCCTCGACGCGATCGGACACCACCCGCATCCCGCCCGCACCCGGGCCCACCGTCACAGCGACCGGCTCCGGCTCCGGCTCCGGCTCCGGCTCCGGCTCCGGCTCCGGCTCCGGCTCCGGCTCCGGCTCCGGCTCCGGCTCCGGCGACACGATGCCCGACTGCCGCCGTCCACCGTCGATGGCCTCGGCCCACTGCCCGAACACCACCTCGGCGGCCTCCAACCGGGCCACCTCCAGCACGACTTCGCCCAGCTCCTTACGCAGCAGCTCAGCACGCTTCGCCGACTCAGACCGCCGCCCGATCGTCCACGTCAGCATGTCCGTCACGGACATCCCTCCCGACGCGGAACCTACGCGGCAGCCCCGAACCTCACACCAGAACCCGCGAGAACGCCCACGCCGGACGATCTCGTACTGACGATCACCCCACCTGCCCGCGAGAGACCTCACCCGCACCTCACACCAGCCGCACTGAACTGCGGAGACGAGTTTGGCGGAGCCTCCGTCGCGTCTTCGCTCCGACGTCCGGGGTGAACACGACACGGGCGCGGCGTGTCAGTGCATGACGGCCGGTCTGTCGCCACAGGGCCTGGAGCCCACCGCGCACAGGCCGAAACCGCGTCGGCGGTTCCGTCGTACGCCATGCGGCGCCGCACCCTGACGGGACTCGAACATGGCCGGAACCGGGGTCCCTGCACTGGTGTTTCCCTGGGTAACACTGATCGCGTCAATTGTCTCGGTTCTTGGATGCCCCCCAGCACCTGGAAGAAGGCATGCGTCTCATGACCTCCCACAACCGCACCCGCCGCACCGCCCGTTCCGCCTACCTGGCCGCACTGTTCACTCTCACCTGCGCGACCGCCCTTGCCGTGGCACCCACAGCGTCCGCGGCCCCCGCGGCCTCACTCACCGCCGACGTACCGCTGGCCGCCAGAGGTGCCGGCACCTCCGTCGTGTACTTCGGCAGTCTCCGGATCGACGACGGCGCCTCCGTCACCTGCCTGAGCGGCATGGGCGGGGACGTCTCCGTCAGCAACGGACGGGCCACCTTCGTCACCGACCACAAGATCACCGCGGGTGTCACCTACGGCATCTCGGCCTGGGAGACCGGCAACTGCGACGCGTACATCCCCCAGACCGGCCGGTGGGCGCAGTCTCTCGGCGGTATCACCGTCAAGCCCACGACGGCCGACGTCTCCGGCGGCGTCTACAAGGTCAGGATTCCGTAGCACTCCCAGCGATTCACCACCTCCGCCGCCGGCCGCCCCGGCCGGACCGCCCCGGCGAGCGCGTGGTCGGACGGTTCGGCAGCCGTTGGGCAGGCCGGGCGGCACCTGCGAGGCCTCACCTTCGCGGCACGCCGGGCAGCGGTACGTCCGCACTCCGGGTGAGTCCCGGCCGCCTTCACCTCGGCGACACGGCGAACGCCGCACCCGGCGACCCCGCCGGACGGGAGCTGGGAAGCCGACACGGCTTCCCAGCTCCCGTGAACCGCGCCCCGGCGGACCCGCGCACCTGTGCTGTCCCTCTGTTCAGCTGCGGTGGATCCGCCGGGGATTTCGGTCGGGGACCCTCTCCCCGATGCGAACGATAGCAAACAACAGGATCGGCAACCTCTGGTCATCTCTTGACCCAAGCCCACCCCTCTCCCATGATTGCGCTATCGTTAGCACAGAGGTTGAGCCTTATGGCTGCCTCACTCCCCGTCGCCGGACTCCGAAAGGTCGCACCGTCATGTCAGACGCGCGCATCGCCACACTCCACGGCCGCAGGGTCTGGGACTCACGAGGTCGGCCGACCGTAGAGGTCGAGGCGCGTCTCGCGGACGGCTCGATCGGGCGGGCCATCGCGCCGGCGGGGGCCTCGACGGGGCAGGGCGAGGCGCTCGACCTGCGTGACGGCGGCCCGCGCTTCGGCGGACTGGACGTCCAGCGGGCGGTCGGCTCGGTGAACGACGAGATCGCGCCCGCCCTGCTGGGCCTCGACGCGGCCGACCAGGAAGCCGTCGACCGGCTCCTGGTGGACCTCGACGGCACTCCCGACCGCGGCCGCCTCGGCGGCAACGCGATCGTGGCCACGTCGATGGCCGTGCTGCACGCCGCCGCCGCTTCGGCGGGCGTCCCCCTGTGGCAGCACCTCGCGGGCGGACGACGGGTCCGCATCCCGCTGCCCGAGATCCAGATCTTCGGCGGCGGCGCGCACGCCGACCGGCGCGTGGACGTGCAGGACTTCATGGTGGTCTGCCCCGCCGCGCACAGCTTCTCGGAGGCGCTGGACTGGACGGCGGAGATCTACCGGGCCGCCGGAAGTCTGATGCGCGAGGCGGGCAAGGCACAGGGCGTGGCCGACGAGGGCGGCTACTGGCCGGCGTTCGACTCCAACGAAGAGGCCCTGGACACCCTGACCCGGGCGATCGAGACGGCCGGCTTCTCGGCTCCGCACCAGGTGGGCATCTCGCTGGACGTCGCGGCCTCCCAGTTCGGCAGTGCCGGTCGCTACACGCTGGCGCTCGACGACCGCACCCTGGACACCGCCGCCCTGATCGACATGCTCGGCGGCTGGATCGATCAGTACCCGGTCCTGTCCGTCGAGGACCCGGTGGGCGAGGACGACCACGACGGCATGGTGGAGTTCACCCGCCGCTACGGCCACCGCTGCCAGGTCATCGGCGACGACTACCTGGTCACCCATGCCAAGCGGGTCGAGGCGGCGGCCGTCGACAAGGCGGTGAACGCCGTCCTCGTCAAGCCGAACCAGGCCGGCACGGTCACCGAGGCGTTCCAGGCGCTGCGCGCCGGCAAGGACGCCGGTTTCGGCACCATCGTCTCGGCCCGCTCCGGTGAGACCGAGGACGTCACCATCGCGCATCTGAGTGTCGGCTGGGACGCCGGCCAGCTGAAGGTCGGCTCGTTCACCCGCTCCGAACGCATGGCCAAGTGGAACGAGGTGCTGCGCATCGAGGAGTCCCTCGGCGACTCCGCGGAATTCAGCGGCTGGTCCGCGTTCCCCTTCACAGCGTCCACGCGCTCCACGACCAGGCCGTAGAACGAGAACGAGACCAAGAACGAGATCGACATGTTCGAGCCAGCGGAACACCGAGTGTGGTGACCGCCGACGTCCCGGACCTGTCGTATCCGCTCTCCAAGCCCCTCCCGCTCCGCGATCCGCTGAGCGGCGGGCTCCCGAACCCACCCCGCGGCACTCCTGTTCTGCCCTGACACCGCCGCGGGGTGACCCTCTCACCAGGTCGTGACAACCGTCGGCGCCCTTCTCGGCGCGGGGCGGTCAGGACGGAGGAGCCGATGGAACTGCGGTGGCTGGAATCGTTCGTCGTCGTCGCGGAGGAACTGCACTTCGCGCGGGCCTCGGACCGTCTGCACCTCGCGCCGTCGGCCCTCAGCGCCCAGGTCAGGGCGCTGGAGTCGCACCTGGGCGTACGGCTGATCGACCGCGGGCGACGCACCCGCCCGGCCCTGACCGGCGCCGGGCGGCTGTTCCTCGAAGAGGCCCGGCTGACCCTCGCCCAGGCGGCGCGGGCGGAGGCCGTGGGCCGACGCGCGGGCCGGGGCGAGCTGGGACACGCCCAGATCGCGTACGTCGCCTCGGCCGCCTTCTCCGGGGTGCTGACGGATGTCCTCACCCGCTGCGCGGTCCCCGGCACCGACCTCACGCTTCAGGTCCGCGAGTTGGAGACACCGGCCCAGTTGGAGGCGCTGGCGTGCGGGGACATCGACGTCGGCTTCCTGCGCTGGCGACCGGTGTACCCGCCTGAGGTCACCGCGGCCTGCCTGCTGACCGAGGACGTCGTCCTGGCGCTGCCCGCCGGTGCGCCGCTCGCCGCGTACGAAGCGGTGCCGGCGTCCGAGCTGCGCGACGAGAACTTCGTGGCCCCGGACTTCGACGAGGAGTACGGCTGCCGCGACCAGATCCTGGAGGTGGCACGGCAAGGGGCGTTCAGCCCCCGCTGCGCCGCCCCCGTGCGGGACTACATCGCCGCGCTGACCCTGGTCGGCGGAGGTCTAGGGGTGGCCCTGGTCCCCGACTCGCTGCGCCGCGCGAACATCCCGGGGGTGGCCTACCGCACGGTGGCGGACGTGGCGCTGACCACCCGGCTGGTCGGCGCCTACCGCAAGGGCGAGACCTCGCCCGCGGTACGAGGAGTGATCCGGCGCCTGCGGCAGGCGGCCGCCACCGCCGTCACAGCTGCCACCACCGTCACGGCCGGCTGAGACCCCGGCCCCGGGCTGACTGCCACAAGCCCCAATCGACGCAACTTTGAACACGTGTGCCGCACTGTTCGGGCAGGTCAGAGGGCCTGTACCCGACCTAAGCTCGACGCGGCACCGCACACCGGACAGGCGGAGGAACACATGACATCGATCAAGCGGGTGGGCGTCGTCGGCGCCGGGCAGATGGGCCGGGGCATCACGGAGGTGTGCTCCCGGGCCGGACTGCGTGTCACCCTGTGCGACGTGACCGAGGACAGAGCCCGGGCCGGTCTGACCGGCGTGGCGAACTCCCTGCTCAAGGCGGAGAAGCGAGGCACCGTCACCTCGGAGGAACGCGCACACGCCCTGGCGGGGATATCGGTCACCGCGGACCTTTCCCTCCTGGCCGAGGCCGACCTCGTCATCGAGGCCGCCGTGGAGGACGAACAGGCCAAGACAGCGCTGTTCCAGCGTCTCGACGAGGTCACCGACCCGTCGGCCGTACTGGCCAGCAACACCTCCTCGATCCCCATCGCCCGCCTCGCCGCCGCGACCGGACGGCCGCACGCCGTGGTCGGCCTGCACTTCTTCAACCCCGTGCCCCTCATGCCGCTGGTCGAGATCATCCCGACCGTGCACACCTCCGAGGCGACGGAGCTGCGGGTGCGGGAGTTCGCGGGCGACACCCTGGGCAAGACCACGATCGTGGCCCAGGACCGGGCCGGCTTCGTCGTCAACTCGCTGCTCGTTCCCTACCTGTTGGCCGCGGTACGCATGGTCGGCTCCGGTACGGCGACGGCGGAGGACATCGACACCGGCATGACCGCGGGCTGCGCCCACCCCATGGGCCCGCTGCATCTCGCCGACCTCATCGGGCTCGACACGGTGGCGGCGATCGGCGAGGCGCTCTACGAGGAGTACCGCGAACCGCTGTACTCCCCTCCGCCGTCGCTGCGCCGCATGGTCGAGTCGGGACTGCTCGGTCGTAAGTCGGGACAGGGGTTCTTCGATTACCGGGCCGCCTGAAGGCGGTGGCAGGACGGGGCTGACCCGTAGGACGGGCGCTGCCCATGACCTGACCGATCCGTCGGTCGACGGACGGCACCCCGGGCATGTCATGTGCTCCCCGGACCAGAACAGGAAACAGGAAAACAGGAGGGGTGGCGGCCGGATCCGGCCGCCACCCCTCCTGCGTGCGGGTGCGTCCTACGACGTACCCGCACGCCCGTCGTCAAGCCGCCCGAGCCGCCAGAAGCCCGGCCTTGGCGACGGCTTCCGCGTGGGCCTTGGCCATCGACGCCTCGTGCAGGTCGATCAGGCCGGCCATGGCCGGTACCACCGGCGCCATGGTGAGCTCGGGAACGATGAAGTGGACGTCCAGGTCCAGGCTGCCGGGACCGAGCGCCTTCGCCAGGTAGGTCGTGACGAACTCGAAGGACTCGCGGGGAGTACCGGGGCCGTAGCCGCCGCCGCGGCTCGCCACCACGACGGTCGGAGTGCCCGCCACCGGCGAGTTCTCGACGCCCGTGGTGCGGCCCATGAGGATGACGTGGTCCAGCCATGCCTTCAGGGTGCTGGGGATGGTGAAGTTGTACATCGGGGCGCCGATCAGCACGGCGTCGGCCTGCTCCAGCTCCCGGATCAGCCGGCCCCGCAGGGCGTGGTCGGCTCCGGCGGTGTAGGTGGGGCCGTCGAGATGGGGTACCGGGTCGGCGGTCAGGTCGCGGTGGATGACGGTGCCGTCCGGGTGCCGGCTCTCCCACTCCTTGCGGAAGGACGCGGCGACGTCTCGGGACACGGAGCTGTCGACGGGCCAGATGGACGAGTCTATGTGCAGCAGAGTGGGCATGGCTGTGGTGCTCCAAGGAGTTCAAACGGGTGGGACTGGGGAAGAGCCGGTGCTCAGACGTCGGTGACGCGCAGTCCGGCGTGGGCCTTGTAACGACGGTTGACGGAGATCAGGTTGGCCACGAGCGACTCGACCTGGTGGGCGTTGCGCAGGCGGCCGGCGTAGATGCCGCGCATCCCGGGGACGCGGGCGGCGAGTGCCTGGACCGTCGCGGCGGACTCGCGGTCGTCTCCGAGCACCATCACGTCGGTGTCGATCCGCTCGACGGCCTGGTCCAGCAGGAGGACGGCGGACAGGTGGTGGAATGCGGCGGTGACACGGGAGTCGGGCAGCAGCAGTGCGGCCTGCTGGGCGGCGCTGCCTTCGTGCGGCTTCAGGGCGTAGGCACCCTGTTTGTCGAAGCCGAGCGGGTTGACGCAGTCGACGACGATCTTCCCGGCGAGTTCGCCGCGCAGGTGTTCCAGCTGCTCGCTGTGGCCCTCCCAGGGAACCGCGATGATGACGACGTCGCTGTCCCGGGCGGTCTCGGTGTTGTCGGCGCCCCGCACGCCCGGGATGTCCAGGCCCGTCGCGGCGGTGCGGGCTCGTTCCGCGTCGCGGGAGCCGATCACCACCTGCTGACCGGCCCGGCCGAGCCGGTACGCGAGGCCCCTGCCCTGTGGTCCGGTGCCGCCGAGCACCCCGACCACCAGGCGGGAGACGTCGGGCAGGTCGTGCGGGCCGGGGGTGGACGTCGCGGACGGAGTGACATGGGGTGCGGAAGGGGTGGGCATGAAAACCTTTGCCTGTGAGGTGAGTTGAGAAGGGGGACGAGTGCCTGGTGCCGCTACGCGCCGGGCTCGGGGGAGGTGCCGAACATGGGGTAGTCGGGCCGCCACACGACGTCGAACAGCTTCTCCGTCTCCTGGAGTTGCTCGGCCGTGGGTGCCGTGCGCGGGTCGAGGTAGTGGAGGGTTCCCTCGAAGCCACCCGGTGCGTAGACCGCGAGGAAGCGCGTGTCCGGTGCCCCGAACGCCCAGGAGTGCATCCAGCCGGTCGGGAGCAGCCCGAAGTCGCCGGCCTTGAGTTCGCTCTCGATCCGGGTGCCCTGCTGGTCGTCCTGCCAGACGTGCAGCGCACCGCTGAGGACGTAGACCGCCTCGGTGGTGTGGTGGTGGAAGTGGGGCGGGGTCGGACCGGAGGTGTCACCCGCGCAGTACGTCATGCCCATGTTGCCCTCGGTGTCCTGCGCCCGCGTCAGGAGGGACCGAAGACCGTTTCGTACGGTGATGTGGTCACCCTCTCCGGCCCGGAGGATGTAGGGCGCTCCGTTGCCGATGCCGTCGAGGGAGACGTATCCCGGGCGAAGTGTGTTGTCGTGCATGGACTGGCTCCTGGTGAGATGGGTCGGACGGGTCGGCGGTCATGCCGCCGGGGAGGGGCGCCGATGTCGGCGACGATCCGTCTCCGGAGCCGCTCGGCACACCTGTCGGACAGGGGAGAACGGGCGGCTTCGCGGGTGCTGTCCCGGCGGTTCGCTGGTGGAGACGAAAGGCGGTGCGCCGACAGAGGTCGAGGCCGACAGCAGAGGGCGGGCCGGGCTACGGCGGGTACCTGACGGCGACCGCCCGCGCCAGCAGCTGACGGATCACGGCTCACGGCTCACGGCTCACGGGTCACGGCTGCCTACAGAGGACTCTTCGCGGCGAGCAGCGGAGCGATCTTCTCCGCGTACTCCCTGATCGCCTCGCGCGCCAGGTGCGGCGGTGGGTTGAGGGCGATGTTCCGCAGACCTGCCGCCTCCAGTGCCCGGAGGATGTCCGCGATCTCGCGCGCCGTACCCGTCAGGGTCGTCATACGGATGATCTCCTCGGTCAGCACCTCCTCCTCGCCGGGCAGCAGATGGGAGAGATGACCCCGGTGGGACTCCTGATAGAGCCGGTCGCGGGGGACGTCGAGGCGAGCGAGCACCTTGCGTTCGTAGATCTCCAGGCGGTCGCGGATCGGCGCGGGAAAGTGCTCGCCGATGGCCGGGTTGTCGGCGTAGGCGTGGAAGGGCAGCATCGCGACCGGGCCGACCCGTTCCAGGACACGCGGTGACATCGGGGACTCGCCCTCGTCGAGGACGCAGAGGCCCACCGAGCACATCGTGTAGAAGTCGTCGGCGTTCTCGCCGGTCTCGGCCGCCGCCGCCCGCACGGCCGCGAGGGACGCTCCGAGGACCTCCGGCGCGTTCACCATGGCATGGCAGCCCTGGAGGCTCATGATCCAGCCGTCGCCCTGCTCGTACGCGACCCGGCGTGCGCGGGGGCCGTCCGCCGCCACGTAGACGGGGATGCCGCCGTAGTCGACATAACGATCCTCCGGGGCGTGCCCCATCCGGATCGGGCGGGCCGTCCCGCCTTCCATCTGGAGGGCCTCGCCGCCGTCCAGCAGGTCCCGGCACGCGGCGACGTACTCCTGGAGACGGCTCACGGGGAGCGCCTTCAGTCCGAGGATCGCCCGCCCCGTGTTGCCCGTGCCCACGCCGAGGAAGACCCGGCCGGGCGCGAGCCTGTTGACGGTCGCGAGGGCGGTGGCACAGGCGGGGGCGATACGGTTGCTGGGGATCGCGAGCATCGTCCCCATCCGGATGGTCGACGTGCGCTCGGCCGTAAGCGCCATGGCCACGAACGGGTCACCGGCGATGAGGGGCGAGTCGACGAAACCGACACTGGAAAACCCGGACTGCTCGGCAAGAGCCGCGTCGTCCCATGAACCGTGATAACTCATGAGGACCAGACCGACGTCCATGACGTCTCCTTCCTGCCGCTTCTCTCCCTCACACAACGCGCGGCCCCGTTCCCGGGCAACCGCTCCTGTGCGAAGAAATGCGGCGGCACTCCTTTGTGCTGACAGCGAAGGGCACCGTAGCAATGCTATCGGTAGCACACAACCCTTACGACCGGGTAGCAAAGAACCTGCTTGATTCAGTGCTACCGTTCGCATTAAGAAGGTCAGGCACGCTCACACAGGGAAAACGGTGACAGTCGACATGACAATCCCCGGCCGTAGCGACCAGTCGCCCGAGCCCGTGATCCTCCGCGTCTGGGCCGACGAGACCGGACAGAGCCGCTTCGAGGAGATCCGCCTCCCCGGGGGGCCGCGGCGCTCCGAGGTGTCGACCTCGGTGGCGTGGCTTTCGGAGAAGATCGCCGTACGCGGCCTGGTCTGGCGACGCGTGGAGCAGGAGGCCCCGCCGACGGTGCCGCACAACGCGCCCCGCCGCCAGTTGATCGTGCCGCTGTCCGGGGCCGTCGAGCTGGAGGTCAGCGGCGGGGAGCGGCGTACCGTCCAGCCGGGCGGGATGATCCTCGTCGAGGACACGACCGGCGCGGGTCACATCACCCGTGCGGCCGACGACGCACCGCGGGTCACGCTCATGCTCGAACTCGGCGACGAGCCCTTCCCCGGGATCTGACCCGGCCGCGGGCGGCAGAGGGACGCGCCACCGCGCGTACCGGCGGAGCGGACGCACTGCACGGAACGCAGGCAACCGTGCCTGTGCTGTGCGAACAACCTAAGTATTCGCCCCTGTGCAGATTCCGCGGCAGGCCCCGGTATGTACGGTCCTTGGTGGGACTCCTGAGCCAGGGAGTGCAGTCGATGACATTCCCGACGGTCCGACTCGGCGGCGCCGACATGGCTTTCGACGGCCGCCTCGACACCGACCGTCGCTCACCGAGTTCCCACCGTTCACCAGACCCGGTGCTGCACTCGCGGTTACGTCCGCCGGCGCGCTGGGGTCCGTCCATGCCGGTGCACCTTGTCGAAGGGGACAGACATGACTCCCGACCTCCACTCCAGCGCCCGTTCTCACGAGCCCGGCCCCGGCCGGCGCTCGATCCTGATCGGGGGCGCCGCCGCGCTCGGCGCCACCGCCCTCGGCTCCGTCACGGCGAGCCCCGCACTGGCCGCCACGCCGGTCGCGTCCCTGTCGACGCAGACCTCCCCCTCGACTGCGAGCACTCTCTCGATCCGGAGCTCCGGGGCAGCGAGTTCGCACACGCTCAGGATCGCCGGCGCCGTCGCGCCGACGTCCTACGACCGCTACAACGGCGGTGACGGCGACTACGCGTTCACCTACACCCTGCTCTGGGGCGACCGGCTCCTGGCATCCGACGAACGCGGTCACTACAGGCCCTGGCTCGCCGAGGATCTCGGCTCATGGTCCGACGACTACCTCACCTACACGGTGACGATCAGACACGGGGTCACCTTCCACGACGGCACGAACCTCACCGCGGCCGACGTGGCGGCGAGCTTCAACCGGCTGAACTCGGAGACGGGCCTCGCCAAGTCCGTGGTGTGGTCGCGGTACCTCACGCGCGCCACCGCCCACGGCAAATACCAGGTCACACTGCACTTCGGTACTCCGATGCCCAGCTTCTACGCGCAAGTGTCGATGTTCCCGATCATCCCCGCGCGTCATGTCAGGACAGGGGCGACCGACGCGGCGTTCTGGGCGCGTCCGATCGGCAGCGGACCGTACAGGTTCGACCCCGCCGATTCCGCCAACCTGACGTTCGTCCGCAACGAACACTGGTGGGGATGGGGCGTGGAAGGCCACGCCAACGTCGACAGGCTCGTGTTCTCCACCGTGTCCGGCGACAGCGCCGTGAACGGTCTCGCCGCCGGCGACTACGACATCGTGCAGCGGGTCGCGCTCGGCACGTCGAGTGCGGTGGACGCAGCTGTGGCCTCCGGTGCGAAAGACGTTCCACTCACCTATGACAAGCGGGAGTACCTGGCCTACACGGTCGCCAGGGCCGTACAGGACGGCGGTTACATCGCCGCGAGCGCCGCGTACGACAGCAGTGGGCAGTTCGTGGCCGGGGTCACCGTCGAGGACGCGCTCTTCGCCGACGTGCGACTGCGGGAAGCCGTGTCGCTCGCCGTGGACAGGGCCGCGCTGGCTCAACTGCGTGGTGGCGGGCCGGTCGAGCTGTGGTCGGGCCTGCCCGGGGCCATCGGATACGACGACACCCAGCCCTACGAGTACGACCCCACGAAGGCCAGGCAGTTGCTGGCCGACGCCGGCTTCGACTCCACGACCGTCGTCTACATGTTCGCCGAGAACGCGACCGTTCTGTCCACCATCACCAAGCAGCTGGCCGCGATCGGCATGACCGTCGAACCGACCGCCTTCAACCCGCTCAACCCCTCCACCTGGGCGGCGAACAAGGACAAGCCCGCCGACCTCAACTCGCAGGCGTACAACGAGCGGAACGCCGAAGGCATCGACGAGCTGACCGGGCTCATCTCCGTCGACCGGCAGAACACCGGCTACCTGCTCAAGCCGGAGGGCAGGCAGCTGCGCGCGCTGATCGACCAGGCCGTCGTGACGCCTGAACTCGAGTCGTGGGGCATCCGGCACGATGTCTACCAGTACGAAAGGGATCAGTACGCCCCGTACGCGTGGATGTACCTGCTCGTCAACCGCTACGTCGTGGCCGGTGATGTCACCGGCCACGGGATCCTCACCTACCCCGGCCTCGACCTGCGCTTCGTGAAAGTCGGCCTGAAGAAGGCGACGCCCATCGCTTCCCTCCAGGCGCTCGACGACGGCCGCACCAAGCTGACGGTCACCGTGACGGAGACGTATGCCGACGGGTCGACGACGACGTACACGACGAAGCAGACCCTGACCGGCAGCGGCGCCGGCATCCACTCCGTGGGCGGGGAGTACCGGGTCTTCGTCGACGTCGTGT
The DNA here is from genome assembly GCF_042893105.1 of Streptomyces sp. NPDC001663. NCBI lineage: Bacteria > Bacillati > Actinomycetota > Actinomycetes > Kitasatosporales > Streptomycetaceae > Streptomyces > Streptomyces sp. NPDC001663. The sequence continues at coordinate 581,188 of NZ_JBIAUR010000006.1, read as the reverse complement.
CCAGCGGCGAGGTGGCGGGCTGCTCTCTGGTGTCCGTTCCCGCTTGAGTCGTACCCCCGTCAAGAGGGGCTGGCCTGCGAAAGGTCCCGGCTGCTCGGGGCGGGGGGCCTGGTGGACGCCGATGATCGCGGACGGACCGGACAGGCGGACGCCGACGACGGCGCTGTAGCAGGTCACGGGAGGCGACCGGGCGGCATGTACTCGGCCTCGGCGGCCGGGCGTCTCACCCGGGCGCGCCAGCCGCCACCTGCTCGGCGCTGAGGACATCGACGGCCGGGTGTGCCAGGGAATGCTCCAGCACCCGGCGCAGCGCGGCGACGCGCGTTTCGTCGACACCGGTCACGAACGGATGGACGATCAGGGTGACCAGGCCGGCGTTCTCAGCGGCCGAGTCCACCAGCCCCATCCAGTGCTCGGCGACGCGGTCCGGCGTCTGGGGACCTTCCGGCCTCGACTCGTAGTGACAGAAATCGATCATGTCCCAGGTCCACGGGATCGACACGATCCCGCCAGGCAGCGTCTGTACGGCCGGCTGGTCGCCCTCCCCGCCCCGGCCGCGATCGATGCTGCTGTCGATCCGGTATCCCAGTTCGGCCAGCACTTCGAGGGTGCGGCCGCCCCGGTAACCGCCGGGGGCCCGGAACGCCACCGGATCGAACCCCGCGAGCCGCAGAGCCGCCGTGCCGTCCCACAGCAACTGCTCCCGGCCCCGGTCGTCCAGCTCCTCCTCCCAGCGCTCGTGCACCCAGCCGTGCAGTCCGATCTCGTGGCCGGACGCGGCGATCCGCCGTAGGACATCCGGGTGGTGCAGCGCGTTCCATCCCTCCACGAAGAACGTCGAACGCAGACCCAGATCGGCGAACAGCCCCAGCAGGGCCGGCACTCCGAGCCGCAGGCCCGACTCCTCAGGGTCCGGGCGGGCCGCCGTACGCCTGCCGACCGCCCGCGCCGCGCCCAGGTTGTCGACCGTCAGGCACAGGGTGCCCCGCCCGCCCCGGCTCATTACCTCCATGGGTTCCTCCGTAAGTTGTCGGGTGGCCCGAGAGGGCCGGATGTGGCTTATGGTTCCTTGCCCTCACCTCAGTGGCTTGTGAGGAGTGGCCGTCCGGCTCTCCGGGGCGGCCTGTGTGCCGGTTTCGAGGCTGGCAGGCCGCCCCGGCGCTTCCGTCGACGGTGGGCATCCACCCGTCCTGGCCGGGGCGTGCCCACACCGTCCGCGTCACCCGCGGCGGGCGGCGACCTCCTGGGTGAGTTGGGGCGCGACCGCGAAGAGGTCCCCTACCACGCCGTAGTCGGCGAGAGCGAGGATCGGTGCCTCCGGGTCCGTGTTGACCGCGACGATCGTCCGGGAGGTCTGCATCCCGGCGAGGTGCTGGATGGCCCCGGAGATGCCCAGGGCGATGTACAGCTGCGGGGAGACGGACTTGCCGGTCTGGCCGACCTGGTACTGGTGCGGGTAGTAGCCGGCGTCGACCGCGGCGCGGGAGGCGCCCACCGCACCGCCGAGGGCGTCGGCCAGCCCCTCCACCACCCCGAAGCCGTCCGCTCCCCCGACTCCGCGCCCGCCGGAGACGACGACGCCCGCCTCGGTGAGCGCGGGCCGGTCGCCCGCGGGTGCGGCGCGGCGGGCGGTGACGCGGGCCGAGGCCGCGGGGTCCACCGTCGGCAGGGAGACGGTCCGCTCCACGGACGTCACCGGGTGCTCCTCCGGTTCGAAGGCACCCGGGCGCACCGTGATCACCGGCGTGCCATGTGTGACCTGGGAGCGCACGGTGTACGCCCCACCGAAGACGACCTGGTCGACGACGCCGGAGGAGTCCAGGTCGACCGCGTCGACCAGCAGCCCGGCGTCGAGTCGGGCGGCCAACCGTGCGGCGATCTCCTTGCCGTCCGTCGTGGCCGAGACCAGGACGGCGGCCGGAGCGGCTTCACGGGCGACGAGTTCCAGGGCGCCGACGGCGGGCGTGACGAGGAACCCGTCCGCTTCGGCGGATTCGGCGGCGTAGGTGCGCGTGGCGCCGTGCCGGGCGAGGGATTCGGCAAGTCGGGCCGTGGTGCCGGGAGTTCCGACCACGACGGCGGCCGGGTCGCCCAACCGCCGGGCGGCGGCGAGGAGTTCGTAGGTGGTTCTGTTGACGTGTTCCCCGTCGTGATCGACGAGGACGAGGACATCGGGCATGTGCAGGTGCCTGTTTCTTGGTTGGTTTCTCAGTCGGTTTCTTGGTCGGTTTCTTGGTCGGTTTCTTGGTCGGGGCGGTTCAGATCAGCTTCTCGGAGACGAGGTACGCGGCGAGCTGTCGGCCGGCCGAGCCGTCGTCCGTGACGAGGGTTCCGCCGACGCGCGGGGGTCGCGGCACGGCTTCCAGCACCCGGGTGCGGGTCACAAGGAAGGCGGCGAGGTCCGCGTCGGGGAACAGGTCGTCGAGATCGACCGTCTCCAGCGGCTTCTTCTTGGCGGCCATGATCCCCTTGAAGGAGGGGTAGCGCGGCTCGTTGATCTTCTCGGTGACGCTGACCAGTGCGGGCAGCGGCGCGAACAGCGTCGCCTCGCCCAGCTCGGTCTGACGCTCGGCGCGCACCTCTCCCCCGTCCACGGCGAGTTCGCGTACGCGGGTCACCTGCGGCAGGCCGAGCAGGTCCGCGACGACGGCGGGGACCGCGCTCGCCTGGCCGTCGGTGGCCGCGTCGCCCGCGAGCACCAGGTCGACGTCCGTCACGGTCCGTACGGCGGCCGCCAGGACCTTGGCCGTGCTCGGCACGTCCGCACCCCGCAGCCGGTCGTCGCAGACATGGATGCCGCGGTCGGCGCCCATCGCCAGGACCTTGCGGATGGCCTCCCGTGCGGAGTCTGGGCCCATGGAGACGACGGTGACATGGGCGCCGACCGCCTCCTTCAGCCTCAACGCCTCTTCGGCGGCGCGTTCGTTGATCTCGTCCAGGACGAGGTCGGCGTTGTCCCGGTCGAGATGGTGGTCGTCCTTCGACAGGGTGCGTTCGGCACCGGTGTCGGGGACCTGCTTGACGAGTACGACGATGTTCACTGCGTTCTCCTGCGGTCGTCGGCGCTCAGCGGAAGGCCGCCTGGCCGGTGATCGCCTGCCCGACGACCAGGGTGTGCATCTCGCTGGTGCCCTCGTAGGTCAGGACGGACTCCAGGTTGTTGGCGTGACGCAGTGGCGAGTACTCCAGCGAGATGCCGTTGGCGCCGAGGATCGTGCGGCACTCCCGGGCGATGGCGATCGCCTCGCGGACGTTGTTGAGCTTGCCGACGCTGATCTGCTCGGGCCGGATACGGCCCTGGTCCTTGAGCCGGCCCAGGTGCACCGCGAGCAGCGCCGCGTTGCCCACGGACACGCTCATGTCGGCGAGCTTCTTCTGGGTGAGCTGGAACGCGCTGATCGGCTTGTCGAACTGCACCCGGGAGTCGGCGTACTCGACGGCCGCCTGGATCGAGTCGCGGGCCGCGCCGACCGCGCCGAACAGGATGCCGAAGCGGGCCTCGTTCAGGCAGGACAGCGGGCCGCGCAGGCCCTCCGCGAGCGGCAGTCGGGCCGCGTCCGGCAACCGTACGTTGTCGAAGTACAGCTCGGAGGTGATCGAGGCGCGCAGCGACATCTTCTGCTTGATGTCCTGGGTGGTGAAGCCGGGTGTGCCGCGCGGCACGAGGAAGCCGCGCACGCCGTCCTCGGTCTGCGCCCAGACGGTGGCCACGTCGGCGATACCGCCGTTGGTGATCCACATCTTGGAGCCGTTGAGGATCCAGTCGCCGCCGTCCCGGACGGCACGGGTGCGCATGCCGGCCGGGTTGCTGCCGAAGTCGGGTTCGGTCAGCCCGAAGCAGCCGATCGCCTCACCGGCGGCGAGCCTGGGCAGCCACTCCTGCTTCTGCTGCTCCGATCCCCACTTCCAGATGGAGAACATCGACAGCGAGCCCTGCACGGAGACGAAGCTGCGGAAGCCGGAGTCCGCCGCCTCCAGTTCGAGACAGGCCAGGCCGTAGCTGACGGCGTTCGTGCCCGCGCAGCCGTACCCCTTCAGGTGCATGCCCAGCACCCCCAACTTGCCGAGCTCCGGGGCGAGTTCGCGGGCGAAGTGGGCGTTCTCGAACCACTCGCCGAGGTGCGGGCGCACCCGGTCGGTGAGGAACCTGGCGACGGTGGCCTGGATCTCGCGTTCCTCGCCGGTGAGGGTGGAGGGGAGGTCGAGGAGGTCGAGGGGGTCCTTGAGCGGCTTGCGGCTCATCGTGGCTCCTGAGAGTCGGTGGTTACGGTGTTCGGTCGGCTGGTGCGGTCGAGGATCTCCGCGGTGTGCTGGCCCAGTCGCGGAGGCGGGAGGCGGTACCCCGCGGGTGTGGCGCTCAGCGCGATGGGGCTGGCGACCTGGCGCGAGGGGCGCGCGGGTGCTGCGCCATCAGGGGCGGCGGGTATGTCGACGATGCCGGGCAGACCGAGCTTCTGGGCGAAGTCGAAGGCCTCGTCGAGGGTGTTGACCGGCCCGGCGGGCACTCCGGCGGCCAGCAGGACGGCCGTCCAGTGGTCGGCGCCGGCGGTGGCCAGCCGTTCGGTCAGGACGGCCCGCAGTGCGGCGCGGTGGGCGACGCGGTCGGTGTTCGTGCGGAACCGGTCGTCGAGCGCGAGACCGGGATCGCCCACGGCCTCGGCGAGCGCCGCGAACTGGCGGTCGTTGCCCACCGCGAGCGCCAGGGGACGGTCCGCGGCCGGGAAGGTCTCGTACGGCGCGATGCTCGGGTGCGCGTTGCCCATGCGGCCCGGCACCACTCCGGCGACGGCGTACGCGGACGCCTGGTTGACCAGGGCGGACAGCAGCGAGCCGAGCAGGTTCACCTCCACCCGCTGGCCCTCCCCGGTGGCATCGCGGTGCCGGAGGGCGGCGAGGACACCGAGCGAGGCGTGCAGTCCGGTGATGACGTCGACGAGGGCCACGCCCGCCTTCACCGGTTCCCCGTCCGCCGTGCCCGTCACGCTCATCAGACCGCCGACGGCCTGCACGAGCAGGTCGTACCCGGGGATCGCGGCGCCCGCGCCGCCGCCGAAGCCGCTGATCGAGCAGTAGACCAACTCCGGGCGCAGGGCGCGGAGTTCTTCGTATCCCAGACCCAGCCGTTCCATCGTGCCGGGCCGGAAGTTCTCCACCACCACATCGCACTCGGCGACCAGGGCACGGGCCTGCTCCCGGCCGTCCTCCGTGGTCAGGTCGAGGACGACCGACCGCTTGTTCCGGTTGACGCTCAGGAAGTAGGTCGAGGTGCCGTCGGTGTCGGCGGGCGGGTGCCAGGCGCGGGTCTCGTCCCCGATGCCCGGCCGCTCGACCTTCACCACGTCGGCCCCGAGGTCGCCGAGGAGCATGGTGGCGTAGGGCCCCGCGAGAACCCGGGAGAAGTCGGCGACACGCAGCCCGTCGAGGGCGCCCCGTCCCGTGCCGTTCCGACAACCGGCCCGTTGGTCCGGCGTGTTGTGCTGGGTGCTCACGCACCCTCCTCTCTGATCATCCACCGCGGGTACAGCCGCGTCGGCGCCCCCGGCCGTCCCCGCGCCTCCTCCACCGACCGCAGCGGGTCGGCCCGTTCGACGACGGGAAGGCCCTGGTCCAGCGGTCCGACGGCCCGTACGACGGTCACCCGCGCGCCCACCGCCATGACGACGGGTGCGGTCCCAGTGACCTGGCAGAGCAGGTTGAAGCCCTCGTCCATCGCCACGTACCAGGTGTTGTGCTGGGGGTGGCCGTTGCGGCGCACCACGACTCCGACTCCCCTGCTGCGCTCCCGGCCGAAGGCCCTGGACCCGCAGGCACGGCAGAACGAGCGTCGGTAGGCCGGCGTGCCGCACCACAGGCAGCGCTGGAAGAGGAGCTCACGGCTGAACGGCGGTGCGGTCGGCACAGCCGCCGGGTCCGCCGCGTCCACGGCGGCCACCCCAGAGTCGTTTTCGTGTTCGACGGGTGCGAAGGTCTCTGCACAGGGCGCCGCACAGGTCTCTTCACGGGCCGCCGCACAGGTCTCTTCACAGGCGTCTGCACGGGTTTCTGTCTGAAGCATCGCGGCCTCCCGCACGCAGCTCGGTGACCGGAACCAGGTGATCGGAATCCGAAGTCCCTTTCACCCTCGCCCCGCGGCGGATCACCGGTCAACGACCAGCTCACGCACCTTTGTGCGTGGAAAACGTTCCGTTCGCGGGGGTCGATACGGGCCTCCGGCCCTCCCTCGTGCATGCGCAAGCACTCTGTAGGGTTGGCCCATGTCAACGAGCGACGAGGCCTCCCCCCTCCATCCGGACGAGGAGGCGGTGATCCGGGCACTGCTTCCCGCGGTGACCGCGATGATGCGCGACTTCGACGCGGATCTGACCCGTGACGAGCATCTGACACACACCGAGTACCTGGTGCTGGTCTTCCTGTCCGAGGCCCCGGAAGGCACTCTGCGGCTCATCGACCTGGCCGCCCGCACCCACAAGTCACCGAGCGCCGTCAGCCGTGCGGTGGGACGCCTCGAGAACGAGCAGTTGGTACAGCGTGTGCAGGCCAGCGACGACGGCCGGGGCAGCAACGCGGTCCTCACCGACGCGGGCCTCACCCGCCTGGAACGGGCCCGGCGCACCCACATCACCAGCATCCGCCGACACCTCATCGACCACCTGAAGGGTGTCGACCTGGCAGCCCTGGCCCGGGGCCTGGAAGCCATCGCGCAGCCCGAGGCCGGCCCGAGGACCACGAAGCGGGCAGTCCCCCGTCGTTAGCTGGCGGAGTGCCGCCCTGGCTTGATCGCCGCGGGCGGCCTCGCCGACGCCCCTGTTCACCATCATCGGCCTTGCCTGCATCCAAACTACGTGCGTGCGCACGCACCTGGTGATACTGTTTTCTCATTCAACGACCCCGGCCGCGGACGTTCGACATGGCCGAGCCCTGTCCGGGCGGAGGTCGCGGCCCACACCTCGATGGGAAAACACAGATGAGAGTCAGCGAGTCGGGAACCGGCACGACAAGACGGGCGATTCTGCGGGGAGTCGCCCTCGGCGGAGTCGGTATCGCCACCACGTCACTCCTCACCCCCCAAAGCGCCGTGGCCACGGACGCGGGCAGCGGACTCGCCGTCCCCGGCGTCGATGTCGTCATCGACGACTCCCACGCCACCCGAGAGGTGACCACGCTGGTCAGGAACTACCTCGCCCGGAAGAGCGAGGCGGACCCGGACGGCACGATGACCTTCTTCTCACGCAACCCGGTCACCTACGTCGACGCGGTTCTGGGCTGGTCCTGGTACGACTGGAACTCCCTGCGAGCGGCGCTGCACCAGTTCATGCCCAACTGGCCCAGTGACGGCAGGTCCTACCCCACCCGGATCCTCGGCGACTCCTCCGGCGCCATCGTGTTCTTCACGGACACCGAGGGACTGTTCGGGCCGTCCGAGATCCGCGCTGTCGGCGTCGTCGACTTCCGTCATCGGAAGATCACCCGCCAGATCGACTACTGGGACGGCCGCCACTTCGGCGTGGCCGACGCGGCGAAGCTGAAGGTGTCGTCGGACCAGTTCCCCGCGGACTTCGGTGAATCCACCGTCGGCGAGAACGCGGCGCCGACCATGAAGAACATCTCCTCCCGACTCGCCCGCGCCCTGCGCGAGGGCGACGGAGCGAGCGCCGCGCGGCTGTTCGCTCCGGGGGCCGTCTTCGAGGACGTTCCGGCGCATGTGCAGATCACCGGCCCCAGAAGCATCGGCTCCTACCTCACCGGTGCCGCCGGCCTGTTGCCGTACGCCGGTCGCGGCACGAGCGTCCGGCACATCGTCGGCAGCGCGGTGGGGGGCGGCTACGAATGGACCGCTTCCGACGGCACCGTGCCCCGCGGTGTCACCGCACTGGAGCTGGACGAGTGGGGCAGGATCACCCGCCTGACCGCCATGTGGGACGGCTCGCTCGTCGAGGACTCCGCTCTGGTCGCCCTGGCGCAGCAGGCGATCGAACACTGAGGCGCGTGCAACGGCTGATGCCACGAGGGGAGTTGTCATTGGGTGATCAGGCCGGAGGCGAGTTAGAGGAACCCTTCGCGGATGTCGGCGCGGCGTTCCCAACGGATCCGCAGGCGCCGGAAGCCGTGCAGCCACGCGAAGCCTCTGCCGATCACCCCGCCGTGAGGGCCCAGTCCGGTGCCGGGCCATGTTCCCCGGCGGGGAGAGGAGGGATCTCGACGAGCACCGGCAGGAGCGGGGTGACGTCGCCACGGTCGGCACCGGTCAGCAGGACCACGAGCACCGGTCCGCGGCCCTGAAGGAGACCGGTGTCCGACCGGCCCGGTGCAACGGGGCACGATTCGCGCAACGGCGACATCGAAGTGCGCTTGCGGTCGGCCACGTGACCGTCGCCCCGCTTCGCCAACGCCTCGCGGCGCACGGTCCACGCCGGCCAGAGCCAGCTCTCATGACGTGATCGCAAGCTCGGCCCATCGGGTGACGCGGGCAGCGCGGCGGAAGACACCGTGCCGGACGGCGAGTGCCTCGACGATGCCCTTTTTCCGCGGCCTCATTCGGCCAGAGCGACCTCCGGGACAACGGGGGCAGGTTCCGGGGCGGTCTGCGCTGCCTGGGCGCCCCTCAGCGAGAGGCGTTCTGGGTCTGGAACGAGGTGCTGATACGTGATCGATGGCACCGCCTGGCTCACCTGGACATGCTGAGCTACCTGTCACCGGCGGAGTGCGGCAGCCACATGCAGATGATGGACTTCGTCGACTCGGTGCAGGCGTGCATGCCGGCCACCGCCCCCACTCTCGGTCTGGAACTGACGGCCGCGGCCCGCCAGTACATCAACACGCTGGACACGGGTGGCCCGTCAGCCCTGCTGGCCAGAGACCAGTGGCGCCACCGGGCCGACGTCTTGATTCTGGAGCGTGCCCTCGCCTGGCAACGCGATCCCCGATGCCTGCATCACGCCGCTGCCCTGGCAGACCTCAACACCCTCGCCTTCGCCCTCGCTGCCGCGCGAAGACCCCACGACGCCCAACCCGTCTTCGCCGCCTTGGGCGGCATCGTGACTCCCTGGCCCTGGAACGCGGTGGGCGACCCGCTCGCGGCGTACGCGCGGGAGAGCAGACGCGCCCTGCGCTGACTGCCCGGTAGCCAGTGCGGCCCGAGGGCGTCCCGGCCCGCGCGAGACCACATCGCCAGGGCGGATTTTCGCTGGAACAGGGCCCTTGATGATGAGAGTCCGGGGTAGCGGCGAAGTTTTCTGACTACAACTCTTGAGGAGGGATGTGATCTGGCCTACAGTCCTGCCACTGAATCCGCCCCGTCCACGCTGGCTGAAAGTGCCTCGTCCGGCTCAGCGGCGAACCCGTCGGCACGCGGCCTCCCGAAAGGATCCGTCCCGTGGAATCAGCAGCAGGCCAACACCTCAAACGGGAGTTCAGAGCACGAGACGCCCTCGTGTTCTCCTTCGCGGCGATCTCCCCCATCGCCGCCATCTACTCGGTTTTCGGCCTGGTCCTGGTCCTGGCCGGGCCGGTTGGATGGTGGGGATACGTCGCCGTACTGGCGATATCGGTGGTCGTCGCGTGCACCCTCGGTCTCGTGGCCTCCCGGTGGCCGATCGAGGGTGGCAGCTACCAGTGGGCCCGGCGGCTCGGCGGGCGCGCCTTCGGCTGGGCCGCGGGGTGGTCCTACATGTGGACCTGGACCATCGGCGTGGCCTCGGTCTCGTACTTCATGGCGGGGCTCCTGCCCCCCTTGCTGGGCATCGATCCTTTCACCGTGACGCGACAGACGCTGGTCGGCGTGGCGCTCATCGTGCTCGTCACCCTGCTCAACATGCTCGGTCCCACGGTCCTGAAGGTCGTCACCCGGCTCTGTCTGGTCGCTGAGGTGATCGGCTCGGTCTTCCTCGCGTTCGTCCTTCTCGTCTGGCATCGGGAGCAGTCACTCTCGGTGCTCACGGAGCGGGCCGGCGCCACGCCGCACGACTACACGTGGAGCGGGCTCTTCCTCGCGATCGCCCTGATCGGCTACACGTTCAGCGGCTACGAGAGCGCCTGCTCGATGGCGGAGGAGATCAAGGACCCGGAGCGGCACCTGCCCAAGGTCATGATCTACGCGGTGTTCGCCCTCGGTGGTGTCACTCTGCTCTCCTCGCTGGCCCTGCTGCTCGCCGTGCCCGACCTGCCCAAGGTGATGCTCGGGCAGGTGACCGACCCCGCAGCCGAGACCATCGTCGCCGCGCTGGGCTCCGGCGTCGCGAAGCCGTTCCTCGTGCTGATCCTTCTCGCCTTCGCCGCGACCCTGGTCGCCAGCCACACGACGGCGTCCCGGGTCCTGTGGTCGTTCGCGCGGGACGGCGCCGTACCGGCGTCGAAGTTCCTCGTGAAGCTGTCGGGACGCAGCACCTATCCGATCCGGTGCCTGGTCACCGTCGGCGCCCTGTCGACCGTCGTGATGCTCTCGGCCTTCTCGAACAAGATCTACACCACGCTCGTCTCCGGGGCGACCACCACCTTCTACATCACGATGGCGCTCGTCATCGGCGCCCTCGCGGTCAAGGTGTTCACCGGACGATTCGAGTACGGACCGTTCACCCTCGGCCGCGCCACCCCCGTCTTCGTCCTCGCCTCTCTGGCCTGGGTGGTTTTCGAGGTGATCAACCTCTGCTGGCCGCGGGCGACCGGTCAGGCGTGGTACGTCACGTGGGCCGTCCCGCTCGGGGTCACCACCATCGCCGTGCTCGGCGTGGTCGTTCGCCTCGTCGTTCGCCCCTCCCTCACCGAGCTCGACGTCAGCACCGAGCCCGACGCCGACGAGCGAGTGGCGGCGGTCTGACGGCCCCCCGTTCCGCGCTTCGCTCACGATCATGCCGTAGGAGAACTGAGAGTCACCATGACTGAGACCGGTGCGTACGACGTCGACGACCTCGATTCACCACTGCTGGCAGCCGATCCGCAGTCCTTCCTCGGGCGGCTGCGGGAAACGGATCCGGTGCACCGGAATCCGCGCTGGAACGCGTGGCTGGTGACGCGGCACGACGATGTCACCTTCGTCACCAGGAATCCGGAGATCTTCAGCAGTGCTCCCAAGGGGCTGAAGGCCTCGGAGTTCTACCCGCCGATCGACGAGGAGGCGTGGGATCTGGTCGACGGCGTCGATCCGGCCTACCGCGGTCATCTCGGTATCGGCCTGGGCGACATCCTGGTCCTGAGTGCCGACCGGCCCGATCACCTGCACATGCGTGAAGCGCTGCACGAGTGGTTCACCCCGCGCAACGTCAAGCGCTGGACGGATCTCATCCGCAGCACCGTCGACGGTCTCATCGAGGCCCGGTACGACGACCACCGGATGGAGTTCAAGAACGACTTCGCCACCCAGCTGCCGTTCCTGGCGATCCGGATCATGCTCAACCTGCCGGAGTCCGACGCCCTGTTGCTCAAGGAGACGGCGGAGCGGCTCACCAACCCGGCTGACGGCACCGCCGGAGCCGTGGCGGCACTCCACGAACTCGCCGCCTACTTCGGTCCGTTGCTCGACGCGCGCGCGAACAACCCGGGTGACGACATCCTGTCTCTGATCGCCGCGGGCGAGAAGAAGGGTGTCTACACCCGCCCGCAGGCGATCTCCGTCGCCATCACCATCCTGCTGGCCGGACACGAGACCACGCTCACCCTGCTCACCAACGGCCTGCGGTTGTTCATCGAACACCCCGACCAGTGGGACCTGTTGCGCACGGACCCCGGGGGCCTCGCGCCGAAGGCCGTCGAGGAATGTCTCAGGATGGAGCCCTCACTTGTCGGCATCGGCAGGTGTTCGACCCGGGATGTCGAACTGAGCGGCACGGTGATCCCTGCCGGCGATGTCGTGTACGGGATTCTGGCGACGGCGAACCGCGATCCCCGCGTCTTCGAGAACCCCGACAGCTTCGACATCACGAGGTTCCCGAACCGGCACATCTCGTTCGGTGGCGGGATCCACCACTGTCTCGGCGCCGCCCTCGCGCGGCTGGAGAGCCAGATCGCCTTCACCGCGCTGGCCAAGCGGTTCGAGCGGTTCGAGCTCGCCCAGCCGACGATCGACTACCTGCCCGACGTGTTCGTGCACTTCATGCACCAACCGACCGAGCTGAACGTCACCTGGTGAGACCCGACGGCCGACCCACCTCCCTCACACGGATACGCAGATGACAGGAGAGAACCGACGGTGAAGAGTCATCCCTCTGGCACTCAGGCCCCCGCCGCCACACAGGGCGACGAGCGCCCGCTCAAGGAAGCCTTGGAGTTCCTCTTCGAGGTCCCGGCCCCCCGAGACCCCTACCCGGCCTATGCCCGGCTGCGACGCGAGGCACCGGTCTGGTGGTGCGAGGAGCAGTCGGCGTGGCTGGTGAGCAGGTACGAGGACGCTCGCTCGGTCCTGCTGGACGCGGAGTCCTTCAGCAACAAACCTCATCAGGGTCTGTACGGCCCGTACAACGAACCGGACGCGGGCTCGTTCTTCCTCAAGGACAAGCCGGACCACACCGTGTGGCGCCGGATCTTCACCGGAGGAGGCAGTTACAGCGCCGCGGCGATGAAACCCGTCCTGGGCATGATGGAGGAGATGTGCTCCGACAGCATCGCCCGTCTCCCGAAGGACGGGTTCGACGCGGTCGGCGACCTCGGTGTGCCGTTGGCCGCGGAGTTCCTCGGCCGCTTCTTCGATCTGCCGGCGGATGAGTCACCGTGGGTCGCGGCGATCCCCATCTTCTACTATCCCGGCGCCGAGGACCTGACCCCGGAGTTGTTGACCTACTTCGAGGAGCTGGTCAGGAAGCGTCGCGCGGCCCCGGGGAACGACCCCCTCTCCAAGGCCGTGCTCGCCAACGACAGCCAGGGCCCGCTGCTGACCGACCGTCAGATGGCCTGGAACTTCCATGACTTGGTGTTCGCCGGCGCCGGTTCGCTCTATGTCGCGATCGCCGAGTCGGTCGCGGTGCTCGCGGAACACCCCGAGGCACAGGATCCGCTCCACTGGGAGTCGCCCGACGCCGCCGCGCGTTCGACCGAGGAGGTGTATCGATGGCTCAGCCACTCCCACTGGCTGTTCCGGACCGCGACGGTGGATGTGGAGCTGGGAGGTCAGCGGATTCGCGCCGGTGACGGCGTCTTCCCGCTCATCGCGTCGGCCAACCGGGACGAGGCCGTATGGGGGAACGGTGAGGAGCTGGACCTCGGGCGCGAGGCCGGCGTCCCGAACCTCGCCTTCGGCTACGGCCCGCACATCTCCGTGGGCACGTCGATAGGCCGGGCGTTCCTTGCCACGATGCTGCCCATCCTCGTTCGCGACCGAGCTCCCTTCCGCCTGGCCGGGACGCCTGAGCGCGTGCTGGCCTACGGCGTGAGCACGCCGAGGACACTCCCGATCGCACCGGCCGACGGAGGCTGAGAGGCACGTCAGGAACATCCGCACGAGAAAGGTGTACGCACCCCGATGCAAGGCAGAGTGCAGGACAAGGTCGCGCTGATCAGCGGCGGGGCTCGCGGAATGGGCGCCAGCCACGCTCGCGCGCTGGTCGCCGAGGGCGCACGCGTGGTCATCGGCGACCTCCTCGACTCCGAAGGTGCCGAACTGGCGGATGAACTAGGGGACATGGCCGCGTATGTGCACCTGGATGTGACCGACAGGTCGCAGTGGCAGGCCGCGGTGGACGAGGCCGTGAGCCGGTTCGGCGGTCTCGACGTCCTGGTGAACAACGCCGGTATCACGATCCGCGGTTCTGTCGAGGACTACGACCCCGAGGCCTGGCACAAGGTCATCGCGGTCAACCTCACCGGGGTCTTCCACGGCATTCAGGCCTGCGTCGGACCGCTGAAGAGGAGTGGACGCGGTTCGATCGTCAACGTGTCGTCGACCGCGGGGCTCCAGGGCTACCAGAACCTGGGCGCGTACGTGGCGTCCAAGTACGGAGTCCGCGGTCTGACGAAGAGCGCGGCGATCGATCTGGCACGCGACAACATCCGGGTCAACTCGGTGCACCCGGGACTGGTCCGCACACCGATGATCAGCGAGGGCGCGTGGTCCCAGGACCACGTCGCGCTCCAGCGCATCGGCGAGCCCTCCGAGGTCTCGGCACTGGTCCTCTTCCTCGCCAGCGACGAATCCAGCTTCTCGACCGGAGCGGAGTTCGTCGCGGACGGTGGCGAGACCGCGGGCCTGGCGGTCCTCAAGGGATGAGGGGCCGTCACGGGATGAGGGGCCGTCACGGGATGAGGGCCGTCATGGAGATCGGGCCGCCGAAAGCGGCACCCGCACGGTCAAAGGAGTAAGCGCTGATGGGCCAAGTGATCTACGACGAGGAGACCCGCGTCGCCGGTCTCCTCGCGGCGCAGGAGAAGGCCGAGGAACTGTTCGACGCCATGGTGGCGCACGATCTGATCCGCCCCGGCCGGAGCGAGGAGGAGGTCAGCCAGGACATCCACGCGCTGGCCCGCGGCATCATCGGGAAGCCGCGCTACTGGCACGCGCGTCTGGTGCGCGCCGGCATCAACACCGCGGCCCCTTACGACGAGTCGACCCCGGTTCGGGTCATCGAGGAGGACGACATCGTCTTCTGCGACCTCGGTCCGATCTTCGAGGAGTGGGAGGCCGACTTCGGGCGGACGTACGTACTCGGCGACGACCCGGACAAGCTGCGGCTGCGGGACAGTCTGCCCCAGCTGTGGGAAAGCGGGCGACGCTACTTCGAGCAGCACCCGGAGGTGACGAGCGCGGAGCTGTTCGCCTTCATGGAGTCGCAGGTCAAGGCGCGGGGTTGGGAACTGGGTGCGGGCTTCACAGGCCATCTCGTCGGTCAGTTCCCGCACGACATGGTGCCGCCGCCCGACGACATCCACAGCTATATCGCGCGCGACTCGCACCGTCCCATGCGTCGTCTGGACGACATCGGCCGCGTGTGCCACTGGATCCTGGAGGTCTACGTCATGGATCGCGAGCGGCAGTTCGGCGGCTTCCACGAGCAGCTTCTGGACCTGGGCCACGACGGTTGAGCCGGTGTGGGCAGATTGCCCAACCTCCCTGGTCATAGGAGCGGGCCGAGGTATTTTCGATGACAGAATCTCGCAGTGTGGCGTGCGTCCCAGCACTGTTCGGAAGGGGTTGCTGTGGAGAAGCCGGTCAGGCATCACGTTCTTGACGAGGTCGATCTCGGGTTGATCGAGTCGCTTCGTGAGGACGGCCGGATGGCGCTGGGCGAGCTGGGACGCCGGGTCGGCCTGTCGGGCGATGCGGCGCGTGAGCGGCTGCGTCGCTTGCGTGAGGCGGGCATCGTCAGGGTGCAGGCGCGGGTGGACCCGGCGGTGCTGGGTTACGACACGCTGGCCATGGTGCTGCTGACGGTGCGGGGAAACGTGGCGAAGGTGGCCGAGCGGCTGGTCGAGGTCGAGGAGATCGACACGGTCGTGACGGTGGCGGGGAGCGCGGATCTGCTCCTGGAGTTCGTGTGCCGGGACGACGAGCATCTCAACGAGCTGCTGGACACGCATGTGCGGGGCAGTGAGGAGATCGACGGGCGGTCGGTGCTGGTGTACCTGGAGGTGCTGAAGGACACCACCGGGGAGGACGCGATCGGTTCCGGTACGCGGCCGACGGGCGCGAAGCCGCTGGACGATGTGGATCGCGCCGTACTGGCGGCTCTCCAGCGCGACGGACGTGCCTCGTACCAGGATGTCGCCGATCACACGGGTCTGTCGTATTCACATGCGCGCAGACGTGCGGTGGCGTTGATCGAGTCGCAGACCGTCCGGATCGAGACGTCGGTCAACCGGATCAGTCAGGGACGCGTGGTGGCGGCGGTGGGGGTGCGTACGCAGGGGCCGATCGGTCCGGTGCGCGACGTGCTGCTGTCACTGGACGAGGTGCAGTTCGCGGTGGCCACGGCCGGTCCGTTCGACCTGGTGATCGATGTCGCCTGTCGTGACCGGGCGCGTCTGGTCGAGCTGGTGCTGCACGAGCTACGGATGGCGCCCGGGATCAGCGCGACGGAGATATTCCTCTATCTGGAGCTCCGGAAGCTCCCGCTGTGGTGGTCCGGCCTCGTCCGCCAGCCCGACAGCATCGGCGAGCGTCCCGCGCCGGCGGTCGATCCCTCGTAGCAGCGTGTCCTCCGTGGCGGCGTACCAGGTTCGCGGTGGGGCGCCGGGCGCTCACGGCAGGCCCCTGGCAGCGGTGCCCCGCCCGCACGGTGCACGCCTCACGCTGATCCCGTACGTCGACTTGCGCGTCGTCCGTCTCCCGATGCCGGTCGGGCATCCGGCTCTTACGTGACCACTCGCGGCACGCTGCACCTCGACACCCAAACCATCTGTCGAGACGCCCAGGGTTTGAAAATAACTCGCCCATTGCGACTTTCTAGTGTTAGCATCTCGGGTACAGGACCTTGGCAGAGTAATCCGTGAGGTGCGCTGGTGAGCCCATCAACCACCCTTGAAGCCGATGCCTTCGAGGTACGAGTCCGCGCGGTTCGCCTTGAGGCGGAGCAGGTCGTGTCTCTCGAGTTGGACAGTGCGGTCGGCGAGCCGCTCCCGGCCTGGACCTCCGGCGCCCACGTCGATGTGGTCCTGCCGTCCGGGCAGATCCGTCAGTACTCGTTGTGCGGGGACACGTCCGACCCGCGCAGCTACCGCATCGCGGTGCTTCGCCAGGAGGCGGGACGCGGTGGATCCGTCGAAGTGCACGACGGCCTGCGGGTCGGCCAGACACTCGAACTCAGGGGACCGCGCAACAACTTCCCCCTCGCTTCGGGCAGCCGGCACCTGTTCATCGCGGGAGGCATCGGGATCACCCCGCTCCTCGCCCACGCCCGTGCCGCGCACGCGCGTGGTGACAGGTGGTCCTTGATCTACGGAGCGCGCAGCGAATCAGCGATGGCGTTCGTCGACGAGCTCAACGCCCTTGGATCGGGCCAGGTCGACCTGGTGCCCGAGGACAGCCGCGGATTCATGGACCTCGACCGGATCGTGGCCAGACTCGACACGGACTGCGAGGTGTACTGCTGCGGACCCGCGGGCCTGCTGGACGCGATCACGCAGAAAGTGCCGGGTCCGCGACTTCACATTGAGCGCTTCACGGCGTCGCAGCAGCAGTCGACGACGGACAGCGGGTTCGAGGTCGAGTTCGCCCGCAGTGGGGTGACCGTCAAGGTGGGCCCGGACCAGAGCGTCCTGGACGCCGCGATCGACGCGGGCCTCAATCCCCTGTGGTCCTGCCGTGAGGGTCTGTGCGGAACCTGCCTCACCGGAGTGACGGGAGGCGAGCCCGAGCACCTCGACGACGTCCTGGACGACGACGAACGGGCCGCGAACGACCAGATGCTCATCTGCGTGTCACGCGCCAAATCCGCCCGGCTCACTCTCGACATGTAGGGACGAAAAGCCACCCATGCCCCCTCACACCCTCGTCACCCACGGCCCCGGCATCCCCCCGGCAGCGGGGCCCTACAGTCCCGCGGTGGTCGTCGGCGACACCTGTTACCTCAGCGGCCAGATCGCCCTCGACCCCGCCGGCGCGTTGGTCGGCGAGGACGCCGCCGCCCAGACCGTTCAGGTCATGAGCAACATCGGCGCCGTACTGGACGCCGCCGGCTTCCGCTTCGAGGACCTCGTCCTGGTCACCATCCTGCTCGCCGACATCGCCGACTTCGCCTCGGTCAACGACGCCTACGCCGCGGCCCTGCCGGAGCGGGTCCGTCCGGCCCGTGTCACCTACCAGGCGGGCGCGCTCCCCCTCGGCGCCCTGGTGGAGATCCAGACCACCGCCGTCCGACAGCGCTGACCCGCTCGCTCCGCCGCCGCCGAGTACACCCGAGCGGTCTCCGACGTCCCCGAAGGGACCAGCGCACGACTTTCGATCGAAAGGTTTGAGAGATGGCCGTAGGCGAACTCCTGTCCACCGAGGAAATCTCAGAGGGGCTGCGGCGCGCCTGGTTCCCCGTCGCCCGGAGCAGTGACATCGCCGCTCCCCACGGCACGGAACTTCTCGGTCGGCGACTGGTCGTCTTCCGTGACGCTCACGGCACCGTCCGCGTCACCGACCGCCGCTGTCCCCACCGCGGTGGGGACCTGGCGGCCGGGGAGATCCGGGGCACAAGCGTCAGCTGCCCCTACCACGGGTGGCAGTTCGACGGGGAGGACGGCGCCTGCACCGCGATCC
The DNA here is from genome assembly GCF_042893105.1 of Streptomyces sp. NPDC001663. Taxonomy (NCBI): domain Bacteria; kingdom Bacillati; phylum Actinomycetota; class Actinomycetes; order Kitasatosporales; family Streptomycetaceae; genus Streptomyces; species Streptomyces sp. NPDC001663. The sequence goes on along the minus strand of NZ_JBIAUR010000006.1, from coordinate 563,025 downwards.
CCGCGCTGGGCCCCGACGCCCGGATTCCACGGAACGCCCGCATCGACGCCTACCCGGCGGTGGAGCGTTACGGCCTGGTCTGGACGGTGCTCGGCGATCCGCTGACGGATGTGCCGGAGCTGCCCGAACTCGATCCTCTGGGGATGACGTACCTGGTCGGTGCGCCGATCCCGACCGCTGCCGGGATCCTCGCCTCGGCCGAGAACTTCCGGGACGTCGCCCACTTCCCCTTCGTGCACGCCTCGACGATGGGCGGAGTCCCCAAGGAGGTCGAGAGGCTCCACGTCAGGGCCGAGGGCTTCGAGACCTGGCTGACCCGGGAGTACTCCGTCGGCGGAGGTGACGCGGGCACGTACGTCTTCGACGAAGGCGTCGCCGTGCACTACCACGCGGTGATGCCGGCACTGGTGTCCGGGCGTTTCGACTACGGCGAGCAGGGCCAGCGCATCATCCTCGAATGCTTCCAGCCGCTCGGGCCGACGGGCACGATCATCTACCCGGTGTCCGGCACGGCCGAGGACTACACGGTGTCCACTCCCGAAGAGGCCCTCGCCGACGAGGAGTTCGTCATCAACGAGGACAAGCCCATCCTCGACGGCCTGTGGCCCCTCGAAGTCCCCCTGGACGGTTCGTTCGACGAGGTCTCCATCGCGGCGGACCGGTACACGCTGACGACCCGCAACGCCTTCTCTTCCTTTGTCCGTACCGCCCTGACCGCGGGCGTCCGAGAGCGGAGCACCGTGTGAGCACCGACCCCATGCCGGTCCCCGGCCAGCGAACCGTCCTCGTCACCGGGGCCGCCACCGGCATCGGCCTGGCGGTCGCCCGCCGGTTCGCCGCGGAGGGCGACCGCCTGGTGCTGAACTACTACAAGGACAACGGCGAGCTGGACGCGGTCGCGGCCGGCCATCCCGGCGGCGAGGCCGCCGTACTCCAGGTCGAAGCCGATGTCTCCGACCCGCACGCCTGTGAGGAACTCGTCCGCCGCGCCGAGGCCGCCTACGGCCGCGTCGACGTACTGGTCACCTCCGCGGGCATCGCCACCTGGGGGCCCACGGCGGAGTTCCCGTGGGAGGACTACGAGCGGTTGATGGCGGTGAACCTCCGCGGCACCTACGCCTGTGTCCGCGCCGTCCTTCCGGGCATGACCCGGCGCCGGGCGGGCCGCATCATCACCATCAGCTCAGAGGTCGCCCTGGTGGGCATGGCCGAGGCGACGGCCTACGCGGCGACGAAGGGCGCGGTCATCGCCATGACCAAGTCCCTCGCCCGGGAGATGGCACCACTGGGTGTGCTGGTCAACTCGGTGGCGCCGGGGCCGACCATGACCCCGCTCTTCGAGCAGTCGCCCGAGTCCCAGGACCCGGCGGTGCAGGCCGCGGTCCCGGTGGGCCGGTTCGGCCGGCCCGCAGAGATCGCCGGTGCGGTGTCCATGCTGGCGGGTCCCGACGGAAGCTTCTTCGTCGGACAGGTCGTCAGTCCGAACGGCGGAGCGGCCATCTGACATGGCCGGCGCCCCACGGAGACCTTCTCCGTGGGGCGCCGGCCGATTCGGAGCGGCGGAGTCACACCACCGCCGCGCCACCGAGATCGAGCAGCTCTTCCCGAAATCCACCGAACCGCCGCTGCCGGTCCACCAGATGCACCTCGAGAATCCAGTGGCAGACCCGCCCGGTCTCGTCCAGGCGTCGCATGGGCCGATCGGAACCGCGGGCGATGTAGCTGTGGACGTCGTCCGGCGGGGGGACCATGTCATGGGGGAACTGGCCGACGAGGTGCCCGCTGAAGCCGGCGCCGAGTTCCCATCCGGCCTCGTGCGCCCGCGCTTCCATGAACTCGTAGAGTCCCTCGCCCGTCACGTCCGGGTTCCGCTCGAAGTGACGGCGGCCCTCGTCCCACAGGTGGGCCAGGTCGTCGCGGAGTCGGAGCTTGTCCGGATCGTCGCCCAGCACGAAGGTCCGGCCGAAGTCGGCCTCCCACTCCTCGAAGATCGGGCCCAGGTCGCAGAACACGATGTCGTCGGGTTCGAGGACACGAACGGAGGCTGACTGGTCGTAGGGCAGCAGGGTGTTCGCACCGGCGCGGACGATGCGGGCGTGCCAGTACCGGGCCACGCCGAGTACCTTCCTGGCGAGCACGTGGATGTCCTTGCTGACCTCGACCTCGCTGCGCCCGGCGCGCACCAGCCGGTCCTCGACGATCGCGTCGAAGAGCTCCTCCGCCTTGGCCTGGGCCGCCAACAGGCCCTGAACACGTGCCTCTTCATCGAAGACCAGCTCTGCCATGTGGCTCTCCCCTTCAGTCCAGACTGCGCCACCCTATACAAGGCAACACCACAAGAACAAGAGTTTTATGCCATAGCCACCTGCTAATACCCGAGCTATATTCACTCCAAGAGAGTTTCAGCCGTACAACTTACGATCTTAGTCGACGGCAACACACCCCGTCGCGGCGCGGCCGCCCACCCGGCGCCCCGCGCTGCGGCGCACCCGGTGGAGGACCTGCATGGAACCCGTGCAACTGCTCGCCCCCGATGGCACACTGCGCTCCGACCCACGATGGCCACTCGACGTCACGGCGGAGCTGTGCCGTGACTTCTACCGGCGCATGACCTTGGCGCGCTGCTTCGACAACGAATCTCTCGCACTGCAACGCCAGGGCGAACTAGGCCTCTGGCTCCAGTCGTTGGGACAGGAAGCCGCACAGGTCGGCTCGATCACCGCGCTCCGCTCCGACGACTACGTCTTCCCCAGTTACCGCGAGCACGCCGCCGCGCTGTGCCGCGGCATCACGCCCGCCGAACTGCTGGTGCAGTGGCGCGGCAACCAGCACAGCGGGTGGGACCCGGTGCGGTACCGCTTCCACATCTACACGCTGGTCCTGGCCGCGCAGCTGCCGCATGCCACGGGCTATGCCATGGGCGTGCAGCGGGACGGGACGGAGGAGATCGTCGCGGCCTACTTCGGCGACGGCTCGTCGAGCCAGGGCGAGGCCAACGAGGCCTTCAACTGGGCCGCTGCCGCCGGCGCCCCCCTGCTGTTCTTCTGCCAGAACAACCAGTGGGCGATCTCCACTCCCACCCAGACCCAGATGCGTGCCTCGCTCCATCAGCGGGCCGCCGGTTTCGGGCTCGACGCCCATCTGGTCGACGGCAACGACGTCCTGGCCGTGCACGCGGTGACCAGCGCGGTCGCCAGCCAGATCCGCGCCGGAGGCGGCCCGGCGCTGATCGAGGCGATCACCTACCGGATGGCCGGCCACAGCACGTCCGACGACCCCGGCCGGTACCGGGCCCCCGGCGAGCTGGACACCTGGCAGAACCTCGACCCGATCACGCGGCTGGAGACGCTGCTGGTCGACCGGGGCTGGCTGGACGCGGAGTTCCGGGACGGGCTGGAGCAGGAGTGCGCGGCGCTCGCCGCGGAGACCCGCCGTATCTGTCGAGAACTCCCGCTCGGAGACGTCACCAGCCTGTTCGGCACCGTGCTGGCGCAGGAGACCCCGCTGCTGGCCGAGGAACGACGGCAGTACGAGGCCCTCGTCGCCTCCTATGTCGACTGATCAACCCACCCGTGCACTGATCGACCAGCCCACCAGCCGCCCCACCCCATGCGGCTCTCGACGGGAGCGAACATGCCCGTGCTCACCCTGTCCAAAGCGATCAACACCGGCCTGCGGCACGCCCTCGAAGACGATCCCAAGGTCATCGTCATGGGCGAGGACGTCGGTGTACTCGGCGGCGTCTTCCGCGTCACCGACGGCCTCCAGAAGGACTTCGGCGCCGACCGTGTGATCGACACCCCGCTCGCCGAGGCGAGCATCGTCGGCACCGCGATCGGCCTCGCGCTGCGCGGTTACCGCCCGGTGTGCGAGATCCAGTTCGACGGGTTCGTGTACCCCGCGTTCAGCCAGATCGTCTCCCAACTGGCCAAACTCCGTGCCCGCAGCGGCGGGCGGCTCTCGGTCCCGGTGGTGATCCGGATCCCGGTCGGCGGCGGCATCGGGGCGGTGGAACACCACAGCGAGTCCAACGAGGCCTACTTCGCCCATACGGCGGGACTGCGCGTCGTGTGCTGCTCGAACCCCCTGGACGCGCACTGGATGGTGCGTCAGGCGCTGTCCGGCCAGGACCCGGTCATCTTCTACGAGCCCAAGCGCCGCTACTGGACCAAGGACGAGGTCGCCGACACCGCCGACGACGAACGCGTGCTGCCGCTCGACCGTGCCCGGGTCGTGCGCGCGGGCCGTGACATCACGCTGCTCACCTACGGAGGCATGGTGCAGACCTGCCTCCAGGCAGCGAGCGCCGCGGCCGAGGAAAGCCGGGACATCGAGGTGATCGACCTGCGGTCCCTCGCGCCGCTGGACCTGGAGACGATCTCCCGCTCGGTGGACAGGACCGGCCGCTGCGTCGTGGTGCACGAGGCTCCCACCTTCGCCGGGCTCGGTGCCGAGATCGGCTCGGCGGTGACCGAGCGCTGCTTCTACCGTCTCCAGGCTCCGGTCCTGCGGGTCGGCGGGTTCAACACCCCTTATCCCCCGGCCAAGTTCGAGGACCGGTACCTGCCCGACCTCGACCGCGTCCTCGACGCCGTCGACCGCTCCTTCGCCTGGTGAGGACGCTGACATGACCGTCCAACAGTTCCGCCTGCCCGACGTCGGTGAGGGCCTCGAAGAAGCCGAGATCGTCAGCTGGCATGTCGCCGTCGGCGACACCGTCACGCACAACCAGGTCCTCGTCGAGATCGAGACCGCGAAGTCCCTGGTCGAGCTGCCGTCGCCGTACAACGGTGTGATCGCCGAACTCCTCGTCGAGGAAGGGCAGACCGTCGCCGTCGGCACACCGATCATCAGCGTCACAACCGACGCCGAGACCACCGTCGACACCCCGCCATCGACGCAACCCGTGCCCGACACGGACGACCACCCGGAGCCCGCACCCTCCGTGCTGGTCGGTTACGGCCCCAGCGAGGCGAGCGGCACCCGCAGGCGACGTCGGACGCCGGTGACGGCCACGCCGAACGGGGCGAGCCGACCCGGCGCGGTGATGACGCTCGCCAAGCCGCCCGTGCGCAAGCTCGCGAAGGACCTGGGCGTCGACCTGAGTGTGATCAGCGGCTCCGGGCCGGAGGGGAGGGTCACCCGGGACGACGTCCTGCGCTCCGCCGAGACGGCGGTCTCCACCGAGCGGCCCGTGCCCGACCACGCGGACCGCGCCGCCGTACCGGTTCCCGCCGCCTCCGTCACGCGCATCCCGGTGAAGGGCGTCCGCAAGGCCGTCGCGGCGGCGATGGTGGGCAGTGCGTTCACGGCGCCGCATGTGACCGAGTTCGTGACCGTGGACGTGACCCGTTCGGTGAAGCTAGTCGAGAAACTCAAGGCGGAGCGCGCCTTCGAGGGGTCCCGGGTCACGATGCTCCTGCTGGTGGCACGGGCGCTGCTGGCCGCGGTGCGTGAGTTCCCCGACATCAACGCCTCCTGGGACCGGGAGGCGAACGAGATCGTGCTGCACCACCAGGTGAACCTGGGCATCGCGGCCGCCACCCCGCGCGGGCTGATGGTGCCCAACATCAAGGACGCAGGCGCTTTGTCGCTGCCCCGGCTCGCCGGCGCTCTGACGGAACTCGTGGGGACCGCGCGCGAGGGCGGGCTGAGCCCCGAGGACATGGCGCGGGGGACGATCACGATCACGAACATCGGGGTCTTCGGGGTCGACTCCGGTACCCCGATCCTGAACCCGGGCGAGGCCGCCATCCTTTGTGTCGGAGCGGTGCGACGCACTCCGTGGGAGCACAAGGGCGGCATCGCCCTGCGCTGGACCGCCCAGCTGGCGATGTCGTTCGACCACCGGCTGGTCGACGGCGAACTCGGCAGCAGGGTGCTCGCCCGGGTGGGCAGGATCCTGGAGAATCCGAAGTGGGAGTTGTTGCTCAGCTAGTGTCTCTCGCACGCCCCGCGCTCAGGTGAGGGTCAGAGGATCACCACGGAGCGCAGGACGTCGCCGTGGTGCATCCGTTCGAACGCCGCCTCGACCCCGTCGATGCCGATCTCCTCGGTCACGAAGGCGTCGAGGTCGAGGCGGCCCTGCCGGTAGAGGTCGACCAGCATCGGGAAGTCGCGGGACGGCAGACAGTCCCCGTACCAGCTCGACCTGAGCGCGCCGCCGCGGCCGAACACGTCGATGAGCGGCAGGTCGGGCACCTTCATCTCCGGGGTGGGGACGCCGACCAGGACGACGGTGCCGGCCAGGTCGCGGGCGTAGAACGCCTGCTTCCAGGTCTCCGGGCGGCCGACCGCCTCGACGACCACGTCGGCGCCGTCCGCGCCGTCGGAGAACTCGCCGCAGATCCGCTTGATCTCCTCGACCGGGTCGACCTGGGAGGAGTCGACGGTGTGGGTGGCGCCCATCTTCTTCGCGGTCTGGAGCTTCTTGGTGTCGATGTCGACGGCGATGATCGGGCTCGCCCCGACGAGCGCCGAGCCTGCGATGGCGGCCACGCCGACCCCGCCGCAGCCGATGACCGCGACGGACTTGCCGCGGCTGACGGCGCCGGTGTTGATCGCCGCCCCGATGCCGGCCATCACTCCGCACCCCAGCAAGCCGACGGCGGCCGGCCGGGCCGAGGCGTCGACCTTGGTGCACTGCCCCGCCGCGACCAGTGTCTTCTCGGCGAACGCGCCGATGCCGAGGGCGGGTGAGAGCTCGGTGCCGTCCTCCAGGGTCATCTTCTGCGTCGCGTTGTGCGTGTCGAAGCAGTACTGGGGGTCGCCGCGCCGGCAGGCCCGGCACTCACCGCACACCGCCCGCCAGTTGAGCACCACGAAGTCCCCCGGCGCCACGCCGGTGACGTCCGGGCCCACGGCCTCCACGACACCCGCCGCCTCGTGACCGAGCAGGAACGGGAAGTCGTCGTTGATGCCGCCTTCGCGGTAGTGCAGATCGGTGTGGCACACCCCGCAGGCCTGCACCTTCACCAGCGCCTCCCCGGGGCCCGGGTCGGGCACGTTGACCGTGACGACCTCGACCGGTCGGCCCTTGCCCCGGGCGATGACGCCCTTCACCTGATGCATGGTTCTCCTTCGTTCTTGATGCGAATGTGCCCGCTCACGACAGACCGGGCCGGGCGCTCGACGCGCCCGGCCCGCATGTGCGAAGTCGCCGAAGCCGGCGTCAGGTCCCGGCCAGGTGCGGGATCTCAAGGCCGGGCAGGACGAGGGCCCCGGTCATCATCGCGCCGTCGCCGCCGCCCGAGATGTTGACGTCCTCGCCGTTGACCCAGCGCGCTCGTGGGCTCAGCAGGAACGTGATGAGCGTGGCGACGTCGGCGGGAGCGCCGTCTCCGCCGACGGCATCGCGTGCCGTGTCGAGCTGGTCCTTGTCGATGGTCCGGTAGAAGGAGGGAAGGAGCGGAGTGGCGATCGCCCCCGGGCTCACCGAGTTCATCCGGACACGGTCGGCGGGAAAGCGGCGAAGCGCCCGGTACTGGGTGTAGACGACCACCGCCTCCTTCGAGAACCAGTAGGCGTCGGGGCCCGACATCGGGTTCGCCTTGACCCACTCGACACCGGCCTCGTAGCTCGGTGTCTCGATGAGCTCACGGCAGAGGGCGACCCGGTCCCGCCAGAACATGCCCGCGTCCGAGGCGACGTTGACGACGGCGCCGCCCGGCTCAAGACGGTCGTACAGGGTTTCGGTGAGTTCGCGCAGACCGAGGAAGTTGATCCGCATGACGTCCTCACCCGCCTGCTCGCCCGAGACGCCGGCCGAGTTGACCAGCCCGAAGACCCGCTCGGGCAGCTGCTCGACGGCGTCGGCGACGGAGTCGGGGTCGGCGAGCGAACACTGGACGTGGGCGCGGCCGTCGGCCGGTGCCTTGATGTCGAGAACCGTGACCACGGCGCCCTCGGCTTCGAGACTCCGGACCGTGGCCTCCCCGATACCGGACGAGCCGCCCGTGACGACGATGTTCTTTCCTGCCAGCTGAAGGTCCATCTGCAACTCCTGTATGTGCACGCTTTCGAACGACCGTCACACCTCTAGGAGAGGTCCATCCACGTCGTCTTGAGGCCGGTGTACTTGTCGAGCGCGTGCAGGGAGAGGTCCCGGCCGATACCGGACTGCTTGAATCCGCCGAACGGCGCGGCCACGTTGATCGCGTCCACGGTGTTCACGCTGACGGTGCCCGCACGGACGAGTCGGGAGACCCGGTGCGCGCGGGTCAGGTCGCGGGTCCACACAGAGGCCGACAGACCGTAGTCGGTGCCGTTGGCGATCGCGATCGCCTCGGCCTCGTCGTCGAACCCGACGACGGAGAGCACCGGTCCGAAGATCTCCTCCTGGCCGAGCTCGGACCGCGGGTCGACGTCGTCGAACACCGTCGCCTCGACGAAGCAGCCGCGACCGTTGACGCTCGCCGTCTCGCCACCGAGCACCAGGCGGCCCGACGAGCGTCCGCGCTCGATCCGGCCCATCACGCTCTCGACCTGTTTGCGGTCGATGAGGGGGCCCATGGTGGAGTTCTCGTCCAGCGGGTCACCGGGGCGGTAGCCCTTGGCGCGCTCGATCACGAGGTCGATGAGGTCCGCCTTGACGTCCCGGTGCACGAGCAGCACCGTCGGAGCCGAGCAGACCTGCCCCTGGTGGTAGAACACCCCGTCCGCGGCCAGGCCGGCCGCGCGCTCCAGGTCGGCGTCCGAGAAGATGATGTTCGGGTTCTTGCCGCCGCACTCGGTCCACACCGGCTTCATGTTGGACGCGCCGGAGTACTGAAGGAAGTACTTGCCCACCTCGGTCGATCCGGTGAAGCAGATGCAGTCGACGTCGTGGTGCAGCCCGAGCGCCTTGCCCGCGGTGTGCCCGTATCCGGGTACGACGTTGAGGACGCCGTCCGGAAGTCCGGCCTCCTTGGCGAGCTGTGCGAAACGAAGGGCGCTGAGCGGGGTCTGCTCGGCGGGCTTGAGGACCACGCTGTTGCCAGCCGCCAGCGCGGGGGCCAGCTTCCAGGTCGCGAGGTAGAGCGGGAAGTTCCACGGGGTGACGGCACCGACGACGCCGAGCGGTTCACGCGTGACCGTCGCGAACTCGGTCCTGCCGGTGGGCACGATCTCGTCGTAGATCTTGTCGAGGGCCTCGCCGTACCACCGTATGGTCGCGGCGACGGACGGGATGTCGGCCTCGCGGGCGATGCCCAGCAGCTTGCCACCGTCCAGCGATTCGAGCATCGCCAGCTCTTCGGTGTGCTCGTCCACCAGGTCGGCGAGACGCAGCAGCACCGCCCGGCGCTCTCCCGGTGAGGCGAAGGACCAGTCGCCGTCGCGGAACGCCCGCGCGCCCGACTGCACGGCCCGGTCGATGTCCGCCGCATCGCCCGCGGCGACGTCGGCCAGCACCTCGTCGGTGGCCGGGTTGACCGTCTCGAATCGCGCGCCGTCGGCCGCGTCGTGGAAGCCGCCGTCGATGTAGACACCGGGCTCGGACGTGCCGAGGAGGTCGGAGACTTTCGTGCTGGTACTCAATGCTCTCTCCCGTATGCAGAGTTGGCCGTGTGCTCGTCAGAGCCCGGGGCTGCCGGACAGGTCGTCCTCCGACACCTGGATCACGAGCTTGCCGATGAACTTCTTCTCGGCGAAAGCCCGTTGGGCCTCGCGCAGCTGTGTCAACGGGAAGACGCGGTCGACGTGCGCGGTGATCTGCCCGGCCTCGATGTACCTGACCAGGTTCGCGGTCGTCTCGATCTCCGGGCTGGCGACACCGATGACCTGGAGGTCCTTGTAGATGATCTCGCGTAGATCCACGCGGGCGAACGGGCCCGCGAGTGCTCCTGCGGTGACGAGCCGGCCACCACGCCGCAGGAGACTGAGGAGCTCCATCGACGACTCACCGCCGACGACGTCGCACAGGACGTCGACACCACGCCTGCCGAAGACGGAGAGAACGGCCGCTGTCTGGTCCTCGACATCCCGGGCGACGAACTCGCTCGCGCCGAGGGCGCGTACCTCGGCCTCTTTCTCGGCGCTCGCGATCGCCAGGACGGTTGCCCCACGCATTCGAGCCAACTGGACCAGAGCTGTTCCCACTCCACCTCCGGCGCCGCGGACGACGACTTTGTCACCGGCCTTCACGTCGGTGCGAACGAGCATCTCCTCCGCAGTGGTGTGCGAGACGGGGAAGCCCGCCAACTCGACGAAGGAGACCTTGGCCTTCACCTCGATCGCGCTGGGCGAGGGGACCGCCACGTACTCCGCGAAACCACCGTCCGTGTCGCTTCCGATGCTTCCCACACCCCGGGCCAGAAAGGGGAGTTGCTCATCTCGGAGGATGGGATCGACCATGACCCGTTGTCCTACGCGCCCCTCGTCGACTCCCTCTCCGACCGCGACGACGGTTCCCGCGATCGCGCTCCCCTGGATCCTCGGGAACTGGAACTCGTCACGATTCCAGTTCCCGAGGTCGGTGGCGTCGGCGGGCGCTCCTTCCAGAGCGACCTTCTCCGTCATGCCTTCGGTGACGGTGGAGCCGTACCACCCCGTACGCGCGTTGAGGTCCATGTTGTTGATGCCGCAGGCGCCGACCTTGACGAGGACCTCGCCCTTGCCGGGGCTGGGCACCGGCCAGTCCTTCTCGTGGACGAGTCTGTCGAGGCCGCCGTGGCCGGTCAGCACCATGGCGTGCATCGTCTTGGGAATCACTGCCAAATCCTCCTGTACTCGGCGTGAGTCACCGCCGGTCCGCTTCAACGAACGCTGAAAGTCATCTCCATGCGCGCGGGCTGACTGGTGAACGGCTCGCCTCGCGTCTCGAACGGTGTGGCGAAGTCGATCGCCGCCCATCGCCGCGTCAGCACGCGGACGGCCTCCTCCATCTCCACCTGCGCGATCGGCTTGCCGAGGCAGTAGTGGATGCCCGTGCCCCAGTTCAGGGTCGGCTTCGGTCGCTTCCGGTCGATCCGGAACACGTCGGGCTCGGGATATGCTTCCGGGTCCCGGTGGGCGGTTGCCGCGAGCCCGAAGAACTCGGTGCCGGCCGGCACCTCCGTGTCGAGCACGGTGAGATCCTCGCGGGCGATCCGGAGGATCGACCACGCGCCGGTGCGCCAGCGAACCGCCTCCATCACCGCGGGCGCGATGACCGCGGGATCGGCGTGGCAGAGCTTCCAGAGATCGGGGCGGCTCGCCAACTCGGCTAGCACGAGCCCGAGTTGACCGGACGTGGTGTCGGTGCTCGCGCGCAGCAAGGCGGTCGTGTTGACCACCACATCGCGCCGCGAGACCGTGCCGGCCGCCTCCGCCGCCAGCAGATAGCTGACCACGTCGTCACCGGGCGCCTTCTGCTTCTCCTTGATGAGTCCGTTCACGTAGTCGGCCAGCTCCTGGTAGGCCGCCTCGATGGCCTCGTTGTTCGCCGGGTCCATGTAGACCACCTTGAGGAGCTGGTCCGAGATCCTCTCCAGGAACGTGGCGTCGGCGAGGGGAACGCCGATGAGCTGGGTGAAGAGGCGCGAGGGGATCTTCGGGGAGAACTCGGTGACCAGATCGACCGTCCCGCGGGGCTCGAAGCCGTCGACCAGGTCCTCGATGATCGCGCCGACCGTGGGCCGGAGCGCCTGCACCCACTCGCGGTTGAAGTAGCTGCCGAGCAGGGTGCGGAGGTTCTTGTGATGGTCGCCTTCGAGATTGTTGATGCTCGTCACCGCTGACTGGAACACGGCACTGGACTCGTCGAAGCCCGTCGCCGCGTACATCTCGTCGAACCCGATCTTCAGGCGACGGTCACTGAACAGCGTGTGGCACGCCGCGTAGGTCAGCGCCTCGATCCCGCGCGAACTGCGCGCGAGGCCATTGGGGCTGTCGGCCAGGGCGCGACGGGTGACCTCCCAAGGGGCGGACCGGAACTCCGCCGAGAAGACATCGATCTCGGGCAGGTCCCCCACACCGAACGTCGACGCCGTCTGCTGCACACTCATCCGTCCGCTCCTTCGTCAACGGGCTTCGAAGCCCGGCGTGGCGCCCCGCGGTTGCCAAGCAGGGTCCGCCCGGTCGGTCATGCGATCGTAATCTCAACATCACAGCAAGACAAGGATTTCGCGCATCCCAAGATGATGTGGCACGAATCTTCACCATGAATATCAGTCGCGATCAGCATTTCTGACACAGCTCGTCAGCTCTGCAGGGCGGCGAAGCACTGCTTGTCGGCTCCGCAGACGGGGCAGAACCAACTCGCCGGAATGTCCTCGAACCTCGTGCCCGGCGGCACACCGCCGTCGGGGTCGCCCTCGACGGGGTCGTACGTGTATCCGCAGGGCGCGCAGTACCACTTCTGTGCGGTCGTCGTCTCGGTGCTCATCGTCTGCCTCTCAGTTCTCGTCGGCCGGTGCGATCGGGACCGTGGTCGGAGTGCTGACGCCGTTGCCCAGCACACGCTCGGGCGTGCCACCGAGGCGGAACGGCGCGCGGGCACGGACGAGGATGGGCAGCAGCGTCGCGAGGAACGCCCGGGCGACCATCGCCCCCACGGCGATGTGCGGCCCGTACCCGAAGGCGAGGCTCTGCACCCCGGCGTCGCGATCGAGGTCGAGCTGGTCGCCGTTGCCCCACACGCCCTCGTCCCTGTTCGCCGACGCGATGACCGGGAAGACGCCGTCACCGGCACGAATCTGCTGACCGCCCAGCTCCACGTCCACGACCGCGGTCCGGAACAACCAGTGGGCATGCTCCAGCCACCGGAGGATCTCCTCCGTCGAGCGTTCAGCAGCCGCGGGGGTCTCCCAGTAGCGCGGATCCTGTGTCTCGGGGTGCTCCGCGAGGAACCGCCACCGATTCGGCGATCGCCGCGTAGAGCGACGCGGCGCCGGCGAGCACCATGTCATGGAAGTTCCAGGCCATCTGCTGATCGGTGAGCAGCGGGCCCTTGCTGTCGTTGGCCAGCACCGCCCTGGAGAGGGGGTCGTTTCCCGGCGTCTCGCGTCGCTGCCTGACCAGGTCCTCGAAGTACGTCAGGAGCGTGGGCGTCAGCTCGCCCGTGCCCGGGTGATAGAAGACCGTGATCGCCTCGACCCATGGCGATTCGTCCGCCGGGAGATCGTAGAAGCGCGCGAGGAACCTGGCGGTCAGCGGAACGCTGATGTCGTGGACCGCGTCGATGTCACCCTCGGGCAGCTTCGCGACGAGGTCGGAGCAGATCTCCTCCATCGCGTCCCGGCAGGCCTTCATCGCCGCCGCGCTGAAACCGCCGCCGCCGGTGAAGATCCGTCGCCAGGCGGTGTGTTCTGGCTGGTCCTTCAGGAAGAACGAGCCCGCGTTCTCGTCGTCGTACGGTCCGTACAGGCCCTGGTGGGGCTTGTTGCTGTACGTCTTCGCGTCCAGCAGGACCGAGCGAACATCCTCGTACCTGCTCACCAGCCACGCGGACTGCTCCTTGCACCACCACACCGGCGCCTCGTGGCGCAGGCGGGCGTAGACCGGGTGCGGGTTCCGGAAGAAGGCCGGCTCCTCGAACACGACCTCCTCGAGCGGGCGCTCGTCACGCCCCGTCCTGGCGTCGGCCTGGATGCCGGAAAGATCATCTTTCACTGCCACGACTCTCTCCTGTCATCTGAATCGAGTGAATCGACGCGACGGACTCGCCGTCCCGGCACTGTCAATGGCCGAAGTGGTTGGCGTTGATCTCGATGTACTTCAGCCAGTGGGCCGGGACCTGATCGGCGGGCATCGGCGCGTCGACCGGGCAGGCGGTCCTGCACGCGCCACAGTCGATGCAGCCGTAGGGATCGATGTAGAGCTGACTCGCCGAACTCGATTCGGGGTCCTCCGGGGCCGGGGAAATGCAGTCGACCGGACAGACCTCCACGCACGAGAATTCCTTGGTACCGATGCAGGGCTCGGTGATCACGTAGGTCATCTTGTTCTCCACATACCTTCGTCGATACGGGGTTCGGGCAGCGTCACTCGAACAGTTCCTCTCCGGTCTCGGCGTCCCGCACGACGATGGCGGCGACGGGGCACGCCGACACCGCGTGCAGGATCTGCTCGCGCCCGTCCAAGGGCGGCTCGCCGACGACCGACTGGCCGTGTTCGTCGGTGACGAAGGTCCGCGACGCGGCCTGTCTGCACATCGCGTTGCCGATACAGAGGTCGGCGTCCACCGAGATGTCGAGGCTGTGCTGATGCATTTCCCGGTCCCTTGTCTCTCTTTCAACCCCGGCCGAGAGCCACGGCCAGCTGGTCCGCTCGGCGAACCACCTTGACCCTGGGCCGGCCCTGTGACTCGCCCAGTCCCTTCTCATGGCTGTTGAGCAACTCCCAGCCGGCTTCGCGGACCACCTCCACCCCGCGCTGTTCCAGGAGGGACAGCAGGTCCGCGGAGGTCGACCGCGGCTCCGGCAGCAGTCCGGCGTCACGGTCGGCGAGGAGCAGTTGCGCGGTCTGGACGGCACAGCGCTTGTTCGTCCCGATCACCCCGGAGGGACCGCGCTTCGCCCATCCGGCGACATACGTGCCGGCGATCGGATCGCCGGTCCGCGGCTCGACGATCCGGCCGTCGTCGTTGCGGAGCGTTCCGCGTACGTCGTCGAAAGGCACGCCGGGAAGCGGTGAGCTCTTGAACCCGATGGCCCGGATCAGCAGCTGCGCCGGGACGACCTGCGTGTCCCCCGTCGGCCGCGCGGTGACCCGATCGCTCTCAAGCGTCAGGGCGTTTCGCGCGACGCGGATTTCTTCGACCTTCTCGCCTCCGATCACCTCGGTCGGCGAAGCGGCGAAGCGAAGAACGATGCGCCTGTGGCACCCCTTCGGCTCTCGGTTTCGAAGGGCCCGCAGGAGGTCGACGTTGCGCTGTTGGGCGGCGTTCGCCGGGTCCAGGCCGACGAAGGTCTCCTCCGGTGCGTCGACCACCAGGTCCACGTCGTCCCGGTCGGCGAGTTCCCGAAGCTCGACGTCGGTGAAGGCGCTCTGCGCGGGACCGCGCCGGCCCAGCACGATGATCTCCCGCAATGCCGATCGCGACAGAGCCTCGACGCCGTGATCGGCCATGTCGGTCGTGCGGAGATCCGCGCCGTCCGAGGCGAGCATCCGCGCCACATCCAGCGCCACGTTGCCGTTGCCGACGACCACGGCGGTGGCGGTCGAGGTCAGGTCGAACTCGCGCTCGGCGTGGTCGGGATGACCGTTGTACCAGGACACGAAGTCGGCGGCGGAACAGGAGCCGGGCAGTGCCTCCCCCGGTATCCCGAGGCCATGGTCCCGCGCCGCCCCCACCGCGTAGATGACGGCGTGGTAGGCGGACGCGAGCTCCGCGTGCGTCACATCGGCACCGACCTCGACATTGCCCAGAAACCGGAACCCAGGCCGCCGGGCGATCTTCTCGTAGGCGGCTGTGACGGACTTGATCGTCTGGTGGTCCGGCGCAACACCGTGCCGTACCAGCCCCCACGGCACCGCCAGGCGCTCGTACACGTCGACCTCGGCCGGGACACCGTCGCGGCTCAGCAGGTGTCCTGCGGCGTAGAAACCCGCGGGACCGGATCCGACGACGGCTACGCGCAGGGCTGGTGCCGGTGCCGGTGCCGGTGCCGGTGCCGGTGCCGGTGCCGGTGCCGGTTCATCTTGCTTCATCGCGCTTGCCTTTCGGCTCGGTTCCGGACGGGGCATCACCACGTGACGATCAGCTCGATCGGCTGGTGCATGTGGTGCACGAAGACGTCGGGCATGTACTCCACGGTCGGTTGGGCGAGTTCGAATCGCTCGAACCGCTTGGCCAGTGCCGTGAAGGCGATCTGGCTCTCCAGGCGCGCGAGGGCGGCGCCGAGGCAGTGGTGGATTCCGCCGCCGAACGTGATGTGCCGGTTCGGGAACCTCGTGATGTCGAAGCTGTCGGGATCCTCGAACGCCCGAGGATCGCGATTCGCGGCGGCCACGATGCCGTACAGGTCGTCACCCGCGCGAATCACCGTGCCACTCAGTTCGACGTCCCGGGTCGCGCGCCGGTTGATGATGACGAGGGACGGCTCAAACCTGAGGCATTCCTCGACGGCTTTCTGGGCGAGGCCGTCGGGATCGGTGCGCAGCAGGTCCCACTGGTCGGGGTTCTTGATGAACGCGTACAGGCCGTTGGTGATCAGGGTGAGTGTGGTCTCGTGTCCGGCCAGCAGGATGGTGATGGCGACGGAGATGGCCTGCGGGCGGGTGTAGACGCCCTTCTTCTCGCCGGCGGCGATCAGCGAGAGGATGTCGTCGCCGGGGTTCTTGCCCCGCTCGTCGAGGAGCGGGCCGAAGTAGGCGGCGAGTTCGTGGAGCGCGGCCACGGCACCGGCGGTGCCGTCCGCCGGGTTGGTCAGCCGCTCCGTCGTCTCCTTCAGCAGCAGGGCGTCGGACTCCGGCAGGTTGAGCATGATCCGGATCGCGAGGAACGGCAGCTGGGTGGCGAAGTCGTTCTTGAACTCCATCCGGTGGTCGTCGTACTTCGCCTCGATGAGACCGTCGACGGTGCTGCGGATGAGGTCTGTCCAGCGCTTGATGTTGCGCGGGGTGAACCATTCGTGCAGGGCCTCGCGCATGTGCAGGTGGTCGGGGCGGTCGGCGCTGAGCACCAGGATGTCCCCGAGCCCGATGCCGAGGTGACCGCGGTAGGCCGGGTCGACGCCGTCGACCAGGTCCCAGGCGTCCTCGTCGATCGGCGGGTAGTACTCCGAGGCCTTCAGCCCCTTGGGGGCACTGCTGAAGATGTCCGGGTTCCTGGTGACGAAGGTGACGTCCTCGTAGCGGGTCACCAGCCACGCCTTACGGTACGGGTTCCAGTGCACCGGATCCGTTTCCCGCAGCGGAGCGAAGAAGGCGTAGGGGTCGGCTGACAGCAGCGGTGCGTTGAGGTTGTCGACGTCGTACACGCCAGTCTCAGTCACAGGTCTCTCACTTCTTCTACGCCGGTGCGGGCTCAGGAGCGGGTTGCGGGCGAGGCGGGATCACACGGCAGAGGCCAGCCGCTCGCCGTCGGCGTCGGGATCGGTGCTCTCCCCGAGGCCGTCGCCAGACGTGCGAACACTCAGGCGAACGACGACGCCGAGGACGCCGATGGCGGCGACCCCGAGCGGAACGGCCCACGTCACGTACCACGCCTGGCCGGTGGCCCGAGGCCAGCACAGGTTCACCACCTCGAAGGTCAGCCAGGCCAGAGACGCGGCGACGAGTACGGGGGTGGCGCGTCCGAAGTTGAACGGCCCGTACTCGAACCGTCCGGTGAACACCTTGACGGCGAGTGCGCCCACGATGAGGGCCATCGTGACGTAGAACCCGGTGGTCGAGCCGGCGATGAGCGTGGTGTAGATCCTGTTCGAGAAGGCCGAGACCGTCACGACGGCGGCGAGACCGCCGCCGACGACGAGGCACCGGATCGGGTAGTTGTGGCGGTCCGACAGCTTCACGAGGAACTTCGACGCGGGGACCGAGCCGTCGCGCGCGAACGACCACAGCACTCGGGACGCCGCGGTGTGACACGCGACCAGGGTGGCGGCGAAAGCCAGGAGGATCAGGGCCAGGAACGGCTTCGCGATGCCGGCGCCGAACGCGGCGACGATGGTGTCGGAGGCCGGGTCTGCCACCTGCCCGAGCATGACCGCAGGCAGGTCCGGGACAGCGAGCAGCAGCGCCAGCGACGAGATCAGTATGACGGCGCCGAGGGAGAGCACCGCATAGATCATGACCTTGGGAAGGTGACGCGCCGGGTCCTTGATCTCCTCCGCCATCGAGCAGGCACTCTCGAAGCCGGCGAACGAGTAGCCGATCAGCGCGACGGCGAAGAAGAATCCGCCCCACAGGTAGTTGCCGTGCGCGGCCCCGGCGCTCTCGGTGAGAACCGACAGGGGGTGGTCCCGGTGCCAGACCAGAAGGACGACCGCGAGGAAGACCGAACCGATCGCCTCGGCGACCAGACACAGTCGGGTGAAGACCTTCAGAACCGTGGGACCGAGCATGTTGAGGACGGTGACAAGCACGATGATCACAAGCGACACCATCGTCTGCTGGGTCACCGTGAACGGGTCGATGCTCAGCAGCGGCGGCAGGAGTCCCGCCATGAAGTAGGCGACGGACGCGACACCGATGATCCAGGTCCACAGGTAGGCCCATCCCGCCGCCCAGCCGTAGCCGGGCCCGGCCAGCCGCCTGGCCCACTGGTAGCCACCGCCTTCGACGGGCCACCGGGACACCATGAGCCCGAGAGTGCAGGCGACCAGGACTTGAAGAGCCAGTACTCCGACGTATCCCCACCAGCCGAGCGGGCCGGCTGCCACGAGTACGAGGCCGAAGACCGAATAGAGGGCCGCGATGGGCGAGATGGTGGCGAAGGAGAAGACGAGTGCGTCTCGCGCTCTGAAGTCTCGCTTCAGACGCTGGGTGGCTGCTGATTCCACAGGACGATCCTTCCCGGGAGACCGCGCTCCGGCGGGCCGCTGCTGATCCGGGCGATGCGCGGGCAGCCAGCAGGTGGGAGCTGGTTCAGTGGCAGGACTGTAGGCCGGATCACAACCCGTGACAAGAGTTTTAGTCAGAATTACCGTGCGGCAACCGGCAGTCTCTCCCTCACGTCACGGATTCAAGCGCGAAACTGACCTCGGCGACAGGCAGGAGGGCGGTACCCGCCCCTCCTGCGCACGGTCACGGGCCCTCCCCGCAGGCAGCCCCGGGGGAGGTTCACCATTTCGCGCGCGACTTGGTACCGTTCCCCACAGGGCTCAGAGAACCCGGCCCTCCGGACGAGAGTGAACGCCGTACCCGGTCTGACGACGGCGCCGTACCGGAGGTGCCCGTGGAACAGATCATCTCGGTCTTCGGATCGCTGAACGTGCTCGCGGCGTTCGTCGCGGTCCAGCTCGGCCGCCTGGGAGTCGGTACGCGCAGGTACCTCGCCTTGAATCTGGTGGGGTCGACGATCTTGTCGGTCATCGCCGTCCTCGATCACCAGTGGGGGTTTCTCCTCCTGGAGGGCGTCTGGGCGCTGGTCTCGGCCAAGAGTCTGATCGGGACCTTCATGAAGGACAGTGAACCCGCGCGAGATCGATAGAGCGCGCGCGAGTTGCCCCTTCCCCTTGGTGCCGAACAGGCCTTCACCGCAGAAGTACGACCTTGCCGAACCCTGTACCGCCTTCGAGGTGCTCGTGTGCGGCCGCGGCGTCGGCGAGCGGGAAGGTCCGGTCGAGCACCTGCGGTGCGACACCGTACTCGACCAGGAAGGCCGGCAGCGCGGCGAGGTCACGGGGACTGCCCATCGTCGTACCGAGCAGGCTGAACTGTCCGAAGTAGAACGACGGACGTCGACCGGGACCCGCTCGGGGCGCGACGCGCCGAGCGCGATCAGTCTGCCGCCCGGCTTGAGCGCGCGCAGCGAGTCCTGGCAGGCGCCGACCGCATCGAGGACGACATCGAAGCCGTCACCGCCCGGAGCGAGCGCGCGGGATTCGACCGCCCAGTCCAGCTCGGTGTACGGGACACCCGCGACGGCGCCGATCTCCCGCGCCCGCTCGATCCTGGCCACCGACGACGTCACGCGCACGGTCGCCCCGGCGGACGCAGCGAGCCGGACCACCGTCGTGGCGACACCGCCGCCCGCGCCGAGCACCAGAAGCGACTCCCCCGCCCTGAGGCCGGCCCGGGTGAACAGCGCCCGGAACGCCGTCACTCCGACCAGGGGCAGCGCGGCCGCCTCCGCCCAGCCGTAGCCGGGGGGTTTGGGGACGACGTTCTCCACGGGCACCCGGACGGACTCCGCGTAGGTGCCGGGCCGGTGGGGTCACCGAGGATCTCCCAGTCGGACGCCGGAGCCGCGTCACCGTGCCCCCAGCCCAGGGTCGGCAGGATCACGACCTCCTCACCCGTGTCGGCACGCACCCCGGCTCCGTCCGCACCCAGGACGTGCGGCAACGGCGAACCGTAGCGGCCCTGCCGAACCAGGATCTCGTGCCAGTTCAGCGCGCTCGCCCGCAGCCGCACGACTACCTCGCCCGGCAGCGCGACCGGAACCGGCATCCTCGGGCCGCAGCAGGGCCGCCTCCCCGAACTCCCTCAGCACGACGGCGCACATGGCCCGCCTCCTCGTCGTTCGCCCACCCTCACTTTTCCGGGTGGTGATTTCGAATGCGCGGTGTCAGTCGAGAATGCTCATGCCGATCCGGGTCCATCCGCCGTCGACCACGAGGGTCTCCGCGGTGATCCACGACGACTCGTCCGACGCGAGGAACAGGGCCGCCTTAGCGAGGTCATCCGGTCGCCCGATCCGGCCCAGGGGGATACTCGCCGCGATGCGGGTCCTGATCTCGTCGTCGTCGAGCACCGACGCGGTTCCCGGCACTTCGACGAAGCCCGGAATCAGCGAGTTGGCCCGGATGCCGTGCGGGGCCCCCTCAGCCGCGACCTGCTGCGTGAGACCGATCACGGCCGCCTTCGCGGCACTGTGGCCCACCGACGAGCCGGGCTCAAGGCCCTCGATGGGCAGACCGCGGAGAGCGGCGGCCGACGAGGTGTTGACGATCGTCCCACGGCTGGCCCGCAGCGCCTCCCACGCGGCACGGACGCCCGCGAAGACGATGTCGGCCTCGTGCCGCATTCCCTCGCGCCAGGCGTCCCAGGCCTCAGGGTCGTCGATGGCCACCAGCCGCACGCCGGACGCGTTGTTGTACAGGATGTCGACGCGCCCATAGGCGTCAAGTCCCGCCTGGATCCACTCCGACGCACCCGCCGGAGTGCTGACGTCCAGTGGATGCACCGAGATCATCTCCCCGCCGGCCGCGCTCACGAGCTCGACGGTCTCCTTCGCTCCCTCGGCTTTCACGTCGCATCCGACGACCTTCGCACCCTCGGCCGCGAACAGCTGCGCGGCCGCTCGTCCCTGCCCTCCCCCGGTGCCCGAGATACAGGCCACCTTGCCTTCGAGTCGTCCGCCGCTCATCACCGCTCCGTTCTTGTCCTTTACGCACGGGTCATCAACGCAGACGGGCCTGCGCCGTTTCGGGGCGACGACGGAATCAGCGGGGCCGGGGCGGTCCGCGGCGCTCGTGGGGACGCCGATGCCTCTGCGGGCCGAGAACGTCGCTCGCCGCTCCGGACGGAATCAGGGCCCGGTTCGCCACCGACGCGATTGCTCGCACACCGTTTCGTCACTGGTACTTGACGGGTCGGCCCGGGATCGCGGGCCACGTCCGCGGGCAGGCCCCCGGCAGGAGCTCGGCGCCCTGCTTCGCGGCCAACGCGATCAAACGGTCCTGCGACGTGCGGATCATCGGCCGCTGCGCCGCGACCGCCGCCGCGGTGAGCGGCGCATCGCGTTCGACGTTCTCGATCGTCGGGATCGCGTCGAACGCGAAGAGGTACCGGCCGCCGTCGGCGACTTCCATGAGGACGGACAGCTGCCCCGGCGTGTGTCCAGGGCTCGCGAGCACCTGGATCCCCGGCGCGATCTCCTCGTCGCCGTCGAGACGGTGCCAGGCGATGCCCGGGTCGGTGTAGTGGTCGTGGATGAAGCCTCCCGACGCATCGCCGGTGTTCAGCCCGAACTCGAGCTCGGCCCGCTGGATGTAGACCGGTCGACCGTCCGCGAAGCGTCGGATCCCTCCCGTGTGGTCCGCGTGCAGGTGACTGACGACGAGCGCGTCGACGTCGTCGAGCGTGACGCCGCACAGCCTCAGTTGGCCGTCGATCGGATCGGGGTCGGGGCCGGGTAGCTCGGGGTCCCCCCAGTGGTAGAAGCGACGCGAGAACTCGGGGTCGCGGAAGTCCGGGCCGAGTCCCGTGTCGAAGAGGAACCAGCGCCCGTCGGAGCGGGCGAGAACCGAGGTGAGGGGCAGGCGGATCGGTCGCTCGTCGGTCTCCCCCTCCACGAGGAGGCTGTGCGGCATGTACTCGTAGCCGAGTGTCAGCAAGTGCAGTTCGTCACACGCCATCGTCACTCCTGCCTGGGATTCGCGCGGGGTGCCGTTCAGGGGGCGGTCAGGCCGCCGTTGGGGTCGAGGGTCTGGCCGGTGAAGTAGTCGCCGTCCGGCGACACGAGGAACAGCGCGGCGCGCGCCACCTCCTGGGGGGTGGCCCACCGACCGAGCGGGATTCCGTCGAAGCGGCCTTCCGTGTTCTCGACGCTGTTCAGCATCGACTCGGTCGCGACACCGCCCGGGCACACCGTGTTGACGGTGATGGTCGGCGCCAGCTCGACGGCCAGCGTGCGAGCGAGCGTGACGACGCCGGCCTTCGCCGCCGAGTAGTGGGGAAGCCCCGGTTGGCCGTGGTAGGCCGACGACGAGCCGAACAGGACGATCCTGCCGCCCCCTTGCTCCAGCATGACCTTCGCCGCCGCCTGCGCGCAGAAGAACGCGCTCTTCAGGTTCGAGTCGACGATCTCGTCGTACTCGGCCTCCGTGATGTCGGCGAAGGGCGCGTGGCCCATCTCGTAGGTGTCACCGGCGTTTCGGACCCGTGCCCCGCCAGCGACGGACACGAGGATGTCCAGCCCTCCCAGGCGCTCGGCCGCTCGTGCGAGGGCCTCATGGCACTCGGCTGCCGACGAGAGGTTCGCCCGCACATAGTGGCCTTGCCCGCCGGCGGCCTTGATGACCGACAGGACGGCGTCGGAACTCGTCTGGGGTGCGATGTCGACGGCGACCACCGACGCGCCGGCTTCGGCGAGCACTCCGGCGGTCGCCTTGCCGATACCGGCCGCCGCACCGGTGACCACTGCCTTCTTCCCCACCAGGGGCTTGACGTCCACAGTGCTCCTCCTCTGGGCATTCGCGTGCCGCTCTGCGGTGTTCGAGCCAGGGATGTGCGACGGCCCGGACGTAGCGAGTACAGCGGACCTTCGCGTGGCATTCTATCTATCGATCGACTGAAAGAAAGGTTCTCCCACCAACGCAACGGTGCCGCGGCACCGGGAACGGACGAGCATGTCCATCACTCTCATCGCCGATATGAAGATCAAGCCCGGCCTCCTCGACGAGGCACTGTCCGTGATCAAGGACGAGATGCCGGAGGCCCGCGCGTTCGAGGGGTGCGAGTACGTCAACGTGTACACCGCGCAGGACGACCCCAACCGGATCGTGCTGATCGAGAGCTGGGCCTCCGAGGAGGCGTTCGCGTCCTACGACGCCCTGCGGACCGAGCGCGGTGACGCCGACGCGTTCACCAAGTACTACGACGGTGCACCGTCGGTGACCAAGCTGGTCGCCACGCCCGGGTTCTGACAGGCCTCCGACTAAGCCGAAGGCGCCAACTCGCCTTCGGTGTCGGGGTCGTTCTGGCTGCCGGCGGCGTCGTGATCCGGGCGGAAGATCACGCGGATCACGACGCCGAGCACGGCGATGGCGCCGAGCCCGAGAGGGACCGCCCAACTCACGTACCACGCCTGACCGGTGGCTCGCGGCCAGGCCAGGTTGACGACCTCGAAGGCGACCCAGGCCAGGGACACGAGGACGAACGCGCCCGTCGCACGGCCCAGTGTGAACGGCCCGTACGAGAAGCGTCGGGTGAAGACCTTCACCGCCAGCGCGCCGATCACCGCGGTGATGGTGATGTAGTAGGTCGCGGTCGCGCCCGCGACGAGCGTCGTATAGATCCTGTCCGAGAACGCCGAGAGCATCACCACGGCCGAGAGGACACCGGCGGTGATCAGACTGCGGATCGGGTAGCTGCGGCGTGTCGAGAGCCTCACCAGGAACTTCGACGCGGGAATCACGCCGTCGCGGGCGAAGGACCACATGACACGGGATGCGGTGGTGTTGCACGCGACGAGGCTCGCCGAGAAGGCGATGAGGATCAGGAGCAGGAAGGGCTTCGCGAAGTCGGCGCCCAGCGCCGCGACCACCGTGTTCGAGGCCGGGTCGGCCACCTGCCCGGCCATGACCGCCGGCAGGTCCGGGATGGCGACGATCAGCGCCATCGCCGAGAGCAGGACCACTGCGCCCAGCACGAGAACCGCGTAGATCATCACCTTGGGCAGGTGGCGTGCCGGGTCCCTGACCTCCTCCGCCATCGAGCAGACGCTCTCGAAACCGCTGAACGAATAGCCGATCAGCGCCACGGCGAAGAACAGACCGCCCCACACGTAGTGGTGCGGTGTGGCCCCGGCCCGCTCGGTGAGAACGGAGAACGAGTGGTTGCGGTGTGACACGAGCAGGACGAGCGCGAGCACGACGGAACCGATGGCCTCGGCGGCCAGGCAGATACGGGTGAAGATCTTCAGGACCCCGGGACCGAGCATGTTGAGCAGCGTGGCACACGCGATGATCACGATGGCGACGATCGTCTGCTGGGACAACGTGAACGGATCTAGGCCGAGCAACGGTGGCAGGATGCCCGCCATGAAGTACGCGACCGACGCGGTGCCGATGAGCCAGGTCCACAGATAGGACCACCCCGCCACCCAGCCGAGGGTGGGTCCGCCCAGCCGCCTGGCCCACTGGTAGCTGCCGCCCTCGATGGGCAGTCGCGACGCCACCAGGCCCAGCGTGCTGGCGACCACGAGCGATATCGCGAAGACGGCGAGGTATATCCACCATCCGACCGGGCCGGCCAGGACGATCACCAGGCCGAAGACCGAGTAGATCGCCGCGATGGGCGAGATGGCGGCGAACGAGAACGCGAACGCGTCGCGCGCCCTGAAGTCTCGTTTGAGATGCTGACGAGTCGTTGATTCCACGGGAGGGTCCTTCCAGGGGATCGCATTCCGACGGATCGCCGAAGAGCCGACCGGAATGCGGTCAGCCGGCGGTAACGGGCCGGCCCGGTCGCGGGAATTCCGACCGGGTCACACCCGAGGACCAGAGTGACGTTGCAGCGTTTTGTGGCTGATCGAAATCCAGGTGTAAGACCCCACCTCGATGGAGCCGACCTCCTCCGGGGATCTAGCGGTTGCTCGCCGACGCCATACGAGCCGTCATCTCGCGTCGGGCTTTCGCGAACTCACGTGGCGCATTGAGCGCTTGGACGGCGACGGTCCGCTCGCCTGCCACGTAGTGGGCGACGAACTGGTCACCCGTGGTGTCGCCTTCGATCTCGACCCGCTCGTATCCATCGATCAGGCCCACCATCTGCAGTTTGAGATCCCCCTGCTGGGACCAGAACCACGGGGCGGTCGGTGCGGGCGGCGCCGCCCCTGTGATGTCGGCCGCCACGGCGCGGGCCTGCGCGATCGCGGCGGGGACCGATTCGATCCGCACCAGACGATCGGCGACGGTCGGATGAGGCTGGACGGTGCAGTCTCCGGCGGCATGGACACCGGGACGGCTGGTCCTCCCGTGTCCGTCGACGACGATGCCGCCCTCGATGCGAAGGCCGGCACGGGCGCCGAGTTCGGTGGTCGGAGTCATCCCGATGCCCGCCACGACGAGATCGGCCGGAAGGACCGTGCCGTCGCTCAGCAGCACCGAGTCGGTGCGCTCGCCGTCCCCGTGGATCTCGCGGACCGTCGTGGTGAGCCGGAACCGGATGTCCCGCCGTTCGTGCGCCCGCAGGAGAAGGGCGGACACGTCCGGAGCGACCGATCGCGTGAGTACCCGGGACGCGGCTTCGACGACGGTGACCTCGATGCCGTGCGCGGCGGCGGTCGCGGCGAGTTCCAGGCCGACGAATCCCGCACCGATGACCAGGAGGTGGCGAGCATCGCCCAGTTCGCGACGCAGGAAGTGGGCATCGGCCAGGGTACGGAGCACGAACAGCCGCTCGGCTCCGGTTCCTCCGATGCGGGGCACGAGCGCGGTGCCGCCCATGGCCAGGACGAGGTGGTCGAAGGGCTCTGGCGGGCCGTGTTCCAGGAACGCGGTTCCGCCGGTGTCGCCCGGTCGGAAGCTCAGGTCGGTGACCCTGGTTCCGGGCACCATCCTGATGTCGCGGTCCGGGTAGAACGTCGGCCGTCGGATGTACAGGTCGTCGATGACGAGTTCGCCGGTGAGCGGGGTCTTGGACAGGGGCGGGCGTTGATAGGGGTGGGCCGGCTCGTCCCCGATCACGGTGATGGCTCCCGGGTAACCGAACTCCCGCAACGACTGTGCGGCTTGGGAGGCGGCCTGGCCCGCTCCGACGACCACGGTACGTGTCATCGCGGCTCCTGCGGTACGGCGACTTCGATGCCGTCGAGGGGCCGGGTCAGGTCGATCTGACAGGCCAGTCGGCTGGTGGGCAGTCGCGGCGCGAGAACGCCGTCGAGCATGTCGTCCTCGAGGTCCGAGGGCGGGCCGATGACATCCGCGTGGTCCGCGCTCACATAGACATGACACGTGCCGCAGGCACCGCCGCCACCGCATTCGGCGATGATCCCGGGCACCCCCGCTTCGACGGCGACCTCCATGAGGGTGTCGCCGGCACGCGCGGCGGCGCTGATGTACGTGCCGTCGACCCTGAACCTGACGGCGATCGTCTCGCCCTGGTCGACGTCCAGGTCCTCTGCCTGATGTCGTGGTTCCTGTACGGCGGTCGTGGTCGCGGCGATAACCGCCTCTGCGACTCCGGGCATGCGGGACGGGTCGGTCACCCACGCGGGAGGCGCCGGGCTGCGGCCCTCCCGCCATGCCGTGATCTTGTCGTCGAGCTCCGCGGTCTGCAGGGCTTCGGGCCGGATCCAGAACGCGGCTTCGACGAACTGCGCGGCGACCGTCGCGTCGAGGGTGCTGAGTTCCTCTACGGCGATGCCGAGTTCGGCCTCCTCGGCCGACGGAGGTGTGTAGTTGTCGACCTCGGCTCCGGGGAAGGACGAGTCGACGGCCGCGCACATGGTGAAGGCCGCCTCGATCATCCCGCCGAAGGGGACCTGCACCGCTCGCGGAAGGTCGTCCCAGCCTGTCCCCTCGTCGAGTGAACGACGCAGGTGGTCGGCGCCCAGGGCGGCCAGGGTCATCCCCTGGGCGTAGAGCGGGTTCATCGACCCCGCCGCATCGCCCAGGACCAGCAGGCGCCTCGGCAGAGAGGCCGATTCCCAGCGTCGGCGGAGGTTGCCGGGCTGGTGGTAGACCTTGATGTCGCCGACGGGGACGCACTGGCGGGCGATCTTGCCGAGGATCGGGGACCGCGCCTTGTCGATGAAGTTCAGGAACCCGTCGGGGTCTCGTGGTGGGAAGTTCCGCATCATGCCCAGGGCGGTGAGCTGATGGATTCCGTTGTCGCCGGGGAGGAGCACGGCCCCGTACAGGTGCTCGGGTGTGGGGAAGGCGACGACGCCCTTGAAGCCGTCCAGGGCTCCCGGTGGCACCCGGACGAACTGGGTGGCATAGCCCGTGAAGGCGTACGCGGTCATCCGCTCGGGTGCCGGGAATCCCGCCTCGGTCAGCCAGGACTCCACGCGGGACCGGCGCCCGGAGCAGTCGACGACGAGGTCCGCGGTGAGCCGGGCGCCGTCTCGGAGCCGTATTCCCTCGACGGTCTCGCGGTTCTCGGAGAGCACGAGGTTCTGGGCGGAGTTCCGGACGATGCGCACGTTGGGCAACCCGAGTACCTGCTGCCGCAGAACGTGCTCCAGGACGATCCGCCGGAACGCGATGCTGTCGGTGCTCGGCACCAGGACCCGCCATCCGGCCGACGTGTACTCGGGGACGTCGGCGGCCTGGTCGTAGATCAGGCTGCCCGCGTCGAGGAACCCTTGTCGCAGCCCGGGAAGGAGGGCGCACATCCGCTCGAATCCGAGCGGCAGCAGGACGTGCACCTGGTGTCCCTGCGGGGCGCCGTCACGCGGGGTCGGACCGTCGGGCAGGTGGTCGCGTTCGACGATGGTCACCTGGTCGCAGTAGGGGCTGGCGGCGGCAGCGGCCAGGAGGCCGGAGATGCTTCCGCCGATGACGACGACGTGTCCGGGCATAGCTTTGCTCCTCATATGGGCGTTTTATGCCTGAGAAGAACAATCGAATATATCGATCGACCGAAAGAAAGTGTCGCGAAGCGGAGGTCTCCGACCGTGCTCAGGCCAGTTCGACCAGGGGCGGGGGCTCGTGGGCGCGCAGAGGGGGCAGTGGGGCGTCGTAGCGCTCGATGTCCACCAGGACATGCTGGCCGGTCGTGCCGCGGGCAAGGGTGGAGGTACCGGCGTCGGTGGTGAGGACGTTGGGGTTGCCGTGGCCGCACATCGACGCCGGGTCGGCCGGGTCCACGGGGTCGTACCAGGCGCCGGTGGCGAGCTGCACGACCTGCCGGCGCAGTCCCGCATCGAGGACGACGCCGGCCAGGCAGGAGCCGCGGTCGTTGAAGACCCGGACCACATCGCCCGCGGCGATGCCCCGGTCGGCCGCGTCGGCCGGGTGGATCCGGATCGGTTCGCGGCCGTGGACCTTCGAGGCCATGCTGGCGGCACCGTGATCCAGCTGGCTGTGCAGTCGGCTGGCGGGTTGGTTGGCGATGAGGTGCAGCGGGAAGCGGGACGCCCGCTCACCGCCGAGCCATTCGGTGGGCTCCAGCCAAGCCGGGTGGCCTGGACAGTCGGCGTAGCCGAAGCCGTCGATCGTCTCGGAGAAGATCTCGATGCGGCCGCTCGGGGTGGGCAGGGGGTGCGCGATCGGATCGCCGCGGAAATCAGCCATGGCGACCACGCCCTGAGCGGTGGGCAGTTCGGAGTGGCCCGCGGACCAGAACTCGGCGAACGACGGTGCGGTGAAGTCGACTCCGGCGGCCCATTTCTCGTACATGTACTCAAGCCATTGCCGGGCGCTGCGGCCCTCGGTGAACTGTTCCCCGAAGCCCAGCCGTTCGGCCAGTGCGGAGAAGGTGTCGTAGTCGTCGCGGGAATTGGCATACCGCGGGGCCATGGCCTGCATCGCCACCAGGCGCGGATCGTTGTGGCTGCACCCCATGTCCTCGCGCTCGTACGGCGTGGTGGACGGAATCACGATGTCGGCGTGCTTCGCCATGCCGGTCCAGTAGATCTCGTGCACCACGACGGTATCGACCCGGGCCAGGCCCTGCCGCAACCGGGCCAGGTTCTGGTGATGGTGAAACGGGTTGCCGCCCGCCCAGTACACGCACTTTATGGTGGGCAGAACGATGGTCGTCCCGTTGTACTCCAGCTCGCTGCCGGGGTGCAGCAGCAGATCGCTGATCGCCGCGACCGGAATGAAGTCCGGTACGGGATTGGTGCCTTGCGGGAAGGTCGGAAGACGGCAGGTGACCGCCGGGGCACCGACCCCGCCGACGCCGAGGGCATGGGCGAAGCCACCCCCGGGCAGGCCCATCTGCCCGAGCATGGCCGCCAGTGTCACCGCCATCCACACGGTCTGCTCACCGTGCTCGGTGCGCTGGAGCGACAGGCTGGTGGTGATGAGGGAGCGGCCGGCTGCCAGCTCGCGCGCCAGGTCCCGGATGTCGTCGGCGGCCAGTCCGCACAGCGCGGCGGCCCATTCAGGTGTCTTCGGGACTCCGTCGGCGCCCAGCAGATACCGCTCGAAGCGGTCGTATCCCGTGCAGTACCGCGCGAGGAAGCCGGTGTCGGCGAGTGATTCGGTGGCCAGCACATGGGCGAGCGCGAGCATGATCGCCACGTCGGTACCCGGGATCGGCGCCAGCCAGCGGCAGCCGTCACCGAGGGGACCGGCGAGTTCCTCGATGTCGTCCCGCAGGGGGCTGAACGACACGACGCGTCCGCCACGGGAACGCAGGCGTCGCACCATCTCCCGATCCGGATGGTCGGAATTGCCGCCGGCGCTGACCTTGGTGTTCTTCAGGGGCATGCCGCCGAAACACACCAGCAGATCGGTGTGTTCGGCGATGACGTCCCAGGTCGTGCCGTAGGTGAGGGGCTCCATTCCGTCGATGCCGAGCACGTGCGGCACGATCACCTCGGTGGCGCCCGCGCTGTAGCTGTTGCGGGAAGCGGTATAACCGCCCAGCAGGTTCAGGAAGCGGTGCACCTGGCTCTGCGCGTGATGAAAGCGCCCGGCGCTGGCCCACCCGTACGAGGAGCCGTAGACAGCGGAATTGCCGTAGGTGTCGACGACCCGGCGCAGCTCGTCGGCGAGCAACTCGGTGAGCCGCTCCCACGACACCTCGACGAACTCGTCCGACCCACGCCGCGAGCTGGGCCCGGGACCGTCCTCGAGCCAGCCGCGCCGCACCGCCGGATTCGCGATGCGGGAGCGGTGCCGCACCGAGCCGGGCAGGTTCCTCAGCTGCGGCGCCGGATCGGTGTCCGTGTCGAACGGTCGTACCGCGGTGATCTCGCCGTCGGCGACCTCGGCGGTGAACGACCCCCAGTGCGCCCGTGATGAAAACGTCATCGCCACCTCATCGAGAGTCCTCAAGATGCGGTTGTTCGGTCTGGGACCGGTCGGCCCGGCCCGGAACGTCTCGAGCCGACGAGCCCGAGGAATGTGGCGCGAGTATGGAGTGCGCCGCCAGTAGCGGGATGTGACACATCCTGAGCACGACGACGAAGTTCAGGCAGTCGGTGCCGTGCCCCATGGAAACGTCGAACATTCGCTCGACCAACCCCCCGATCATGGCGGGCAACCTTGACCACGGCCAATCGATCCGCTGTCGGACAAGCCGTCGATCGCAAAGCTGAAACATATCTATCGAACGAAAGAAAGTCAACCAGCAGATGACGGTCGCCCGACGCCGGCATCCGCAGCTCGCGACATCGGCCCGCGTCCGCCGCCTTGACAGCCGCGACAATCCGGCCGAATACTTTCGATCGCTTGATATAAATCGGCCGTCGATGAGGACTCGCCATGCATATCAACACAGCGCTCGATCGCGTCTCGGAGGTCTCCACCGGGGTCGAGTTGGCCGGGACCGCGCCCCCTCACCTCGACTTCCCGCTGGCGGAGTACGCGTTGCGCTACGCACGCGTCGTCGCCCTCATGGACCTCGCCGAACTCGATGTCCTGGTCCTCACCTCGGAACAGTCCACGCGGTATCTCTCCGGCTACGAGTCGTTCATCTGGACCGGAGCCGGCCGCTGGCTGCCGGGATCGATGGTCGTCACGCGGGATCCCGCGGCCGCACGACTCGTCATCGCGAGCCTCGACGCGGGGGCGGCGGGCGGCACTTCGTGGACGGCCTGCGAACCGTACGCCAGGCCGGAGGAGTTCGCGCCCACGATCGTCGACTACGTACGCAAAGCCGTCGGTCCCGGCGCCCGGGTCGGCATGGAGCTCTCCCCCGGCTCGGGAACACACGCCCCCATCGGCGCCGTCCAGCACCTGTTGGATGCCTGCGCGCCGGTACGCGACGCGGGCGCGGTGCTGTCCACCGTCCGCATGCTCAAGAGTCCGCTCGAAGTCGACCGGCTTCGCACCGCGGCGCAGGCGGCGGTCGCGGGGTTCAACGCCGCGTTGGACAAGGCCTGCGCGGGCACCACCGAGGAGGAACTGGTCTGCGCGATCACCAGCACCATGTACCAGAACGGCGCGGTCCCTTCAGGGATGCCCCCGTTCCTGAACGTGGTCAGCGGCCCCGGACGCTACCCGGTGGCCAACGCCCCGGCGAGCCTGAAGCCCCTGGCCGCGGGTGACACCGTGTTCGTCGACGGCGGCGCTCCCGCGCGCGGCGGGTACATGTCCGACCTCATGCGCATCGCCGCTGTCGGGGAGGTCGGCGCCGACGTGACGGCCTGGATGGACGCCGCCGTCGCGGCCAACACCGCCATGCGGGCCGCGGCGCGCCCCGGTGTCAAGGCGAGTGAGCTGTACGAGGCGGGCCGCGCCGTGTACGAGGGGCGCGGGCTCGCGGACTTCACCGGCACGGTCTCCGGGCACGGGATCGGGCTCGAGGTCTGGGAGCGCCCGCTCATCGGCCCGCATGACCATGATCCGGAGGAGGACGCCCGTCTTCGCCCAGGGATGGTGCTGTGCGTCGAACCGCTGCTGGCCCCGGTCGACGACGGAATTCTGCAGGGCCTGTTCTGCGCCGAGGACACGATCCTGATCACCGAGGACGGAGCGGAGCTCCTGTCCGAGGGACTGGATCGCGACCTCCGCCGCCTTCCCTGAGCCGGCCGGACGGCCCCGGCCATGTTCTCGACCGCACGACAGAAACTCGGTACTCCCGGATCTCCAGTCCCGGATGGGCGGTGGTGCAGGTGGCCCAACGATCCGCAAAGATGTCGGGTTGAATGTCGCCATGACGAAGCGACCTTCGAAGAGGGCGGCAGACACGCCGGACCAGGAGCTGCCGTCGCGCACCGAGGACACCCGGCTCGGTCGACTGGTGACCGGTGCGCTCGAGACGGCGCTTTCCGAGTCGACGAGTGCGCGCAAGCAGCCGGCCAAGAAGCTGGGGCGGCCACGCAAGATCGAGCAGTCTTTCGAAGGAGACCCGAGGGAGGAGATACTGGCCGCCGCGGCGACCCTGTTCGAGAAGGCCGGGTTCGCCGGCACGACCACCCGCCAGATCGCGACGGCCGTCGGGCTGACGCAGGGCGCGATGTTCCACTACTTCCCGACCAAGGTCGACATCCTGCTCGAACTCGTGAACCGCACGGTCGATCCCGCGCTGGAGTACCACGAGAAGCTCCAGGCGACACCGGACCTCGGCCCGGTCGAGCGGCTCTGCCTGCTCTCCTACCGTGACGCCCTGGGGATTTGTTCCGCCCCGCACAACGAAGCCGCACTGGCCACCCTTCCCGAAGTCCAGGGAGGCGAGTTCGCGATCTTCTGGAAGAAGCGCGAGCGGCTGCGCAACGCGTACCGGATCCAGCTCACCGCCGGAACCGCTGACGGATCCTTCATCTCCGACGAGGACGAGCGCGGTCTGTTCGAGATCGTCTGCGCACTGGTCGAGAGTTCCATCTGGTGGTTCCGGCGCGATCAGGACGACGCCGACCACGCGGCGAGGCTCGTGACCCGCAACGTCCTTCGGCTCGTGCTGCCCGACTCCAGCTCCGTGTCCGCCGTCGTCGAGTCGATCCTGGACCGGTTCGCGACCGACCTGCCCGACTGAACCGCTTCACCCGCGATCTCCACCCGGCGATCCGTTAACCCAGGGCAGAGGATTTATTTCAGTCGACCAAAAAATCGACCGGGGTCATCGAACCCGATCGCCCCACAGGAGGCTGTGCATGACTACTGCTGCCCATTCGGCTCTGCCGGCGGGTGCGATCACCCGCGACCACCCGGACTACGCCGAGGCCTGTCACATCTGGAACGCGGACGTCACGTTGCAACGTCGTCCCCTCGCCATCGTGAAGTGCAAGTCGGTCGAGGAGGTCCAGGCCACGGTCCGCTACACGGTCGCCAACGGACTGCCGCTGGCGGTGCGTTGCGGCGGCCACAGCTTCCCCGGCCACAGCATCTGCGACGACGGCGTCGTGATCGACCTGACACCGCTCAACGACGTCGTGGTGGATGCGGAAGCCCGTCGGGCACAGGTGGGCGGCGGCGCGCTCTGGCGCCACGTCGACCAGGCGACCCAGAAGCACGGCCTGGCCGTGACGGCAGGCGTCGTGTCGCACACCGGCGTGGGCGGCCTGACGCTCGGCGGCGGCGTCGGCTACCTCCACAAGAAGTTCGGCCTGACCTGCGACAACCTGCTGTCGGCCGAGCTTGTCGACTACCGCGGCAAGGTTCATCAGGTCGATGCCGAGTCCAACCCGGACCTCTTCTGGGCCCTGCGCGGTGGCGGGGGCAACTTCGGCATCGTCACCAGGTTCGAGTTCCAGCTCCACGAGGTCGGACCCGAGGTCGTCACGGGGTGGATCGGCTGGCCGTTCGAACAGAAGGCCGACGTGATGAGGATGTACCGCGACGCGGTCGCCGGGGCTCCGCCGGAACTGCTGCTGCACATGCTCGTCTTCCCCGCCGGGATCTACGGGACCGATCTCGTACCCGAGGAGCAGTGGTACAAGCCCATGATCGTGATCCGCCCGAACTACGTCGGACCTGTCGACGCATGGGAGCGGGACGAGGTCCTCCAGAGCGTGCGCTCCTTCGGCTCGCCGCTGATGGACACCATGGCGCCGACGACCTACGTGAAACTCCAGTCGACGTTCGACGAGCTGTTCGGCCCGGGCAACTCGATCTACATCAAGGTCGCGAACCTGCGGTCGATGGACGACGACGTGGTCGACACGCTCGTCGAACAGCTCGACAACCGGCCCAACGACGACTGCGAGTTCGAGATCTTCCCGTTGGGCGGCGCGGTCTCGGACGTGTCCGCGGACGCCACCGCGTTCGGCGACCGCGAGTCCCAGTTCCTGTGCGAGTGCGTCTACAGGTGGGAGGACCCGAAGGAACGCGAGGTCGGCATCGCGTGGGCGCGCGGGGCGTACCGAAGCGTCGGCCGGTTCAGCACGGGCATGGCCTACATGAACTTCCTGGCCGACGACGACGAAGGGACCGTGGCGGCCGCCTACGGTGGCGCCCACTGGGACCGACTGCGCCAGATCAAGCGGAAGTTCGATCCAGACAACGTGTTCCGGATCAACCAGAACATCAGCCCGGCCGAGGACTGATCTCCGCCGGTTCGAGCGGGTGACGCCGTACTCCCGGGCACACCCGTCCGATCCTGCTTCCACTCCCCCTCTCCCCCTCTCGGTCACGCCGGCCGTTCGCCGGGCGCAGTCGGTGGCGACGGCTGCCCGGCGACCGGTGGTGCCTCCGAGTCCGCCACCACGGTTGGAGGAACCGTGAAACTGCTCTGCATCTGGCCCGAGCCGCTCGATCCGGCGAGCGAGCACATCGCTCTCATGGCCCAGGCCGGACAGGCGATCATGCGACCCGGCGACTCGTTCACCCTGCTGCCGATCGCGTCCGGGCCGTCGGAGTACTACGAGTCCGAGGTCGGGTTCGCGATGTGCGTGCCGGGGCTGCTCCGCGCGGTCCTCGAGCACCAGGACGACCACGACGCGATCTTCGCGGGCTGCGCCGCCGACCCCGGTCTGCGCGCCATGCGCGTCATCGCGAAGGTCCCGGTCGTCGGTGCCGCCGAGTCGGCCGCCGCGACGGCCCAGCTCGTGTCCAGCCGGTACGGCATCGTCACCATCCTCGACGAGGTGGTGGCCGACCTGGAGGGACTGTGGAGCTCGATGGAGGTGCGGTCCCGCCTGGTCGGCACCAACGCGATCAACCTGGGCCTCGAGGAGTTCACGGATCTCGAACAGAACATGGCCGCCGTCCAGCGGTGCGGCGAGAAGCTGCTCGCGCAGGGAGCCCAGGCGATCATCCTGGGCTGCCTGAGCTTCGGGCTGACCCATCCGTCCATCGCACCGCTCCTGAGTGATCGTCTCGGCGTGCCGGTCATCGATCCGCTGCGGGCGAGCGTGGCGGCGGCCTACGCGTGCGAGACCCTCGGGGTGCGGGTCAGTCGCCGTTGGGTGCCGCCGTTGCCGTCGTTCCAGGACAAGACCGTCCTGGGCACCTACCTGAGTTCGCTCCCGACCGCACAGCAGCCGGCCGGGGTGTAGCCCTCGCGCTGCAACAAAGTAAGGAGTGGGGACATGTCTCTGTCCAGCGAGCGGCGTGTGGGATTGATGTTCACCGGAACTCCGTCGGTGCCCGAGATGGTCGACGTGGCGCGGAGGGCCGAGCACAACGGTTTTGAGTCCATCTGGGTCGCGGAGACGCGGATCACGCGTGACGCCTTCGTTCCGGCGGCCGCGATCGCGCAGGGCACCACGACGATCCGCGTCGGCACGGGGATCGTCAACGTCTTCACCCGCAATCCGGTGCTCCTGGCCACCAGCTTCCTGAGCCTGCACGAACTCGCGCCGGGGAGGACGGTGATGGGTCTCGGCAGCGGTTCCGAGACGGTACTCAGCCAGCAGGGATTCGACTACCACAAGCCGCTGACGAGGCTTCGGACGTACTCGGACGCGATCGGCCGGCTGCTGCGCGGTGAGTCCGTGACGCTGGACGAGGGACCGGTGAGGCTTCGTGACGCCCGGATCGAGGACGTCGTCTCCTCCGACGGCCAGGCGCTGCGGGCCTACCTCCCGCAGTACCTGGCGGCCAACGGGCCCAGGACGCTGCGCTTCGTCGGCGAAACCGCCGACGGCTTCCTCTCGGATGTCTGCCTGCCCACGGAAGTCTTCGAGGAGAAACTGGAGATCGTGCACGAGGCGGCGCAGAAGGCCGGCCGGTCCACCGAGGACATCGACATCGGTGCGGTCGTGCTCTGCTCGCCACACGAGGACGTACAGGTCGCCCGGGATGCCGTACGCCCCGTGGTGGCGATGTATCTGGGCTGGACCGGTGGCGTGGGCGACGAGCTCGGGCTCGATCCCGCGTTCGTCGAGGAGCTCAAGGCCGCGCTCGACGAGGGCGGCCCGGTGGCCGGCGCGGCCCTGGTGCCCGACGAGCTGGTCGACACGCTGACAGTCGCCGGCGACCCGGCGACCTGCCTCGACCGGATCGACGCCTATCGCGCCGCCGGCGCTGATTTCGTCGTCCTCGCACCGGTGGAGACGGCGATCGATGAGACCGTGCGTCTTCTGGCGCCGAGCGACGTCTGACGTAGGGCATCCACGTACAGTCGCGCATCCACGGACAGACGACGAAGCCGATCGCCGTGTGCCCGCGACCCTGGTGGTGGGTCGCGGGAGGCACGGAGTCCGCCGTGGGACTCCCTCACCGTGCGCGCGCAGCCGATCCCTTGGAACAGATCGTCTAGTAACCGGGATCGACGGGCGGGATCGTGCCGAACTGCTCGAACAGCTCATGCAACGGCTCGGCGTACCAGACATCGGCGATCCTGCCGTTCTCCACCCGGAAGATCTCCATGCCGACCATGGAGACCTGGCGCCCGGTCGGCGCGACCTTGAGGAAGGTGCCGTCATGGGTGCCGGTGAACCGGAACCTGGCGGCCACCAGGTCACCTTCCGCGAGGAGATGCACGACCTCCTCGTGGAAGTCGGAGAAGCCCTCCCGGTAGGCCGTGACGGCCCGCTCGACCGCGCCACGGCTCCTCAGAACCCCGGCCTCCGTCGGCTCTTCCGTCAGGAACTCCCCCGTGAACAGGTCGTCGACGATGTCGAGGCGGCCCTGGTTCAGCAGTTCCTCGTAGTAGCGGGTGACAACCTGCTTGTTGCTTTCGAGTGCGTCCATGCGGCGGACCCTATCCCTCCCATCTATTTCGTTCAATCGATTGATAAATATTCGGGACTGGCTCAGGATGTACGCACCCGGCCGCCGCGTTCCAGGGAGAAACACATGTCCACCACGTCTCTGACTGATTCGACCGTCGTCGTGACCGGCGCCTACGGCGGCATCGGCCGCGCTCTCGTCACCGACCTCCTGGAGCAGGGCGCCCAGGTCGTCGCGGCCGACATCGTCGCCGACAAGGGCCCGTGGTCCGGGAGCCCCGACCCGGAGAACCTGCTCTCCCATCACGTCGACATCAGCGACTGGCGCTCCTGCGAAGCCCTCGCGAAGGCCACTTACGAGCGCTTCGGCTCGGTCGACGCACTGGTCAACAACGCGGCGATCGACGCCCCTCCCGGGCTGGCCTGGGAGATCACGGAAGAGCACTGGGACCGGCTCGTCTCGGTCAACCTCAGTGGCGCCTGGCGATGCACGCGGGCTTTCCTGGACGGGATGCGCGAGCAGAAGCACGGGCGCGTCGTCATGATGAGCTCGATCACCGCTCGGCACGGAAGCGCGCGGTACTCCCCCGCGTACGCGGCCGCCAAGGCCGGACTGATCGGGTTGACGTCAGGGCTGTCCGCGCAGTTGGAGGCCGACGGCATTCTGGTCAACGCCATCACACCGGGCGCGACCGGTAACACCGGCACACCGATGACCCCGGACGAAGCCGCCTCCCTCGACCGGGACTTCCCGCTGGGCGTCGGCGGCACCCAGCCGGTCGTCGACGCCGTGAACTACCTGCTCGGCCCGTCGGGGTCCTGGATCAGCGGCGCCGTCCTCAACGTGACCGGCGGTCAGCTGCGCGGCATCTAGGCCATGGCCGCCCCGTGCAAAGGCGGCTGGGCACCGTGCTGGTGTCCAGCCGCCTTTGCGGGCGAAAGCTGACAGCCCCTGCGTAGGTGATCGGCCCTGCTGGGCAGCTCGGATCCCGCTGCGACGCGATCACCGCGCCACGCACCTCGCCCCGGGATGATCACGGACCGGACAGCACGTGACCACGCCGAAGCCCCGCGCACTCGGGCCACCTCAGTCAGGCCCTCTTCGCCCGTCACAGCCCGACCTGCTGAATTCCCCATCCAGGAGAACGCAGCGACCCGCTCCCATCATGACCACCGGAGGACACGTGGCCGGAGCGGCGCCACCCCAGCCACGGCTGTCGAAGTGATCCGCATGGGTCCCGGTTCGGCTAACCGACGGTCGCGTTGTGCCGGTCGAAGCGGAACCCGACAGGAAACACCGGGTCCTCGGTGTCCGAGGCGGCGTCGGGGGCCGAAGCCTCGATGGCCTCGGCGGACTGAGGGATTTCGAACGGCAGAACGCCTTCCGGCGACAGGGGCCCTGTGAGCGCGGCCAGATAGGCTTCGTCGGAGCAGCCATAGGACGCTGTGAGGGTCGAGACGACGGGAAGCAGCGGCGCCAGCAGGGCCGGGCGTTCGAGGAAGACGTCCAGGATCACGGGGACGCGCTGAGCGACACTTTGAAGATGCGTGACGAAGCCCTCGGTGAACTCCAGCGAGCCGGCGTGGAAGCTGCTTTCGAAGTAGTAGGAGTTCCGCGGGGTGAATGGTGCTTCCGCACGGATGATCGCCACATCTGCGTCATCGAGCGAGTCCACAGTCGTGATCCCGCTCGTCAGGGACCTCACGTCGATGCCGTCCACCCATACCCGGCTGCCGGCAGGCAGGCGCCCGTTTCGGAGCGCAGCACCGTCGTCCTTGAGGAGGGTGACCGACCGTGCCTGGGCTTCGAACCCGGCTGTCATGTCGGTCCGGGTCCCGACGAGGTCCTCGACGGCTGATTCGTCGACATACGGGTTGTCGAACAGCCCCAGTCGGAACTTCACGCGAAGGAGTCGGCGTACCGACTCATCGATGCGTGAGAGTGCGATCTCGCCTTGCTCGACGAGGTCGATCAGGAGGTCGGTGCACGTCTCACCACCGAACTGATCCACCCCGGCGTCGATCGCTTTGACGATCCGACGACGGGCGTCGAGGTCCTCGACGCCCCACGCGCGAGCCGGGAGGACGAGATCACCTTCCGCGTCCTGGTGGATGAGACCCCAGTCGGTGACGACGACCCCGTCGTAGCCGAGTTCGGTGCGCAGCAGGCCCTGGATGACGTCGTGGTTGAAGCCGAAACCCACCTCCTCGATCGCTCGCCCCTGCCTCGTCAGTCCCACGGGCATGCCGTAGTACGGCATCATGTTCGCGGTGCCGGCGGCGATCGCGGCACGGAACGGCTCAAGGTGCATCTCGAACGCGCCGCTCGGGTAGACCTGCTCCCGCCCGTACGGGAAGTGAGGATCCTCACCGTCCTGCTGCGGCCCCCCGCCGGGGAAGTGCTTGGTGGTCGCAGCGACGCTGTCCGACGAGAGCACATCGCCCTGCAGACCTCGAACGTAGGCGGTCGCGAACGCGGTCGCGCGCTCCGCATCGGCGCCGAAGGTCTGCAGCTGTCGTCCCCACCGGGGTTCCGTCGCGAGGTCCACCTGCGGGTGGAGAGCGCTGCGGATGCCGACAGCCAGGTATTCGCGCCGTACGGCATCCGCGAAGGCGCTCACCGTCTCGACGTCGTCCAATGCGGCGAGCCCCAGCGACTCCGGCCACTGCGAGAACCCCTGGGAGCCGAACGACACACCCTGGGTACGTACGAAGGAGTGCCGCGGGTCGGTCGAGACAGTGACCGGGATCCCATGTCCCGTCTGTGCGGCAAGTGCCTGGACACGGTTGTGCCAGCGGGCGATCTCCAGCGGGGTGCTCGCCGA
This sequence comes from Streptomyces sp. NPDC001663, assembly GCF_042893105.1. NCBI lineage: Bacteria > Bacillati > Actinomycetota > Actinomycetes > Kitasatosporales > Streptomycetaceae > Streptomyces > Streptomyces sp. NPDC001663. The sequence continues at coordinate 523,239 of NZ_JBIAUR010000006.1, read as the reverse complement.
GTCGATGTTCACGTGCGTGATCATCTTCCGGCTGATCAGATCGGTCGTCGAACCATGGAACGCTCCCGACGGCGCATCGACGAGCGCACCACCGGGCCCCGCGGGAACGGCCGTCTGGAACATCTGGCCGACCTTCTCGGCGATCGTCATCCGTCCGAGCAGGTCCTCTATCCGCGTCTCGATCGGCAGGCTCGCGTTCTGGTACGGCGTCATCATCGGACTCCACGGATGGCGAGCAGGGATACCGCCCCCGCGATGACGAGGACGATCGCGATCGGGAAGAGGGCGAAGTAGCCGCCGAACACCGTGACGATGGCACCGCCGATGCCGATGCCGATGGTCTGCGGCAGCGTCATGGTGATGTTCACGATGCCAAGGTCCTTGGCGTAGTCGTCCGCGGACGGCAGCACCTGCGTCACGAGCACCTGGTCGACCGCCGTGTACGCGCCGAAGCCGACGCCTGAGAGGAACGAGAAGACCAGCATCGCGTTCTCGGTGGGCCAGATCATCGGCGGCACGAAGGACGCCGCGAGGATGACCGACGAGATCGCGACCATCGGCTTGGTGCGCTTCATCTTGTCCACGACCGTCCCTGAGAACGGCGTCCCGACGAGCGTGCCGACCAGTCCGACGAGGCTGAACAGGGGAATGGCGTCCGTGGCGTTCTTGCCCAGTCCGACGTAGGACTGCAGGAGGTAGAGGGTGTAGGTGGTGAGCGGGAAGTAGCCGACGGCGAGCAGGAACCGGCCGGCGAAGGCCCATGCGAAGTTCGGGTACTTGACGGGGTTGACCCAGAACGTCTTCAGCAGCGCGCGAATGTCGAGCGGTGGCTTCGGCTCGCCCTTGTTGGATTTCCGGACAGCGTGCGCGAAGGTGACCGTGGTCGCGAGGACCAGTACTCCGATCAGCGTGTAGCCGATGAAGATGTGGTCGGAGAACCACGCGCCGAGGGTCTGGCCGAACAGCAGACCGACCACCTGGGTGGTACCCATCACGGACGAGAACAGTCCGCGCAGACGCGGCGGGACACGGTCCGGGATGAGCGCGGTGACCGGGGTGTAGACGATGTTCGTCGCGATCTGCATGAGAAACCAGTACGCGAGGAGCTCCGGGATGGAGGTCGCGAAGGCCATGATCATGCCGAGAGCGAGCGTGGCGCCGCCGCCGATGAGGACCCAGGGCCCGCGGGGGCCGATACGGCTGCGGGTACGGTCGCTGAGGGCTCCGGCGATCGGCGCGCTGAGCATCGCCGCGATCGCTCCGACGCTCACGATCAGGGACAGGGATCCGGCCGCGCCGTTCGGGTCGATGCGCTGCACCTGGAGTCCGAGGAACACCGACTGGACGGCGCCCCAGAGTACGGCCGTGGACGTGCAGGCCAGTCCGAACGCGATTAGCGGCCACCACAGTCGCTGCCTGCGCAGCGACCCGTCGCTGTCCGTGACCGCGTCAGCGGCTTCGACGATGTGCGCGTCTCTGTGAGCGGCCAGCGGTTCGTTCGAGGGGAGAGACATAGGAGCTACTTTCTTGCAGGCGCGTGGTTCGTGATGTGGCGCGCAGAGATGGCTTCCGCGGCGGAGGACGTGCGACACGGCGTTTTCACCATGATCCGAACTTCCTGTCGAGCCAGGTCATGAGCACGTCACGGAGCGCCGCTCCGGGGTCGTCCGGGTAGAGCAGCCTGTTCCAGACGGCGTCGAGACGCGCGAGCTGCTCGTCGTCGAGGTCGACGCCCACCACGGTGTCGTCGATCGGGAGGTGTGGGAAAGCCGGCTGGTATGCGGGGTCACGCGTCAGCGGGGCCGGGTCGAGCGTGTAGGGCTGCTCGGGCAGGTCGGCCGCGCCCGCGTCCGAGTAGATCGACGCCGCGGTCCGGTCGTCCTCGTCAAGCGCTTCGGTGACGACCACACGGATCGGCTTGTAGGAGTAGTTGCTCGCCATACCGAGGTCGTCGCCGCAGACGTTCTGCACGGCAAGGAGGTCCTGATAGGCGTACAGCTCGATGTAGTCGCCCGGCAGCGACGTGTTGCGGAGCACGACCGCACCGAGGGTCGTGGCGCCTTCCTCGAAGGTCTGGAAGATGTTGAACACGTCGTGGAGTTCGTAGGGCTCCAGGCCGTATTCACGCTGCGCTTCGTGCTGCATCTGCTGGCAGTTGAGGTGCGCGCCGGATGCGAAGTACTTCGCGTAGAGCATCGCGTCGCAGGGAGCGGAGAACAGGGTGTCGGAGTGTCCGGTGCTCTCGATGATCGCCGCCAGTGGCCGGTGCCAGGGCGCGCTGGACCAGATGATTCCGCCCCGTCCGGGTTCGTTGCCCTCGATCATGCGGGTCAGGGCGACGTGCATCCGCTCATGTCGGTTGCCCAGGGCGAAGAGGTTGAGGTCGACCGTCTGGCCACCCTCGACCTGCTCGATGCGGAGGATCTGTCCCTTACGGACCTCGACGGCCTTGCCGTGACCCGGTTCGATCACGTACGCGGCCACCACTGTCCGCACCGGGGGAGCGGCGGGCTCGACGAGATCGGCTGCGACAACCTCGTCGCTGTCCGCGACGGACAGGGCCGCGAGCACCAGCTCGGCGTATCGGCCCGACGCGTCGTCGACATGGTGGTCGATGTAGGCGAGCTGCTGGTGGTTCAGGAGGACGTCGATCGTCGGCATTGGCATCGCACTTCGGGGAGGAGCAGGCAGCACGCGATCGACGCTCAGAACGCGGCGGACGCGGGCCGGTTTCGGGACAACCGGCCGAGTCAGTGCAGGGCGCATCGATTGCGGTGACGTTTCCAGTATGTTTCCACTGGATTACGCCACCGGGGCCGGGCCAGATCAGCACCACACTGCTCCAATGCGCCCCCAACCATCTTGGCGGTGCTCCGGCCCTGAACGAATGACCGCATACTCGTTCTCGGAGAGGAGTGAACGTGACGAGCGAGTTCCAGGACCGGGAAGGGCAGGCGCGACGCGCATTCGAGGCCATCCGCCGTCCGACCCGGCCGAGCGTCGAGCGCGGGTCCATGTCCAAGCGCGTGGGACGGCTCTACGACCTCATCCGTACTCGCTACGCGCTCTCCGGGGACGACGATCTCAAGATCGCGGAGCAGGCGATCGTCGACGCCTCGGGCGCGAGCCGCAACGCGGTGCGCGCCGCTCTGTCTCTCCTCGCCGATGAAGGCTTGATCGCCCGGCAGACCCGCACGGGGACAAGGCCGGTGCCGCTCGCCAGGATCGCCGTCGATGAGTGGCAGGAGCTCGGAGCCTACGATCCGAACGAGCCGGACCGTGTCGGTTACATCGCGGTCGGCCACGAAACCGAAGAAGCGAATCCGCTCCTCGCGGAAGTGACCGATGTGCCGGTCGGCACTCCCACCCTCGTCGTCGAGTCGTTGCTCTGGCATCGCGGAAGGCGAATCGGACTGCTGACCTCGTACCTTCCAAGACCGTCTGGTATCGATTCCGGCGGCACCATCCATGACATCACGGCACTCCTCCGCGCTGCCGGCCCGCTCTCCCCGTCACAGACCCTCACAGGCGCTTCCGCGGCGGAAGACCGTGCCGCGTCGCTTCTCGGTGTTCCGCCCGGGTCCCCGCTCGCATGGGTTCAGGACCAGATTCGATCAACGAGTGGCGAGTTCGTCGCACTCAACTACGTCCGAGTCCGACCCGACCGGGCGATTTTCGAGCTCACCCTGAAGAACTCCTTCGGCTCGGACTCCTGACGATCGCGCCTCACGGCGCGGGTCCCAGGCCGTGCATCCGTCGCCGTGCAGTGCTCCGATGCCTGGACGGCCTCCTTGGCCTCACCGATGAGGGCGATGGCGGCCCGCAACCTTGGGCAATCTCGCGTCAGCGAGGTCGACGAACCGCGTTCAGTGGCCCTGGAAGACGACCGTGACCGTCGCGGTAGGCAGAGCTTGGTTGGCCACGATCAGGTCGGCTTCTCCGGCCTCGGGCGATTTACCAGGCCCGCGTCGTCCTCCAGAGCTCCCGAGTCGCGTAGATCGCTGCCCATGGGCCGTTTGTCATTGCGTTGCTCCGGCCCGCGATTCAGCCGAGTCATTCCCGGATCGTCGACATGGGTCGGACACCGTCGAACGGCGGTGACGGCCGATCCTGACCATGCGGCAGCGACACCACCTGGCGACGGAGGGAGTGGCAGGATGGTCCGCAGGATCTGTGAAGGGACGACGCGGGCGTGAACCACGGCGACACCCGCGGCAGCCGCGCCGCTGCCGTCGACGACATCGACCGTGCGCTCCTGGCTCTGCTGGAGGGCGACGGGCGCATCTCCTACAAGGAGATGAGCGAGCGGGTCGGCCTGTCGAGCCAAGCCGTCAGCGCACGGGTCGCCCACCTCATGGAGCGTGGCACGGCCAAGGTGATCGGCAGCATCGCGCCGGAGGTACTGGGCTACGACAGGTTCGCGACGGTCGGGATCCGCGTCGACGGTCCGATCGAAGGAGTCGTAGCCGCACTCGTCGCCGATCCGGCGACGGACCTCGTGGCGATCACGGTAGGTGACATCGACGTCATCGCCGAGGTGGTGTGCCAGGGTGAATCAGAACTCCTGGGGGCCCTCGACCGGATCCGGTGCGTGCCCCATGTCGTCTCGTGCGTGACCCACAGCTATCTCGAGATCTTCAAGTACGCGTACGCGCGAGAAGGAATCCTCTCCGTCGCTGGAACAGCCTTGCGGGGCCCGGTGGCCACCATCCCGTTCGCTCTCGACGAGACGGACAAGAAGATCATCGAGACGCTCCGCACGGACGGCCGCGCGAGCTACAGCTACCTTGCCGCCGAGGCCGACACGACCTACGCGACGGCACGCCGCAAGTACCACCGGCTCGTCGAATCCGGGGTTGTCCGTATCCGCACGGTCTTCAACCCGACCCGCCTCGGTTCCGAGGAAGTGGTCGCCGTGTTCATCGACGCCGTCGGTGATCTCAAGGACATCGGCAAACGCCTCGCGGAGCTGTCCGAGGTGACCATCGTCATGTCGACGATGGGGCCGTGCGACCTGATCGTCGAGGCGGTCTGCGAGGACATGGCCTCGCTCGCGGACTTCCTCGGCACTCGGCTGCGTGCCGTCCCTGGCATCGTGTCGGCCAACGCCTACCCGCTGATGCGGGTCGAGAAGCTCGCCTACACCTGGGCCGGATAGCCGCCCGAAAATCACCCCTGCCGAGAACCGGCGCACCCTCGTGCCGTCGCGTCGGCGCCTCGACGCACAAGGGAATAACACAGACGCGCTCCCAGGCCGGGAATGTTTTCAGATGTGGCCCGGTTGACCGATCTGATGGCGCTGATACGACGGCTCGCACGGAGTTTTTCGTCATCGTTCACCGCGGAGCGGTACCTGATCGCTCCCTGCACAACCCGAGAGGCACGACTGATGTCCCACTACGTTGACTTCGTGATCAAGGTCCGCGAAGAGGCGCTCGATCACGCGAACGCCGTGATCCAGGAGACCCTCGAGGCCACCCGGACGTTCAAGGGCAATCTCTCCGCGACGGCCCTGCGCAGCGCCGAGGACGCGACCGTCTACAACCTCCTGACGGTGTGGGAGCAGAGCGAGGACCATGCGGCATACGCGGCCTTCCGCTCCACCGAGGAAGGTGCCGCGGTCGACCTGGCCGCGCTGCTCGCCGAAGCGCCGACGAGCGGCCACTGGGACGCCTTGCCTGCTTCGTAGCCTCAAGGCGACTTACGGCCCTGTGCCGTACCGGGGCACACCGTTGTGACGCACTCTCATCTATTCCCACGAGCAAACAATCTGGAGGACTCCATGGATACGAATCTCACGAACAAGAAAGCGCTTGTCACCGGTGGTGCGCGGGGTATCGGCGCGGGCATCGCCCGTACCCTCGCCGCCCGGGGAGCCGACGTCGTCATCACCTACTCGGCGTCGAGCGAGCTGGCCGAGAAGGTCGTGGCGGAGATCAGGGCCACGGGCAGGCGTGCGTACGCCGTCAAGGCCGACGCGGGCAACCCTGACGAGGCCCGTCAGGGAGTGCGGGACGCCGTCCAGCACCTCGGGGGCCTGGACATCGTCGTGAACAACGCCGGCAACGGATGGTTCGAGCCCTTCATGGACGCGTCCGACGAGCACATCGAGAGCACTCTCGACGTGAACATCGGCGGCGTCCTCTACACCACGCACGAGGCGCTGAAGCACCTCGGTGAAGGCGGGCGCGTCATCTCGATCGGCAGCGTGGTCGCCGAGCACGCACCGTTCCCGGGCCTCACCGTCATCGCGACCGCGAAGGCGGCTCTGGTCGGGTTCACCAAGGCGCTGGCGCGTGACCTCGGGACCCGGGGTATCACCGTGAACGTCGTCCAGCCGGGTCCCATCGACCCTGACGGCGTGCGCGCCACGGGAGAGCTGGCCGTCCTGACGTCGCCGACCTCGCTCGAGCGTTTCGGCACTGCCGAGGAGGTCGCGGAGATGGTCGCATGGGTGGCCTCGGACGCGGCCGCGTTCGTGACGGGAACCGCCCTCACCGTGGACGGCGGATGGACGGCATGACCGCCCCCTCCCCCGTCAAGGTGGATGTCTGGTCGGACATCGTCTGCCCTTGGTGCTACATCGGAAAGCGCAGGTTCGAGGAGGGCCTGCGTGAGTGGGGTGGCGCCGTGGAGGTCGAGTACCACTCCTTCGACCTGCTCCCCGACACACCCGAGGACTTCGCGGGAACACCGATCGACTACCTGGTCGACATCCGCGGAGTGGATCGGGACGCGGCGATCGGCATGGCCGCCCAGGAGGAGAAGGTCGCCAAGAGCGTCGGGCTCGCATTCGACTACGCGAGCGCGCGCCACGCGAAGACGACCAAGGCCCACCAGCTCCTGCACTTCGCGAAGTCACAGGGCAAGCAGCTGGAGGTGGCCGAGCGGCTCTTCGACGCCTACTTCGTCACGCGGAGCGATATCGGCGACACCGAGAACCTCGCCCGGATCGCCGAGGCGGCGGGACTCGACTACACGAGCGCCCGCACCGCCGTAGAGGAAGGCGCCTTCGACGAGGCCATCCAAGGGGACCTGAAGGCCGCCGCGGCGTTCGGCATCCGTGGGGTGCCGTTCTTCGTCCTCGACGGAAAGTACGGGATATCCGGCGCGCAGGACCCTCGGGTCTTCGCCGAAGCTCTGGCCCGGGCGGCGGGCGAGAGTGACGTGGAGGGGTAACAAGGGCGGGATCGCCGGCGGCGGTGGGCGATCCGCCTGCGAGGCGACCGACACCTTGCCTCCCCGACGCCTGTTCCGCCCCGCGACGGGACAGGGGCGGCAGGCAATCGGGGATCCGGAACCCGTACGTCGAGAGCCAGGGTCCCGCCGCTACCGCGCGTCCGGCAGCGCGGTGGTCACGGGAACGATGCCGGGAAACGTGTCCCCGTACTCCGCGACCGTCGTGGAGACGATCGCCTCCGTGTCGACGCGTTCACGGAGCACGATCTTCAAGACGGTGCGCGCGACGAGTTCCGCGGTCTCCCGCGGCGATTCCCGTGCTCGGTCGAACCATCGCACCGAGCTCTCGGTGAGGGCGCAGACCAGTGTGTTGAGCCGCGCCGGGTCGTCGTCCTCGAATTCACCGGACTCGACTCCCGCGCGGATCACCTCCTGGTAGGAGTCGACGAGCACCTGGCGTTTGCGCCAGTAGTCGTCGAACATCGGCTCACGGGCCTCCGGCAGGAACATGAGGGCCGCTTCGTTGTACGGCCCCGAGCACAGGGCCAGCGCATCGAGGTAGTTCAGCAGGCAGAGCCGCTGAGTGGTCGACACGTCCAGGTTCTGAAGGTCGGCGACATAGCTCAGCGCTGGTTCGGTCGTGCGGTCGAGCAATTCGGCCAGGATGTCGGCCTTGGTCGGGAAGTAGTGGAAGATCGAGCCCTGTGTGAGCCCGGCGGCCGCGGCGATCTCACGGGTCGACGTGCCCGCGAAGCCCGCTTGCTCGAAGAGTCTCGCGGCCGCCGACAGGATCTGCTCGCGCGGGTCGCCGTCGAAGTCGGGCGCCACCTTCCGGGGTCGACCGACCCGTCGCGTCGTACTCATCCCCGCGTGCCTCGCCTACGTCGACTCTCGACCGATGAGCGCCTGGAGCGGGGCGTCGGATGTCGGAGGGCCTTGGCCCAGGACGCTTTCTATCAGTCGAATGAATGAAATCGACTTCATCCTATCTCGAACGCACCGCCCGGTCGGGCGGATCAGGTACGCGGAAGCGAGGCCTGTCCGGCACCCGGGAGGGTGCCGGACCGACGAAGGGACCGCCTCGCCCCGTCGACGTACAGGCCGTTCGCTCGGCTGTTCAGCCTGATCGGGGACGCGCCCCGGCGCTGACGGCCGGAGCGACCTGGATCCGGTCGATGTTGGGCGCGTACGCCGCGCCATTGCCGAACCTGATGGTGTTGACGCCGGCGTGCAGCGTCACGTCGACCGTCGTGGTCCAGTAGTTGGACCAGCCACGGGTGTTGCGGAAGTACACGCGCTGCGGGCTCGCGCCTTTGACGGTGATGTCCGCGTACCGGTTGATGATGTTGAAGTCGTTGCCCCCGTCCCCACGGTTGTCGCCGTTGGTGTAGGTCACGACCATCCGGTGGAGGCCCGAGGTCCGCGTTGTGACCCCGTTGAACTGAAGTGTGTTGGCGGTGCCGTTGCCCAGCCAGTGCACGTACTCGCCGCCGGACGCGGCGGTGTCGGACGCGGTCACCGCGGTGCCGCTGAGGGTGTTGGCCGGGTTCTCCGCCTCGTAGCTCCCGATCACGCCGGAGGTCGACGGGGTCACGTCGATGGAGTCGACGGCGATGTCGTCACGGTCGTCACGCGTGTAGGCACCGTAGTTGATCCTGTTGATGCCCTGGGTGAGGAACATCCTGACCGTCCTGGTCCTCCAGGTGTTCCAGTTCGCCGTGCCGGAGAGCGAGAGGTCGGTCAGACGGGACCCGTTCACCGTCACGCGGGTGGTTCTGGCGGCGGGGGTTCCTCGGTGCGGGCCGGCCGAGTAGCGGAGGGTCACGTCGTGGTACCCGTGGTCGGGGGCGGTGACGACGAAGTTCGTGCTCGCGTCGCGCGAACCGGCGTAGCCGTCGACGAAGGACGTCCCCGAGTAGCCGGTGCCGGCTGCGTACTTCACCCGTGCGCTGCCGCTGAGATCCGCGTACTCGGCCTCGTACCTGGTGGGTACGTCGGCCACGGTGCGGTCCGTGTCGGGCGTGACGATCATCTGGTACGCGGAGGAGGCGGCCATGTTCGCGACGGGGACGGTGATCCGACCGTCGGTGACGGTGTAGTCGCCCTCCTGCACCACTCGGGGCCTGCCCGACGGATCTTCCGTGCCGGTGCTGTCGGTGGCCTGGACGATCGCGTGGACCCTGCCCTTGAAGTACGGGGTGGAGGCCAATCCGTCGACGACGACGTCGGTGTCGCCCGAGGAACCGCCGAAGACGACCCGCACCTGCTTCTTGGCGGAGTCGAGGGTGGCGATGCCCTGGAGCGCGCCGTTCTGGGTCGGCGGGGTGACGGTGACCGTCTTGCCCGTCATCTCGCCGTACCAGTTGTAGAGCCACCAGGCGCCGGTCGCCTCGTTGTTGTGGGTCGACAGGCCGTTGAGGGTGCCCTCGGTGACCCAGTACGCCAGGTCGCCGCTCACCTTGGTGTTCTCCAGCCGGGTGATCCACTGGATGAGCTGACCCGGTACTCCGAGGTCGCCCGTGGACCGTGCGTACTCGTTGATGACGATGGGGAGTTCGGGGAGCCCGAGCCGCGATTCCATGGCGCGGTAGTGGTCGTAGTGGTTGTAGTAGTCGGTGAAGAAGTCGTTCTGGAGCTCGTGCCAGGTGACGATGTCCGGCACGACGTCGTTCGCCTTGGCGTAGGCCATGAACTCGGAGAGTGCCTCGCCGCGGTAGATGGCGAAGTTCGGTCCCGCGATCTTGGTGGTCGGGTCCAGTGCGCGGATGCGCTGGTAGACCGTCTTCCAGTCCTCGAAGAACCTCTGCCGCGTGGCCGCGTCGCTCGCCAGTCCGTCGTACCAGATCAAGTCGGGCTCGTTGAACGGGACGTAGACGTACTTGCCGTAGTTCGGGTCGGCCTTCACGTCGGCGACCATGTCGTCGATCTTGCCGAGGTAGTCGTTCAGGCCCAGGTTCTCGTAGGGCCAGACGCGGTACATGTCCTGGAGGTAGATCTGGATCTCGCTGATGCCGCTCGCCACGTATCGGGGGGCCACGTCGAAGGCGTCACCGCTGGGGTGCTGGAGACCTACCTGGGGCTTCTGGGCGGCCTGCTGCGGGTGCAGCGGCTGGAGCAAGTTGTCACTTGGAACTCCAGGGTTGCCCAGGCCGTAGAGAAAGCCCGTCGCACCGTGCGCGATGTCACCGGTGCTCCGCGACAGATCGACGCCTAACCGGGGTTCGGCCGCATAGCTTGCGCTGGGGAACAGAACTCCGCCCGCCATGAGCACGATGGACAGCAGGCCGATGGTGATCTTGCGTCTCACGCTTGTGAACCTTTCAGGCCTCTGATGACCCGTCGGCTGAAGCGGCTCCCGAGTCAGGCACACCGCGCCCCCTCACCGGCTGAGCCACCGTTCACCGCCGACAGATCTCTGATGGTCTCCTCGTGTCCGTTGCCTTGCCCTCTCTCAGAGCCCTCACCTCGAACCGGCGGTGAGGACGATCCGGGACGCCTCGCCTGGCGCTCCCCGGTGCGGTGGTCTCCCGAGAACGGGCCTGGGCTCCGGAATCGCGGATGCCGGAGCGGCCCCGACAAACGACGTGTGACCGCTCACATTCCTGGAAGGAGTGTGAGCGGTCACAACATCGGTGCGCAAAAGTGGTGCGGAAAGTCGAAGGGGTTCCGCTGGGCGTGCGCCCTTTGTCACAGCCGGGCCGGGCTCGACCGCCGGCCTCAACGAAGCGGCACATGCCTCTCGGTCGCGGGCTTCTCGAAGGCCTCGATCAGTAGCCGGGCCATGTTCGTTCCCATGTCGTCGACGATGGTGCGGCCCAGGTCCGCGGTCGATCCGCTCGGGGACGAGAGGGAACCGGTCTCCGGCAGGCCGGTCGGGTCCTGCGGGAACACGTCGTACGGCGGGAACGTCACGTACTCGGCTTCCTGGACGCGGTCCTCATGGACCTGCTCCTCGGCGATGTGCAGCATGGCCGAGGTCTCCAGGACACCGGCGTGGGCGAGGTCGAGGGGAACGTTCCCGCTGGTGGCGTCGACCTTCCGCCAGACCTCGGGCGACACGGCGTCCCAGCACATCATCGCGACGATCCGGGCGTCCGAGCCCGCCTGGACGATCTCCTTCGACACCTGCTCGCACGCGTCGACGAGGTACCAGGTGTTCTCGTAGTGGGCGTTGATGACGGCGATCCGCTTGGCACCGTGCCGTATCAGGGACCGTACGACGTCGGAGACGACCGCCACCAGCGTGCTGGACTGGAGGGAGATGTTGCCCGGCCAGTGGTTGCCGGCGGCGCTTCGGATCTGCGACGCGTAGCCGTAGGCGATCGGCGGAGCGATCAGGAAGTCGCCGTGGTCGGCGGCGACCCGGCACGCCGCCATGACCTCGACCGTATCCGTCCCGAGCGGGAGATGGTGCCCGTGCTGCTCGTTGGCACCGACCGGCACCAGTACCGTCGCCCCGGCTTCCAGGCGCTCGGCGTACTCCGACCAGGGGAGCTCCGCGAGCATGTTGACCGTCATGTTCTCAACCTCTTTCCGGTTCGTCATCGGACCTCGTTCACGGAGTCGCCGTGGACGAGCAGCATCAGGACGTCCGCGATCAGGTGCGGCCGGTCGCCGCACCGTTCGGACTCGTACACCGCACGGATGTTGACCAGGTTCACGCCCTCACGGCGCTCGGTGATGTCGGTGAGGGTCAGCCGGGCGCGGATCCGGTCGCCGATCAGGACCGGGTTGATGAACCGGACGCGGTCCAGGCCGTAGTTGAGCATGCGCTCGTTGGCGGTCTGCACCATCGGGAACCCCATGTCGCCCATGAAGTGCGACGCGAGGGACAGCAGGAAGTAGCCGTGCGCGATGGTCCTGCCCCACGGTCCGGTCCTGGCCCACTCCGGGTCGTTGTGCATGTAGTCCCAGTCGTGGGTGATGCGCGAGAAGTCGTCGATGTCCGCCTGGGCGACGTCGAACCAGCCCGAGACATGGACCTCGGACCCGATCTGCGGGCGCAGCCGGTCGACGAGCGGTGTCTCGCCGGCCTCCGGTACGGCGTCCGGCTTCTCCGTCCTCGAACTCACTCGTCCTCCTCCTTTCGTGCCGCCCGGATCAGGGCGAGTGCTTCGGTGCGGACCGCTTCCAGGGCGCCCTTGTCGGCCAGCAGGAAGAGCAGGACCGCGTCGGCGACTTCGACGCTGATCTCCTGGGGCTCGAAACTGTCGGCGTCCTCCCACAGCGCGACGCTGTCGGCGATGCCGAAGACGACGCTGCGGGCGATGGCCTCGTCGCGACAGGCGAAGGCCGCGCTCTTCAGACCTTGGGAGATGAACTGCGCGTATCCGTCGAACAGTTGCGTGCGCAGCGCCCAGAACCTGTCGAAGCGCTCCGTCCTGGCGTTGTTGAGGAACTGAAGGGTGGTCATGTTGGTGTCGGAGCTCGCCATGTTGAGCACGTCTCCGAAGGCCAGCGCGTACAGCTTGGCCGCCGGCGCGGCATCCAGCACTTCGAGGTTCGCGAGCAGCTCGGTGGTGGGGGTGATGAGGTTCTCGAGCAACTCGGCGAGCAGGTCCTCCTTGGTCCTGAAGTAGTGGAACATCGAGGGCTGACGCAGACCGACCTGTTCGGCGATGGCACGGGTCGAGGTGCCGGCGTACCCGGTACGGCTGAACAGCTCGGCGGCCGCGACCAGGATCGCCTGGCGCGGGTTCTCGTCCTTGGCGGCTCCCGAGGCCCGGGGGCGGCCGAGCCTGGTGGTGTTCCGGGCGGCGGGTGACGTCGACCGCACGGACCGTTCGGGCTTGTCGGGTGTCACCGGCCGGCCGGCCTGTCCGTGAGTCGGCCCTCGTCCGGAGAACGACCTGCCACCTCGTCCAGGGTGACCGAGTCCGCACCGGCGGCGTGGCGGCGCAGCCTCTCCTTGTCCACCTTGCCGACGGGTGTCTGCGGGAAGCGCTCCAGGAGCACGAACCGCTTGGGCACCTTGTAGTTGGCGAGCTGCCCTCGCAGGTGATCGCGCAGTTCCTCCTCCGTCGTCGACTCGCGTCCCGGGGCCAGAACGAGGTAGGCGACGCCGACCTCCTGGTAGAGCTCGTCCGGGGCCGGGACGACGACGGACATCTCCACGGCCGGGTGAGCGTCGAGCACCGCCTCGATCTCCATCGGGTACAGGTTGTATCCGCCGGACTTGAACATCTCCTTGGCCCTGCCGACCATCGCCAGGAACCCGTCGGGGCGCTGGACGGCGAGGTCGCCGGTGCGGAGCCAGCCGTCCTGCGTGTACAGGTCCCTCGTGGCCTCGGCCCGACCCCAGTAGCCGGGGCTGACCCCTACGCCGGTCGCCTGGATCTCGCCCGGAGTGCCCACCGGCACGACGTTGCCGTCGGGGTCGGCGAGCCGTACCGGGAAGATCGGGCTCGGTCGGCCGATCGTCGCCTGGCACTGTTCGTCGGTGGCGTCGGTCGGGGTGAAGATCAGCGGCCCCATCGTCTCGGTCTGACCGAAGTCGGTGCCGGCTCGCGGAGCCAGCGACTTCAGGAGCCGCAGGAGCTTGTCGGGGATGGCCGCGCCGCCCCACCAGATGAACTCGAGACTGGACAGGTCGTGCTCGCTCAGATCCACGTCACGGAACATGAGCTGGAAGTGCGTGACGAGGCCGGGCAGGTAGGTGAGCTTCTCCCGCTCGATCAGCGAGAGGATCGCCGGGGCGTCGAAGTCCTCCAGGGGGTACATGGTGCCGCCGGCGACGACGGTGAGAGACGCGACGTCCCCGAGACCGGCCAGGTGGTTGATCGTGAAGTAGGCCGGGACCTTGAGCCAGTCCATGTAGCGCTGGTCGTAGGTGTGCCAGTAGTTGTACGCCAGGCCCTTCTGGGTGAGGATCGCCCCCTTCGGGACCCCTGTCGTGCCGGACGTGTACACGATGGTGGCGGCGTCGTCGGGCTGCACCGAGGCGACCAGGGCCTGGACGGCCTCCTGGTGCCGGAGATCCGCGGGGACGAAGTCGTCCAGGCCGGCCCCGCCGCGCGCCTTGGGCGTGAAGAGCGCCACCGTCGTCCCGGGCCGACGGGCGAGGACCGCGTCGACGACACCGGCCACGTCCGCGCAGCCTTCCTGGGTCGCCGCGAGGAAGACGGTCGGCGTCGAGTCGTCGACGACGTGGAGGACTTCCGCCTCGACGTACTTGGGGTTCACTCCGACGAAGGTCGCGCCGATCCGCACACAGGCCAGGTAGCACAACAGGCTCTCGACGCTGGGCGCGGCCCATACGGCGATCCGGCTCCCCCGGGTCACACCGTGGCTCACCAGCGCGTCCGCGATCGCGTCGAGTCGGTCCGGGAGCTCGCCCCACGTGACCCTCTCCTCGCCCGAGACCAGGACCTCGCGCGTCGCGCGGTGCCGCGCGTTGAAAACGATGTGGTCCGCCAGGCGCGGCAGCATCGGGGGCCTCGCCCGAAGGGGCGTGGCGGCACTGGGTGAGGACCGCATGTGCATCCTTTCTATTGATTGATAGAAAAGAGAATGTATCGTGATCCGGGTCACGGTCAAGGGTGCCGCCACCTTCTCCCCGCGCAACGAGTGGATGTAAACAGCTCGGATCGGGCACGTATATTCTGATGATTAGTCGCGTCCAGAGCCTTGTGAGGCAATAAAACTCGGACTAGCGTGCGGCCACCTGCCTATACGGCGTCGTAGGAGGATCCCCATGCCTGAGTCACACACCGAGGTACGCGGCACGCAGCCGGAGGCTGACAAACCCGCCCTCAAACGCGAGTTCACTTACGCCTCCACCGTCGCCCTGGCCTTCGGCTTCATCTCGCCGATCGTCGCCCTCTACACGATCTTCGGACTCGTGCTCACGGCGGGCGGCGCCGCCTTCTGGTGGGGCCTGCTCATCGCCCTGGGCTTCCAGCTGGCGGTCGCGTTCGTCTTCGCCGAGCTGGTCTCCGTGTGGCCACTCGCCGGAGGCGTCTACCAGTGGACACGCGCATTGGTAGGAAACGGCCCGGGCTGGTTCGCCGGCTGGTTCTACACCTGGACGCTGGTGAGCGGTCTGGGAGCGGTGTCCTTCGGCGGCGGCGCGTATCTGAACGCGTTGATCGGCGTCGACAGTCCGACGACTCTCCAGAGCGCCATGGCGGGGCTCGCGATCATGCTGGTGGCGACGCTCGCCAACACCGTCGGGCGCAAGGCGATGAAGATCCTCATCGCGGGTTCGATCGTCGCCGAGCTGGTCGGGTCCGTCCTGATCGGCACCTACCTGCTGATCTGGCAGCACAACAACGACTTCTCGGTCCTCTTCGCCTCGCAGGGCGCCGACCACGGCAAGAGCTATCTGCTGGGCGGGGCGTTCGCCGCGGTGATGGCGCTGGTGGGCTTCTCGTTCTTCGGCTTCGAGAGCGCGGGATCGATCGCCGAGGAAGTGCGCTCGGCCCGGCGGGTGGCCCCGCGCGCGCTGATCGTCTCCCTCGTGCTGGTCGGTGCCGTCGTCGCGTACAGCGGTCTCGCCCTGATCCTCGCCGTGCCGGACCTGAAGGCGGTCGTCGCCGGGCAGAGCGCCGACCCGGTGGTGGAGACCCTCACCCACGCCCTGGGAGACGGAGTCGCCAAACCGCTGTTCGCACTGTTCCTGATCGGCTTCCTCGCCGCGGCCGTCGCCGTCCAGGCGGGAGCGTCGCGGGTGGTCTTCGGCCTCGCCCGGGACAACGCCATCCCCGCGTCGAAGACGCTCGGCCGGCTCTCCCAGCGGGACGGTCTGCCGATCAACGCCATCGTCCTGACCGGTGTCCTCGTCGGGCTCCTGTACCTGCTGAGCGGCTCGAACATCTACGTCACCCTGATCGGATTCGTCACGGGCGGCTTCTTCGTCACCTTCCTCTTCCCCTCCATCGCCGCCCTGGTGACCCGCCTCAAGGGGCGCTGGCACCCGGGTTCGTTCAGCCTCGGCAGGTGGGGGCTGCCGCTCAACATCGTGATCGTGGTCTGGCTCGTGGTGGCGGGCGTCAACGTCGCCTGGCCGCGGCAGCCCGGGACGGCCTGGTACGTCAACTGGGCGGTGCCTCTCGGTGTGCTCGTGGTGAGCGTCGCCGGAGCGGTGGTCTACCGCTCGCGCCGCGATCTCATGAAGGTCCACGAGCGGCTGGACATGCGGCAGGCGGCGGCTGTCGTGGACGACTGATCAGGATGTTCACCGCGGCCGTCGCACGGCTTCGGACCTGCGCGTGCTCAGGGCAGGGCCTGCCGGACCGATGTCTCCACGTACAGGGCCCGGACCGGGCGCTCGGAGCGGTTGCGCCAGGTCCACGCCAGGCCCGGCGGCAGAGTGATCGCGTCCCCGGTGGTGAGCTGCACGTCCGGCCGACCGTGGAGTTCAAAGTCCAGGACGCCTTCGAGGACGTACAGAAAAGTGGTGCCGGGGCGGTCGGTCGGGGCGTTCCCGGAGGCCGTGCCCGGCGGCACGAGGAGAAGCGCGGGCTCCAGTCCGAGACCGGGGGCGGCCAGCTCCTCCCAGATCACTCCCGACAGGTCGGTCCGGCTTCCGGACTCGCTGCGCACCACCAGGTCGTCGCTGGACTCGCTCGGCCCCAGGTCGCGGGCCGAGACGTCCAGCGCGCTCGCCAGCCGGCTCACCACGGCAAAGGTGAGGGCGGAGTCACCGCGCTCGATCGCCGCGAGGTGCGAGCGCGAGAGGCCGACCCGGTCCGCGAGCTCCTGCTGGGTGAGGGACCGGTGCCGGCGCAGTTCCCGGATCCTCGTACCGAGCCCGCCGGTCGAGGGCGGCGACAGGTCCGCGAGCGCGGTGGGAGCGACCCCATGGCGGTCTCGGAGCTGCGCCACCTGCCGCGCACGGTCGATGTCGCTCTGGGTGTAGTACCGCTGACCACCGGGACTCCGCGTCGGGGTGACCAGGCCGTTCTGCTCCCACACGCGCAGCGTCTGGGGGCTGACGCCCACCGCGGACGCGACGTCACTGATGCGGAACCGGCGGGGCGGTCGGCCTTCGGGAGGCATGCGGCACTCCTGCGGGTGGTCGGGCGACGGGGGCGTAGGGGCGCGGACATCCTCGCAGGTGATTCAGCCCAGCCGGTGGGCGGCACCCGTCACGCGGATGCCCGCGTCCCCTGCCGGGACGGCGACGCGGATCAGGCTCGGCGCCCCCATTTCGACTCCCTGGACGATGGTGACGTCCGCGGGCGGCCGCACCAGCCCGTAGTGCCGGAGGTAGGCCCCCAACGCGGCGGCGGCCGCTCCCGTGGCGGGGTCCTCCACCACGCCCCCGACGGGGAAGGGATTCCTCGACCGGAACTCTGTCGGAGCCGTGCGGTGCACCAACTGCAGGGTTGTCAGGCCGTGTTCGAGCATCAGCGACCGGACCCCGGCGAAGTCGTAGGCGAGGCTCTCCAGAGTGGACAGGCTCACCGTCCCCAGGACCAGGTGCCAGGCCCCCGCGTAGCTCAGGGCCGGCGCCAGGACCGGGTCGAGGTCCTCGGGCGACCAGCCCAGGAGGGGAAGCAGGGCATCCAGGAGCGAGACCGGTGCCGGGGTGACCTTCGGCGTGACCGAGGTCAGCGTGGCGGTGGCACTCCCGCCTTCCACGGCGGCCTCGACGTGCACGGAACCGGCCTTGGTCCGGAACTCGAAGGAGGCGGGGCCCCGGGCCTCGGCGAGCGCGACAGCGGTGGCGATCGTGGCGTGCCCGCAGAAGTCGACCTCGGCGTCCGGGCTGTAGTACCTGACCTCCGCGACGGTCGCCCCCGGGGCGATGGCCACGAAGGCGGTCTCGGAGTAGCCCACCTCGGCCGCCACCCGCTGCATGGTCGCGGGGTCCGGCAGGGACTCCCCGATGACGACACCCGCGGGGTTGCCTCCCGTGCCGTCGTGGCTGAAGGCGCTGATGCGCTGAACGTCCATGACGGGAGTCTGCCGGACCCAACAAGCTACCGTCAAGGTGGAGACATACTTACCGTCGCTCTATAGAATATGGCTTCACCACTGCCGTGGACACGGCTCGGTGTGCCCGGCACACCGCCTGTTTGCCGCCACCGATCCCTGGAGGTTCGTGAGCATGTCCGGCGACCGTCTGATAGCGACCGAAGAAGACGTGGATCTGGCCTACCGTCGGGCCTGGTTCCCGGTGACCCGTAGTCAGGACCTCGCGGGCGGCCCGCAGCAGGTGAAGCTGCTCGGCCAGGAACTCGTCGCGTACCGGGCGGAGGACCGCTCCGTCCGCGTGACCCGCAACCGCTGCGCCCACCGCGGGGCCTACCTGCACACGGGCAAGGTGGTCGGCGGGGACATCCAGTGCCCGTACCACGGCTGGCGTTTCAACGGCCTGGACGGCAAGTGCACCCTGGTGCCGTCGTCGGGCCCCGACAAGCCGGTTCCGCCCGGGGCGGTGATCGACGCCTTCCCCGCCATCGAGCGGTTCGGGCTCGTGTGGACCTGTCTCGACCCCGGCTATCAGGAGTTCCCCGACTTCGACTTCCTCGCCGACTGGGAGAACTGGGCCAACGGCAACGGCGACCCGATCCCCGTGGGATGCGGCATCCGGCACACGGTGGAGAACTTCCGCGACGTGGCGCACTTCGCCTTCGTCCACGTGCGGACGATGGGCGAGATGGACCCCCTCGTCGAGCCGCTCACCGTGAGCCGTGAGGGCTACACGATGGTCATGGAGCGGGGCTACAACGTGGCCGGCGGCTTCGAGGAGATCTGGCACGACAGCATGGTCTTCACCTACTACGTCCGCCCGCCCGCGTTGATCTGTCTCAAGATGGAGGGCGACGAGGGCATCCGCTACACCGTGCACGCGGCCCAGCCGGTGGACGACACCCGGTCGATCATCTACTTCGCCACCGCGGCCACCCCGTCGTGGACCGGCGTCCCGATCGCCGAGGCGGTCCGGCACGAGCACATCATCTACTCCGAGGACACCCCGATCATCTCCCAGCTGGAACCGCGCGAGGCACCGCTGTTCGGCACCGCCGGTCTCGTGCACAGCCCCGCGGACAAGTTCACGCTCGGATACCGGCGCGCCTTCGCGGAGTGGGCGCGGGACCTGGCGGCGGCCGGGAAACCCGAACCGTCCGAACTCACCTCCGCGACGACCGGCTGACCGCGATGCGCTTCCTCTACCTCGTCGTCGACGACCTGGGCGCCGACGAGACCGAGATGACCCGGCTCGCCGAGCGTGGGCGGGCCCTCGTCGGCCCGGACGACGTCTTCGACGTCACCAAAATCCGGATCGGGCCGGGCTACTTCTACGAGTCCGTCGTAGGCGGCGCTCTGGTCGTGCCCGGTGTCCTGCACGCGGTGAGCCGACACGGCGCGGACTACGACGCGATCATCCTGGGCTGCGCCACCGACCCGGGTCTCGACGCCGCCCGGAGCGTCACCGACTGCGCCGTCATCGGCGGCGGCGAGGCCTCGGTCGTCCTGTCCGCCCTCGTCGGGCGCACGTTCGGCGTGGTCACCATCGCCGAGTCGGCCATCCCTGAGCTCCGGGCGCAGATCCGCCGGGTGGGGGCCGAATCCCGGTGCGTGGGCGTCGAGAGCATCGAGACGCCCTTCGCGGACGTCGACCGCAAGTACGAGCAGGCACTGGAAGCCGTTACACAGCAGGCGGTCGCGCTTCGCTACCGAGGTGCCGAATCGATCGTCCTGTCCTGCATGAGCTTCGGCTTCACGGCGATGGCCAAGGACGTGTCCGCCCTGATCGGGATCCCTGTGATCGATCCGGTCCGCGCGGCCGTGGCCGCCGGTCGCGCGCAGGCGACCATCGGGGCACGGGTCAGTCGGCAGGCCGTCCCACGACTGGAGAACCCCGGCTTCCTCCACGACTACCTCGACCGCCTCGCACAGCTGTCTCTCGACAGCGGGCTCACCGGATACGCGCCGGACCTCCCCGAGACCGAGACCGAGACCATGCCCGCGCAGAGCAGGAAGGACCGTCATGCCTGACACCCTCCGCATCGACCGGATGCCGATGACCCGCTACGCCGAACTCATCGCGTCCACCCCCGTCATCCTCCCCATCGGGGCGACCGAGCAGCACGGCCCCCACCTCCCCCTGGGCACCGACGCCCTCTGTGTCACCGCGATCGCCGACCTCGTCGGGGCGGCGAGCGGCGCGCTCGTGGCGCCGACGCTCAACTACGGCTCGCGCAGCGTGCCCCGCTCGGGCGGCGGCGAGGAGTTCCCCGGCACCACCGGACTGTCGCTCAACGCGACGGTCACCACTCTCATGGAGCTGCTGGACCAGTTCGCCGACGACGGCGCCCGCCACGTCTGCGTCCTGTCCGGGCACTACGAGAACACGGCCGCGATCCACGAGGCCTCCTTCCAGGTGACCGCGCGGCGCGCGGACCTCAAGGTCGTGACGGTCCTGTGGCCCGACCTGCTCACCCCGGAGACACTGCGCAAGGTCTACCCGGAGGACCTCGAATACCCCGGCCTGGACCTGGAGCACGCGGCGTTCCTGGAGACGTCGGTGATGATGCACCTGTACCCGGACCTCGTCGATCTCGACCTGGCCCCGTCGGCGGAGCTGGCCGCGTTCCCGCCCTACGACGTCTACCCGACCCCCTCCGGCCTCGTCCCCTCCTCGGGCTGCCTCGCACCCAGCACCGGAGCCAGCGCGGACGCGGGCAAAGCGATCATCACCGAGTGCGTCACCGGCATCGCGTCGGTCGTCACGACCGAACTCGGCCAGTAACCGAACCCCCATCGACCCCTGGAAACGAGTACGCCATGAACCTCGTCGAGGACGCCACCGCCCCGGACAAGACCTTCCTCAACGCCCCGTACATCGCAGACCCGGCCGAACTGAGCACGCCGTACGCCTTCTTCGGCATCCCGTTCGGTGTGCCGTACCACGCCGTCGACCTCACCGCGTGCGCCGGTGGCGCCGACGTCGTGCGGGCGCAGTCCTTCGTGCGGCCCTACGCGCTGAACTGGGACCACTACGACTTCGACTTCGACGACGTCCTCTTCCCCGACAACAAACCGACCGTCACCGACCTCGGGGCGGTACCGACCGACATCCGAAACCCCGACTCGGTCTGGGACACCGGGATCGGCTTCGTGAAGTCGGTCGTAGCGCGCGGGGCCGTGCCGCTCGTCGTCGGCGGGTTCGACTCGATACCGCCGATCGTCGGCGGCGGCTTCGAGCACGAGACGATCAACGTGCTGCACGTCGACTCGCATCTGGACTTCCGCGAGGAGCGCTACGGCGTCACGCGGGGCTACTCCAGCCCGATCCGCCGGCTGCGGGAGTTCCCGTGGGTACAGGACGTCGTCCAGGTGGGCATGCGCGGCATCGGCAGCGCCCGTCGCGGCGAGGTCGAGGACGCGCGCGCCGCGGGCAACCGCATCGTGACGGCCTGGGAACTCCACGAGCGGGGCGCCCAGTGGCTGCTCGACTCGCTGACGAGTCCCGGACGGTGGCTCATCACCGTCGACTGCGACGGCATGGACACCTCCATCGCGCCCGGCGTCGGCGCGCGCGAGCCGGGCGGGCTCACGTTCCAGGAGATGCGGACCCTGGTGGCCGGGCTGGCCCGGCGCGGCAAGGTCGCCGGTGTCGTGTTCACGGAGTACCAGCCCGGCCTCGACATCCAGGACATCACCGCCCAGACGATCCTGCGGCTGATGATGAACGTCATCGGCAACCAGCGCAGCCCCAAGGCGGAGCTCCCCTACGTCGGCGAGTGATCGAACAGACGGCGCCGGGGCCGCGACAGCACGTGTCGGGCGGCCCCGGCGCCGTTCACGTGCCGATCGGTACGGCGCGATAGGCTGACCGGCGACCGAACACAAGCCACCCCGGGTGCCAGGAGGGACCGTCGTCGCCATGTGCGCTGCGATGCCGATGCAAGCCGCCGGCGACGCCGGTCTTCCCGCCGAACTCGACGACATCGACCGCGGGTTGATCAACGCGCTCCTCGAGGACGGGCGGATGACCTTCCGCTCGATGGGCGCACGGGTCGGTCTCGCCGGAGACGCGGTGCGCGAGCGGTACAACCGGCTCGTGGAGGCCGGGATCGTCCGTGTCGTCGGGGTCCCCGACCCGCGGGTCCTCGGCTACCACGCCGCCGCCGCGATCGGTGTGTCCGTGTCGGGCCAGGTCAGGGCCGCCGCACAGGAACTCGCGAAGATCCCGGAGGTCTCGCTCGTGGCCTCCACCATGGGCACCTTCGACGTGATCTTCGAGATCCTCGCCCGCGACGAGCAGCACCTCGCCGACCTGCTCGACGAACACGTGCGCACGCTCGAAGCGGTCCACGCGGGCCTCACCACGATGCTGTACCTCGACGTCCTCAAGTGGTCCTTCGCCCACTCGCCCCAGGCGACCCTGTCCCTGGCGACGACCCCGAGTCCGACGGTCGACGAGGTGGACCGCCGTCTGATGACGGCGCTTCAGACCGACGGCCGGCTGCCGTACACCGATCTCGCCGATCAGCTCGGCATGAGCTACGCGAACGCGCGTCGCCGGACGATGCATCTGATCTCCTCGGGCGCCGTCAAGATCACCACCTCGGTCAACCGGCTCTCGATGGGGGTCGCCACCATGGCCGCGGTCTGCATCCGGGTGGAGGGCAGGAAGTGCGTCGACGTCGCCGAGGACATCGCCGCCCTCCCCGAGGTGGAGGTCATCATCCAGACGCTGGGGCGCTTCGACCTGCTGGTCGAGATCGCCTGTCGTGACCGCTCGCACCTGCGCGGTGTCATCAGTGACGGCATCCGCGGCATCGACGGTGTCACCAGCACCGAGACGTTCGTCTACACGAGCCTCCAGCGGCTGCCCGTCCAGTGGGGCGTCGACACCCTCAGTCAGGTACTCCGGCCGGCCTGACCGGTGCGGCGACGGCTACCCCGTCGGGCGTGTCATCACCGAGATCTGCAGCGCGGCCCACAGGTTCAGCCGGGCTGTCGGGTCGTCGAGATCCACTCCGAGCGCCTGCTCGATCTCCCGGACCCGGGAACGAACGGTGTTGCGGTGCATGTCCATCTCACGGGCGACGGAATGGATTCGCCCGTGGTTCCTGAGGAACGACGTAGCCAGCCGGGTCAGGTCCGCCCGCCCGGTCGCCGTGCCGTCCAGGCGGCCGAGCAGCTCCTGGGAGAAGGTCTCCCGCGCCTCGACGCTCACCAGTGACGTCAGCCCCGAGGCGCTCAGGTCCTCCCAGACGACGACGGGTCTCGCGGCAGACGCCTGTTCGACCGCGAACCCCGCCGTCGAGAAGGCCCTCCGCGCGTCGTCGGGACGCACCGCGCAGCCGACTCCCACGTGCAGGCCCGGTCGGGCGAGCCCCGAGGCCAGTTCACCCGCCTCCGGGCTCGCGGTGATCACGCGCAGTTCCCCGCCCTCGGCGGACATCGCCGCGAGATGCCAGAGCTCGTCGCTCCCGGACTCGATGGCCGCGTGCGCCCGGCGCAGTTCCTCCCCCTCACCGCGCACCCGGAGGACGGTGATGCGGCGCGGCAGCCGGAGGTCGTCCCCGGTCGGGGTGGCCGCCGACAGCACGAGCTCCGACGCCCGGACCTCCCCCTCCAGCAGGAGATCGAACACATGGCGGCTGACCTTGCGAGCGGCCTCCCGCCGCTCGAAGCGCCGCTCAAGCTCCAGGCTCAGAAGAGCCGTCGCCGTCTGTACGGCCGCGCGCTGGTACTCCGACATCGCCGCGCTCGTGGCCACCGCGAAGTACGCCTCCGGGGGTTCGTGCAGGCCCACGGCCTGGAGCGTCACGTGCGTCGGAGGTGACACCCAGCCGGCCGTGGCCGCGAGACCCCGGGAGCGAAGGGCGCTCACCTGGTCACGGACCTCCGGCAGTACGGCATTGTGCGCGTTCGCGGTGCCCGCCCTCGCGAGGATGCTCCCGTCGGGGCCGAGCACCCAGACCCTTCCGCGCACATGGGAGGCGAGTTCGTCCGCGATCGAGCGCGCGGCGTCACGCCGACGCGCCGCCCGGGCGAGTCGTCGCTGGAGTGCGACGGCCTCACGCGCCTCGTGCCGCTCACGGTCCTGGATCAGACCGGCGACCGCCTGACTGACGGAGACGAAGCTCGTCACCATGGGGACCTCCAGCAGGTTCAGCCCCACCTCCTGGCAGGCGGTCACGAGCCCACGGGGGACGGAACCGTGCGTCAGCGCCGGCCCGGTCGCGAAACCCAGCGCCGAGATCCGTGACCCGACGAGGTCCCGGACATACGCCCGCCAACGATCGGTGTCCCAGCCCGCGGTCGGCAGGCCGGTGCACAGGAGCAGCTCTCCCCCCTCCAGGAAGGGCGCCGGCTCCGACAGCTCGTTCGTCGCCACCCAGCGCACCTGCGCCTCGGGGTGGGGACACGAGACGACCAGCAGTTCCACCGGCGTTCTCAGCACATCGGCCACACTCACCATGGTGGCGATTATGCACCCTGGGCCCTGCATTCCCTGTGCGGTTTGACCACCCCTCGAAGGCGATCCGGGTCCTACTGTCAGCGCAACGGAACCGGCACGGCCGGACGACCCGAGAAGCCAACGTGCGAGGGGCTCCGAACCGATGATCAAGCTCGCCCGGCGTGTACCTCACCCGGCACCCTCTCCTGTCGACAGACGGCTCGATGCCGCCTCCCGCCCGGGGACCCGCCCGTGAGGCGCCCGGCCCCGGTGCGCTCCCTGCTCGCTGTCCCGGCCTCCAGCCCGAAGCTCCTGGACTCCGCCCTGCGGCGACCGGCCTCCGCGCTGATGGTCGACCTGGAGGACGGTGTGGCCCCGGAGGACAAGGACGCCGCCCGCGCCAACGCCTCGGCGTTTCTCGCGCAGGCCCCCTCCGTCACGGTCACCGTGCGCGTCAACGACCCCGAGTCGGTCACCGGCCGGTCGGACCTGCGCATGCTCGACGCGCACGCCGGAGCGGTCGCGGCCGTGGTCCTGCCGAAGGCCACCGCGGATCGCGCCACGTCCCTGCTGGACCGGGGCTCCTTCTCCGTGATCGCTCTCATCGAGACCCCGGAGGGCGTCGAGGACGCCTTGCGGATCGCGCGCCAGGCGGGCGTGGTCGGCCTCATGTTCGGCAGCGTCGACTACACCGCCGAGCTCACCGCGGTGGGCGGCTGGCACGCGAGCGACCTCGGCTGGGCCAAGGGCCGCATCGTCAACGCCGCCGCGGCGGGCGGTGTGTGGGCGCTGGCGGGGCCGAGCACCGTCCTGGAGGACGGTCCCGAGCTGAGCGCGGACATCGAGACGGACCGTTCTCTCGGTTTCGCGGGCAAGCTGTGCATCCACCCGGCCCAGCTCGCCCGCGTCAACGACGGCTTCGCGCCGTCGGACGAGCAGATCGGCTGGGCCCGGCGCGTCCTGGAGGCCGCCGAGGGCTCCGTCGGCGGCGCGATCCGGGTCGACGGCCGGATGGTCGACAAACCCGTCGTCGACCGCGCACGCCTCATCGTCGACAGCGTCAGCAAGGAAGTCCAGCCATGAACGACCCCGTTGCCGCGCCCTACGCGGACGACTTCGTCCTCGGCACTCCCCTGCCGTTGGCCCCGTCGATCACCCTCGACGCCGGCCTCGCCGCCGTCTACCAGGGCATCACCGGGGACCCGCTCCGGCTCGCCCTGAGCGACGTCGACTCGGCGAACACGGCGGGCGCCGGGGGACGCGTCGTGAACCCCGGCCTCGTGCTCCAGGTGGCCATCGGCCAGTCCACGGTCGCGACGAAGAGGGTCATCGCCAACCTCTTCTACCGTTCGGTGGCCCTGCACCGTCAGGTGCGCATCGGTGACACCCTCACCACCGAGGTGACACCGGTCGCCCTCGAACTCACCAAGCCGAACCCGCGGGGACGCCGGGCCAAGGTCCTGCTGCGCATGCGGACGACCGACCAACTGGGCCGTGTGGTCGCCGAGTTCGAGCGGCTCGCGCTGCTGCCGTGCCGGGACCCGGACTCCGTCACGGTCGCCGGCACGATCGGCACGGCGACCGACGACACGCCCCTTGACGACTACCTGCGGTTCGTCCCGGACTGGCGGCTCGACAGCTTCCCGACCGCCTTCGACCGGCTCACCGTCGACAGCGACCCGCTGTCGGACACCGTCTCGAACGCGCTTGAACTCGTCCGGCTCACCCAGAACCAGGCGGCGGCACACCGGGACCCGGCCAGGGGCATCGACGGCAAGCGGCTCGTCTACGGCGGTCACGCCATCGGACTCGCTCAGGCCTCGCTGGGGCGGGTCGTCCCGGGCCTGGTCACCCTGCTGGGCTGGCGCAGCTGCGACCACCTGGCACCGGTCTTCGAGGGCGACGTCCTCGACTTCCGCCACGAGGAACTGGATCGCCTCGCCGTCGCCCCCGGAGCCGAGGTGATCGGTTTCAGAGTGCTCGTCACCGTCCGGTCGGGCGAACCCGGCGGTGGCGGGCGTGACTCCGAGGTTCTCGACTGGCGGCCGGTCGTGCTCGCCAGGACCCACACCAACGCATCGTCGGGAGGGACGCCGTGAGCGGGCTCAAGCTCCTTGAGGGCATCCGCGTGGTTTCGCTGGAGCAGTTCATCGCCGGGCCGCACTGCACGGAGATCCTGTGCGACGCGGGCGCGGAGGTGATCAAGGTCGAGCGGCCTGGGTCGGGGGACCCCCGCCGTACCTACGAGCCGCGCCTCGGCCCGGCCGACGACTATGTGAGCGGCGGCTTCGCCTCGTACAACCGGGGGAAGCGCTCGGTCGAGATCGACCTGACGACCGAGCAGGGACGCGACGCCGTGTTCGACCTGCTCGCGCAGGCGGACGTCTTCGTGTGCAACAACCGGCCCGGCTCGCTCGACCGGCTGGGACTCGGCGCCGATGTCCTGCGCCAGAGGTTCCCGCGGCTGGTCGTGTGCGAGATCTCGGGCTTCGGTGTCTCCGGCGGCCCGTACGCGGAGTGGCCGGCCTTCGACTCGGTCATCCAGGCGATGAGCGGCCTGAGCAGCCTGATCGGCCCCACCGCCGACGGTCCGCCGGACCTCGCCCCGATGGGGACCATGGACCTGCTGTCCGGCATCTACGCGGCGCTCGGCGTCCTGGCCGCACTGGTACGGCGGGAACGCACCGGCGAGGGCTCGCACATCGACGCCGCCATGTACGACATCGGCGCCGCGTTCCTGGAGCGCCCGCTCACCCTGCACGAGTACACCGGTGAGGTACCTACCCGGGGGATCGACCGGTTCAGTCCGGTCGGCGCGTTCCGGGCGGGCGACGGCGGCTGGATCTCGATCGTCATCCCCACCGACGAGATGTGGGCGCGTTGCTGCGCGGCGATGGACCGCCCCGACCTGGAGAAGCACCCGGATCTCGACACCACGCTCAAGCGGGCCGACCGGATGACCACGCTCGTCGTGCCGGCCCTTGAGGCCTGGGCGGCGGACATGAACCGCGAGGACGCCGTCGCCAAGCTGCGTGCCGCCGGGCAGCCGGCCGGCATCGTGCAGTCCGTCGACGAGGTCCGCCGCTGTCCCCAGCTCGAACACCGCGCCCTGTTCCGGCCCATGGTCGACGAGCGCCTCAAGCGCGAGGACGGCACCTACCCGGCCCTCCCCCGCCTGCCGCTGCTGTTCGACGGACAGGCCGCCGAACCCGGCATCGTGCCCCGGCTCGGAGCCGACAACCATCTTCTCGACGCCGTGGAAGGCGAGTGACCCGATGACCCTTGCAACCGACCTGTTCATCGACGGCCGTTGGGTGCCCAGCTCATCCGGCAGGCGCTTCGACGTCGAGGACCCGGCGACCCGGAAGGTTGTAGCCACCGTCGCGGACGCGGAGGTCGAGGACGGCCGTGCCGCCGCCGAGGCCGCCCACCGGGCGGCGGACGGATGGCGCGGTACGGCCCCTCGCGACCGGGCCGAACTGCTGCGGGCCATGTACGACGAGATGGTGGCCGCGGCCGACGAGATCGCCGGTCTCATCGTCACCGAGAACGGCAAGCCGCTCGCCGACGCACGGGCCGAGGTCGCCTACGCCGCCGAGTTCTACCGCTGGTACAGCGAGGAGGCAGTACGGCTGCCCGGCTACCTGACGACGTCCCCGAGCGGCGCGCGCCGCATCATGGAGATCTCCCAGCCGGTCGGCGTCTCGCTGCTCCTGACACCGTGGAACCTTCCCGCGGCGATGATCACGCGGAAGATCGCACCCGCACTCGCGGCAGGCTGCACGGTCGTCGTCAAGCCTTCCTTCCAGACCCCGTTGACCGCCCTGTACCTCGCGCGGATCGCCGAGAAGGTCGGGGTGCCCCCGGGTGTCATCAACATCGTTCCCACCACGCGCAACGTCGACGTGGTCGGTGATCTCATCGCCGAGGGACCGGTGCGGGCCCTGTCGTTCACCGGTTCGACGCAGGTGGGCAGCAAGCTCCTGGCGCAGGCCTCCGGGCGTGTCCTGAAGTGCTCGATGGAGCTCGGCGGCAACGCCCCGTTCATCGTGTTCGACGACGCTGATCTCGACGCCGCCGTCGCGGGCGCCGTCGTCGCCAAGATGCGCCACAACGCGGAAGCCTGCACCGCCGCGAACAGGTTCCTCGTGCAGGCGTCGGTCCACGACGAGTTCGTCACACGGCTGTCCGCCGAGCTGGGCGCCATGCGGCTCGGGCCCGGCGACCAGGACGGTGTCCAGGTCGGCCCACTGGCGAGCCGGTCGGCGGTCGACTCGGTCCGGGAGGCCGTCGCCGCCGCGGTCAAGGCCGGGGCCCGCGCGGTCACCTGCGGAACCGAGCCGGACGACGAGGGCTACTACCTCGCTCCGACACTCCTGCTCGACGTGCCGCGCGACGCCGAGGTCCTCCAGTACGAAATGTTCGCTCCGGTCGCCCCCGTCGTCGCCTTCGACACCGAGGAAGAGGCGATCAAGCTGGCGAACGCCACGGACATGGGGCTGGCGTCCTACGTCTACAGCGGGGACCTCGCCCGTGCCCTGCGCGTCGCCGAACGGGTCGACGCCGGCATGGTCGGCGTCAACACCGGCATCCTCTCCGACCCGGCCGCTCCCTTCGGCGGCACCAAGCACAGCGGCATCGGCCGCGAGGGCGGCCGCCACGGCATCACCGAGTTCCTGGAGACCAAGTACATCGCCGTCGACTGGTGACGTCGGAGTGGACATGGGCGGCGTACATCTGCCTCTGCCGCTCGTGATCGGAGACGTGGCCTCCAGAGCCCAAAGAGGCGCGCAATATGACCACGGGCATAGGATCAGAGGGCATCAAAAAGCCACGCGACTCTTGAATGCATGTATTATCGCCACTACCGTAGGACTGGCCTCACTCTCTAGCCCGCCGGAGAATCGACATGACGGCACTCGACCAACCGGTTGCTCTCACCTCACTGACCGGCGCCCAGGCCCGTGTCGTCCGTCGGCGCCGGCTGAGCGACACGGTCATCGAACTGGACTTCGAGCTGGTTGACGGCATCACGCCCGCGTGGGCCCCCGGCGCGCACATCGATCTGTGTCTGGCGGACGGGACGATCCGTCAGTACTCCTTGTGCGGTGACCCGGAGGAGCAGACCCTGCGTGTCGCCGTACTGCGCGAGCAGAACGGCCGCGGGGGCTCGGAACAGATCCACTCGACGCTGCATGAGGGCAGCGCGATCACCATCAACGGCCCCCGCAACCACTTCGCGTTGGCCGACGCCGACTCATACGTCTTCGTCGCCGGGGGCATCGGGATCACCCCGATCCTGGCCATGATCCGCGAGGCGACCCGAAGGAACCGGCCCTGGAGGCTCTTCTACGGCGGCCGGACGCGATCGTCGATGGCCTACCTCCCCGAGATGGAACAGCTCGTCGTGGACGCCGGGGAGGCCGGCCGGGTGGACGTCGTCCCGGAGGACGAGTCGGGCCTGCTCGACCTCGCCGCCGTGGCCGACGCCGCCGCCGGCGGGATACCCGTGTACGCCTGCGGCCCCGAGCCCATGCTGGCGGCGCTGGAAGCGCGCGTCGGGAGGGACCTGGGCCAGGGGCAGCTGCGGCTGGAGCGGTTCGGTGCGGCGTCCGGTGTCAAGGCGGTCGCCGACGACGGTGGTCTTGAGGAGTTCGAGGTGGTCATCGCCTCCACGGACCAGGTCCTGCCGGTCGGGCCGGACGACCGGCTCATCGACATCGTGCGGTCGGTGGCGCCCCAGGTCCCCTTCTCCTGCGAGGAGGGATACTGCGGCTCCTGCGAGACCGGAGTGCTGGAGGGCCTGCCCTGCCACCGCGACCAGGTCCTGACGGACGACGAACGCGCCGCGAACGACACGATGATGATCTGCGTGGGCCGCTCTCGGACCACTCGTCTCGTGCTCGATCTCTGACACGCACCGGCGACGTCGACGTGTCCTCTCCACGACCTCGACGTACACGGTGGACCGAGGCCCGTGAACGGGGACATCGTCGGCGCACGGGCCTCGCTCCCGGCTGTTCTCGTACCCGCCGCAATGCCTGAACCCTTCACCGATACGGAGAAGCCGATGAACGCCCCTGTCACAGCGTCCGACCCCGGTGCCGTGTCCATGCTCGCGCCCGAGACGCGGGAGTGGCTGGCCAAGCCGCCACTCGGGCAGGTACGCGAGGGCTCCGAGGCCGCCGGGCGGGGGCCCGTCGTCGGGGACGAGGACCCGGGCTCGGGCCGGTTAGTCGCGGAGTTCGCGGCGGCGGACGCCCAGGACGTCGACCTCGCGGTCCGCTCCGCACGCTCCGCGCACGAGGACGGGCGCTGGGCCGGCGCGGACGCCGACCATCGCGAGCGGACGATGCACGCCATGGCCGATCTCGTGGAGCGCGACCGCCGGCTGTTCGCCGAGCTGGAGACGCTCGACACGGGAAAGCCCCTCGCAGAGGCGGAGATGAGTGTCTCCGAGACGGTCGACGTACTGCGCTACTTCGCGGGCTGGGCGAACAAGACGGAAGGCACGGTGATCCCGGCACCGGGACCGTTCTTCGCCTTCACCACCCGCGAGCCGTTGGGCGTCTGCGGCGCGATCACGCCCTGGAACTACCCTCTTCCGATCCTGGCGTACAAGCTGGCGCCGGCACTGGCCATGGGCAACTCGGTCGTCGCCAAACCCTCGGAGCTCTCTCCGCTCACCGCCCTGGCACTGGCCCGGACGGCCCTGGAAGCCGGACTGCCCGACGGGGTCTTCAACGTCGTCACCGGCGGCGGCAACACCGGGGCGGCGCTCGCGGCCCATCCCGATCTCGACAAGATCGCCTTCACCGGGTCCACGGTGACCGGCCGCAAGGTCGCACAGGCCGCGGCACAGGCACTCACCCGGGTCTCGCTCGAACTGGGCGGGAAGAGCGCCCACATCGTGTTCGCCGACGCGGACCTGGACGCCGCCGTCGACGCCGTGATGATGGGAGCGTGGACCAACGCGGGCCAGGTGTGCATCGCCGGCAGCCGGTTGCTGGTCGAGCGCTCCGTGCACGACCGGTTCGTCGAGCGCCTGGTGGAACGGACCCGGACACTGGTCGTCGGCCACGGTCTCGAACCGGGAACGCAGATGGGGCCCATCATCTCCGCTCGGCAGAAGGACCGGGTCATGTCCCTGATCGAGACCGGGCGGTCCGAAGGCGCCGTGGTCGCCCTGGGCAGCAACGAGGTCAAGCGCCCCGGGCACTTCGTCGAACCCACCGTGTTCGTCGATGTCCGGCCGGGGACCGCCATCGAGCAGGAGGAGATCTTCGGCCCCGTGCTGGCCGTGACGCCCTTCGAGGGCGAGGAGGAAGCGGTGGCTCTGGCGAACGGCACGAAGTTCGGTCTCGCGGCAGGCCTGTGGACCTCCAACGTCGGTCGTGCGCACCGCGTCGGCCAGCGGCTGCGCGCGGGCTCCGTGTGGATCAACACCTACGCGGTCTTCCATCACACGCTGCCCTTCGGCGGTGTGAAGGGCAGCGGATTCGGTCGTGAGCTCGGAGCGGAGGCGGTCATGCACTACTCCGAGACGAAGACCACGACGCTTGACCGCAGCGTATGAGGCAGGGAGGAACCGACCACCGGATGGGGCCCCTGAACCGCGATCCGATGCCGAGCGGTCCGTGCGATCCGGCCGGACACCGATGCGATAGTTTGAGGCCCTGACACTTGGAGGGGTCCTGCCTGTGTTCGCCGAGGCGCACGGTGAATCGCACACTGACTCGGGCATCGTCGGTCTCGACCGGCAACTGGTCGAGGTCCTCAAGAAGGACGGTCGCATCAGCTATTCCGACCTGAGTCGGATCGTGGGGTTGTCGGGCGACGCCGTCAGAGTGCGACTGAACCACCTCATCTCACAGGGAAAGATCAAGGTCGTCGGCAGTGTCTCGGCGGCCGTCCTGGGATGCGGTTCGTTCGCGCTCGCCGCGCTCAAGGTGCACGGCCCATCACGCGCGGTGGCACGCAGGATCGCCGAGATCCCCACCGTCGACTTCGTGGCCTGCGTGGCGGGGCAGTACGACGTCCTCGTACAGCTTGCCTGCCGGGATGACGAGGAACTCCTCACCAACATCGACGACCGCATCCGGACCATCGAGGGTGTGGTCGTGCAGGACGTCTTCACCTACCTCACCATCGAGAAGGACCTGACGGGGACCGACCCCGAACAACCCAGCGAGTCGGCTCCACTGCCGAGCCTGGACAAGGCCGACCGTGCGCTGATCAAGGCCCTGCAATCCGACGGACGTGCCAGCTTCCGCGAACTGCAGGAGGTGTCGGGCCTCACCTACAGCAGTACCCGCCGACATGTCCGGGCCCTGATGGACTCCGGGCTCCTGCGTATCGTGACGATCGAGAACCCGCTGAGTATGCGCTCGCGCGTGCAGGCGACCATCGGTGTCACCGTGCACGGCCCGATCGGACCAGCGCTCACCACCCTCAAGCAGATCCCCGAGATCGAGGTGCTGATCACGGCCGCCGGTTCGTTCGACCTCCTGATGGAGGTCTCCTGCACGGACAAGGAAGCGCTGGCGAGGCTGACCGGAGACCGGCTGCGCACCATCGCCGGCGTCGTCGGCTCGCACACGCTCCAGTACCTCGAAGTGGTCAAGTTGCCCTACGCCTGGGCCGGCCTCGTACATGACTCCCTCGGCCTGCCGATCGGGCCGACCGACTGAGGCACTGCCCGCCGCAAGAACAGGACCATCACTTCCCTCCCTCGGCTTCGCGCGTCGGAGTGTCTCCGGCAGCTTCAGCCGGTCCAGGTCCCGGCCCCCTGATGACGCTCACCGGTGCCGGGCCCGTATTCGATACAGAAAGCTCGCCCATCCCGGCACCGATTGGCGATGTCTCCAGCCTATGTGAATGACTTTGGCGACAACCCTTGTACGGAACGCCGTGCGTGAATATTCTCAGTGCTATGCCGACAGCAGCGTCGTTCTCTCTCTCAGATCAAGAGTTTTGGCGCAGCGGCGATATCCACGCCGCCTTCGCGGAACTGCGCCGATCCGATCCCGTGTCATGGCAGCCGGAGAAGCATCCGGACATGCGGCCCACAAGTCGCGGCTCCTGG
Organism: Streptomyces sp. NPDC001663; assembly: GCF_042893105.1. NCBI lineage: Bacteria > Bacillati > Actinomycetota > Actinomycetes > Kitasatosporales > Streptomycetaceae > Streptomyces > Streptomyces sp. NPDC001663. The sequence goes on along the minus strand of NZ_JBIAUR010000006.1, from coordinate 489,607 downwards.
GCGGTCGTCAGACACGAGGACATCAGTTACGTCAGCAGGAACGCCGACCTCTTCGGAAATCGCCACGGCGTCCTGGTGGACTACACGTCCGGCCCCCTCGGCGGCATCCTGGTCATGGACGATCCGGCCCACAGGTCGTACCGGGGCCTCGTCAATCCCCAGTTCTCGCGGCGTTCCGTCGCACGGCACAGCGAGCTGGTCAGGCGCACAGCCGAGGGGATCATGGACAGGTGCGCGCAGAAAGGCACCTTCGATTTCGTCACCGACGTGTCGCATGTTTTCCCGACCACGGTGATCCTCGACCTGATGGGCATCCCTGACGACCAGATGCAGCAGATGGTGACCCTCACTCAGGCCGTCTTCAGCTCCGATCCCGAGGAGAGCTCCGCCAGTGAGGACCAGATCGCCGAGATCGGCCGCGAGCTCATCGCGTCCCTTCCCGAGGGTGCCGAGTCACTGACCGCGCACCTCGCCAACGGGCGGGTCAACGGCGAGCCGCTTTCCGCGGTCGACGCCGGCTACTACTTCTCGCTCCTGGTCACAGCGGGAATCGAGACGACCGGGACCGTGCTGTCGCACGCGATCAAGGCGCTCCATGACTTTCCGGATCAGCAGGCGTCCTGGCGCCGGAACTTCGAGGAACTCAAGCCGACGGCACTCGATGAAATCATCCGTTGGGCAACCCCCATCAGGCATTTCGCCAGAACAGCTCTTGTCGACACCGAGATCGCCGGCCGGCCGGTCAAGGCGGGGGACAAGGTCGCTCTGTGGTTCGTCTCGGCGAACCGCGACGAGACCGTGTTCGACGAACCCTTCGCGTTGCGACTCGACCGCCCGATGAACCAGCACTTCGCCTTTGGCGGACCGGGGCCGCACCACTGCCTGGGTCTCAACCTCGCCAAGCTCGAACTCGGCATATTCTTCGAGGTGTTCTTCGAGCGAGTACAGGCGTACGAGATCGGCGACGCCAAGTATCTCGCGAGCGAGATCGTGAACGGTGTCGAATCGATGCCGGTGACGCTGTCGGCGTAAGCCGGACGTGGCACTTGGTCTTCGCACTTGGTCTTCGCACTTGGTCTTCGCGCCGGATCTTCACGCCCGACGACGCCGGCGAACTCGCCTACGCGCGCACTGTCCGCTGGGGCATCTGGACGCTCCAGCGCCACCCCGCGGGCGGCGCCCGACGGTGCGCCGCCCGCTGCCCGACGTGCTCCTGACTCACCGCAGTCCTGCCCGCTGCCCCGGGCCAGGGCGAGCGGGCAGCGGGCGGCGCAGGTGTGAGGGATGAAGGCGTGGCCGGCTTGAGCAGGAGATCTTCGCACTGCTGACGGCCCACCAGGCGCTGATCGGCATGGCCGCCTATACGAACCGGTCAGGATCGGAGCCGGCCTCGCCCACCCGGGGGACGTCATGGGCCCGACTGCTCGGGGCGTGCTGCACCGATTCGATCCGCACCAGGCAAGTTTGGGCCGACGACGCCTGCCCGAGGCGGGATGTCGGAAGGTCGGCGGTCAGGACGTTCGGGTTCCCCTGCAGATCCAGTGAGCCCGGCTTTCCCGGCTCTTCGGGGTCGTACCAGCCGCCGGTCGCCATGACCACCACGCGAGGCAGAATGCCGCTCGTGGTCAGGACGGACGCCAGGCAGGCTCCGCGGCTGTTGAAGACGCGGACCACATCACCGTCCGCGACACCGAGCCGTACGGCGTCCTCCGTGTGCATGGTCACGGTCTCACGGCCGTCGACCTTGGTCGCGAGACTGGCCGCCGCGAAGTCGAGCTGACTGTGGAGTCGCTGCCGAGGCTGGTGCGACAGGAGATGAAAGTATCCGTCGGTCTCTGCGTCCGGACGACCGAGCCATTCATCCGGCTCGCACCAGAACGCATGACCGGGACTCTCCTCGTAGCCGAAGCCGGACACCGTTTCCGAGAAGATCTCGATGCGGCCACTCGGAGTGTCGAGCGAATGCCGCTCAGGGTCCGAGCGGAGCGCTTCGAAGACCCCTGGACCATCGGGTTCCATCGGAATGTCGACGCCATCCGAATGAAGGAATTTCTCGAAGTCCGGCAGCACTGCGCCGCGTACGGCCAGGCGGTTCACCGTTTCGCTGTAGAGACGTCGGACCCATCCCGCGCCGTCCAGACCCTCGTCGAAGGCCGCACCGAAGCCGCGACGGGCGGCAATGGAGCGGAACGCCTCGAAATCGGTCGGTACTCCAAGGGGCGGGTCGACGATACGTCGCATGGGTAGCAGATGAGTGTCCCGGCTGCCTGCGGCGAAGTCGTCCCGCTCCAATGCCGTGGCCACCGGGATGACGATATCCGCACGTCGCGCGACCGGCGTCCACCAGGAATCATGGATGACGACCGTTTCCGGTGTGTTCCAGGCCCGCACCAGCTTGTTCAGATCCTGCTGATGATGAAAAGGGTTCCCCCCGGCCCAATACACCAGCCGAATGTCGGGATAAGTGATCGACTGGCCATTGAACGGCAGAGTGGCGCCCGGGTTGAGCAGAAGATCGGATATCCGCGCGACAGGGATGAAGGAATCCACGGGATTGGACGGCTGCGGGAGACTGGCGACGCCCATCGATCCTCGGCCCATGCCGATCCCGTGATTGGCACTCAGACCGGCCGCGAACCCACCGCCCGGACGTCCCATCGAACCCGACATGGCGGCCAGGGTCACTCCCGCCCAGTACGGCTGCTCGCCGTGCTGGGCCCGTTGGATCGACCAGCTGAGAGAGATCACCGTCCGGCAGCGCGCGGTCGCTTCGGCCAGCTCACGCGTGATCGTCGCCGGAACACCGGTGATCCGCTCGGACCACTCCGGGGTCTTGGGCTGACCGTCCGTCTCCCCCATGACATAGGAACGGAATCGGTCAAAGCCCACACAGCACCTGTCGAGGAAATCCGCGTCCTCGAGTCCGAGGCGGAGAATGTGGTGGGCCATCGCCAGCATCAGTGCCGTATCCGTCCCAGGGCGTATCGGTACCCATTCCGCCAGCAGGCCGGGCGCCAGATCGTCACGGATCGGGCTCACCAGAACGAACTTCGTGCCCGCGTCGCGGCAGGCCTGCTGCGCCTCCGCGGCGCGGTGCCGGCGGAGGCCTCCTTGGTTCACCCGTGCGTTTCGTAGCGGAGCGCCTCCGAACGCGATGACCAGTTCACCGTGCTTCGCGATCTCGGACCACTGCGGATTCCAGTCGAACATCGCCATTCCCCCACCACCCAGAACGTGCGGAAGAACGACTTGTTGGGCGCCGACGCTGTAGGTATGGCGGGATGTCGTGTAGCCGCCGTCGAGTGCGAGGAACCGATGGATCTGGCTCTGCGCATGGTGGAAGCGTCCGGCGCTCGACCACCCGTACGAGCCGCCGAACACCGACTCGTTCCCGAACTCCTCCCGGACCCGGGTCAGTTCAGCCGCGACCAGATCGTAGGCCTCGTCCCAGCCGACGGGGATCATCGGCTCGCCGCCGCGTCTGTTGCCGGCTCGTTGTGGACCTCGCTCCAGCCAACCGGCCCGCACGTGCGGTTGGGTGATGCGCAGCGGGTGACGGATCGTCGCGTCCAACCCGGCCGACATCGACGCCGCTTCCGGGTCGTCCGGCGGTGCCGTGGTCGACCGCACGGCTCCGTCCTCGACATCGAAGTCGAACGTCCCCCAGTGCATGGTGGTACGGCGGGTTTCTCGAGCCATGTCGGTTTCCTCTGCGCGCGGCGTGGTCAGTTACCCGTGATGGAGAACGATCTTTCCGAACTGTGCTCCGGACTCCAGACGCGCGTGTGCTTCTGCGACCTGAGCCAGTGGGAATTCGACGTCGCTGACGGGTCGCCATCGTGGGTGGTCCTCGATGAAGTTCAGGAGGCCGACGAAGTCCTCGGTGCTGCCCAGTGTGGTTCCGATGACCGACCGCTGGCTGAAGAAGAACTCACGAAGGTTGAAACGGGCTTCGACTCCGGGGCCACCGCCGAAGCAGACGACGCGTCCCCCCGGCTGAGCACATCGCAGCGACGCACCCATGTCACGGCCGACGAAATCGATGACCAGATCCGCGCCGCCTCCTGTCATGTCGAGGGCCTGCGCAACCCAGTCGGAATCCGTGTAGAGAATTCCGTCGCTCGCGCCGATCTCCTTCGCCCAGAGGATTTTGTTCACCGACGAAGAGGTGACGAAGACCTCGGCACCGGCCGCTGCCGCGAGAGACACCAGGAACGTGGCCACTCCGCCACCCGCTCCGAGAACGAGCACTTTCTCGCCCGCGGCCAGGTGACCGCGGGTGAACAACGCGCGAAACGCCGTGAGGCCGCCCACGGGAAGGGCGGCGGTCTCGGCGCTGGAAAACCCTCGTGGCGCGAGAAAGACGTTGTCAGCGGGAACGGCTACCAGTTCCGCGTAGGTTCCGTCGCGGACATCGCCCAGTATCTCCCAGTCTTTCCCCGGATGCTTCGGGGACGCACCCCACAAGAGAGACGGCGAGATGACAACCCTTTCCCCCGTGTCGAGTCGCGTTCCGCATCCGTCCATTCCGATGATCCGCGGCAGGACGGTCCGGATGTCTCCGCGCCGAACGAGCACGTCATGGAAGTTGAGAGAGGAATGCGTAAGCCGCACCAGTACGTCACCCGCGCCAGCGCGGGGGTCGGCGACCGACTCGATCTGAAGCTTTTCGGGACCGCCATTCGCCCGAAGGATCACTGCCTGCAAGGGATTCCCTGCTTTCCGGGCTGTCGCCAGAGCCCTGTCTCGTGATGGTGCTTCACTCTGCCCCGCCCCAGGGAAGCGATGGGAGAATACTCCGGCCGATCCGGGTCATACCGCCGTCAATCACCAGGGTTTCCCCCGTGATCCACTCCGCCGCGTCCGACGCGAAGAAGACCGCAGCCGCCGCGATGTCCTTCGGGGCACCGATCCTGCCGAGCGGGATGGATGCCGCGATCGTCTCGCGCGATGTCGTCTCGAACACCGGAGCGGTGGCTCCCGTGTCGATGAAGCCGGGTAGCAGCGCGTTCGCGCGAATTCCGTGGGGCGCACCCTCGGCCGCGACCTGACGGGTCAGACCCAGAATCGCCGCCTTGGCGGCACTGTGCGACACCGATGATCCTGGCTCGACGCCTTCGACGGGAAGCCCGCGAAGCGCCGCTACCGAGGACACGTTGATGATGCTTCCCCCGCGCACGCACAACGCGGGCCACGCTTCCCGAATGGCGGCGAAGACCAGGTCGACCTCTCCTCGCAGGCCCGCTGACCACCGGTCCCACGCGTCGGCGTCGTCGATCGCGAACATCGACTCGGCCGCCGCGTTGTTGTAGAGGACGTCCAGCCGACCGTAGGCATCGAGGCCCGTGGAGATCCAGTCACGACAACCGTCGGGCGAACTCAGATCGACCGGGCCGACCGTGATCATCTCGCCGCCGGCGGCACGCACGGCATCGACCGTCTCCTGGGCGGCCTCCTGGTCCAGATCGCAGCCCACCACTCGCGCCCCGGCAGCGGCGAACTGCCGAGCCGCTTCCCGGCCCTGGCCACCGCCCGTACCGGATATGAACGCTACTTTGCCTTCCAGCGATGCAACGGACATTATTTACTAAACTCCATATTCGCTGACGAACCACTTGCGAACCGCGTGGGTCAGATTCTCGGCAAAGGCTTTCGAGGCGCGGTGGCTCTCAAGGTCGACCGCTGCACACGCGGCGGCCAGTTCCTCCACCATCGCGGACTCGTCGATCGTCGTGAGTTCCGAGTCCGCCATCAGCCACTCGCCCGCGACCATCACATCGGTGATGTGCTGCGGCCTTGCGCGCTGCACGACGAGTTCGACCTCGGGAATTCCCTCCAGCTGGAACGGGCTCCTGAGCTCGTTCTCGTCCAGGAGAAGGAGATCGGCCGGGGCTCCCGGGGTGATCGTCCCGTGTCCGTCCCCGTATCCGCTGCTGCGCGCGCCGCCCGACGTGGCCATACGGAAGACCTGTTCGGCGGAGACCTGACGGTTGGTGAGGCCCGGCTCCCGGTTGACCGCGAAGATCAGCCGCATTTCCTGAAGCATGTCGTGGTCGTCGTTGATGCCCGCCTCATCGATTCCGATGGCCACATTGACGTCGGCGGCCAGGAGATCGATCAGCGGGAGCCGGCCACTCGCGAGCCGGAAATTGGAGCTGCAGTTGTTGCACACACTCGCGTCGGCCTCGGCCAGGGCCTCGATGTCGGCCGGCTGCATCCACGTACCGTGACCAAGTGTCAGGCGCTTCGTCAGCAGTCCTGACTTGGTCAGGTGTCTGACCCGGTCGGCGCCCGCCCGCCGATCCATGTACTTGGACTGGTAGACGCTCTCCAGAAGATGCATGTGTACGGCGGCACCCGTCGCGTCCGACACGACCCCGAAATCCTCAAGTGCCTCGTCGCTCACCCAATGCAGGTTCGCGGGCGCGAGTTGAAGCGACAGTCGAGGGTGGTCAGCGTAGGCGGCCCGGAGGTCGGTGAAGGCCTGCAACTGGTCGCTGACCGGGACGCGGAGAGTCGCCAACAGGTCACGAAATCGGCTGTGGTCGGAACTCGGGATATCGCGGATGAGGTCGCTGTCCTGCCCGTGCACGAGATAGTTCTGATCGCGCACCAGCTTCCCGAAGGAAGCACGCATGCCGATCCGACCGTAGGTGTCCAGAACGGTGCGGGCCGACTCCGACGGATCCGCAGCGTCTGTCGGCTGCGGCTCCTGCAGGTGCTGGACGCTCGTCACTCCGCTGCGGATCATCTGACTCGCCGAGTACGTCGTGTCGAGCGCGAGGTCCACCGGAACGGGAACCGAGCGGAGACTGACCCAGGTTTCCAGAGGGGAGTCCCGAGTCCCGAGCTGGACAGGAGTGACCCCGATGTGGTGATGCCCGTTCACAAAGCCGGGCATGAGCAACGAGTTGCCACGTCGCTTGACCGTCGCGGACGGGTGCCTTCGTTCGAGGGACGGCGCGTCGTCGACGTCGACGATCACACCGCCGTCGACGAGGACGGCAGCGCCTCGGCGGCAGGTCACCTCGACACCACGGGCGTCGGCGGTGAGGATCGCGCCGGGTTCGATGATCTCTTCCACTGCGGTGTCCTTACCAGTGGTGTCGGGCGTCGTCGGCCGCCTGAGCGGGCGGGTACCTACGGAGTGTCATCGGCGTCGCCGATCCAGCGAATCGCCCGGTAGGGACACACCCGGATCGACCGCTCGACATCGGAGACCTCCTCCGGTGCGACGTCTTTCCCGACGGACTGGGCCAGTCCCCAGTCGTCCATCGCATAGTGATCCGGGGCGACCTCATGGCAGACCGCGTATCCGCGGCAGGCAGCGGGATCCACTCGCACTCGCATCAGATCAACTCCGCACCGGGTAGGTCCGTACCGGGTATCTCCGTACCAGGAACGGGAACCATGGGGACACTGTCCGAGCGCCGCTTGCCGAGGACCGCCGGCCTGGCGGGATCCAGCACCTGGGATCGGCGGGACAGCGAAACCGTGGTCACATGCCGCTCAAGCTCGTCCGGGAAGTGCCGGATCAGCGAGCGCAGCATCAGCGCGACGCCGTCCGGCAAGGCACAGGCGCCACGGCCCACGAGTTGGCGGCTCCAGCGGGACAGCTCCTCGACCGGGTTCCCGCCGAGGACACGCAAGTGCCCCGTCGGCGGCGCCGTGTCCGTGAGGTGGTGGGCGATGTCGCGTATGGAGTCGATACACGACCTGCACTGGCGGGCGTTGTTCGCCGCGTAGTACGAGGCGATGTGCCCGGCCGCATCCATCACCGAGTCTCGGTCCGGCACCACGTACAGGGAGGCGCAACCCAGACCTCCGCCCGCTTCCCGGAAGGAGGACCACTCGAAGCGCAGGGTGTCCTCAAGGGGAAGGATCCCGCCGAAGAAGCCGCCGGCGACCACCGCCGCGTCCCCTCCGTCCCCCGCAAGGAAACCCAGCGTCCGGAGCAGCTCGACAACCGGCAGGCCCTCGGGCACCTCGACAAGGACCGCCGGTCGTCGCGGGCCGGACACGGTCGCGAGGAAGGACGCGTCACCCGCACCCGCTCGCTGCTGGACCGACCGCGCGACCCTCGCGAGCGTCTCCACGTTGGACACGAGTGTCGGCGCACCACCGATGCCCTCGTTGTACACATAGGGCGGCCCGTCGACGGGTCGCGCGATACCGGTTTGGACGGCTCTCACCAGAGCGCTTTCCTCCCCCGCCACATAGGTGTCCTGGGCCGCGAAGACCTCGATCGAACAGCTGATGACGTCCTGCGCCTCGGACAGGGCCGCGGCCAGTGCGGTACGCGCGACGGGGTCGGAGACATAGAGAAGCACCCTTGCGGCGCCGACCGCCGCGGCGGTCAGGGCGAGCCCGTCGAGCACGAGATGCGGACGGTGCCGCATGAGGTAGCGGTCCTTGACGCTGAGCGGTTCGCCCTCGGCTCCGTTCGCGACGACGACGGGGGCCAGGCCCCGCCGCACGGTCGCACCACGGGCGTTCTCGACCTTTCGCCAGAACGGGAACGCGGCACCGCCACGCCCTCGCAGCAGCGTCACGCCGGGATGCGCGGAAAGGTGCGCGTGGACCTCGTCGGCAGGCAAGGCCGACAACGCCTGATAGCCGCCGACCGCCATGTAGTCGGCCAGTGTCTCAACGGCCTCGCAGTCCTCACGCAGAATGCCCCCGACGACACCGGGCCAGCGCATCACCTGCGTGCGGCCCCGTCCGATTTCCAGCGCGCTGCGGCGCCCTGTGTCGGCCTCGACGTCGATCATCCGACTAGGCCTTCCCGTTCTTGAGCATCCCGGCGAGGTACCGCTGCATGTGAAGCAGCGGGAACTCCTGGTCGTGGAGAACACCTCCGTGCACGGCTCCGGAGGTCATGTTCTTCTGGACCCGGGTGGTCATCGCCGCGTCCTCTTCCTGGATGGGGGCGAAGAATTCGTACGCCGCCGCCACCAAAGCGTCATCCACCCGATCGAGGTTGCTCTCGTGCACGAGAGCGTGGACCTTGAGCTCGTGGTCGCCCGCGGACGTCGGGGTGAGCTGGTACCAGTAGCTGAAGTCGCAGAAGGCCGCCACCATGAATGTGGGGAACCGGGAGAAGATGAGGCTGCCGCCGCAGTCCCAGGTGTCGAAGTGCTCGGGAGGCGGCAACAGCGCCGCCGGCTGGAGCGCTCCCTCCACCTCCCGGTCGGCCCCGGCCGGACTGGTCGCGACCCTGGCGACATACGTCGACGGATCGGCTCCGTCTCCTACTTCCGCCGAGAGCCCCGGCAGCGCCGTCTCGACCGTGTAGAGGTGCGCGCCCATGTGGTGGTAGAACTCCATGAAGTTCTCCATGACCATCTTCCAGTTCGCGCCGACGCGCCCCCAGTCGCGGCTTCCGACGAGACGCCACTCCGAGAAGTCGTAATGCCCTATGCACGTGGAGAGCGGTTCCATCCCGAGCGGTGCGGTGCTGTCATTGTCCAGCTTGACGAAGACGAAGCCCTGCCACACGGCGCTGTCGAACTCGACCAGGTTGAAGCGGTCCGCAGCGAACTCGGCGCGGCGCTGCATATCGACCGCGTTGATCAGTTCGCCGTTCAGGCGATACGACCACATGTGGTAAGGGCACTCGAAATGCTCCAGCTTCCCGCATTCGGGTACGTTGCCCTCGCGATCGGCTGTCACGTCGGCGAACCTGTGCCGGCAGACCCGGGAGAAGACCCGCACCTCGTGGTCGGCCCCTCGTACCGCGACCAGTGGCTCACCGAAGAGATCCAGAGTGAGGAAGTCACCCGGTGCCGCGATCTGTTCGACGCGGGCGATCGCATGCCAGTCCCGTCGATGAACGCGCTCCACCTCGAGATCGTAGAATCCCGGGTCCAGGTACACCTGAGCCGTGAATGGTTTGGCGTCTTCGATCGGGAGTGCCGCCGTTTCCACGACCTGTTCCACCAGCTCGTCGAGGGGAACCCACTCCGGCGCTTCGGGCCCAGCACCACCGGCTGTGACCGCGGGAACGGCGACTAGATCCCTGTTCACTATTCATCAACCCTTTCCGGATCGCGAACTCCGCCGGATCACGGCCGACAGCGGCCAACCGGCCCGTTTCAGCCCGTAATTGTTCCGTCGTGCACACGCGGGTCGAGTGTGCGTCGGAGGAGACACCCGTGCATCACCGTGTCCTTCAGGACACCCTCCTCGACGACGACACGGCCGCCCATCACGGTCAGCACCGGCCATCCCCTGACCACACGGCCCTCCCAGGGGGAGTAATCACCCTCATGGAGATCGGCCGCACGTACGGGCTTTTCGAGGTTCGGATCGATGACGGTCCAGTCCGCATCGCTGCCGACCACGATCGCGCCCTTTCGAGGATAGAGACCGAAGATCTTCGCGGCGTTCTCGCTGGTCAACTCGGCCAGCCGTTTCAGTCCCAGCCCGCGCTCATCGGTGAACGCCGTGTAGAGCAACGGGAACTTGGGCTCGACACCGGTGACGCCTCCGAACGTCTGGTCAATCGTGCGCGAGCGGTCCTTTTCCTCCCAGAGGCAGCACACACCGTCGGTTCCGAAGGTGTGGATGCTTCCGGTGCGGATGCCTTCCCAGATCGCGTCGACATCCGACTCGTACTTGAGCGAGGGATAGATGTGGTACCTGTGGCCATCCGGTTCGGCATACACCCGTTGGTCCGCCAAGGTCAGGACTGCCAGCGTCTCCCCGTACACGGGGATTCCCTTGGCACGGAATTCCTCAATGGCCTGGACGCCGAAAGCGGACGTCACGTGGTGCATGTAGATCGCCGACCCGGGCGTGTGCGAAGCCAGGCGCATGACGTGGTGGAACGACAGGTCCTCGGAGATGACGGAGTGCACTTCCGGCATATGGACGATGTCCGTCTTCCCGCTCTCGAAGTACTCACGATATTTGTGCATCACCAGTTCGTCGTCCTCGGCGTGGATGTCGACGATGGCTCCATGACGTGCCGAGAGTTCCAGCACGTCGGCGAGCAGTCCGGTGCGCATACGGAAATGGTCGGCGTGGGGGGTGATGTTGGTGGTGAAGACCTTGAGGCTGGGGAAGCCCGCTCCGATGATCGCCGGCAGTTCACCGAGGTGGTCCCTTGACAACGCGTCCGACAGGACGACGTGGAAGCCGTAGTCCGTGTACGAGGTTCCGTCCCAATCCGCAACCGTGCGCTCCAGTACGGCGGTCGGTGACTCCGCCCCTGGCCATACGAAGTCGATGATCGACGTCGTACCGCCGTGAAGAGCTGCCTTCGTGATGACGTCCCGGCCGAGGACACCTGAGATGCCCGGCGGCGCATTGGTGTGTATGTGCGGGTCCACTCCCCCCGGAAGGACGACTTTCCCCGTGGCGTCGATGGTGCGCGCGGCCGGAGGCAGCGCTCCCGGCGCCGCCACCACAGCCGTCAGTCCCTCGTGTGCGCCGAGATCGACCAGGGCGGGACCATGGGGCGTCACGACGGTTCCGCCAACGATCGCTAGATCCAGCACGCCAGAGGGTCCTTTCGGTTTTCGTCAGCTCCGCGCCTTCGGCTGTTCTCGTCGGCCGCGTTCTCCTCAGCGGGCCGGCACCACCGGCGGCCCTCATCGAGGCTGTCCAGGGCCACACGAGAGCGCGGGCACGTCTCCGGTCAGTACGACCTCAGGAGCGAGGTCACTCCGCCCCTTCGACTCGCAGGGTAAGTCCTTACGATGGCATCGGTTTAACGTTTTAGCAAGAGGTCCGAAGCCACCCGTTCGTCATACTCAGGTGCCGACGTCCGGTCGGCGTCATCGGACCTCAACGCCACATGGGTGGAGGCGACTTCGTCGGTGCGGACGACGGCGTGAGGGGCCTGGACACCGGCTTGCTAAGGGCCGTGACCTGGCGTACGTTCGGCCCGCAGGGTGTCTGGGCTGTTCCGGCACACAGACGGCGTGCCGACTTCTCGTCCCTGCCGTTCCGCCTGAGTGGCGAGGTTCGTCCTTCCAGTGACGCCGCAAGGGGATGACAGATGGCTCGTGTGGGGATTCGCGAAGTAGCCGCCCGTGCGCAGGTTTCGCTCACGGCCGTTTCCTTCGCGATGAACGGCACCGGAAAGCTCAGTGCCGAGACACGTGCCCGGATCCTGCAAGCGGCCGAGGACCTCGACTACCGCCCCAATCACGCGGCACGAAGTCTCAAGTCCGGCCAGTCCAGAACTGTGGCGATCCAGATCTCCGGCCAGGACGGAGCCAGTGTCGTCCGGAGTGACGCGATCTCGGCCTTCCAGGTCGAGCTCCTCAACGCGGCTTCGACGGCGGCCCTGGCCATGGGCAACCTGCTGGTCGTGGTGCCGGAGTCCGCTCCCAACGCGTTGGACATCAGTGGTCTGCCCATCGACGCGCTCATCCTGATCGACCCCGTGGGACCGCAGCGCCTGGCCTCCATCGTGCGCAAGGAGGGGAAGCCGGTCGTATCGGTGGGGCGCCCATTGGAGCAGACACGGATCTCCGACGTGGTGGTGGACAATGATCACGCGGCAGTTGTCGACACGGCGATCGAGCATCTGCTGGACGCGGGCTACAAGCAGCCCTCGTTCACGGTCGGTGGAACTGGTGGAACTCAAGCCTCGTACAGTCGAGATCTGCTGGAGGCCTATCGCGCTTCTTGTCGGCGGCGGCATCAGCCGGCCATCGTGCTCAACCTTCCGGACGAGTCGTATGATTCGGCCAAGGCGACCGTGACGCGGTCGTTCTCCCGTCGCGGACGCAATGTTCCGGACTCCGTCATCACCATCACCGAGGAGACGGGTTTGGCGGCGCTGGCAGCCGCACGTGAGGTCGGTCGGAGCGTTCCCGATGATTTCGGCGTGCTCAGCCTCACCACCGGAACCGCGACGCTCGCTTCGCATCTCGCGTGGCCACGGCTGACGACGATCGACGTGCACGCGAAGGAACAAGGCCGTAGAGCCGTGGAAGCGGCGATCGGCCTGGTGAACGGCACCGTGCGTCCGGGCGAGCACGTTTCCGTCGCGCACACGCTGCTGCCTGCCGGCAGCAGCGCCAGAGGTCACCGAGCCTGAACCGACCGGTCGAACCGGGGTCCGGGCAGGCCGCCTTCACCATCGGGAGCGAGCAGGTCGACGGTGGCCCGGATGGCGGACTCCACCGGCGCCAGGACGACGAAGTCGAGGCCCGCGTCCCGGTATTGCTGGATACGGCTTCGACACTGCTCCGGGGTGCCCGCGACGGCCAGTTGGTCGACCGCGGCATCCGGCACCAGGCGGGCCGCGGCCTCGATCCCCTCAGTGGCCAGTGCCTTGCCCACCGCCGCGGTCACCTCGTCCGGCAACCCGATCTGGGTGCCGAGATGCGGAAGAGAACCCAGGTAGAGGGAGATGACGAACCGGGCCGCGGCCCGACCCACCTGTTCGTCCTCGTTCGGAGAACAGAGCAGCACCGCGCCCACGTCGAGGTCGGCACGGGTCCGCCCCGCTTCTTCGGCCCCCTCACTCAGAATGCGCAGCTTCTCCTGCACAGCCGACGTCGGCAGGCAGATGTCCATGAGCACGCCGTCGCCCACGCCTCCCGCGTAGCGCATCGCTTTCGGACCGTCGACCGCCAGATACAGGGGCAGTTCGGCACGGAGCGGCCGGTCGCCCACCGACAGGACGTCCTCGATCCGCGCGTCGCGCAAGGTGACGGTCGAACCGTCGAAGTCCACCGTCTCGCCGCGCATCAGTCGCGGGATCACCTCCGCGTACTCGCGGAGTCGCGTCAGCGGCTTGTGGTAGTCGATGCCCTGTGGCCCCAGCACCATCGACGAACCGGCGCCGAGGCCGATGATGACGCGCCCTGGCGCCAGTTCGTCCATGCCGAGAAAGGTGCTGGCCATCAGCACCGGGTTCCGCGTGAAGACATTGACGATGCCCGTGCCGATCCTGATCGTCTCGGTGGCCTGGGCGATGGCCGTCGCCGGCACGAACGCGTCGCGGGTGATACGCGTTTCGGCGACCCATATGGTCTCGAAGCCGCTGCGCTCGGCCTGTTGGGCCAGTCCGATCATGTCCGGCACCGAAGGCGTGCCCGTGAACATCAGACCGGTGCGAGGCTTGCCACGTGGTTGGGACATGCTGACAACTCCTGGGGGTGGAAGGGAGGGCCGGTGTGTCAGTCGGTCCAGGGAATCGGCGGCGTGACGCGCAGTGCGACCTCGTCGGGAACGAAGCCCGGGCGGAGGGCCGGGATGCGCCCCTTCGGGTAGAGCGGCATGTCCACCACCCGGGGCTTCCAAGAACCGTCCGATATGCACTTGTTGACGTGGAGGGCGATCTCCTCCATCGTCGCCATCCACACATCGCCCTTGGCCTGGATGTGCTCGATGATGCGGCCCACCTGAGTCAGTCGAGCCAGTCGGCCGCTGATCTGGGCGTGGAAGGACGCGATCCACGCACTGCCCGACGCGTAGGCCGCTTCGAACTCGGCGAGGTAGACAGCGCCGGCCTCTTGCGGTGATCGAGGCTGCATCATGAACTGCAGGTCCCAGACGTGGGCGTACTGCACCCAGTCGTCGTTCGCCATCAGGTCGCTCTGCAGCTCCAGGATGTTCCCGGCCGAAGTGGCGAGCACGTAAGGGAAGTTGTCGTGCATCAGGGTCGAGTCGTACAGGAAGCCCTCCTGCACGAGGTAGTCGTACGTCTTCTCCGACATGAGACCGCCGGGCGAACGGTTGCCGACCGGACGGCGTCCGGAGAACTTCTCGATGATGTCGGCGCAGCGGCGCATCCAGAACAGCTCGCCCTCGGCGCTCTGGTGCGACGCGCCCTCGTGCAGGTATCCGTGCATCCCGATCTCGTGGCCGTTCGCGACCACGGTCTCGAACACCTTCGGGTACTCCTCGATGCACCAGGCCGGCACGAAGAAGGTCTGCTTGATGCCGTAGTACTCGTACATGTCGACGATGCGCGGGATGGCCACGCGGTCGTGCTGCATCCAGGACGTGGTGAAGGCATGGCCGTTCACATCGTCCGGCCACGACAGCTGTGCCGTGGCGTCACCGTCGCAGTCCCACGAGATGCACGCGGCGGCTCGGGCGCCGTCGGGCCAGGGAACTCCCGCGTCCTTCAACCATTCCATGCCAGGCCTCCGGTTTCTCGAACGTGAGCTGATGGCGGTCAGTCGGCGGACGACGTCGACACCCGCAACGGCATGCGGTCGATCGACAGGGCGTCCGGTTGGCCATGGGTCTCCAGAGGCCCGGCGAGTTCCCAGCCGTCCCAGCGGGACAGGAGCGACTTCAGCGCCTCCTCCATCTCCAGCAGCGCGAGCGGACGGCCGATGCAGAAGTGCTCGCCGCGGCTCCAGTTGAACGGCGGGGAGGCCGACTGCCGGGTCACGTCGAAGCGATCCGGGTCCTCGAAGACCTCCGGGTCGCGGTTGGCACTGGCGACGTTCGCGAACAGGATGGTGCCGGCCTCGTACTCAAGGTCGGCGAGCCGTCCCGCGGAGGCGGCGAACCGTGGGACGGTCCATACGCCCGGACGCCAGCGGGCGGATTCCAGGATGGTGCTGCGCGCCAGCGACTCCGGGTCGGCCCGCAGCCGTTCGAGCTGATCGGGGTTGCGTCCGAGCGCGTCGACCATCAGGCACAGCTGACTCTGGGTGGTGTCGGTGCTGCCCACCAGCAGGATGAAGATCAGGCCGAAGATCTCGTCGTCGGTGAGGTCGCCGCGCGCCTCGGCGCGCAGCAGACCCGACAGCATGTCGTCGCCGGGGTTCTGACGTTTGTCCGCCATGAACTTGTCCAGCAGTTCGCGGGTCTCCGCGAAGGACGTCACGATCTCCTCGCGCAGGGACTCGTCCATGTAGAAGATCTTCACGTTCGCGTCGGACAGCCGCGCGATGGTGGGCCAGTGTTCCTCGTCCACGTCGAGCAGCCGGGTGAAGAAGTGGGAGCCGATCTGGCCGGCGACCGAGCCGACGAACTCGATCTCCCCGCCACGGCTGCCCTCGTCGATGAGACGGTCGACGAGCTCCCGGACGTAGCGGCGGTGCGACTCCAGATAGGAGTCGGAGAAGTACGGCGCCACCGCCTGCCTGAGCCGGGCGTGCGCACGGCCGGACACGGTCTGCATGTTCTCGGCGTAGAGCCGGACGATGTCCTGGTCGTCGATCCCGCAGGCCTCCACCATCAGGTCGAGCCCCGGAGACAGCGCGGTGTCCTTCACCAGCGCCTCGCAGGCGGCGTACGACAGCACCTCCACGCCGCGCTCGGTACGGGCCAGGTCGTGTCCCTCGGACGTGAGCCGACGCAGCCGCGGTTGCGGGTCGGCGGTGTACTCGGCGGAGACGACGGAGAGAAACGGAAGGTCATCGATCGTTCTGGAGCGTCCGGGTCGTCGGCCGCGGGGAATGTCCGTCATCACAGGGGTCCTCACTCTCGATGTCGCCGGCAGGCCGGGCGTGGACCGCCCGCCCGGCTGCCGAGCTGCGAAACATCCCTCGTGCGGGGTCAGCGCGCCTGGTGGGTGAGTTCCAGGCGGGCGGCGCGGCTGGTGAAGGGTTCGCCGGCGGTCTCCAGCGGGGCGGCGAACTCGACCTTGTCCCAGCGCTCGGTGAGGACGCGCACCGCCTCCTCGATCTCGACCTGGGCGATCGGCTTGCCCAGGCAGAAGTGCAGGCCCATGCCCCAGTTGAGGGTGGGTGCCGGGCGGCGGCGGTCCATCCGGAACTCCTCCGGCTGCGGATACACCTCCGGGTCCCGGTGTGCCGCGACGGCGAGGCCGAAGAACTCCGTCCCGGCCGGGACGGCGGTGTCCAGGACGTCCAGGTCCTCGCGGATGACCCGCAGGATCGACCACGCGCTCGTGCGCCGGCGGATGGCCTCCATGACCACGGCGGGGATGACCGCGGGTTCCGCCGCGCACCGGTTCCAGATGTCGGGACGTTCCACGAGTTCGGCGATGACGAGGCCCATCTGTCCGGACGTCGTGTCGGTGCTCGCCCGCAGGAGGGCGGTGGTGTTGACGATCACGTCGTGCCGTGAGACGGAACCTTCTCGTTCGGCGGCCAGCAGGTGACTGACGACGTCGTTCCCCGGTGACGCCTGCTTCCTGACGATCAGCTCACCCACGTACGCGGCCAGTTCCGCGTACGCGGCCTCGACGGCGTCGTGGTTGGCCTGGTCCATGGCGAAGACGCTGAGGAGCGTGTCGGAGGTCTTCTCCAGGAACTCCGCGTCACCCCGCGGGGCGCCGATCAGTTCCGCGAAGAGCCGGGACGGGATCTTCCCCAGGAACCGGGTGGAGAGGTCGACGGGTTCGCCCGGCCTGAAGTCGGCGACCAGGTCCCGCACGATCCCGTTGACCAGAGGCCTGATGGACTGCACCCACTCCCGGGTGAAGTACTGTCCGAGAACGCTTCGAAGGCCCTTGTGGTGTTCGCCTTCGAGGTTGTTGATGCTCGTGACGGCGGCCTGGAAGACCGGGCTGGTCTCGTCGAAGCCCGTCGCCCTGTACATCTCGTCGAACCCGATCTTGAGCCGGCGGTCGCTGAAGACGGTGTGGCATGCCTGGTAGGTGATGCCCTCGATGCCACGACTGCTGCGCGCGAGTCCGTTCGGGCTGTCGGGCAGCGCCCTGCGGGCCACTTCCCACGGCCTGTCGCGGAACTCCTCGGAGTACACGTCGATCTCGGGAAGGTCGGCGATGCTGAATCGCGGCGCCGCCTGATCGGTGGTCACTTCGCGACCCCTTCGGTGTTCTCCCCCACCGGCGCCAACGCCGGGTATAGGGGGTGCTGGAGGACCCCTGCGTGGAAGCCGCCCTCGCCGCCGCCGTCGACGGCTATGTCGGTGCCGTTGATCCAGGACGCCCGCTCGCTGAGCACGAACGCGATCACGTTCGCGATCTCCTCGGGCCGGCCGTCACGACCGACCTTCCCGGTGATGTAGTCGAGGAAGTCCGAGCCCATGGTGTCGTGGAAGCTGGGCAACAAGGGTGTCTCCACCGCTCCCGGGCTCACGGACAGGACGCGGACGCCGTCACCGGGGAACCGGTCCAGCGCCATCGACTTGCTCAGAACGATCACCGCCTCCTTCGTGAAGTCATAGGCCTCGGGACCTGTCATCCCCAGCTTCGCGAACCATCGGAGGCTGTCACCGTCGTCCTCGATGCCGATCATCTCCAGCAGTTCGCTGTTGCGGAGCCGCCACAGCGAACCGGCGCCCGAAGCCACGTTGACGATCACGCCGTTGCGCTCCAAGCGGGCCAGGACGGCCTGGGAGAGCCGGCGGAGTCCGAGGTAGTTGACCTTGAACACGGTCTCCGGGGACGCCGCACCCGACACTCCGGCCGCGTTCACCAGGCCGGAAACGGTCTCGGGCAACAGGGCGACGGCCGCTTCGACGGACGCGGGGTCGGCGAGATCCACCGCGACGTACTTCCCGCTGTCCGGCCGATTGCGGTCCAGGACGATGACGTCGGCGCCTTCCCGTGACAGGGCACTGACCACGGCTGCGCCGATTCCGGACGCACCGCCGGTCACGACGACGGTTTTTCCGCTGAGTTCGAGCTCCAAGGGAACCCACCTCCATGCATGGCTCGGGTGTGTGGGGATGTCAGCGACAGCGGGCGGGGTCCTTCACAGCGGCGGGGCGACGAGTTTCTCCTCGGCCTCGGGCTCCGTGGCACCGAGCGCCGCGCCGAAGCCGGGCAGCGTCAGCCGCACGACCAGGCCGAGCAGAGCGATGATGGCGAGACCGAGGGGCACGGCCCAGGCGACGTACCACGGCTGATCGGAAGCCCGGGGCCAGCACAGGTTGACGACCTCGAAGCTCGCCCAGACACCGGCCGCGAGGACGATCGCCGGCGTCACCCGCCCGAAGGTGAACAGCCCGTACTGGAAGCGCCCGGTGAGGACCCTGCGGATCAGGGCGCAGATGACGAGGGCCATCGTCACGAAGAAGCCGGCGGTCGACGCGGAGATCAACGTCGTGTAGATCTTCTCCGAGAAGGCGGACACCGTGACGGCCGCCGTCATGATCCCGATGGCGACGAGGGACCGCACCGGGTAGTGGTGCTTGCCGGAGAGCTTGACCAGGAACTTCGCCGCCGGAACGGTGCCGTCGCGCCCGAAGGACCACAGCACCCTGCCGACCGTGGTCTGCGCGGCGACCAGTCCGGCCATGAAGCCGATCAGGATCAGGACCAGGAACGGCTTCGCGACTCCGGAGCCGAGCGTCGCGACGATCGTGTCGGTCGCGGGGTCGTGGACCTGTCCGGCCATGACCGCCGGCAGATCAGGAACGGCCAGGATCAGCGCCAGCGACGAGTAGAGCACCAGGACACCGATGGCGAGGATGGCGCCCATCATGGCTTTGGGGAGGTGACGCTCCGGATCCTTGATCTCTTCGGCCATCGAGCAGACGCTCTCCCAGCCGGCGAAGGAGTAGCCCGCGACACCGATGGCGAAGAAGAAGCCCATCCAGACGTAGTGGTGGGGGGTCGCCCCGGCCGTCTCGGTGATCACCGACAGCGGCTGTTTGCGATGCCAGATGAGCAGGACGGTGGCCAGACCGACCGATCCCAGCACCTCGGCGACCAGGCTCGCCCTGGTGAAGATCTTCAGCGTCTTCGGGCCCAGCACGTTCAGTGCGGTGACACAGGCGATCACACACAGCGCCGCGAGCGTCTGCTGGCCGACGGTGAAGGGTGCGTGGTCCACCAGCGAGGGCAGCAGCCCCGCGATGAAGTACGCGGCTGATGCCATGGCGGTGACCAGGGTCCACAGGTACATCCAGCCGGTGGCCCAGCCGTAGTTGGCACCTGCCAGCCGTCGGGCCCACTGGTAGCTGCCGCCCTGCACCGGCCACCGGGACACCATCAGCCCGAGCGTGCCGGCGACGGCCAGCTGCAACACCATCACGATGAGGAAGGCCCACCAGCCGACCGGACCGGCGGTCGTCAGGACAAGGCCGAAGACGCCGTAGAGCGCCACGATGGGCGAGACGAAGACGAAAGCGATGATGAACGCGTCGCGCGCCCTGAACTCGCGCTTCAGATTCCCGTGCAGGTTTGCTTCCACAGGAGAGGTTCCCTTCGATCACCGCGGTTCCGGAAGGTCCGGTGCTGCGTAATCAAACGCCGAGCGAAAGCTGTCGACGGCCGCGAATGTAAGCCACGCCACAGAAGGGCGACAAGCATAATCACCAAGATTAATTAGTTCGTATCGCCGATTTTTCATTCCCCTCAGCAACGGCACGCCTAGTAGCCATTCCGTCGGGATCACACGGAACGCCGCCAACCCGCCGTTCCGCACACAGATACAGCGGGGCGAAGGGCAAGACGGCACTCCCGGACCGGGCCCCGCTCCCTAGGCTTTCGGTACTACCGGCCATGACACGGCTGCGGCCTCGGCATGGTCAGGCTGCCTCGGGGATTGGCGGTACGTTCGGGTGAACCCACCTTCGACCTGGTCCCGCGGAGCCGGGACCGGTGCGCTCCTGGCCGTGGTCGCGATGATCTTCGCGCAGTTCGGCATGGCCATCTCGGTAGGCGTGATCAAAGAAGTCGGCCCCGAAGGCGCGACCTGGCTACGGCTCTTCTGGGCGGCGATCCTGTTCGTCCTGCTCGGCCGCCCCCACCCCGGCAGGTTCACCCGGGCCACGCTGAGGGCGGGCGCACTTCTGGGGGTCGCCACCGCCGGTCTCACCCTGTCCTTCATGGCCGCCGCGGCGCGGCTTCCCCTCGGCACCGCGACCGCTCTGGAGTTCCTCGGACCCCTCACGCTCGCGGTCGTCCACGGTCGCGGCCGCAGCCCTGTCTGGCCCGGCCTCGCCGCCGTGGGAGTCGTCTGCATCACCGAGCCCTGGCAGGCGTCGAGTGACCTGCTGGGTATCCTCTACACCCTCGCCGCCGCCGTGTGCTGGGCCGTCTACATCGTGCTGACGCAGAGGATGAGCGATGCGGTCGCCGGATTCGGCGGTCTCGCCATCTCGATGCCGGTGGCCGCCCTCGTGGCGACGGGCGCCGCCTACCACTCCATCGTCTCGATGGACGTACGTCTGCTCGCCACGGGCATCGGTATCGCGCTGCTGCTGCCGGTCATCCCGGTCTCGCTGGAGATCCAGTCCCTCAGGAGTCTCAACCTTGCCGCGTTCGGAACGCTGGTCGCGCTCGAACCCGCGGTAGCGCTGCTCGTGGGGCTGATCGTCCTCGACCAGACCCCGGGGACGCTCTCGATCGTGGGGATCGGCCTGGTCGTCCTGGCCGGAGTCGGCGCCGCACGAACGGGAGCCCGCGGCGCGGATCCTGTCGTGGTGGCGGAAGATCCGCCCTGACCCACGTGTCGTCCCGAAGGACGAGACCGGCTGTTCGCCATCACGACCGTGTCGGCCGCCGACGGGTGCGCGTCAGGGTCCAGGCCGCGCGCGATGCTCGACGGGGCTCTGCGCGTGGCCGCGGAGCACTACGCGTGGCGGGAGGGCAGTGGGCGAGGCCGAGTCCGAGGAAGCCGCGAGCGCGGGACTGTGGGAGGCGCTCCGCATCGCGGTGCTGACAGCGGCTGACGGGCTCCCCGACAAGCGGCCCGCGAGGTCCCCCACTGATCCACCGGTGTTCTCATCGCTGTCACGCGAGCGGGGCGGACGGGGGAGGTTCCGTCTGCCCCGCTCGCGGTCTGGGACAAGGTCAGCTCTTGCCGGGCCTGGTCACCCACTGGCCGTCGACCCAGCCGCTGACCGTCTCGTAACCGGACCGGAAGGAACCCAGCCACTTGAGCGGGCCGAGCTTCGTGCCGGGCGAGGCAGTGTAGCTGGTGGCCTGGTCGGTCGGGCCGCCGGTGGTGTCGACGGCGATTGCCGGATACGGGTAGACGGGGCGGGTGGCCGTGGTCTTCCCGTCGGAGTCGGTCATGGAGGTCAGCAGGCTCGCCGGAGCCGTGCCCTTGGTCACCCAGTCGGTGACGGCGCCGAGAGCGTCGAACTCCGACGGGCCCTGGCCTCCTCCGCAGTGCGACACGCCGGGCAGCATGAACAGCCGCGCGAACCGCTGGGTGGCCGCGCTGCCTCCCATCGCCTTCTCGACCGCCGTGTAGTAGCCGACCGTGCCGACCGGAGAGATCGCCGCGTCGGCCCAGCCCGCCCAGAGGATCAGCTTGCCGCCGGCCGCGCGGAAGGCCGTCAGGTCGGGGTCGATGGCGTCGTACATGCCGTCGTTGGCGGCGGTCACCCGCTGGAACTCGGCCCTGGTGAACTTCACGTCCCGCCAGGTCGCGGCGCCGTCGACGGTCTTGTTGACCATGTAACGCAGGGTCGATGTGGCGATCATGGGGTCGATCGTCGGGGCGCCCGGGGCCGCGGGGACCAGCCAGGCCACCCAGTTGAGTTCGGAGCCCGGCACCTGCCAGCCCGGGTAGAGGAGTTCGCCCTGGGCGTCGCGGGGTCCCTGGTAGAGCTTGCGGGCCGCGGAGACCTGTGCGGGGGTCAGGCAGAAGGCGTCCGCGGTGGAGGTGCGCCCGTGGCACGCGATGCCGCCCGGGTCGAAGTGGCAGCTGAGCGGGTCGGAGACGAGGCCGTCCTTGGTTCCGTCGGCCGCGTCGCACTTGTCCAGGACGGCTTGGTGCAGCGGCTTCAGGTCCGCCGCGGTGAGGATGGCCTGACCGTCCGACCTGGTGTTCGCCCGGGCGTTCCACGCCTGGTAGAAGAGGTTGAGCTCGGTCATGACGGAGGCGGGCGAACCGGCCACGATGCCGTTGAAGTCGTGCGGGTAGCGCTGGGCCTCGGTGAGAGCCTCGTGGCCGCCCTGGGAGCAGCCGTCGAAGTAGGAATGCTTCGCCGGGGTGCCGTAGTACTTGGCGATGACGGCCTTTGCGGCGAGGGCGAGTTGGTGCTCGGACTGGTAGCCGAAGCTCGCGCGCAGGGTGGGGTCGGCGCCGAACGCGGCGTCGAAACCGGCCGTGCCGTAGTGCCCCTCGTTGTCGGTGGCTATGGCGAAGGCTCCGTCGGTGAGCGGGGCACAGCCCTCGGCCGCGGCGGTCTGGATGCCGACGCTGCCGCAGTAGGCGCCGCAGCCGTCCTGGAGGTAGTCGCCCTGCCAGGTGCGGGTGGGCAGCAGGATCTCGAACTGGAGTTGCGGGGCGATGATCCCGTGGACGTCGCACGCCTCCCAGTCGCCCTGCTTGTTGTCCTTGGCCGCGACGGTGGTGGCCGAACCGATCTGCGTGGAGGCGCCTTTCAGGGCTCCGAGGTCGAGTTGGGCCAGTTGGGCGCAGGACAGCTTGGGAGTGGCGCCCGCCTTCACGGCGGACGCGGTGGTGGCCGCGCTGACCGCGCTGGTGGACGCGCTGACCGGTGCGGTGGACGCCCCGACGGTTCCGAGGCCGAGCACGGCGATCAGGGCCGCTAGCAGTGAGGGGATGGTCGTGCGGCGGCAGAGCCCCCGCGGGAGAAACGTCATGGAATCACCTTCCGGATCTGCGGAGGCTCGCCCTGGAACCGGGCGGCTGTCGGGGAGTTGTGGTGCCGTCGGGCGGGTTCGAGGTTCAGGCGGTCGCCTCCTCCGTGCTCTCGTTGCCGGACCCCCTCATCACGGCCACGGTCAGCAGGCAGGAGAAGAGGGCTGCCGCACCGCAGATGACGTATCCGACGGCATAGCCGTGGCCCAGTGCCTGCACCGCGATGGACGCGGCGTGCCCGGCCGGCGTGGTCGGTGGCTGTGCGTTCACGGCCAGCGGACCGCCCTCCGCGGCGACCTGGGCGGCAGCCGTCTTGACGGTCTCGGGCAGGGTGGACGAGGCGAGGTCGGTGGTGAAGCTGTCGGCGGCGCGGCTCAACGCCACCGCGCCGACCACGGCCGGGCCGAGGGTGAAGCCGAGGTCCCGCAGGAGACTGGTGGTCGCGCTGGCCATGCCGGCGAGGTGCACCGGCACGGTGTTGACCGCGGTCGCGGTGATGGACGAGACGGCGAGCGCGAACCCGACGCCGACCAGCCCGAGCGGGAGCACGAGGGAGACCAGGGAGGTCTGCCCGATGGGGAGTTCGGCGGCCAGGAAGTCACCGACGGCCATGAGCAGGAAACCGGACGAGAGGACCCACCTGGGCGGCCATCGGCGCAGCAGCCACGCGGTCACCGGGATGAGGAGCAGGGTGAGTCCGTTGAGCAGCAGGAAGGCCACCGAGGTGCGCAGCGGGCTCTGGTGCTGGACCGGGCCGAGTCGGATGCTGGTCGTGTAGCAGGTGCCCAGGAATCCCAGCATGCCGACCAAGGCGGCCACGGAGGCTACGGCGAAGCCGCGGTTGGCGAACAGGTCCAGGCGCAGCAGCGGTGAGGTCGCCCGGCGCTCCGCGAGCACGAACAGGGCCAGGCAGACCGCGGCGAGCACGAACCCGCCGACGACGGTCGGGGCGGCCCAGCCGTCGGACGGCCCCTGGATCACCGCGTACAGCAATGCCACCAGGCCCAGGCCGATGGTGATCTGTCCGGCCACGTCGAGGGAACGGCCCTCGGGGGCACTGGAGTTCTCCGCGAGCAGCTGACTGAGCACGGCGCCGACCGCGGCGGCCACGGCGACCACGACGAAGGACCAGCGCCAGGAGCCGTAGTTGCCGGTCAGACCGCCCAGCAGCGGCGCGAGGAAGCCGCCGGTCGACAGGAAGGCCGCCCACACGGCGATGACCTTGGACCGTGCCTTGTGCGTGTGGGTGCCGGCCGCCAGCATGGCCAGCGAGGTGGGAAAGAGCGCCGCGGCGCCGAGGCCGGAGAGGATCTGTCCGGCCCAGAGCATGTGCACTCCGGTCGCCGAGGCGCTCACCGTCTCGCCGACGGCCATGAGGCCGGCGCCGCCGACGAGGAGGTGCTTGCGTCCGTACAGGTCTCCCAGGACGCCGAAGGTGAGCTCCAGTACGGCCACCGGGAGCAGGAAGGTGTCGGAGATCCAGGTGAGTTGGGATCCGACGGGGTGCAGGTCCTCCTGGAACAGGCCGTTGAGGGTGGCCGGTATGGCGATGCCGATCTGCGCGATGCAGACGGTGAGGCAGGCCGCGACCAGGGTGCCGACGTTCAACGACCTTCGGTCGGCCGGGGCGGTGAGGCGGGGTGTGGAGAGGCTCATGGCATTCCCGATGCGTCGTCGCAACATGGGGTGCGTTCGCCTGGCGAAAAATGTTTCGCAGATCGACCGCGCAGCGACTGTAGGCCCGCCTCACAGGGGCCAACAAGGGGCTGCCGGTCAAGGAATCAGCAAAGGGAATCCCACTTGAAGGCCCTCGGACTTCAGACCTCAGGTGAACGCCTGGTCGCTGTCCCGGTGGGCGCCCCAGCCGTGCCAGCGCTCGACCTCCACCCAGGCGCTGACCCGGGTGCGGACGCGGTCGGGGTAGACCTTGCCGGTGTAGTGGGTCGCGATGCGGTCGATGTCGCCGAGGCCCTCGTCCTCGTACGCCTCGATCACCCGGCCGATCAGGGTGACGTGGGTGTACCAGTCGTCACCGTCGAGGACGGTCAGCGTCACGCGCGGGTCGCGGCGCAGGTGCTTCAGGCGCACCCGGCCCTCGTCCAGACTGAGCAGGATCCGACCGTTCTCCCACATGTACCAGGTGGGCGTCGACACCGGGGTGCCGTCGGAACGGAGGGTGGCCATCACGGCCGGGTTGGGGCGGCTCAGCAGTTCCTGGGCCTCGGGCGGCAGCGGCGGCTTGGACATGAGTGGTCCTCTCAGGCGTTCTCGTCGAAGCTGGCGAAGGAGGCGGCGGCCATGTCCTCGTCGCCGTGCCCCTGCGCGGCGGCGCGTTCCAGGCGCTCGGCGCTCGCGGCGGCCACGTCCAGGCGCACCCCGCTCCTCGCGCCGGCCTCGACGATCAGCCGGGCGTCCTTGGCCGCGGTGCGCAGAACGCTCACGGTGAGCTTGTCGGTCATGACGTCGACTTCCTCGATGCTGCTGCTTGACCAGAAGAACGAATCCGGGTGGGCCCCGGAGAACGGGACCCACCCGGTGGTACGGCTACTTGGAGGCGGCGCCGACGAGGCCGTCGAGCCAGGCCTGGTGGCCGTTGAGCATCGGGTTCGGGCGTTCGTTCGCGAGAGCCGCTGCGGGCTGACCGATCTGGGTCTCCTGGGTCAGGATGCGCACCCGGCCGCCGTCCAGGTCCTCGACCAGCCAGGCGTGCAGGACGTCGAGCTGCTCCTCGGGGGTGCCGTCCTGCCTGGCCGTCCAGGACAGGCGGCCGGGGACGCCCTCGGCGGGGGCCTGGAACTCGGTGACGTGGGCGGCCAGGGGCGGGAAGCCGAAGGTGCCGAAGCCGAAGACCAGGTCGTCCTTCAGCTCGGGGCCGCCGCCCTGCGGGAAGGAGATGTCGGCGACGTTGTCGTAGTACGACTCCCAGGTAGAGGTGTCGGTCAGGTAGTGCCAGACGTCGGCGGCCTTGACGCCCTTGACGATCACCTCGTTGGAGACGAAGTTGTCGCCGGTGCCGGGGAGGTACTTCGCGGGCCAGGTGATCGCGTTCTGCGTGGTCATGGGGGGCCTTACGGTGTAGTGCGGGTTAGGGAAAGTCAGGAAAGCTTCTTGAGCAGTTCGGCCGCGAGGGGGCCGGAGGAAGCCGGGTTCTGGCCGGTGACGACGTTGCGGTCGACCTCGACGTGCGGCGCCCACGGCTCACCGACCTCGACCTTCAGGCCCGCCTCGGTCAGACGGTCCTGGACCAGCCACAGGGCGTTGTCGGCGCTGCCCGCGAGCTGCTCCTCGGCGTTGGTGAAGGCGGTGACCCGGTAGCCGGCGAAGGCGTTGGTGCCGTCGTCCTTCACGGCCGCCAGCAGGGCGGCCGGACCGTGGCACACCACGCCGACCGGAAGTCCGGACTCCACCGCCCGGGTGAGGATCCGGCCGGAGTCGGCGTCGACCGCCAGGTCCTCCATCGGGCCGTGCCCGCCGGGGACGTACACAGCGTCGAAGTCCTCGGGTCGCACGTCGGCCAACGCCACCGGCCTGCGGAACTCCGCGGCGCCCTCGACGACGGCCCGGACGGCGGCGGCGTTCTCCTCGCCGCCGTTGGCTCCGGCGCTGAGGCTCGCCGGGTCGGCCGGCGGGACGACACCGCCCGGCGTGGCCACGGTGATCTCGTGGCCCGCGGCCTTGAACGCCTCGTAGGGGACCACGGCCTCGTCGGCCCAGAACCCGGTCGGGTGCTGCGTTCCGTCGGCCAGCGTCCACCGGTCCGCGCCGGTCATCACGAAAAGGATCTTCGCCATGTGCTTCTCCCCTGCTTCTGGCTGCATCGTCGCCACTCGGGTGGGCCGCCGCCACTGGGCGACATCCATGACGGTAGGCCTAGTACCCATCCATTCACCAATAGAGACATCGATTCCTGCTATCGGTTCTCCGATGGAATCAGGCGATAAGCTGGAGCCCATGAAGAACCAGACGCCGAGCGCGGTCGCGGCCCCGCCGGTCAGCGGCAAGCAGCTCCCTCCCCACGCGGATCTGAATCTGCTGCGCACGTTCCTGGCCGTGTACCGCTCCGGGTCCTTCACCGCGGCCGCTCCCCGCCTCGCCCTGTCCCAGCCGACCGTGACCGCGCAGATCCGCACCCTGGAGCAGCAGACGGGACGCGAACTGTTCACCCGATTGCCGCGCGGGGTGGACCCCACTCCGTACGCGCACGAACTCGCGGGGCAGATCGCCGGACCGCTCGACGCGCTGGCCGGCATGGAGGACGCCGGTTCGGTCGCGGCCCCTGTACATCTGGCGGGCCCCTCCGAACTTCTGTGCGTACGAGTGCTGCCCTCGCTGGTGCCTCTCATCGCCGACGGGGTCGAGCTGCGGGTCGCCCAGGGCCTGCCCGAGCCGCTGCTGGAGGAGATGCGCACCGGACGGCACGACCTGGTGATCACGACCCGGCGGCCACGCGGCCGGGCACTCGAATCGGTCCCGCTCACCGACGAGGAGTATCTGCTGGTGGCGAGCCCCGCCTGGGCCGAGCGCATCGCACGGCACACCAACCCGGACGACCTGTGCCCCGCTCTGCGCGAGGTCCCCATGGTGACGTACGCCGAGGACCTGCCGATCGTCCGCCGCTACTGGCGAACCGTCTTCGGCAGGCCGCTCACCGCCCGCGCCGCGGTCACCGTGCCCAACCTCTACGCCGTACTGTCCGCGGTCAACTCGGGTGCCGGCATCAGCGTGCTGCCGCGCTCGCTGTGCCAGGACTACCTCGACGACGGCCGCCTCACCCTCCTCCACGAGGCGGAGGAACCGCCGCTCAACACCCTGTTCCTCGTGCAGCGGCCGGGCGCCGAGGCCAACCCCGACGTCATCAGGGTGCGTGACCTCCTGCGGGTCGCCGCGCGCGAATGGTAGGCGGGGCCGCGGGGCCCGGCGGCCTGAATCCTTAGGTTGCGGATCGCGGCGCAGCCACGTGTCCCACCCGTCACTAGCCTCTGGGCGAACCGATTCCAGTTCTCGCCATGCCGTTCCGCCTCACGGAACGACAGCATCCCAGGGAGCAAGCCGTGAACCGCAGAATCGCGCGACGCAACTTCATGGGCCTGACCGGTGCCGCCTCCTTAACCCTGATCGGGTCCGGCGGTCTGTCGATGGCCTCCGCCACCCCGGCCCAAGCCGCCGACACCGCCGACGACAACCTGGTGATCAGCGGGCTGACCATGACCCAGGACACGCACTACGCGACGGCCGGTGGCGCTGATCTGAGATTCGACTTCTACCAGGGCACGGTGAAGCCGGCCGACGCCGGCATGGAGGTACCGGCCACCCCGCCCACGACACCCACCCCGATCGTCGTCTGGGTCCCGCCGCACGGCATCCAGGAGTACGCCCCCGGCGGCAACCACACCAACGTCGACAGCAAGTTCCCCACGCCGATCGCCGGTTACCTGGGCCACGGCTACGCGGTCGTCAGCATGAGCTACGCCTCGCACGCCTCGCGGAACAAGGACCTCAAGCTGCTGATCGCCTACCTGAAGCAGCACGCCGACGAGCTCGTGATCGACACCGACAACATCGGCGTCCTGACCGCCACGACCGGCGGCCACACGGCGAGCGTCGCCACCGCCGACGTACCGGATCTGACCGTTCAGGCGCCCCGCGACACCGATTACCAGGCGCTGATCACCGCCGACAACACGAAGCGGATCGTCGAGTACTTCGCCTCGCACATCGGTGGCGCCTACGACACCGACTACGACCCGCTGAGCATGGCCACCCCGGACGTGGCCTGGGTCGACCCCTGTGTCCACACCAGCGAGCTCGGCGAGTACCACGTCTTCCCGTCACCGTCCCGGGGCCGGGGAACCTATGCCAGTTACGCCCTCTATCTGCCCGACGCGTACCAGAGGACGCCCCGCAAGCGGTTCCCGGTGATCTACTTCCTGCACGGCGGCAACGGCAACCAGCGCGAGGCCGGAAACTGGCTGATGGTGCAGGTGGACAGGCTGATCAAGGCGGGCACGCTGCCGCCGACCATCGTGGTCTGCGCGCAGGGCCTGCCGATCGGTTGGTACGTCAACGCCCGCGAGGAAGCCGACGGCGTGCTCAGCGGCCCGGTCGAGGACGTGCTCGTCAAGGACCTGGTCCCGCACATCGACGCGACCTACCGCACCGTCGCCTCCCGGGAGGGCCGCGGCATCGAGGGCTGGTCGGCGGGCGGCTTCGGCGCGCTGAGGTCCGCTTTCAAGTTCCCCGAGACGTTCGGCTACGTCTCCAGCCTCGCCGGCGCGGTCATCGACTTCGAGGACGAGCCGATGAAGCAGTACGTCACCAACACCTTCGGTCCCCTCGACGACCCGGCCTCGGCCGCCTACTTCAACCGGGTGCGGCCCCACTACTTCGTCGAGCACAACACGCGCGCCATCAAGGCGAAGGGCGTCAAGGTCCGCCTCCTGGTCGGCGACGGCGACTGGCTGTACGACAAGGACGGCAAGAAGATCACGGAGAACTTCAGCGATCTCCTGACGCGGTACGGCATCAAGCACACGTACACCGTCCTCCCCGGCGTCGACCACATGATCACCGAGGCGATCGCCGCCGGTACCCTCGCCTACCCGTCGGACTTCTGGGCCGAGGCGCTGGCGAAGTTCAAGTAGCGGGTGCCGTCCCCTGACGAAGCCCTGGGGCCTCGTCAGGGGACGTGCGCTACCGCAGCCTCACCGGGCCCGCGTCGACCGGCACCCGGACGAGGAGATAGGGCTTGCGGCGCAGGTCCACGCCCTCGTGGTACGGGGCCTGGCGGCTCAGCTGGTTGGCGATGGCGTAGACGTGACCGTCCGAGGCGACGGAGAGGGTGTCGATCCAGACCAGCTCCGGGCCCTGGGCGAGGGTGTCGTACGTGCCGTCCGGGTTGCGGCGCCACAGGGCGTCGTGCTCCAGGTCGCCGCCGTACAGCCGCCCCTTGTCGTCGCTCTCCAGTCCGTCGGCCATCGGCTTGTACCCGAGATCCACCACGGTCGCGGCCACCTCCGCCTCGGTCGCGTCGGGATCGGCGAGCGCGTCGACCGACACGCTGTGCAGCCGGCGGCTGGACAGCGGGCAGTAGTAGAGGAGTTCGCCGTCGTGGCTGATGCCTATGCCGTCCGAGCCGACCTCGTAGTGCGTCGGTTCGGCTCCGGCCGGACGGTTCATGAACGGCTCGCCGTCCATGACGGGCAGGAAGTCCGGGTCGGGAAGGGCCGAGGAACGGCCCGCGAGCCGCCGCCAGGACCGGCCCGTGGCCAGATCGACGACGATGATGCCGTTCGCCCCACCGGAGTCGGTGATGAAGGCCATCCCCTCGGCCCCGCGCCGCAGGTCGAAGCGCACGTCGTTGGGGTAGCTGTCGGACGGCACGACGTCACCGGGGAAGAGGATCTTCTTCACGATCCGGTCGGTCCGCAGGTCGACCGCCACCAGCTTCGGCCCGCCGTACGAGGAACCGGCGAACAGCGGGCTGCCCGTGTCCAGGATCCACAGCCGGTCGGCGGGGTCCACGACGACGCTCTGCACCGACTGGAAGTGACCGGCCAGGTCGGAGGCGTTCTCACGGTTCACCTCGGCGTCCGGGAAGGGCACGGCCCTGCCCCCGCGGATCTCGGCGACGGTGAAGTCGACGTCGTCGCCCCAGCGCGGGAAGTTGACGAAGATCCGGCCGCGCCGGGAGACGGTGACGCCCGTGGGCATCGCTCCCCGGAAACGGTGGACGACCTCGTACGCGGGCCTGCCGCCGGAGGACGCGTACGCCGGACCGGCGAGTCCCGTGGCCGCCAGGGACACGGCGGTGGCGCTGATGAACGTACGTCGTTTCATGCGGGTGCCTTTCCTCGGGAGAGCTCGTCCTCGGCGTCGATCAGGTGGCGGAGCACGTCGGCGCGGTGCGGGATCGGCCGTACGGCGCCGTGTCCGGTGGTGGTGAGCGCGGCGGCGACCGCCGCGTACCGGGCGGCCTCCACCGGTGACTCGCCCTCGACCAGACGGGCGGCGAACGCCCCGTCGAAGGTGTCGCCCGCGCCCGAGGCGTCGACGGCGGTGACGCGGTGGGCCGGGACGTGCGTCAGGTCGTCGCCGTCCGCGACCAGCGCCCCCTCCTCCCCCAGCTTGAGCACGACCACCCTCGGGCCGCGGGCGCGCAGGGCCCGCACCACCGCCTCGGGGCTCTCCTCGCCCGTGAGCATCCGGCCCTCGTCGATGTTGGGCAGGGCGATGTCGCACAGTTCGAGGCTGCGCAGGATGATGGCGCGGGCCCGGTCCTCGGACCACAGCGCGGGGCGGTGGTTGGGGTCGTAGCTGATCAGTGTGGAGTGGGCCCGCGCCACGGACATGGCGTGGAACGCGGCGTCGCAGGCGGAGGTGCTGATCGCCTGGGTGATGCCCGTGACATGCAGCAGCCGGGCTTGGGCGACCGCGGACTCGGGGACGTCGGCGGGGGTCAGCCGGCTGGCGGGTGAGTCGGCCCGGTAGTAGGTGAAGCCGTGGCCGGCGGGGCCGCGGGCGATGAAGTAGATGCCGGTACGGCCGCCCGGTTCCCGTGTGACGTGCGCGGTGCCGACGCCTTCGCGCTGCCACAGCCGTGTGAGTACGGTGCCGAAGGCGTCGTCCCCGACTCGGCTGACATAGGCCGTACGACCGCGCGAACGGGCCGCGGCGATCGCGAAGTTGGAGGTGTCGCCGCCATAGCCGACCGCGAAGGACTCGGCGTTCTCCAGGGCTCCGTCGGCGTCGGCGTTGAACTCCAGCATCGGCTCGCCGAGGGTGACGATGTCGGCGGGGGTGGCGTGTTCGTGGGTCATGGGCTCAGATCCGGTTGAACTTGGCCAGGCCCTCTTGCAGGGAACCCGCCGCGAGGATCAGCTTGGTCTGCTCCTTCTCCCGCTCCTCTATCTCGGTGGCGAGGAGCAGGACTTCGGCCACATGGCTGGCGGGCACCCGGACGACGCCGTCGCCGTCCGCGACGATCAGGTCACCGGGCTCGACGGTCAGACCGCCGAGCACCACGGGCTCGTTGAGGGAGAGGGTCCTGATGCGGCCGAGGGTGGTGGCGGGCACGGTGCTGCGGGCCTGGACCGGGAAGGCGAAGTCCCGGTTGATCTCCTCGACGTCGCGCACACCGCCGTCCAGGATGGCTCCGGCGTGCTGGTTGGCGACCGCGCCCGCGGTCATCAGCCCGCCCCAGACGGCGATGTCGGCGCCGTCGGCCGCGATGCAGATGACGCTGCCCGGCGCGGACTCGTCGATGGCCTTGAGCGCGTGGACGGGCGCCCCGGCGCCTTCGGCCGGCACCTCGCGGACGGTGACCGCAGGGCCGACGATCTTGCCCGGGCTGACCGGCTTGATCGCGCCGTCCAGGTAACCGCGCACTCCGACCTGCTCGACCGCGTCGGCGACGGAGGCGGTGGTGATGGGGCGGAAGCCCTCGATGACGTCCTGCGGATAGGTGGCGGGCATGACTGCTCCTTCGTACTTTCCTTGGGCGAGCGGTGGGTTGAGCGGTGGGGGGGTGCGGTCAGCGGGGCGTGCTGGTGCCGGTGACGACCGCGTGGTCGGGTCTGCCGGTCCTCGCCCAGGTGACGACGTTGAGTGCGGCCCGGCGCCGCACCTCGTCCTCGGCCTGCTGGGAGTACCAGGCCGCGTGCGGGGTGGCGATCACCCGGGGATGCCCCACGAGCGGGTGGTCCGCCGGAACCGGTTCGTCGGTCCAGGTGTCGACCGCGGCGAGGGCGAGTCGCCCGCGCTCCAGGGCCGCGTGCAGGGCCGACTCGTCGACGAGGCCGCCGCGCGCGGTGTTGACGAGGATCGAGCCCTCGGGCATCAGCGCGAGGCGGCGGGCGTCGACGATGTGCCGGGTGTCGTCCGTGAGCGGGAGGTGGAGGGAGACGGCGTCGGAGCGCCGGAACAACTCGTCCAGGTCCACCCGTTCGACGCCGGACGGCCAGTCCTCGTCGGGCAGCGCGGGGTCGTAGCCGACGATCGTGCCGAACCAGGGCGCCGCCCCGGCGGCCAGGGTGCGGCCGATGCGGCCGAGTCCGAGGACGCCGATGGTCAGCGAGGAGAGCCGGCGGACGGGCCCGGTGGCCATGTAGTCCCAGACGCCCTGGGCGCTGAGCGCGTCGTACTGCTTGAGGTGCCGGGCACCGGCCATGATCCCGGCGAAGGCGTGGGCGGCGACGTCCTGGGTGCCGTAGTCGGGGACGTTGGCGATCCAGATGCCGCGCCGGAACGCGCCCGCCACGTCGAAGTTGTCGACGCCCACGCCGTAGCGGGACACCAGTTTCACGGTGGGCGCCGCCTCGTACACCTCGTCCGTGACCTTGGCCCACTGGACGATGAGCGCGTCGGCGCCCCGGGCGGCCTCGGCGACCTCCTCCGGTGTGCGGACCTGGGCACGGACGACCCGCAGTCCGGCCTCCTCCAGTACCGCCCGCTCGATGTCGAAGTCGGCGTACTCGGAGTCGGTGATGACGACTTTCACGTGGGGGCTCCCGTGGGCGTGGCGTTTCGGATGCGGGCCAGCAGTGCTACGGCGGTATCCCGGGCCCGGTCGAGGGAGGCGGGGTCCGCCGCCGTGGGCGCGAGCAGGCCTCCCGCGCCGACCGCGGTGGCGCCGGCCCGGATCCAGTCGGCCGCGTTGTCCGGGCCGATGCCTCCGGTGGGGACGACCGGTACGTCGGGGAAGGGTCCGCGCAGGGCTTTGAGGTAGCCGGGGCCGACCGTGAAGGCGGGGAACAGCTTGACGGCGGCGGCGCCGGAGGACGCTGCGGTCATCACCTCGCTCGGGGTCAACGCACCGGCGAGGAAGGGGACTTCACTGTCGGCGAGGGCTCGGCCGAGTTCAAGGTTCGTGCCCGGACTGACCAGGAAGCGCACGCCCGCGGCGACCGCGTCCGCGACCTGTGCGGGCCGGGTCACGGTGCCGAGGCCGACCAGGACGTCGTCGGGGAGTTCGGTGCGCAGCCGGTCCACGGCCGTCAGGGCGTCGGGCACGGTGAACGTCAGCTCGATGCCCCGGATGCCTGCCTCGGCCAGGGCGTGGGCGGTGGTCACGGCGTCCTGGGCGGACAGGCTGCGCAGCACCGCCACGCAGCCGGCGTCCCGCAGGACGTCGAGAAAGTTCACCTGGCGCTCCCGAGCGGCTGGATACGGCCGAGGACCAGGCCGTAGACGAGGGCGCCCGCGATCGAGACGGCACCCGCGACGGTCAGCGGCACACCGTAGGAGCCGTCGCCCGCGTCGAGGAGGGCGCCCACGACGATCGGGCTGAGGAAGCCCGCGAAGTTGGAGCCGAAGCCCTGGATCCCGGCGAGGGAGGCGACGTTGCCCGGGGTCGGGGCGATGTCGGAGGGCATGGCCCACAGGCTGGAGGCGGCGAAGGTCAGGGCGGAGTAGGAGACGGTGAGTAGGACCAGGGCGGTGGCCGCGTTGGGGGCGGAACCGGCGAACACGATCACCGAGGCCAGCAGCAGTCCGCTGACCAGGGGCACCTTGCGGGCGAAGTTGACGCTGCGGCCGCGGGCGATGAGCCGTCCCTGGAGCAGTCCGCCGAGCCATTCGGCGGGCATGGCGACCAGGGCCGGGATCATGCCGTAGAAGCCGAGTTTGAGGAGGTCGAAGCCGCGCTCGTCGACCAGGTAGGACGGGAACCAGGTGATGAAGAAGTACAGGACGAAGGAGAGGCAGAAGAAGCCGAGCATCATGCCCCAGGTGGCGCGGTGCCGGAACAGGGCGATCCAGGACTCCGGTTCGCGTGCGTCCCGTGAGCCGGCCGGCTCGTCGGTCTTCTCCTCGGCATGGCTGTCGGTCTTCTCCGCGGCCTTGTTGTCGGCCTGGATGTAGGCGAGTTCCTCGGCGGACAGCTTCGGATGGTCCTCGGGGTCCCGGTAGAACCGCAGCCAGAAGACACCGAAGACGAGACCGACCACACCGGCGGCGACGAACGCGCCGCGCCAGCCGAGCCAGGCGATCACGCCGGTGATCAGCGGCAGGGAGACGGCGCTGCCCATCCGGGCGCCGCTGTCGAAGATGGAGGCGGCGATGCCGCGTTCCCGGACCGGGAACCACCTGGAGACGATCTTGGCGCTGGAGGGGTAGGCGGGCGACTCCGCGACGCCGAGCAGCATGCGGAGCAGCACCAGGACGAGCAGGCCGGTGGCGGCGCCGACGAGCATGGTGGCTATGGACCAGGCGATCAGGGCGTAGCCGTAGAGCCTGCGCGGGCCCAGTTTGTCGACCAGCCAGCCGGCGGGGAACTGCATGAGCGCGTAGGTCAGGGAGAACGCGCCGAGCAGGAGGCCGGACGCGGTGCCCGACAGGTGCAGGTCGTCCTTCATGTAGGGCAGGGCGATGCTGAGGTTGGCGCGGTCGAGGTAGTTGACGGCGGTACCGGCGAAAACCACCGAGATGATTCCCCAGCGGGTGCCCCTGAAGGCTCTCCCGCCGGGCGGGGACGGGGTCTCTCTCGGAGCATCCTTCTGGTTACTCTCGGTGACAGGAGGCATGCGGGCTCCAGTGCGGTGCGAGCGGGTGGGGACGACGGGGGGAGCGTGCGGCCGACCGGGGGGCTGCGGCCGACCCGGGGGGGGCTGCGGTCGGCGGGGCCGTCGGTGAGAAGAGGCTATGAGGGCGTGTCGCGCGCGTTAAGCACGCGTTTCGAATGCCTGTATTCGCTTTGCGGATAAGGCAGTCGGAGCGGTTTCAGACTTGGACGGCGTCCTCCGCGGGCGCGGGTTCCGTTCCCTCCGGGATGGGAGTGGTACCGAGGTGACGGAAGAGCGTGCGCGCTGCGGGGGTCAGGGCACGGGAGGCGTCCCAGAACGCGGCGACCCGGCGGCCGCAGTTGCCCTCCAGGCGGCGCACCACGACCCCGGTGGTGTCCGAGACGCGTGCCGCCAGGGCGTTCATGACGCCGATGCCGAGGTCCTCGCGCACGAGTCCGATGACCGTCTGCGGCTGGTTGGTGGTGTGCACGGGGTGGAGGTCCTGACCGCGGTCGCGGAAGAGCTTGTACCACTCGAAGGCCATGTCCTCGGCCCGGCCGATGGTGATCACCGGGTGCTCGGCGACGGCGGCGATCGGCAGCGGCTCCGGGAGGGCGGCGAGCGGATGCTCCGGCGGGTGGACGACGACCAAGGGCTCACGCCACAGGACCCGGTGGCGCAGGGACTTGGAGGTGGGCGGCGGAGTCAGGGGTCGCAGGCACACATCGATGCGTGCGGCCGCGAAGGCCTCGTCCAGGACCGGGATGGAGTGGTCGGAGAGGATCACCTCGATGTCCGGGTTGCTGCGCGCGAGCCCGCTCAGGACCCGGGGCACGAACGCCGCGCTCGGGCTCGGGTAGCTGCCGAGCGTGACCACGCCTCGCGCGATACCGCGCCGTGCGGCCATGGCCTCCTCGGCGGAGTGGAGTTCGCCCAGGATGCGGCGGGCGTGCTCGGCGAGCGCCGCGCCCGCGTCGGTGAGCGCGACGGGGCGCTTGCGGCGGTCGAACAGCGCGACTCCCGCCTCCCGCTCCAGCGCGGCCACATGCGTGCTCACCCGCGGCTGCGAGCGGTGCGTGACCTCGGCCGCCGCGCCGAAGCTCCCGGTGTCCACGACGGCCAGGAACGACACGAACCATTCCAGCCGGACATCGGTCCTGAGCACTGCGACCACCTCACCCTTGTGCCGTCACCCCATGCGGAGCCCTCAGGGATCCGCCGCGCGCCGCATCGGCACGGACTCTCCGTTCTCGGCCTGCGCGGCCTGCGCGGCGTCTGCACGGTACCCCTCGCGCACCCGCCGGTCGCTGACGCGGAGGGCGAGGAGGCAGGCGCACACGCTCACCCCGGCCATCGTCAGGAGCCCGGCGCGGTAGTCGCCCGCCGTACCGGAGCCCGCTCCCGTCCCGGCCAGGGTGCCGGCCAGGGCTACTCCGAAGGCGGCGGCGATCTGTCGCTGCATGTTGAGGACGGTCGTGGCGTCGGCCGTACGGGAGGCCGACACGGTGACGAAGGCGGCGTTCTGACCACTGGCGAAGAGCAGGCCCACGGAGCATCCGAGCAGGTACATGGACAGATACAGGGTCGCCTCCGGCGCACCACCGGCCGCGGTCGCCAGATAGAGCACGATCAGGGCGGCTCCGGCACCGCCTCCCACCATGAGCCGGCGCGGGCCGACCCGGTCGTGCAGTCGTGCCACGAGCTGAGAGGCCGTCAGCATGCCCAGCGCCTCCGGGAAGGTGGCGAGTCCGGAGCGGAGGGCGTCGTAGCCGAGGCCGGTCTGGAGGAACTGCGGGTACAGGTACAGGACGCCCATGAAGGCGGCGCCCATGGGGAGCAGGGACAGCTGGGTCGTGCGGAAGAGGTGGTCCTCGACGATCCGCAGGTCGATCATGGGGTGCCTGGTGCGCAGTTCCCACACCACCGTCAGCGCCAGCATCACGCCACCGCCCACCACAGGGACGAGGATCTGCCCGCTCCCCCACCCTCGGTCCGGTGCCCTGGTGAGGGCGTACAGGACCGCCGCCAGGCCGCCGCCCGCAAGGACGAAGCCTAGGACGTCGAAGCGGGGGGCGCCCGCGCCGGGGAAGTCGGGCAGGGTCCGCAGGCCGAAGAGCAGGGCGAGTACGCCGACCGGCAGGTTGACGAGGAAGACCCAGTGCCAGGAGGCGGTGTCCACGAGCCAGCCGCCCAGGACCGGTCCCAGGGCGGGGGCGACGGCGGTCGGCACCATGACGTACTTCTGCGCGCGCAGCCGCTCGGCCACCGGGAAGGCCCGCAGCATCATCGTCATGCCGACGGGGGCGAGCAGGCCGCCCCCGACGCCTTGCAGGACCCGGTATCCGGTGAGCGCGGTCAGCGAGCCGGCGGTGGCGCACAGCCCCGAGGCCACGGTGAACAGCAGCAGAGCCGTCAGCGCGGTGCGCCGGGTCCCGAAGCGGCTCGTCAGCCAGCCGGAGACCGGGATGAAGACCGCCATGGCGACCAGGTAGCCGACGTTGACGGAGCTGAGCTCGGCGCTGTCCATCCCGAAGTCACGGCCGAGAGCCGGGAGTGCCACGTTGACGATGGTGGTGTCCATGATCGCCACGAAGTTCGCGGCGACGAACACCACACAGACCGCGACCTTGGCGGGGACCCGGCGACCGAGGACGTTCCCGGCCCGACCCGCTCCAGGGCTCATCGGCCGTGCCGGAGCCAACGGACCTGATCACCGGTCAGGGCAAGGCTGCGGGCATGGAAGGACAGGTCGATCTGGTCGGTCGTCCTCGGGCCGATGGACGGCCACACCTGGGGCTGTTGCAGGGTCCAGGCCAGGGCCACCGTCTCGGGCCGGGAGCCGAGTTCCGCGGCGAGTTCACGGCAGCGGTCGCGTCGGGCGCGGTTGTCCTCGGTGTCGTACGGGTCCGGCCGGCCGTTGAGCTGCCGGGCCTCGGTGCGGGCGAAGTAGCCGCGCGCCTGGGAGGACCAGGCGAGCAGGGGCAGCCGGTGTTCGCGGATCACGTCGAGCACCGCGCGGTCGGCGTGGAGGCTGCCGCCCATCAGCGCGGGGTCCGGTTCGGCGAGGCTGAACTGGTAGCTGGCGACGGGGGTTCGGCCGCGCCCGGCCAGTTCGGCGGCGAGTGCGGACAGGCGCTGCGGCTCCCAGTTCGAGGCACCGACGCGACGGACGTATCCGGCGTCGAGGAGACCCACGAGGGTGTCGGCGAGTTCGGCGAGGGGCCGGTCGGGGTCGTCGCAGTGGTAGAGGAGGACGTCGATGGTCTCCACGCCCAGGTTGTCCAGTGCGGCCCGTACGTGGTCGTGGACGGTGTCACGGTCGAGCGGGATGTCCGCGCCGGTGGTGTCGTGGCCGACCTTGGTGAGCACCCCTAGGGTGCCGGGGTTCTTGCGCAGCCACTGGCCGATGGCCGGCTCGGCCTGGCCCTTGGCGTAGCTGTGCGAGGTCTCGACCAGCAGGCCGCCCGCGTCGGCGAAGTGGGCGAGGCGTTCGGCGGAGGTCTCGACCGGCTCTCCCCCGAAGGGGCCGCCGAGGACGAAGCGGTGTGCCGCGCTCTCCATCTCCTCCTGTTCGAAGAGGCCGTCGAGCAGTCGCAGCGGGGAGTGCGGCATCAGCCCTCACTCCCGGCGACCCGCCCGAAGCCGTCGATCTCGGGGAAGGGGCGGGGCAGATACTCCCTGAGGGGGATCTGGAAGATGTTGAGCATCATCGCGGACATGCTGAAACTGCCGATGCAGCCGATCAGGTCGAGCACGCCCTGCTCGCCGAAGAGGGCCATGGCCTCGGCGTAGGTCTCGTCGGTGACGAAGTGGTCGTAGAGCATCTCGTGGGCGAAGGCGTGGAAGACCCGCTCGTCCTCGGCCTTGAACTCCGGGGCCTCACCACGCGCCAGCCGGTCCAGGCACTCGGCCGGGACGCCCTCGGCGATCGCCTGCTCGTAGTGGGCGTTCCAGGCGGACTGGCTGTCGAAGTGGCGGCCGGCGATCAGCACGCTCAGCTCGCGCAGCCGCTGGGGGAAGCGTGACTCGTTGCGGCAGTACCGGCCGAGGTGCTCGACCCAGTGGGCGAGTTCCATGTTGCGCGCCCAGGCGAGGAAGGGCGGCGGCGGTTCCTCGACCCGGGGGCCGACGATGGCGGTGAGCAGTTCCTTCTGCTCGGGGGTGAGGCTGGTCAGCGGGGTCAGACGCATGGTCGTACTGCCTTTCGGCGCAGTGTGGCATCACCGGGACGCGGGACCGGGCCCGCGGAATCCGGTGGTGGGGGTTCGTGAGAGGGGCCCGTGCCCCGGGCGGGCGGGGAGGCACGCCCGGGGCACGGGCGGCCGACGGTGACGGACCGTCGGCCGGTGGGCGCTGTGCGGTGTGTGGTGTGCGACTCGGTCACGGGGGAGCGTCCCGAGGGCTCATGGGGAGCGGCGCAGGGGCCGCTCAACCCGCCGTCAGCGCACCCGGCGGCACGTCAGCAGGGGCTGCTCAGTCCGCCCTGAGCGCACCCCGCGGCACGTCGGCAGGAGCTGCTCGACCCGCCGTAGGCGCACCCTGCGCCACGTCAGGCGGTGCGCCACCAGGCGTAGTACTTGTCGCCGTAGCCGTCCATGATGTCCGCGTACTCGTGGTCCGCGTCCGGGAACTCGAAGAAGTCGTGGTCCACGTCGAGTGCGGTGAAGCGGGCGTCGAGGTCGCGGATGGTGGGCGCCAGACGGGTGTCGAGGCGTCCGGACAGCAGCCGGACCTGGCTGGTGCGGCGCAGTTCGGGGGCGTTGGCGAGGACCAGGCTCCAGGGGTGGCAGAGGTCGTAGTACTCCTGGTCGCCGAAGTAGGTGTTGTTGACCCGGTCCTCGGGCTCGTCCTTGAGGTCGCGCAGGATCGCGGGGGCGACCGCGGAGACCTTGCCGAAGATCTTCGGGTACTTCAGGCCGAGGTGCAGGGCACCGAAGCCGCCCATGGAGAAGCCCTCGATCGTGCGGGCCTGGGCCTCGGGGATGGTGCGGTAGGTGTCGTCCATGTGCTGGACCAGGTCGAAGGCGGTGATCTGGGCGAGCGGACGGGCGCCGTCCTTGGAGTCGACGTACCAGCCGATCGGCAGGATCTGCGGGACGACGACGATCGTCGGCGGAATCACCTCGCCCCGGACCGCCTTGTCGATCCGCGCAACCATTTCGGAACCCTGACGGGCATTGCCGAACCCGCCGTGCAGCCAGTAGATGACAGGGAACCGTCGTTCCGGCTCGGTCTTGTACTGGGGCGGGAGGTAGAGCTGGTAGCTGCCCTGGGCTTCCGCGCTGCCGCGCGAGGGCTGGGGGTAGAGACCGAAGGTGGTGAGTTCCTGGTCCTCACGGACCTCGTCGATCCACTGCTGTTCGATCTCCGCCATCTGTTCGAGCGTCGTGCGTACCTTGTGAACCTTCTCGGCCACGGGGGTTGTCCTCTCGGGGATGCGTTGTCGTGGTACATGTCCGGGGTCCTCCGAGGTGGGCTACGGCAGCCCTCCGGCCCACCAACCCTCGGAATCTGTTCCATTACGTGGAATGCTGTATTCTCTAGCGGAACGCTCACAGTGAAAACCTCGCGACGGGAGCCTGTCAATGGCCGGGATCGAAACTTCAGAGGACTCACAGGCGGTGAGCCGTTCAGGACGCAGCTCGCTCGCGGGCAACGCCACCGACAAGGTCCTCAACCTGCTCGACGCCGCCGCGTCGCCCGGCTATCCGCACCGGCTGGGCGAGATCGCCGCGGCCGCGGGCGTGCCCAAGGCCAGCGCGCACCGCATCCTGCAGAACCTGGTGAGCACGTCGTACCTGGCCACCGACGGCTCCGGGAGCTACAGCCCAGGGCCCCGGCTGCGCGCCCTCGCGGCCCGCGTCTCACAGGGCTGCGCCGAGGACCAGGTGATGCGCGCCGAGCTGGAGGTGCTCAGCCGGCGCACCGGTCACACCGCGCACATGGGCGTGCGCACCGGCGACAGCATCACCCTGCTGGTCAAGGTGGCCGGATCGAACCCGGTGCAGGAGTCCTCCCGGGTGGGCCAGCAGCTGCCCCCGCACACCACCGCCATCGGCAAGTGCGTCCTCGCCGCCCTGGCCGCCGACGAACTCAC
This sequence comes from Streptomyces sp. NPDC001663, assembly GCF_042893105.1. Taxonomy (NCBI): domain Bacteria; kingdom Bacillati; phylum Actinomycetota; class Actinomycetes; order Kitasatosporales; family Streptomycetaceae; genus Streptomyces; species Streptomyces sp. NPDC001663. The sequence continues at coordinate 447,590 of NZ_JBIAUR010000006.1, read as the reverse complement.
GGCCTTCGTGGCGCGAACCGGGCTCGAGGCCCGCACACCGCACTCGATCACCGACCTCGCCGCTCTGCGCACGGAACTCGCCAAGGTCCGGGAGCAGGGTTTCGCACTCGACGAGGAGGAGAACGAGATCGGCGTACGCTGTCTCGCCGCACCCGTCCGCGACGCCCGGGGCATCGTGGTCGGCGGTGTCGCGCTCGCCACGATCACCTTCCTTGAGTCGCGTGAGTCCCTGCTGGGGCTCAGAGACCCGCTGCACACCACCGCGGACGCGCTGCACGGACTGCTGGGCTGAATCGCTCTTCCCTGTCCCCGCACGCTCTACACCGCGTCGGACCCCTGTGCCAGCGTATGATCCGCACTCTCAGCTTGCGCGTCCGTCGTGCAATTCGTCTTGTTCCGCCGGTAGACACCGGCGCACCGTTTCAGCAGGGTTACAGCACTCGTCCGATCGTGTCTCGTGCGGCCAGCCCCCGACCGAGACACGGGCGCGGAACACCAGAGCACCGAGCACCATCCCTCGCGAGCAGCGGGAGCACCTCCGGTTCGTCGCCGCTCAACTCATGGAACCGCCGATCCCGTACGGCCCCTGCCCGGCCGTCACCCCGGCGGTCCCCCGCGACACGGAACCGTCCCTTCGCCCCGCAGGCCCGTCGGCCGGCTCGCCCGCATCCGCAGCACGCTTTCGCGGCACACCCGCCGCGCACCGCCGATGCCGCAAGCCCCTCACCGACGTGCCACCCACAGCACCCGCGCGCCCGCCCCTTCCATGGCAGCGCCCCAGCCGAGCTCCAGAGCATCTGAGCAAGGAGAGCCATGTCTTCCCACCTCGCACCGCGTCGACCCGCGTCGAGAGCAAGCCGTTCCGCCCGCTACAGCCTTCCCGCCCTGTGCGCCGCGCTGTCTCTCGCGCTGACCGCCTGTGGCGGGGGGACCGACACCGGTGCCGGTGCCCAGAGCACCGGCAAGCCCGTGGCCGGTGACACCCTCACCGTCGCCGAGCAGCAGGCCCCGCCCAGCCTCAACCCGGGCACGGCCGACCTCGGTTTCGTCGACTTCACGATGCTGTCGTACGAGTCGCTCTTCTACCTCTCCCCCGAGGGCAAGGTGGAACCGGCGCTCGCGAAGTCCTGGAAGTACGTGGGCACGGGCAACACCGAGCTGTCGGTGACCCTGCGCGACGGAGTGAAGTTCGCCGACGGCACGGCGGTGACCGCGGACGCCGTGAAGGCCTCGCTGGAGTACGCCAAGACGGCACAGGGCAACCAGGCCCACTACCTCACCGACGCCACCATCACGGCCACCGGTCCGCTGGCGCTGACCATCAAGCTGGCCAAGCCGAACCCGATCCTGCCGACGCTGCTGACACAGTCGTACGGCATCGGCCAGATCATCAGCCCCAAGGGCCTGGCGGCGACGTCGAGCCTCACGCCGACGAAGACGAGCCAGGGCGCGGGGCCGTACATCTACGAGCCCTCCGACAGCGTGGCGGGCGACCACTACGCCTACACGGCCAACCCCACCTACTACGACAAGTCCAAGCAGCACTACAAGAAGATCGTGATCCGGATCGTCCAGAACGGCCAGACCGCGGTCAACGCCATGAAGACCGGCCAGATCGACGTCTACAAGGGCGACTACACCTCCGCCGCCTCCGCCAAGTCGGCCGGCATGTCCACCGTCGGTCTCCCGGTGATCCTCCAGGGGCTGAGCCTCATCGACCGCAAGGGCGAGGTGTCCAAGCCGCTCGGTGACGTCCGGGTCCGCCAGGCCATCAACTACGCCATCGACCGCGAGGCCGTCACCAAGGCGCTGCTCGGCTCGGCCGGCACCCCGACCACCCAGACCGTGATCAAGGGCGGTGACGGCTACTCCGAGGAGATGGCCGACTACTACCCCTACGACCCGGCGAAGGCCAAGGCGCTGCTGAAGGAGGCCGGTTACGCGGACGGGTTCGAACTGCCCGTCCTGGCGGCCACGTTCGTCGGATTCGACACCATGGCCCAGGCGATCGCCGGGCAGTTGGAGAAGGTCGGCATCAAGGTGAAGGTCACGGCCGTCACCAGCATCACCTCGTTCGTGGAGAACCAGACCAACAAGAAGTACCCGGCGGTCTCGGGCGGGTTCACCGAGGAGCCGATGTACCTGGAGGGCCTGGACCTGTTCATGCCCGGCTCGAAGGTCTTCAACGGCTTCGGCTCCACCGCCCCCGAGCTGACCGAGCTCTTCGACAAGGCCGCCGCCGCCGAGCCCGCCGAGCGCGCGAAGCTCGACCAGCAGATGCAGGAGTACCTGGTCAAGAACGCCTGGTACGCACCGGTCGCCTTCACCCCCGTCAACTACTACGTCCGCCCCGGCATCGGCGGCGTGAAGGTCAGCGCGGGCGCGCCCTTCGTGAGCCCGCTCGCCATCTACGCCACCAAGTAGCGCTCCGGGCGGCCCCCTACCTGACCGGGGGCCGCCCGGCCCAAGAAAGGAGAGAGGTGAGATGCACCGGATCCTCTTCCGCTGGCTGCTCGGCGCGATCCCGGTCGTGTTCGGCGTGTCGGTCCTGACGTTCGTCCTCACCAGCCTGGTGCCGGGCGATCCGGGCCGTACCATCCTCGGCGCCAACGCGAGTCCCGCCCAGGTCAAGGCCCTCGACGCCCAGCTCGGCCTCGACCACCCCCTGCCGGTCCGCTACTGGGACTGGCTGACCTCCGCCCTGCACGGCGACCTCGGCACCTCCATCACCTCCGGGGTGCCGGTGAGCGACCAGCTCAGCTCCCGTCTGGGCGTCACGCTCTCCCTGATCGGCGGCGCGATCCTGGTCGCCGCCGTCGCCGGGGTGGCCCTCGGGGTGCTCAGCGCGCTGAAGGGCGGCTGGCTGGGACGGACCGTGGACGGCATCTCGCTCGTCGGACTCGCCGTACCCAACTTCTGGTTCGGCCTCGTCCTGATGACGGCGTTCGCCGTGCAGCTGCCGCTCTTCCCGGCCACCGGGTACGTGCCGTTCACCGAGTCGCCCCTCCAGTGGTTCGAGTCGCTGGTCCTTCCGGTGCTCACCCTCGGGGTGCCCGCCACCGCGCCGGTCGCCAAGCAGACCCGCGACGGCGTGCTCACCCAGTTGAACCGCGACTACGTCCGGGTGCTGCGGGCCCGCGGCATCCCCGAGCGGTCGGTGCTCTTCCGGCATGTGCTGCGCAACGCCGCCGCGCCGATCGTCACCGTGCTCGGGATCGTCGTGGTGACCCTGTTCGGCGGCACCGTGCTCGCCGAGACCCTGTTCGTGATGCCGGGCCTCGGCGGCCTGGCCGTGACGGCCGCGCAGACGCAGGACATCCCGATGGTCCAGGGAGTCGCCCTCGTCTTCACGATCGCCGTGATGCTGATCAACCTGCTGATCGAAGTGGTGTACGCGATGCTCAACCCGAAGGTGCGGACATGAAGGGCCTCGTGAAGGGCTTCGTGCGCAAACGGGCGGCCCTCGTCTCCGCCTGCTATCTCCTCCTCGTCGTCCTGGTCACCCTGACCGCCGGCCAGTTCGCCCCCTACGACCCAGACGCCCAGGACCTGACCGCCGCGCTCCAGGGTCCCAGCGGCCAACACTGGCTGGGCACGGGCGAGTTGGGCCGGGACGTCCTGAGCCGGCTGATGCACGGCGGGCAGATCACGCTCCTCGGCGTGGTCATCACCCTGGCCGTGTACCTCACGCTCGGCGTCCCCGCGGGCATGGTGGCCGGCTACCGGGGCGGCTGGTTCGACCGGCTGGTCCTCAAGAGCGCGGAACTCGTCTCCGCCGTACCCGTGATCATCGTGCTCCTGGTGGTGCTCGCCGTCTTCACCAACAACGAGAGCGCCGCCATGGCCGCCAACGGCCTGCTCGGCGCCCCCCTGCTGGCCCGGGTCGTGCGCTCGGCCACGCTGGGCGTCAAGGAGGAGCTCTACGTCCGCGCCGCGGTCGCCAGCGGCATCCGCGACCGGGTGATCATCCGCCGGCACGTGCTGCCGCGCGTCACCGGAGTCGTCCTCGTCCAGGCCTCCGTGTACGGCGCCTACGCCGTCCTGCTGGAGACCGGGCTCGGCTTCCTGGGGCTCGGCACCACCGACGCCAGCTGGGGCAGCATGATCGCCGAGGCGTCGAAGAACGTCGGCACCGATCCCTGGCTGCTGGTGCCCTCCGGCTTCATGATCATCAGCTTCATCCTGGCGCTCGGTCTGCTGAGCGACGGGCTGCGCGACACGCTGGCCGACCGGTACGCGCCCCCGGCCGACAAGCCGCCGTCCCGGCGCCGCCGCGCGGCCGCCGCGCTGGCCGCCTCGGCACCGCGCCCCTCGCTCCAGTCCGCGGGAGAGCCGTCCGCCGACGCGCTGCTGTCCGTCCGGGGCCTGATCGTCGCGCTGCCGGTCGACGGCAAGGCGACCGAGGTGATCCGGGACGTCTCCTTCGACCTGGCGGCCGGTGAGGTCCTGGGCATCGTCGGCGAGACCGGCTGCGGCAAGACCATCACCGCGACCTCGCTGCTGGGCATGCTGCCCGCGGGCGGCGAGATCACCAACGGCACCATCCGCTTCGAGGGCGCCGACCTCGCCCGCGCCGACGCCGACACGCTGCGCCGGGTCCGGGGCCGCCGTATCGGCTGGATCTCCCAGGACCCGATCTCCAGCCTGGACCCGTCGTTCACGGCGGGCGCCCAGGTGGCGGAGGCCGTGCGGGTGCACACCGGCTGCACCCGCAAGGAGGCCAAGGAGCGCACGCTGGAGCTGTTCGCGAAGGTACGGCTGCCCGACCCGGCCCGGGTCGCCGCGAGCTACCCGCACCAGCTGTCCGGAGGCATGGCCCAACGCGTGGGCATCGCCGCCTCGTTGGCGGGAAATCCGGCCCTGGTCATCGCCGACGAACCGACCACCGCGCTGGACGTGACCGTGCAGGCGGAGATCCTCGACCTGCTGCGCGAACTCCAGCAGACGGGCACCGCCGTCATCCTCATCACCCACGACTGGGGCGTCCTGGCCGACCTGTGCGACCGGGCCGTGGTGATGTACGCCGGCGAGGTCGTCGAGGAGGCCGAGGTGACCGCCCTGGTCACCGCACCGGCCCACCCCTACACGGCCGGTCTGCTGCGCTCCGACCCGCACCACGCGGTGCCGGGCGAGCCGCTGCCCGCCGTGGAGGGCGCCGTACCGCCCCCGCCCCAGTGGCCGGTCGGCTGCCACTTCCAGAACCGCTGCCCGCGGGTGACCGACGCGTGCCGTGAAAAACCCGTCGTCATCTCCCAGTTGGCGGCCCTGGAGCGCTCGACCCGGTGTCTGAGGCCCCTCGAACTGACCGGAGGTGCAGCCCGTGACTGACCTGGTGAAGGTGCGCGACCTGAGCGTCACCTACCCCCGGCCGCGCCGCAGCGGCGGCCCGCTCCACGCCGTACGCGGTGTCGACCTGACCATGCGGCGCGGTGAGACCGTCGGGCTGGTCGGCGAGTCCGGCTCGGGCAAGTCGACCATCGGCTCGGCCCTGCTCGGACTGGTGCCCGCGGCCGACGGCACGATCACCTTCGACGGCGCGGACATCACCCGCGCCTCCCGGGCGGACCGCCGGCTGCTGGCCCGCCGGATGCAGGTGGTCTTCCAGGACCCCTACGGCTCCATGAACCCGGCGCACACCGTCGCCGACACCCTCGCCGAATCACTGCGCTACAACCTGGCCCTGCCCGCGGAGGAGATCCAGAAGCGGGTGCTGCGCGCCCTGGACGACGTGGGTCTGCCGCCGGGGGCGGCCCGCCGCTATCCGGCGGCCTTCTCCGGCGGCCAGCGTCAACGCATCGCCATCGCACGGGCGTTGGTGATGGAGCCCGACTTCATCGTGTGCGACGAGGCGGTCAGCGCGCTGGACCTGTCCGTGCAGGCGCAGGTCCTCAACCTGCTGGCCCGCCTCAAGGAGACCCGCGGGCTGAGCTATCTGTTCATCTCCCACGACCTCGCGGTCGTGCGCTACCTCAGCGACAGCATCGTCGTCCTGTACGCCGGTCGGGTCGTCGAGCGGGGCCCGGCGGCGCGGGTCGCCGAATCCCCCGCCCATCCGTACACCCGCGCCCTGCTGGCGGCGGCCCCGGTCCCCGACCCGGTGGTGCAACTCGGGCGCCGCACCGAACGGTTGCGCGCCGTCGCCGCGGTCGCCGCGACACCGGCGCGGCCCGGCACCGGCTGCGACTTCGCCGCCCGCTGTCCCTTCGCACAGGAGATCTGCCGGACGACCCGTCCCGAACTGGTCGACCGGGAGGACGGCGTCGCCGTCGCCTGCCACCGCTACGACCAGATCACCGCTCAAGCCGCCTGAACAGGGCCTCTTGCCCGAGGAGTCTCACCATGACCACCACCGCACCTGCCCCGCTCGACGTCGCCGGGCTGCTGCCCGACGGCACCCATCTCATCGCCGGCGAGTGGGTTCCCGCCCGCTCCAAGACCACCCTCGACGTCGTCAACCCCGCCACCGGCGCGCTGATCGCCCGCGTCCCGCGCGGCACCGCCGAGGACATCGACGACGCCGTACGCGCCGCCGAGCAGGCACTGCCCGCCTGGCGCGACGCCAGCCCCGCCACGCGCGGTGAAATCCTCTACCGCTGGGCCGAGTTGGTGCGTGAGCACGACGACGAGATCAACCGCCTGGAGGCCATCGAGGTCGGCCACCCCGTCGGCCCCTCCCCCATCGCCGCCCGGCTGACCTACCTCGCGGGCAAGGCCGACAAGGTCTTCGGCGACACCCTGCCCACCCGCTCCCCGGACGTCCTGGGCCTGACCCTGCGCGAGCCCTACGGCGTGGTCGGCGCGATCATCCCCTGGAACGCGCCGGGTCCGATGACCGTGTTCAACACCGCGGCCCCGATCGCCGCCGGCAACACGGTGGTGCTCAAGCCCGCCGAGGACGCCCCCCTCACCGCCCTCTACCTGTGCAAGCTCGCCCACGAGGCGGGCCTGCCGCCCGGCGTCCTGAACGTCGTCACCGGCTACGGCAACGAGGCCGGCGCCGCCCTTCCCGCGCACCCCGGCATCCGCAAGATGAGCTTCACCGGCTCCCCAGCCACCGGCACCGCCGTGATGGAGGCCTGCGCCCGCAACCTCATACCGCTGCAACTGGAGTTGGGCGGCAAGTCGCCGCAGATCGTGCTCCCGGACGCGGATCTGGGCAAGGCCGTACCGGCGATCGTCCGCAGCATCGTCATGAACAGCGGCCAGGTGTGCGCGGCCGGTTCCCGGGTCCTGGTGCACTCCTCGTTGCACGACCGGCTGGTCTCCGAGGTCGCGGACGCCTTCCGTGCCGTACGGGTCGGCCTGTGGGACCAGGCCGTCGACATGGGGCCCCTGATCAACGCCCGGCAGGAGAAGCGGGTGTTGGACTACCTCGCCATCGGCCGCGAGGAAGGCGCCGAAGTGGTCGTGGGCGGCGGCAAGTTGACCGGTGCGCCCTACGACGACGGCTACTTCGTCGAACCGACCCTCTTCGACCGGGTCACCCCCGGCATGCGCATCGCCCAGGAGGAGATCTTCGGCCCCGTGCTCTCCGTCGTCACCTACGAGGACGAGGAAGAGGCCGTCGCCATCGCCAACGGCACCCGCTACGGCCTCACCGCCACCGTCTGGACCCAGGACGTCGGCCGCGCGGTACGGCTGGCCCGCCGGGTGCAGGCCGGGCAGGTCGCCGTCAACACCCTCGGCGACGGCGGACCCGCCGGCGCGATCGGCGCCCCCTTCGGCGGCTACAAGCACAGCGGGTTCGGGCGCTCCATGGGCCCCGACTACCTGGAGGACTGGACCCAGGTGAAGTGCGTCGTCATCAACTCCGCCTGAGCGAAGACGAGTCGTACGGAATCCGAGAGGAATGCCACGCATCATGAACTCGCTGAATCCGCAACAGACCTTACGGATCAAGGGCGTCGAAGCCCGTACGCGGCCGGGCAAACGCGCCAGACTGGCGGCGGCGCTGGTTCTGGCGGCCGCCCTGTTCGTGGGCGAGTCCGCGGTGACGGGCGGGCAGAGCTTCGCGGCCACGCAGACGACCGCCACCGCGAACGCGGCGTCGTGTCCGTCGGTCACCGGCACCGTCTCGTCCACCCCGACCGCCGGCTGGCTCTCACAGCAGGCGTCGCAGTCCTTCGCCACCGAGCAGCTCGCCGCGTCACCGCGCGCGTCCCGCTGGGTACGGCTGCGGTTCCACGGACAGACGATGAGGGCCTGGGTGGACTATCCCGCCGGCCACAAGGACGCGCCGGTGGTACTGGTCCTGCACGAGGTGTTCGGACTGACCGACTCCACGCGCAACACCGCCGACCAGATCGCCGCGATGGGCTACATAGCCATCACGCCGGACATGATCTCGGGCCTCGGCCCCGACGGCGACGGCGACTCCCGCACCCTCACGGGCAGCGGCGGGCAGGCGTCGGACCTGGTCACGGCCGTCCCTGACGAGGAGGTCAGCGCTCGTATCGGTGCCTGGGTGAACTACGGCCGGCAGCTGCCCCGTTCCACCGGGCAGACCGACATCGTCGGGCTCTCCTGGGGCGGCGGCGCGGCGTTCCGGTACGCCGCGACCGGCACCCGGTCCGTCGACTCGGTGTTCGTGTTCTACGACGTCGGCCCGCCCGCCGTGACCCAGGGCTGCCACCGCACCGAAGGGCTGACGGACTACCCGGTCGACCGGATCGCCGTTCCCGTCCACGGCTTCTACGGCGAGACCGACACCCGGGTGATGACCAGTCTGCCGGCCACCACGGCGGCGATGTCGGCCGCGGGCAAGTACTACGAGCCGGTCGTCTACGCCGGTGCGGACCACGCCTTCATGCGGCTGGGAGCGAATCCGGCCGGCACGAACCCCGCCAACGCCACGGCGGAACAGGCCTCGCTGAAGCGCCTGAAGCAGCAGATACGGCAGTCCTTCGCCCACTGACGCGGAGACGCGCGGGGAGTTGAGGCGACCGCCACCACACGGCCTGGGGGTCAAGTACGTGGGCACAAGCCCCGACTTGACCCCCCAGGCCGCATTCATGCGGGCGCCTGACACGAGAGAGTGTCAGGCGCCCGAGGAGCGGATCGTCTCAGCCGGCGGTACCGGTACCGAGGTGTGCCTGGGCGAACGTCCAGAACCCGGTGCCGTTGTATCCGGTGTCGAACGGCTCCCCGAAGCCGTAGTCGTCACCGCTGCCGAAATAGGTGTTCTCCAGCCAGCTGAACCTGTCCCCCGTCTGGCCGCCGTAGGCCTGGGCCAGACGGTAGAGCGCGCCCTCGTACTCGCTGTTCGTGGCGTCCCCGTTGTCGAGTTCGGCCTGCGCGTCCGCGATCGCCCCGGCGAAGATGTCGTGGTAGGCCTGAGTGACCCACATCTCGCCGGCGGCCACGTCGGACCCGTCACCGGTGCCGGAGACCACGACCGTGTCGAGCGCGTCGCGCGCCTTCGTGACAGCGGCCGCCAGCCCGGACTTGGCGGCCGCGCCACGCGAGAAGCCGACGGTGACGCCGGGAGTGGCGAACCACTGGGTGGCGGACACGTTGTTCTCGCCCATCCACTGCATCGCCCGGAACGGCTGAGTGGGCCTGTTCCAGGGCTCCGAGTACTGCAACGTCAGGCGAGAGTCCGTGAACGCCGCCCCGTCGACCGACTCGGTCAGCTCGCCCGCCGCATCGACGCTGACGCCGAGGACCACGTTCTTGCTGGCCGCGCGCTCCAGGTGCCAGCCTTCGGCGTCCTTCCAGTACAGCACCATGTTCTGGCTCTGCGAGCGACCCAGGACATTCGCGTTCGGGAAGCTGAGCCCCGAAGGGTTCGGCTTGTCCGTGCTGCCGTCCCCCTTGCCCACGACGGTGAAGGTCGTGAGACTCGGCCCCTTGCTGATCTTGTTCGCGAAGGCCACGTCCTTGACGGTCGCGTCGATCGCGCTCACCTTCCCGCCCGTGAGGGTGAGTTGATAGCTGATCCCGCGCATCAGTGTCACGGCGTTGACGAAGTCGACGACCGCGGCCGAGTAGCTTTCGTTCGAACCCTGTAACAGCGCCTGGACGTTGTACGACCAGGTGCCGTCCGTGTTCTTCCACAGCCCGCTTCCGCCGTTGATGTCAAGGCGGTCCGCGCTGTAGTCGCCGTCGCTGTTCACGGTGGGCACCGGCACGTCGTTGACCTTCACCGCGCCCGCCGCGATCAGGGCCGCCACTCCCTGCGCGGCGTCACCGCCGGTGAACAGGCTGTTGTAGGACGCGGCGGTGATGCCGGTGATGCCGTCCGCGTCGATCGTCTCCGTCGTGGCCCGAGAAGCTCGGGAGGCCGCGAAGGCGGCCGACGGCAGTGAGGCGAAGGACACGGCGAGCGTCGAGATCAACGCGACGCCGACAAAGCCACGGTGCGATTTCTTCAGGTACATGAGGCTCCCAGTCCGGTGGCGCCGGGACCTTCCCGGCGCGAGTGGCACATGGTGGGTTTCCGCCCGGTGCTAGCCCCGGTGGCCGGTGGCCAGCGGGTCGCCGGCCTTGGCGACCACCTTCGCGATCCAGGCCATGGCCTCTGGCACGTCGTAGTTGCCGGAGTGCGGCTGGTTCCAGGCGAGCTGGTAGTCGACGTCCTTGACGTCCTTGTCCGCGGCCAGCGCCCGGTCGAGGTTGATCGAGACGATGAACGAGGTGTCACGGTCGCGGGTGCCGTTGCGCACGTACCAGTTCGGCGCGGTGTCGGCCTTCGTGCCGACGAACTCCATCGGGTTGATCAGGCGGAGCTGGTCGTTGACGGTCGTGGTCGACTTCTTGACGTACTGGGCCCAGGTGAGGCCGGTGTCGTCGAGGCCGCTGCCGTCGCCGGCCACGTCGTTGTGGTCCCAGCTGTACTCGGTGTAGTTCATGTACTTCTGGGTGTACGGGCCGAACAGGTTGGTCTCGGTCCCGCTGGTGGTGTTCCCGAAGACGCCCACGGCGTCGAACGCGGGCGTGGTCTTGAGCTTGGCCTGGGTCGCGACGAAGTCGAGGTACTTGTCCATGTCGATCGACAGCACCTTGTCGGTGGCGTTGTCGACGTCGATCCAGTCGTTGACGTACGAGGCCGTCGTCGTGGTGCCGCCGGGGCCCATGGGGCCGGACGTGACGACGAAGTTCTCGCCGAGCGCCGGGATGGTGTTGGCGGTGGACGCCTTCATGTAGGCCTCGGCGGAGCGCACGACCTCCTGCTTGATGGTCTTCAGCATGGTCGCGGCGGTGAGCCTGGTGCCGTCGGCGTTGCGCAGCCCGAGACTCTTCTCGTACGCCGGGAACTTGGCCGCGATCTCGGCGGCGGCGTCGGGCGAGGCGTTCGAGCCCGTCTCGTCGCGGGTGCCGAGGATGTTGTACAGCCACTCGTAGGCGATGTCCGCGTTGCCGAGGTCGGTGATCGGGCAGTACGCGTTGACGGCGAAGACGTCGTCGCGCAGGGTGCTGCGGCCCTTGGCGTCGATGCCCGCGGCGCCGATCTGCGCGAGGTAGGAGTCGTACGCGGAGCTGTTGCCGGAGGCGCCGAGGATCGAGGAGAGCGCGCCGCCGCCGCTGGTGCCGTTGACGACGATCCGCTCGGCGCTGCCGGGCATCGTACGGTCGTTGAGGCGCAGGTAGCGGACCGCGGCCTTGGCGTCCACGACCGCGGCCGGGGCCTTGCCGGGGGACGAACCGTCGGCGCCGACCAGGCCGCGGCTGCGGTTTGCTATGTCCGCGAAGACATAGCCGGCCTTCAGGGCCGCACCCACGTTGCTGGTCGAACTGTCGTAGGAGGCGCCGCTGGTCACACTCGCCTTGACGTAACTGGCGAACCAACCGCCGTTGTTCACCGCGAAGTAGAGGGGCGCCCGCTGGTTGTCGAAGGCGCTCTCGGGCACGAACACGTTCATGCTCTGGTAGCCGCACGCCGTGTTGGAGATCGTGGTGGTGCCACCGCCGAGGCTTGGCTGCTGCGCGGCCGCGGCCACGGGGTTCGCCACGTAGCAGATCTCCTTGTACCAGCGCACGTTCATCGGCTCGCCGTCGACGGTGACCGTGATCGTCGTGTAGGCGGACGGGTCGAAGGCCAGCGCCGCGTCCTGGGCGTCGGCGGTGTGGGCGGCGGGGGCCGCGAGCGCCGAGGCGGGCGCGGCGGCCAGCATGAGCGCGAGGGAGCCCGCGACGGCGACGCTTCTGGGGGATGCCGGGAACCACTGCATGGAAGACTCCTTTGTCGTAGCCACGGCCGGCTGGCACATCGGGCACGCGGCGTGGCGCACGCTAGCAGATTGTTGACAATATAATCAGCAATCATGTGCGCAACGATTGATGCCGAGCCACGGTCGCCTGTGAACCTCCTGGCGCATCACACAGGGGGCACGGCGCGTTGCTTTCCCGAAGGAGCCGTCGCGGCCGTCGTCACACCGACGCGCGGTCGACGATCCGGCCGCGCTCCGGTGCCAGGCCCTCCGTGTCGATGCCGAGCGCCTCCCGGGCGGCGATCCGTCCGAGGATCTCGGCGTCGATGTGCACGGTGGTGAGCGCCGGGGTGGACAGGGAGCCGTACTCGGTGTCGTCGAAACCGATCACCGCCACGTCCTCGGGCACCCGACGCCCGAGGTCACGTAGGGCCGTGAGGCAGCGGAGCGCGATGTCGTCGTCGAAGGCCGCCAGTGCGGTCACCTCCGGGTGCGCCGCCAGGAACGCCTCGACGGCGGCCGCACCGGCCTCCCGCGGCCGTGGCACGACGAAGGACTCCGGGCGCGCGATCCCCAGGCGCCGGGCGGCTTCACGGGCGAAGCCGAGCCGGGCGCCGGTCAGCGGGAACTCGTGGTCGGGCAGGGCCATCGCGATCCGTGTGTGCCCGCGTTCGGCGAGGAAGCCGATCTGGAGCGCGGCGTTGGCGGCGAAGCCGCTCTCCCAGTCCTGCTCGTCGGGCTCGGCCGGCTCGTGCCCGCGCATGTAGACCTCGCCGAGTGTGAGCATCGCCCGCGGCACGACGGCGTCGAGAATCCTCTGCGTGGCCCCGGGCTCCGCCTGCCCGTGCCGGACGAGGAGGACATGGTCGTGCGCGGCCAGTTCCTCGTCGAGGCCTCGGACGTAACTCCGGGAGAAGTTGCCCTCGATGCCCCGGTCGACAGTGAGCACGACGATGCGCGAGGAACCCTCCCGCAGAGCGCGGGCGATGCCGTGGGGGACGTACCCCAGTTCGTGGGCGGTCTCCGTGACCCGTTCCCGGGTGGCGGCGGAGATTGTCTGCCGTGGGTCGTCGTTCAGCACGAAGCTCACCGTCGCCCGTGACACACCGGACGCCTTCGCCACGTCGCTCAGTGTCACCCGGCCGGAACGGCCCATGGCGCCCCACTCCCTCTCCGCCGGCCCCGCGCTCCGCCGGCCGCCGCACCGGCCACCAGCCTACGGGACGAGATCGTCGCGGCCCCGGGCCCGAGGGGGATCACTCCCCTCCCGACGGGCCCGGGGCCGCTCGCCGTCAGGCGAAGACGATGGTGTGGTTGCCGTCGCGGATCACGCGGTCCTCGGCATGCCACAGGACGGCGCGCGAGAGCACCGCACGCTCCACGTCGGCGCCGCGGCGGGTGAGGTCGCTCGCGGTGTGGGCGTGGGTGACGCGGACGACGTCCTGTTCGATGATCGGCCCCTCGTCGAGCTTCTCGGTGACGTAGTGGGCGGTCGCGCCGACCAGTTTCACCCCGCGCTCCTTGGCCTTGGCGTACGGCCCGGCCCCGATGAAGGCGGGCAGGAAGGAGTGGTGGATGTTGATGATCGGGACACCCACCCGGTCGATGAAGTCCGCCGACAGGATCTGCATGTAGCGGGCCAGGACGACGAAGTCGACGTTGCCCTGGAGCAGTCGGAGGTGTTCCGCCTCCGCGGCGGACTTGTCGGTGCCCTGGCAGGGGACATGGAAGAAGGGAACGCCGAAAGCGCGGACGTCGTCGGCCACATCGGGATGGTTGGAGACCACCATGGCGACGGTGACGGGGAGTTGGCCCTGCCGGTGCCGCCAGAGCAGGTCGAGGAGGCAGTGGTCGGACCTGGACGCGAAGATCGCGAGCCGTTTGGGCGTGGAGAGGTCGCGGAGCGTGTAACGGAGACCGAATCCCTCGACCAGGTTCCGGTCCAGGTCGGACCGCAGGTCGGGCAGCGCGGCCCGGAGGTCGTCCATGCCGAACACGGTCCGCTGGAAGAACGCGCCGCCCTGCGGATTGTCCGAGTACTGGTCGAGGGACACGATGTTCGCGCCGTGGCCGCTGAGGACCGAGGCCACGGCGGCGACGATGCCGGTGGCGTCGGCGCCCTGCACGATGAGCGACGCCTGCGGTCCGGACGACCCGTCGCGGACGGCCCGTGCGGGGATGTCCTGGGCAAGGGTCATGCCAGGCTCTCCTTCCGGAAGCGGGCGGCCCAGTCGGAGGTGGCCTTGAGCCCGCCGAACGTGTAGAAGTGGATTTTCAACTCGCCGTGCCGGTCCGGGTCATGGGCCGCCGCGAGGGCGCGCAGGAAGCGGTCCGGCCCCGCCGTGCCCATGAGGTTGGTCAGGGAGAAGCCGTACTTCCTGACGACGGAGGCGCTGGTGCCGACGCCGAAGCGGGCCGCGTACGCCATCAGCCGGCGCACTCCGGCGGGGCCGGGCACACCGATCCGGATCGGCAGATCGACACCCCGGCGGCGGACCTCCTCCACCCACGCGAGCACCGGGTCGGCGTCGAAGCCGAACTGGGTGATGACACCGGCCTCCAGCGGCTGGGCGGCGAGCGCCGCGTACTTGTCCCGGAGCGCCGACCACAGGGTGGTGCCGTCGATCGCGGGGTGGCCCTCCGGGTAGCCGGCGATGCCGACATGGCGCACGCCGTAGTCCCTCAGCAGCCCCGTGTCGATCAGGGACAGCGCGTCCGCGTACGGGCCCTCGGGGTGTGCCGGGTCGCCTCCGACGAGGAACACGTTGTCGGCGGTCCCGTCGGCGTGCAGTCCGGCCAGGAACCGTGCGAAGTCGTCGCGGGATCCGAGCCGCCGGGCGGATATGTGCGGTACCGGCACGAAACCGAGCCGCTTGACCGCCCGGGCGGCGTCCAGGCGCAGCCGGAGGTCCTCGTTGCCGAGGAAGGTGACATGGATGCGGGTACCCCGCGGGATGGTGTCGCCGGCCTCCTCAAGCTGGGGAACGTCCTTCGCGGTCATCTCCAGGGAGTAGTCGTCCAGCAGTGAACTGCCGGTCGCTGTACGTACCGTGCTCGCGGGTCGCATCGTGGTGGCGTCTCTCGTTTCGTCTCTCGGCCGACCCGCGTCAGCGGTTGTGGCGGTACAGGGTGCGGGCGTGTTCGTTGAACGGGGACGGCTGGACCGTGGCGCGGATGCGGGGGAAGCCGAGGTCGGCCTCGGGGTCCGTGCCGTGGCCGGGGTGCTCGCCCCAGACGACGGTGACCTCGGTGCCCGGCGCGGTGTGGTCGGGGTCGATGAGGGTCTGTGCCAGGACCGTGCCGACGGGGTCGATCGACGCGCTCTGCATCGTCATGCCGACCAGGCCGCGCGCGCCCTCGACCCGGTGGCGGGCGTAGGTGAGGACGAAGCCCGGGTCCTCGCCTCCTCCGATGACGGACCGCACGTCGTCGGGGTTCAGGACGAGGGTGACCTTGCTGCGCAGCGGCGCGTCCTTCGCCTTCAGCAGGGCGTCGCGGCCCACGAAGTCGTGGCCGAAGTGGATCATCTTCCCGTAGCCGAGCTCGTACGGGTACAGGTAGTAGTCCTCGATGTCCTCCGAGAAGTAGCTGCCGTTCAGCGGGCGCTTGCCCTCGATACCGAACAGGGGCAGGTACCGGCGGTATTCCAGCAGTTCCGGGTCCGTGTAGACGGCGGGCACCGGCGAGGGGATCCAGCCGCTCTCGACGCTCGGGGTGGTGTAGGCGAGTGCGCCGACCTGGCGGAGGCCGAGCGGCTCGCCCGCCTTCAGGAACACGTCGTGCACGTACGAGGCGTGCTCCCAGGGTCCGAGGAACTCGAAGCCGGCCTGCGCGGCCATGCCGTGGCGCAGGGCACGGAAGGCCCGCCCGTCGAGGGTGACCGGCGTGGAGTGGAAGAACCTGGTCTGCGGCAGCGGACCGCCGAAGGCCCGTGCCACCAGCTCCGCGGCGAGCGGGCCCTGGATCTGGTAGCGGAAGAGCTTCGGGTCGCCGCCGCCCGGACGGAAGGCGGAGGAGGGATCGGTGACGAAGCCGACGTCGTAGCCGCCCTTCTCCGCGTGGTACTGCACCCAGTGCTGGGCGGCGGGTATGCCACTGAGCAGGTAGGTGTTCTCGGCCTGCCGCAACAGGATGCCGTCGGTGACGATGTGGCCGTGCCGGGTGACCGGGACGTACTGCTTGGCCTGTCCGACCGCGAACTTCTCGAAGTTGTTGACGCCGTGGTCGGCCAGCACCCGGGTGGCGTCCGGGCCCTCGATCCACAGGTCGTACATGTGGTGCGAGAGGTTGAGCAGCGCCACGCCCTCGTGCCACGCCGCCTGCTCCTGGCGCCAGCCGGTGTACTCGGGTTCGACGACCTCGGGGGTCCAGGGCTCGGCGTTCGGCCGCCAGAGCAGCCTGATCGGTGATCCGGCCTTGTCGATGGCGTTCTGGAGGGAGGGAGGGGTCATGTACGGCTCCTTCGCCGAGCGTTCGTCCCGTCGCACTTAATCGATTTAGCGCACGCTAGCAAAGCAGATCCGCTCCCACGAAGCACGCGGAACGGAATCTATGCGTGCGGACCGCGTACGCGGGCCGCCGTCCGTCGGCGTCCGTCGGCGTTCGAGACCGGACCGCAGAACGCCGACGGCCGGGCTACGCAGCTCGGCCGTCGGCGTCGGGCAAGGACGTTCGTGTGGATCAGAGCAGGCTGAGATGCCGCAGATCCGCCACGTACTTGGCGATCAGGTCGGCCGACAGACGAGGAATTCCCTCGGGGTCGACCCCGGCGTGGTGGACGGCTTCCTCGAAGCGGTCCGCGGGGACGAACGCCCCGGCGACGGGCTCTGCCGGCTGCCGGTAGGCATGCAGCAACGGCAGCACCGAGTGCCGGCGTCGTCGCTCGGGCAGCGCTTTCAGGGCCGTCTCGAAGCGGCTGAACCAGGTGTCGTAGTCGTCGATGCGGTGGATCTCGTGACCGGCCTCGATCAGCCAGTCCACGAAGGTGTCGAGCGAGACGCCGTCGTCGTGGGGATTGACGACGTTGTACGTCCGATGGCCGTCCGTGGTGTCCGCCCCCAGGGCGTTGACCGCCTGGGCGACGAAGTCGACGGGCAGGCCGTCGTAGTGGGCGGCCCGGCGCTCTGTCTCGTCGCCGCGGTAGAAGGAGCCCGGCGCGATGCCGGTGGTGACGAGGCTGAAGAGCAGGCGGGTGAACATGTCGGGCACGTTCAGCTGGCCGGTGTGGCGGCGGTGGGCGAGGATCATGTCCGCGCGCAGTGCCGTGACCGGCAGGCCGTACGTTTCGTGCGCCTCGCGGAGCAGGACCTCGCCCGCCCATTTGCTGGTCGCGTAGCCGTCGGCGTATCCGTCCGACAGGCTCCGTTCGGGGCTCACCGCGCGGATGTCGGTCTCCTCGCCGAGCCGTGACGGATCGAGCCCGCCCGCCACGCCGGCGGTGGAGAGATAGGTGAACGGCTTGATCCTCTCGGTCAGCGCCAGCCGGATCAGCTCGGCGGTTCCGGCGACGTTGGGCGCGAAGAGCTGGTCGTAGGGCAGGACGTGGTTGACCAGCGCGGCCGGATGGAAGACGAGGTCGACGTCCTCGGTGAGGTTCTTCCAGGTGTCGGGCGGCAGTCCGAGCCGCTCCTGGCCGATGTCGCCGGCGAGGACGTCGAGATGACGGGCGGCCAGAGCCTGGTAGCGGCGCAGCAGTTCGGCGTCACCGCTGTCGAATGCGGCGTCGAGCCGCTGCTGGGCGTCGGCGTCGTCACGGCCGCGCACGAGGCAGATCAGTCTGCCGCCG
This sequence comes from Streptomyces sp. NPDC001663, assembly GCF_042893105.1. Taxonomy (NCBI): domain Bacteria; kingdom Bacillati; phylum Actinomycetota; class Actinomycetes; order Kitasatosporales; family Streptomycetaceae; genus Streptomyces; species Streptomyces sp. NPDC001663. The sequence goes on along the minus strand of NZ_JBIAUR010000006.1, from coordinate 429,656 downwards.
GTGACGGCGACGCGTTCCAGCCAGTCGAGGCACATGAACCGGCCGAGGTAGCCGTTCGCACCGGTCAGCAGCACGGTGAGCGGCCCCGCCGGGGGCTGGGAGCGGGTCAGTCGGCGAGCCCTGTCGAGGGTCTCGGGGTCGATGAACTTCTCCAGCGTCAGATCCGCGGCGCGTGCCACGGTGGCACCTGACCCGTGTACGGAGGCGCACGACGGGGACCGTGCGCCGAGATCACGTGCCGCCTCGATGTGCTCGGCGATCGCCTTGAGGTTGTTCCCCGGGCTCAGCAGGACGCCGACCGGGACCTCGACCTCGAAGACGTCCTGGAGCAGGTGGGAGAACGACAGCGCCGACAGGGAGTCGACGCCGAGGTCCGTGAAGCGCGCGCCGGCGCGCAGGTCGTCGGCCGAGCAGCCCAGCAGGGCACTGGCGCCACGTCGGATCGCCTCGAACACGGGCTGGCCGGGGCCCGCGTCGCGCAACGCCTGAAGCGCCTCCTGCCGGCCGTCTGCCGCCTGCTCGTAGAGGGCTTCCAGCCGGTCGCCGTAACGGGCCTTGAGCTCCGGGCGCAGGTTCTTGCGCAGGCCCGACAGCAGACCGTTGTCCACCGTGAACGGATCTGTCTCGACGAGGAAGTCACGGGGAACCTCGTAGGGCTCGAGCTCCGCCTGCCGGGCGGACCGCTGGAGTGCCTCGCCGAGTACCCGCTTCAGCTCGCCCGGGTCCCCGGCCTGCCGCACCGCCTCCTCGGAGGGCACGACCACGGCGAGGAGGTGGGCTCGCTCGCTGTTGCCGTAGACGTAGATCTGACGGATGTGCGCACTGGTGACGTAGACGCTCTCCAGGCGCGAGATCGCGACGAACTCGCCCTGGGCCAGCTTGAGTACGTTGTTGCGGCGGTCGACGTAGACGAGCTGGTCGGGCCCGGTCTCGGCCATGATGTCGCCGGTCCGGTAGAAGCCGTCCGCGTCGAATACGGCGGCGGTCGTCTCGGGTCGCTTGTAGTACCCGGGGGTGATGTCCTGTGTCTTGAGCAGCAGTTCGCCTCGCGGGTACGGCCGGTCGGTGCCGAAGTAGCCGAGTTCGGGCACGTCGACCAGCTTGTAGTCGAGCACCGGCGGACGCTGGACGCGCGAGTCGAGCGTGATCGCGCCGGTCTCGGTCGCTCCGTATCCGTCGTGCGCGGTCACCTGGAGGCAGGAGTCGACGAACTGCCTCAGCTCCGGCGCGAGGGGCGCGCTGCCGCACATCACCTCCCGCACCCGGCCGCCGAAGACCCGCTCGCGCAGATCCGCCTTCACCGCGGACTCGGCGGCCCCGGCGTTCTCGAACTCGCCGACCCGCCTGGCCGACTCGCTCCGGAACTCCTGGTAGAGCATGTCGCAGATACGCGGTACCAGCATCAGCTGGGTGGGCCGGGAGAGCGCCATGTCCTCGAACAGGGTCGAGACATCGCTCTCGGCGGTGAAGTACGCGGTGCCGCCCCGGCCCAGGGTGGAGTAGACGGAGTGGCGGCCCGCCATGTGGCTCATGGGCAGGTAGTTGAGGGTGACGGGCGAGGACGTCTCGTCCGTGAACGGCCAGCCCGACCAGTGCCGCTTCAGCATCCGCTGGGTGTAGACGGCGCCCTTCGGCGCCCCTGTGCTGCCGGAGGTGTAGATCAGCAGGGCCGCGGAGTCGTCCTCCACGTCCGCGGGCCGGTGCAGCGCAGGGGACACGACGGTGCCGCCGCGCTCGATGACCGCGGCGAGGGTGTCGACGGCGGTGTGGCCCGCGTCCGCGAGCCGTGCGCGGGCGGCTTCGAGACGCTCCCGCTCGTCGTCGGACCCGGGGTGGTGGTCGAACACGACGAGCCGTGGCGCGACTTCACTGGAACGCACCAACTCCACGGCCTTGTCCAGGACTTCGGCACTGGCCGCGATGACGCGTGGCTCCGTCTCCGCGACGATGGGCCGCAGCCGGGCGACCGCGGCGCTCGACTGCAACGGCACCGCGACCGCGCCCAGCCGGAGACAGGCGAGGTCGAGCACCACGTAGTCGATGCTGCTGAACCCATAGGTGACGACGAAGTCCCCTGCCCTGACCGGGCCCTGGGCGTCGGCCGCCCATTCGGCCGCGACCGCGCCCGCCCGGTCCCACAGTTCGGCGTAGGTGACGGTGCTGAACCGGGGCAACAGCCGCACCGACGTGCGGCCGGTCTCCGTGTCGGTGACCGTCGCCCTGATCCGCTCTCCGAGAGCGGGCCGCTCGGCGTAGCCCGCCATGGCGGCCGCCACGCTGTACGCCAGACCGTCGACGGAGTCCCGCAGGCCCGAACGGACCCACTCCAACGACGCTTCTCCGTGGGCCTGTCCGTACTTCTCAGGTGTCGAGGACACCAGTCTCACCGGCTTTCCGTTACTTGTTCCGTCACAGGGGTGGGGGATGCGGGGCCCGGCCGAAACAGCGGTGGCGGCCCGGGGCATCCCTGTCTGCGGTGAGCGTGCGCACGCAGGTGGCGCGGAGCGATGGCTCACCGCTGGGAACACAAGTCGGCGGCGACTCACACGAGTTGCCGCCCTACCTGTGCGCTTGGGTCATCGCCGGGAGGGGCCGGTGCGCGAGCACGGGAACGCGCCGCGTGGGGCTCTCTCCGCGAGCTGCGCGCGGGCGTGGGCATCACGCCGGAAACCCTGAGCCGCGTGGGCGGTAGGGGGCGCGGCGTGATTCCGCTTCCTCATGACTGTGCCCGTGGGGGGTGTTGACACAGTGCCTCCTGGATCGGATCTCTCCGTGTGCAGATCCACGATTCCATGTTCCGTTACGAGACTGTCAAGTAAAGCAATGCCAAGTTATCCTGCTGCGATGCGAGAGGTGTCCGAAAACGACGGAGCACAGGACGCGGCGACCAAGGGGCCCGGCAGACCACGGGACCCCTCCGTGGAGACGGCGATCCTGCGTGCGACCATCGAGCGGTTCGTGTCCGACGGATACTCCCGTATGACGATCGGCGACATCGCCTCCGATGCCGGTGTCACCAGGCCGACCGTCTACCGGCGTTGGGCGAACAAGCACGATCTGGTGGTGGACGCGCTCGACTTCAACTTCCAGGAGGAGCGCGCGCGACGACCACTCCCACCGCTCGGGGAACTGCCTCCCGCCGAAGCCCTGCGGCAGGCTTTGCGCCATGCCGCGCCGCTCGGCTCCAACGGCCGGGACATGAGCGTGGTCGGCAACGTTCTGGCCGAAGCGGCACACACACCGGGCCTGATGGACCTCGTGCGGCGGCACGGTGTGGCGCCTCGCGTCCAGCCGCTCATCGACACGCTGAGGCGACTGTCGGGAGAAGGCGTCCTGCACCGGGACAGCGACGTGCATGTGGTCGCCGACATGATGGTCGGCACCTTCTACGCCGCCTACCTGCGCGCCGGTGACCAGGACACGGGGCTGCCGGACAAGGTGGTCGACACCATCTGGCCCCTCATCGCCGCTCGACCGACGAGTGCGCGACCCGGTCTCCGGCGGACCCTGGACGCGGCGAGCCCGGACGACGACACCGCCTCGTGACCCATGAGCCCTTGTGGCAGGGGCTGCCGGACGGGGCGACCACTCGGCCGCCGGGCCGTTCGTTCGTGAGCTGTCGCGGCCCGGGACGGGCGGTGTTCGCGGATCAGGTGCCCTCAGGAGGAGCCCTGAGGCGCACGGGTCGTACCCCGCAGGACCAGGCGAGGGGCGACGACGGCTTCACGTCCGTCCTCCGCCGCCTCGCCTTCCAGTCGCGCGACGGCACGGCGCACGGCGAGCCGGGCCAGCTCGACGACCTGCTGTCCGACCGTGGTGAGATCGACGTGGGCGAGCCGGGCGAGGTGGCTGTCGTCGAAGCCCACCACCGAGATCTCCTCGGGCACCGGGATCCGGGCGCGGAGCAGGGTGTCGAGGACGCCGATCGCGCAGTGGTCGTTGAAGGCGAGCACCGCTGTGGGGTGCGGGGCCCGGTCCAGCAACGCGCGGGCGGCAGCGGCACCCTGATCCTCCGTCAGCCCGCCGGGCACCACCCGCGCGAAGTCCGCGAGACCGTGATGCCTCATGGCCGCCCTGTAGCCGCGGCGGCGGTCCGCCGCGCCCGGCGCCCTGCCCCCGTCGATGTGGACGATGTCCTGGTGGCCCAGCGCCACGAGGTGGTCGACCGCCTGGTGGGCTCCCTCGTCGTCGGCCGCGCGGACCACGTCGACGCCGTCGACGAGCGGGCGCAGTCGACGGGCCATGGAGACCACGGGCAGCTGGGCGGCGAGTTCCGTCAGTCGTTTCACCGAAGCGTGGGGGCTGAGCAGGATCAGCGCCTCGCAGCGGTCGGCGAGCAGTGACTCCACGGCGTGCTGCTCGCCGCGGCTCGGGGCCACGGCGCTGAGGGCGAGCTGATACCCCGCGGACTCGGCCGCCGTGTAGAGGGCTTCGACCAGGTCGGCGTGGAAAGGCTGCTGGAGGTCGAACTGCACCCCCAGCAGATGCGAGCGGTTGCTCCGCAGCAGCCGCGCCCTGCTGTCGGGCCGGTAGCCGATCTCCCGTGCGGCATCGAGCACCCGCTCACGGGTGGCCGCTCCGGCCCCCTTGGCACCCCGCATCACGATGGAGGCGAGTGCGACGGACACTCCCGCGCGCGCCGCGAGATCGTTGAGCGTCGGCCGCTTTCCGCCGGGGACCGCAGGGGTCGATGGCACCGTCGGCCTTCCTGATCGAGGGACTGCTTCAGGGCGATCGTAGACGCAGTCGAGCCGACGACGCACTGGTCAGCACGACTGCAACGTTCTAGCTCAAATGTCCGCACAAACCCTTGACAGCTCACTCGACGACTGGCGTACTGCTCTCGTTCGCTTAGAACGTTCTAGTCCTGGAGCTGCGATGTACACGTTGGCGGTCTGTGCCGAGATGGTCTTCCGCGACCTGCCGATCGACGAGCGGGCCCGTCGCATCCACGAGGCCGGCTTCCAGGTGGAGATCTGGGACTGGACCCGGCACGACCTGGACGCCCTGGCGCGGACGCCCGCCGAGTTCTCCTCCATGACGGGCTACATCCGCGGCACCCTCACCGACCCGGACGGCGCGGCCGAACTGCTGCGCACCGCCGAGGAGTCGGTCAAGGCCGCCGAGCACCTGGGCTGCCCCCGACTCAACCTGCACGGCACCGGTCTGGACGGCGAGGGACTGCCCGTGGTCCCGGTGCCCGGCGCGGCCACCGGCGAGATGTGGATCGCCGCCCACCGCACGCTCGACCGGCTGGCCGAGCTGGGCGAGAGCACGGGCGTCACCTTCACCCTGGAGAACCTCAACACCGCCGTCGACCACCCCGGCGTCCCCTTCGCCACGGCCGCCGACACCCTCGCCCTGGTCGCCGCGGTCGACCGGCCGGGGCTCCGTATGAACCTGGACCTGTACCACGCCCAGATCGGCGAGGGGAACCTCATCGAGCTGGTCCGCCGGGCGCACGGTGCGGGCCTGATCGGCGAGATCCAGGTGGCCGACGTGCCCGGCCGCTGCGAGCCCGGCACCGGAGAGATCAACTACCCGGCCGTCGCCCGCGCCCTCGCGGACCTCGGTTACGAGGGCACGGTCGCCATGGAGGCGTGGGCCTCCGGCGACAGTCACGCCGCCCTCGAGCGGTTCCGCACCGCTTTCACCCCCTGACTCCCCCACCCCCACCCGAGGAGTCACCCCGCTCCCCCACTCACGGCCCGATGCGGTCCTTCGGCCGTGCGCGTCACCCCTTTTCCGCAAGTCAGCACAGTGAGGTGCCGAAATGAACCGCTCCCTCTCCCCCCGTTCCCGCAGACTCACCATGGCGGTGGCCGTCGCCACCAGCGCGGCCCTGGCCCTCGCCGGCTGCTCCAGCGCCTCGGGAGGCAAGAAGTCCGAGGAGAGCGTCGGCGGCGTCTCGGCGGGCAAGGCCACCACTCCCCGGATGACGATCGCGATGATCACTCACGCGGTCCCCGGTGACACCTTCTGGGACACCATCCGCAAGGGCGCCCAGGCGGCGGCCGCCAAGGACAACGTCAAGCTGATCTACTCGTCCGACCCCGCCGGCGGCAACCAGGCGAACCTGGTGCAGAACGCGATCGACCAGAAGGTCGACGGCATCGCGGTCACCCTGGCCAAGCCCGACGCCATGAAGAGCGTCATGGCCAAGGCGAAGCAGGCCGGCATCCCTGTCGTCGGCTTCAACTCGGGAGTCAACGACTGGGAGAAGCAGGGACTCCTGGAGTACTTCGGCCAGGACGAGACCGTGGCCGGTGAGGCGGTCGGCAAGAAGCTCAACGAACTGGGCGCCAAGAACGTCGTCTGCGGCATCCAGGAACAGGGCCAGGTCGCACTGGAGGCACGCTGCGCCGGCGTGAAGAAGACCTTCACCGGCAAGTTCCAGACCCTGTTCGTGAACGGCGCCGACATGCCGTCCCTGAAGTCCACGATCACCGCCAAGCTCTCCCAGGACAAGACCATCGACGAAGTGGTCATGCTCGGCGCCCCGTTCGCGCTGACGGCGGCGCAGGCGGTCACCGACGCGGGCAGCAAGGCGAAGGTCGCCACCTTCGACCTCAACAAGGACCTCGTCAAGGCCGTCCAGAACGGCAGCATCCAGTTCGCCGTCGACCAGCAGCCCTATCTGCAGGGGTACCTGGCGGTCGACTCGCTCTGGCTCTACAAGAACAACGGGAACTACAGCGGCGGCGGTGTGGCGCCGGTGCTGACCGGCCCGGCCTTCGTCGACAAGAGCAACGTCGACACCGTGGCCACCTTCGCGGCGAAGGGCACCCGCTGACCACCGATCGGACTCCCTGCCGGATCTGGAGGGGTCCGGCAGGGCCCGGTGGTGTCGCCCATCCACAGAGAGCCCGCGACACGTAGAAACCCCCGCGCAGAGATCCCCACACGCAGAAGCCCCACACGTAGAAGCCCCACACGTACAGACCCCCCACTTCCCTCACGAGCAAGGATCCCCATGGCTCACCACGACTCTCTCGGAGTCGCCGTCATCGGCGCCGGACGCATGGGCGCCGACCACATACGCCGGATCACCGAGGTGACCAGCGGCGCCCATGTGGCCGCCGTGGTCGACGTCGACACCGACCGCGCCAAGGCGCTCGCCGCCGGTGTCGGGGGGTGCGACGCGTTCGACGACGTGGCCGAGGCGCTGGCCTCGCCCGAGGTGGACGCGGTCCTGCTCGCCTCCCCGGGCATCGCCCACGAGGCGGCCCTGCTCACCGCGTTCGACCACGACCTGCCCGTCCTGTGCGAGAAGCCGCTCACCCCGGACGCCGCCTCCGCGCTGCGCGTGCTGGAGGCCGAACAGCGGCTCGGCCACCGCCGGGTACAGGTGGGCTTCATGCGCCGCTACGACCGCGAGTACGTCAGGCTGAAGGCCCTGCTGGACAGCGGAGAACTGGGCCGGACGCTGATGCTGCACAACCGGCACCGCAACCCCTCCTGCCCGCCGGAGTTCACCAGCGCCATGCTGATCAACGACTCCGTGACCCACGAGATGGACATCACCCGCTGGCTGCTGGGCCAGGAGATCACCGCGGTCACGGTGATGCGGCCGAAGCCGTCCGGCACCGCTCCCGAGGGACTGGCCGACCCGCAGTTCGTCGTCTTCGAGACCGACGGCGGCGCCCTGGTCGACGTGGAGATCTACGTCAACGCCCGCTACGGCTACCAGGTCCAGGCCGAGGCGGTCTGCGAGTACGGCAGCGCCCGGATCGGCGACCGGCACGAGATGCTCGTCAACCGCGAGGGCCGCTGGGGCGGCTCGGTCACCCCCGGCTTCGTCGAGCGGTTCGACGAGGCGTACGACCGCGAGGTGCAGGCCTGGGTCGACGCCACCCGGCGCGGTGAGGTCACCGGCCCCGGCGTCTGGGACGGCTACGCCGTGGCCGCGGTCTGCGAGGCGGGCGTGCGCTCCCTCACCGAGGGACGCCGGGTCGAGGTGGAGCTCGTCGACCGCCCCGCCCTCTACAGCTGACCTCTGCCGTTACAGCTGGCCTCTGCCGTCGCGCACCACCGGAGACAGGAAACCTCATGAAGATCGGTCTCAACACCGACAGCGTCGGGCAGCTCACGCTCGACGAGACCCTCGACCTGGCCGCCGAACTCGGCCTGGACCACGTGGAGTTCGCCACCGGCGCCTGGTCCGCCTCGCCGCATGTCGACATCGACCGGCTCCTCGACAGCGAGGGCGCGCGCCGCGAGCTGCTCGCCAAGGTCACCGACCGGGGTCTGACGATCAGCGCCCTCACCTGCTCGGGCAATCCCCTGCATCCCGGGCCCAGCGGCCGTGACCACGACCAGGTGGCGCGCCGGACGATCGCTCTCGCGCCGCTCCTCGGTGTGGAGCGCGTGGTCATGATGTCCGGCCTCCCGGGCGGCCCCGGCGACGCCAACCCGAACTGGATCACCGTCTCCTGGCCGCCGGAGACCACGCAGATCCTCGACTGGCAGTGGAGCGAGGTCATCCTGCCGTACTGGCACGACCTCGTCGCGCACGCCGCTGACCGGGGCGTGGCCAAGCTGGCTCTGGAGATGCACGCCCAGCAGGCGGTCTACAACGTCCCCACGCTGCTGCGGCTACGCGACGAGGTCGGCCCGGTGGTCGGTGCCAACTTCGATCCCAGTCACCTGATGTGGATGGGCGCCGACCCGATCGCCGCCATCGAGGCCCTCGGCGAGGCGATCTACCACGTGCACGCCAAGGACACGCGGCTGGAGTCCGCCCGCCAGGCACTGACGAGCAGGCTGGAGACGCTGCCGGTCATGGCCGCCAAGGAACGCTCCTGGAACTACGTCACCCTCGGCTACGGCCACGACGAGGCGTTCTGGCGAGCCTTCTGCCTGGCCCTGCGCCGCGTCGGCTACGACGACGTGCTGAGCATCGAGCACGAGGACGTGCTCATGGCCCCGGTCGAGGGGGTGGCCAAGTCCGTCGACCTCCTGCGGCGCGTCGCCCCGCGCGACCCCAGCTCGTACAAGCCCCCGGCGATCTGAGAGCAGCCGTACGGGTTCACCGACGGGACCACCCCGCCGCCGACCGGACGCGGACGGCCGGAGGCGGAACCAGGCGACCAGGACGAGGGGGTACACGAGGTAGCCGAAGCGGGTGGCCGGCATGAGGCACATGGCCAGCGTCAGTCCCAGCGCCAGCCTGTCCGCGCCGGCCACCACGGTGCGCGGGGGCCGGACGAAGAGCGACACGCCCATGGCGGCACAGCCCAGTGCCAGCACGATTACGGCGATGATCCGGCCGCCCGGCACATAGGCGGCCAGCAGGTAGCCGGGCAGCGGGCTGGTCGCGGGGGAACCGGTGTGGCCCGCGCCCAGCGGGAAGAGCACCACGTGCTCGACGAACGCGTGCGGGTCGACCAGCAGGGACGGCAGCACCAGCACGCCTGCCAGCAGGAGGGCGGCGGCACCGGCCCGTATCACCGCGCGTCGGCCGGCGGTCACGGCCAGGAGCGCCAGGGCCACCGGCAGCAGCGGCCAGGCCGTCCACTTCAGCGCCGCCGCGGCGCCCATGGCCAGGCCGGCCGCGGTACCGGAGCCGCCCTTCCCCGCGAGAGCCAGTGCCAGACACATCAGTCCAATCACCGGAAGGTCCACCCCGCCCACCGCGAGCGGCAGGGCCACCGCGGGAAACGCGGCCAGCGGGGCGGCGACGGCCTTCGGCGACACGACGCCCGCCCCGCCCCGCACGGTGACCGCCTCGACGGGGCGACGGCCGCCCGCCCTACGGCGTCCGCCGGCCACGCACCGCGCGGCGCAGCCCAGGGACACCAGGAAGGTGGCCGCGAACCAGAGTCGGGCGTCGGCGAAGGGAACCTGGCCGAACACCGCGCGCGGCAGACCGAAGACCGCCATGCCGGGCAGGTACGGGTTGTAGTCCTCGACCCCGCCCGGATGCGGCAGATAGGGACTGCCCGTACCGAGCAGCAGACCGCCGGAGCGTTCGACCACGCCGACCTCGGACTGGGCCACTCCCAGGGCCATCAGCACCACGAGCGGCACCACCACCGCTCCCGCCACCCCCGCGACCACGCTCGGCCGCCCCCCCCAGGGAGACGACGTCCTGCGGGCCGAAACCGCCGCGACCGTGTATCCGACGGCCGCGCAGACGCCCCAGACGCGATGCGCGGGGAGTGTGGTGACCGTGGCCAGCACCAGAGCGAAGCCCGCGCACCCCCACCAGTACAGGTGCGTCCACCGGGCCGCGACCCGTGACACGACCGCAAAGTCCAGGAAGCGCCGGTACGGCGAGGCGGCGGCGACAAGGCGCCGCACGGATGGGACAGCGGTGGAGCTGAGCGACATGACCGTACTCCCGAGGCGAGATTGAGGACCGGTCCTCAATCTCGCGTCGGCGAAGGTCTCGGCGGATCGGCCGAACGGCCCAAGTCCACGGCGCGGCTTGGCGCGGCCTCGGCTGAATGGCCGATCAGCCTGAGCGGAACGTCTGCCTGTCTTCGGTTCTCGTCTGCTGGGCACGCTCCGAAGGGGCCCGTGCCGTCATCTCGGTCCCGGTCCGCCGCGGCCTCGCGGTCCCGGGCGCAGACGACCGACAGCGGACGCACCCGGCTCCTCGCCGTGCTGATCGTCCGGAAGCGCCCATCTCGACTCGTCCGTCACGGAGTTGAAGGCGCTGGCCCTCCGTGCCGTTCCAGGCCTGCCAGACCTCACCAGGGCCCGCCGCGGAGCATGCGCTCAGGTCGACTCACGCACCACGAGCCGGCACGGAACGGTATGCACCCCGGGCTCCGGCTCGGCACCGATGGCGTCCAGGAGTCGCAGCGCGGCCTGGCGTCCGATCTCGCCGAGGTCGGTGTCGATCGTCGTCAAGGGCGGACGGCTGGCCAGGGCCATGATGTCCCAGTTGTCGTACCCGACGATCGCCACGCGGCCCGGAACGTCCAGCCCCTTCTCCCGCAGGGTGTCGGCGACCCCCCTGGCGATCTGGTCGTTGCCGCAGAAGAAGGCGTCCGTGTCCGGTGCCGTACGCAGCACGGCCTCGGCGGCTCGGCGCCCCCATGCCTCGCTCCACTCCCCGAAGTGGACGCGCCCGGTGGCGAGTTCGAGCGAGGCGTGCGCGATGAGATCCTCCGTGTGGCGCGCGCGGTCGTGGGCGGCCGCGTGGTGCGCCGGGCCGGTGATGTGGGCGATCCTGGTGCGGCCGGTCGCCGTCAAGTGCTCGACGGCCAGCTGCGCCCCGCTGCGGTCGTCGGAGACGACGGAGATGTCGTCCGGGTCGGCGGACGGCGAGATGGCGTACACCGTCGGGATCGGCTCGACCCCCTTCAGGGGCGGCCGCGGGTCGGTGCGGCGACCGGTCACGATGATGCCGTCGACCCGGCGGTCCATGAGGTTGCTCAGACGGTGCTGCTCACGCATGACGTCGCCGCGGGTGCCGCACAGCAGCACCGGGATCTTCCCCGCGCCGAGCGCGTCCTCGGCCCCGAGCAGTACCGGTGAAGCCGGCGCCGATGATGACGCATCGGCCGCAACAGGGGTGGCCGCCAGGAGCCAAACGACAGGCGGGCCAGTGACGATCGCCCCCAGGTCAGCCCATCTCCCCCGTTGCGGTCCGATTCCGCGTGGCCGACTACACGGCGTCAGGCAGCTCGACCCTCAACTTCGCGGCGGCATCGGTGAGTTCGCGCCACAACTTGGATGCGACGGGGATGCCCTTCTCGCCACGCTCCGCAGCGACGGCCTCACTGCGCTCACCGGGGTAGAAGACGCCCTCGGCGCCCTGTGCCACCGGCAACGTCTTGAGTACGCCCAGGGTGGTGTCGACAGCTGCCTCGAAGGTGCCGGTGTCACCGAACGCGCCGGGATCGATGGCGATGAGCAGGGCATTCTGGCGGTGTCTGCGGCCCGCTGGGTCAGCCGAGTGGAAGGACGCGAAGATCGGCGCCCCGACCAGCACGCTGGTGAGCAGTTCGAAGGCAAGAGACATGCCGGACCCCTTGGCACCGCCCAGTGGCAGTGGCATCACCGCCTGCGCGGGGTCGGTGGTCGGGGTGCCGTCCTCGGTTGCGGCCGCTCCCTCGGGCAGTGGAGCGCCGCTCGCCTTGGCCTGGCGGATCTTCCCCAGGGCGATGGTGGCGGTGGCCATGTCGAGCAGCAGCGGCGCGAACGTGCGACCGGGGGCAGCGATGGCGAGCGGGCTCGTCGCCACGGCCGTGCCCTTGACCCCCGTGTATCCCATGTTGGGCATACCTGAGACGAAGCCGACTCCGATCAGCCCCGCCTCGGCGATCTTCGACACGTAGTAGCCGATGGCGCCGGTGTGGACGGTGTGTCGTACGCCGACGGAGGCGATGCCGGCTGTCCGGGCGCGTCGGACCGCCTCGTCGGCGGCTGCGCTCAGCGCGACGGGGCCGGGCGCGCGGTCGGCGTCCAGGACCGCGGTGGCCGGGGTTGTGGACTCGGTCTTCATCTCCGGCTGGGCGTTGGCGACGCCCTTGGCGAGCAGTTCCAGGTATGCGGGGACGCGGGCGATGCCGTGGGAGTCGACTCCACGCAGCGCGGCCCAGACGAACACGCCGGCTGTGGTGGCGGCGTGCTCAGGGCTCAGCCCGCCCTTGTGAAGGAGGGCCGCAGAGAAGGTGCGCAGGTCGTCGGCCTGGACCAGGACCTTCGGGGGTGGGGTGGACATGGTGGCGGATGCCTCCTGGCTCAACGGGTGACGAGGACGTCGACGACGGCCGTGGTGCCCTCGGTCACGGATTTGAGGGCGCGCTCCAGCGCGGGGGCGAGCGCGTCCGGTGCGTCGACGGTCTCGGTGTGCATGCCGAACGGCTCGGCGAAGGCGGACAGTCGGGGCAGCCGGCGCAGATCGGTGCCGAGCCATTCGCCGGTCTCGGCGGCCGCGCCATGGGGATAGAAACGGCGGTGGTTGAGGTTCATGGACTTGTAGACACGGTTGTTGAACACCACGATCAGCAGCGGAAGTTCGTAGGCCTTGGAGGCGTCGTACGACGGGATGACCGGGTTGTAGGCGAAGGCGCCGTCACCGATCGTGAGCACTACGGGGCGTTCCCGCGCGGCCAGTTTGACACCGAGGGCGACCGCGATGCCCTGGCCGAGGCCTCCCTGCACGTAGAAGTACGAGTCGGGGGCGGACGTCCGGACGTGCCGTTTGACAACCCGGCTGTGCGTGATGGTCTCGTCGACGACGATGCCGTTCCGTCCGTCGAGCAGTCCGCGCAGGGTGGCGGCGACCAATACCGGGTCGATGCCGTCCGCCTGGGCGGAGGCTTTCGCTTCGGCGTCGGCGACCGCGGCCTGTTCGGCCGCGTGCCGTTCCCCCTGCGCCGAACGGCAGGCGGTCACGGCTGCCTCGTCGAGGTCCTTGGCCCGCTTGGTCAGCTGCCGGAGGGTGTTGACGACGTTGCCCTCCAGGTACCGGTCCGCGAACAGGACTTGGTAGACCACGTGCGGGCGCTGCGGCACCTCGTCGAGGATCACGACCTTCGCCTTGGAGGGGCGGCGCGACGGCGGGTAGAAAGGGGCGCGGCAGTTCACGAGTAGGATCAGGTCCGCCTCGTCCATCCACGGCCCGATGTCACTGCCGACGTGCAGCGGGTGGGTGCGCGGGAAGTTGGCGCAGACCGCCGAGTCGGGCTCGACGACCGGGATGTTCCAGGCCTCCGCGAAGTCGGTCAGCGCCTCGAAGCCGCCCGCCTCACGGCCGGCCGTCTCGGTCACGATCACCGGGTTCACGGCCTCCCGGATCAGCTGCGCGACCGGGTCGACCTCCTCCGGAGAGCTGTGCGTGGAGCCGGGCGCGACGACCGGCTTGGCCTCGCGGCCGTCCCACTCCTCCAGCAGAATCTCCAGCGGGATGTTGAGGTACGCCGGTCCCGCGGGCGCCCGCCAGGCAAGTTCCGCCGCCCGCGCGACCATCGTGGGAAGGGTGTGGACGCTGGCCGCCTCGGTGGACCACTTGGTGAAGGGCTGGGCCACCCCCTGCGGGCCGCCCACGATGGACAGGTTGCGGTACCACTGCCCGCCCGGGTCCTGGCCGGGCCCGTCGCCGTACGTGGTGGACTCCGACGAGGAGACCACCATCGGGACACCCGCCAGCAGCGCCCCGTGCACCGCCATCGAGCCCTGGAGCAGACCGGGGGCGGCGTGCAGCAGCACCCCCTGCGGACGGCGCTTGACCAGCCCGTACCCGGTGGCCATGCCGACCGCGACGGTCTCGTGGGTCAGGTCCAGGTACTCCAGGCTAGGCAGCCCGTCCCGGTGGCGGCGAGCTAGGGACTCCCACACCGGGGCCCACTCGGAGCCCGAGGAGCAGAACAGGTAGTCGGCGCCGACGGCGTTGAAGGCGGTGACGAGAGCGTCGCCGCCGTCGGCGCCCGAGGAGTTGGTCGTGTCGGTCATCTCTCGTGCTTCCTCAGCCCTCGATCGGCCAGTTCAGGACCTCGGAGATACCGCGGCCCATCATCCATTCAAGCTCCTCGGGCGTGAAGTCCCAGTGCTTGGTGAACTGCTCGATCGTGTCGGTGTAGGTGATGCCGTGGCCCAGCAAGCGGGTGATGTCGGTGCCGTAGAAGCAGCGCTGCGGGCCCATCCTGTCGACCATCTCGCGCACGTACTTCTGGATGTTGTTGTTCGGGAAGGGCTGCGTGGAGTAGCCCGGCAGCGCGGAGACCTTGACGTAGATGTTCGGGTGGGCGGCCAGGTCGGCGGTCTCCTGGACCCAGTATCCGATCGCGTCGTCCACGCAGCGGGCCATGATGCCCATGTGATCGATGATGATCTTCAGCTCGGGGTGCTTGGCGGCAATCTCGCCCAACTCCCGCTTCCAGATGGGCGCGTGGACCATCGTCGGGATGCGCAGCTCCTCGGCGATCGGCCAGTACCAGTCGTTGGTGCCGTCGATCATCCAGTTGCGGTCGATGGGCCGGTGGAAGGTCAGGCGCGTGCCCTTGACGTGCGGGTTCTGCGCGAAGTCCCTGAGCATCGCCTTGCCCTCTTCGGGCTTGTTCTGCGGGATGCGGGCCATGATGCCGAAGCGGTCGGGGTGCGCCTCGCAGGCCTCCAGGGCGTAGTCGATGCGGTCGCCCTCCCAGGACGGCGGCAGGATCAGCGAGCGGTTGACGCCGGCCTCGTCCATCAGCTCCAGGGCCTCCTCGTAGGAGAAGGGGTCCTCGCGGTGGCCGTTGAGGCGGATGCGCTCCCGCGCGCCCGGAACCCAGGGGCGGTCCGGGGTCTCTTCCTTCCAGATGTGGATCTGGGTGTCGACGACGAACATGTCTTCAACTCTTTCCGTAGGGGGGTGGTGGGGGTGGAGCGGACCGAACACTAGGCGGGCGAAGGTGCGTTGCGGAGTCCCCTGGAGCGCAACCAGAAAGTGCGCCGTACGCAGGGAGAACTCAGGTGGTGAACACGGCATCGACGATGTGTTCGGCGATCGACATCGACGCCGTCGCGGCGGGCGAGGGCGCGTTGCGGACAGCGGTGACGCGGCCGACCTGATGGATACGGAAGTCGTCCACGAGGGTGCCGTCGCGGTCCAGTGCCTGGGCGCGTACGCCGGCTCCGCCCCGGACGACGTCCTTCACCGTGACTCCGGGCACGTAGAGCCGGGCGTCCCTCATGAAGGCGGTGGCGGAGAAGGAGCCGCGGTATTCCCTGATTCCGGTACGCCAGTGCTGGGCGGCCATCTTCCAGGCGCCGGGGTAGCCGGCGAGGCCGATCAGGTCCCTCGGGGAGAGACTGGTCCGGTTGTAGCCCTCCCTCGCGAGGGCCAGGACGGCGTTGGGCCCGACCTCGACCGAGCCGTCCACGCGCGGGGTGAAGTGCACGCCGAGGAAGGGATAACGGGGGTCGGGCACCGGGTAGATCAGGCCCCGGACCAGGTCCGCCCGCTCCGGCCTGAGCAGCATGTACTCGCCCCGGAAGGGGACGATCCGGGGTTCCCGCTTGTCCTGGGCAAGGCCCGCGACCGTGTCGGACTGGAGGCCCGCGCACAGGATCAGCCGGTCCACCCGGGCCCGTTCCTGTCCGGAGGCCACCTCGATGCCACCGGGCACGCTGGTGACCGAGGTGACCGGGAAGCCGAGCCTCACCTCGCCGCCCGAGTCGACGACGTCCTTGGCGAAGGCGCGGGCGATCGCCGGGTAGTCGGTGATCGCGGTGCGCGGGGAGTGCAGGGCGGCGATCCCGCCAGCGTGCGGCTCGATCTCCCGGATCTCCTCGCGGGAGGCCTTCCTGAGGTCGGGCACGTGATTGTTCCTGGCCCGCTCGTAGAGGTCGTTCATGCGGCCGAGCTCGTCCTCGCGTACGGCCGTCACCAGCTTGCCAATCTCTCGGTACGGCAGCGCGCGGTCCTGGCAGTACTCGCGGAGCAGGGAGACACCCCGGACCGTGAGGTCGGCCTTCAGGCTGCCGGGCTTGTAGTAGATCCCGGCGTGCACGACTCCCGAGTTGTGGCCGGTCTGGTGGAGCGCGACCTCCTGCTCCTTCTCCAGGACGACGACCCGGGTGCCGGGGCGGCTCAGGGCGATCTCGCGGGCGGTGGCCAGGCCCACGATGCCGGCGCCGACGATGCCAACGGTCTCGTCAGCCACGGGCGGGCTCCCCCAGGTGGACGGCGACCGTCTTGACGCGGGTGGAGAAGCGGAGCACCTCGTCGCCCTGCTCCTTGTAGGCCGTACCGGAGTCACGGAATCCGCCGAACGGCAGGTGGACGTCCCAGCCGGTGGTGGTCGAGTTGACGGCGACCTGTCCACACTCGACGTCGTCGGCGAACCGATAGGCGTTCGCGAGGTCGCGGGTGAATACAGCCGCTGCCAGGCCGAAGTCGGAGTCGTTGACGGCCTCGACCGCGGAGGTGAAGTCCTCGACGGCGCGGACCACGAGGATCGGCCCGAAGACCTCCTCGCGCCAGACCGCCGTCTCGGGGGTGACGTCGGCGAGGACGGTCGGCCGGACGTAGCAGCCGTGGGCGCGGTCGCCGTCGGTGTCGGCCTCGCCGCCCGTGAGGACGGTGGCGCCCTGCTCGACGGCCCTCGCGAGGTCGGCGAGTACGGCGTCCCGCTGCTTCGGGCTCGACAGCGGGCACAGGGTCGTCGACGCGTCGCTGCCCGGACCGACCTTCAGTGTCTCGACCTCGGCGACCAGGAGCTGGGTGAACTCCTCGTACACCGGCTGTTCGACGATCACCCGACTGGTAGATGTGCAGCGCTGTCCGGCCTGGCCGAAGGAGGCGGCGACGACGGCCTTGGCGGCGGCCGGCAGGTCGGCGTCCCTGAGCACGACCGAGGCGTTCTTGCCGCCGAGTTCGCCCTGGAACCGGACGTTGCGGTCGGCGAGCCGGCGGCGGATGCGGTTGCCGACGGCGTTGGAGCCGGTGAAGGTGATGCCGACGATCCGGGGGTCGTCGAGGAGCGCCTCCTCGATCACCGCCGTACGGCCCGTGACGACGTTCAGCACGCCGGCCGGCAGGCCCGCGTCGTGCAGGGCACGGGCGAAGTGGAGGCCGGACAGGGGGGTCTCGGTGGCCGGCTTGAAGACGGCCGCGTTGCCTGCCGCGAGCAGCGGGGCGAGCTTGCGGGCCGGTGTGATCAGCGGGTCGTTCCACGGGCTGATCACGAGGATCACGCCGATCGGCTCGCGCTGTGTGTGGGTGCGGTGGTTCGGGCGTACGTCGTGCAGGAGAGTGCCGTAGCTCTGGCGGGCGAGGCCCGCGTAGTACTCCAGGAAGTCGGCGGCCTTCAGGGTCTCGCCGGTCGCCTCGGCGAGGGTCTTGCCGTTCTCGGCGGTGACGTCCGCGGCGATCTCCTCGGCCCGCTCGCGGATCAGCCGGGCCGCGTCGACGAAGATCCGCGCGCGCTCGAAGGGGCTGGTGCGCTTCCAGACGGCGAAGGCGCGCTCGGCGTGGTCGTAGGCGCGGGTGACGTCCTTGGCCGCGAGGGCGGGGATCCGGGCGATCG
Source organism: Streptomyces sp. NPDC001663 (assembly GCF_042893105.1). Taxonomy (NCBI): domain Bacteria; kingdom Bacillati; phylum Actinomycetota; class Actinomycetes; order Kitasatosporales; family Streptomycetaceae; genus Streptomyces; species Streptomyces sp. NPDC001663. The sequence goes on along the minus strand of NZ_JBIAUR010000006.1, from coordinate 411,690 downwards.
GGGCACGGACGTCGGCCGGGTCGTGGACGTCGATCCAGTCGCCGTTCGACACCCACTCGCCGCCGGACAGGGTTTCGAGAGTACGCATACCGTTCACGACACCTCACCGCGCGGGGAGGGGACCAGTCCCGGGGCGGCAGACATAGGTTGCGCTGTGCGCGAGCCGCTCATCAGGGGGTTCGTGCTGGAATCGGCTCGTTGCACCGCGCACTCCTTTGGAGGAAGAACATGGCTTTCACCGTCGTCGCCCACTACCGCTGCGAGCCCGCCGACGCTGACGCGGTGCGTTCCGCGTTGCTCCGGGCCCGGGAGGGGACGCGCACCGAACCGGCCAACCTGGTGTACGACGTGCACACGGTGGTTGACCGGCCGGGTGAGTTCCTGCTGTACGAGCGGTACGAGGACCAGGACGGATTCGAGGCCCACAAGGCCGCCGATCACTTCAAGGAGATCATCGTGGAGACGGTCTGGCCGCTGCTGACGGAGCGGTCGGTGACCTTCGCCGAACTCCTGTGAGGGGCGTCAGAACTCGTTGCCCCACACGTACCGGGCCAGCGTCTCCACCAGCACGAGCTTCCGGCGCTGGCCCTCGGCGCTCAGCAGCGGCCGGCTCGCCACGTCGGCGAAGCCCCGGGACGGCGACAGCGCCGCGTCCTCCAGATCCTTGACCTCGCCCGCCGCGTCGATCCTGGCCAGCACGGTGTCGAGGTCCTCCGGTTCGGACACGGTCGGGTCGACCACGCCCAGACACACGTCACGGTCCTCGGGCAGTGCCCTGACCAGGTCGAGCTCGGCCTCGGTGCCCTGGTCGAAGGGGAGGACCCAGCGGTCGGCCGGGATTGCCTCGTACATCTTCTCGATGCGGGAGCGGTCGACCTCGGCGGACGCCCGCCAGCCGGGGCAGACGGCAATCCGGACGCCCTCGAAGCGTTCGTCCAGGCGTGCCGCGTGGGCGTCGGCGGCCAGCAGGCCGTCGTCGGTCGCCCCGTCCAGCAGGAGCGGGTTGTTGAGCTGGATCAGGCGTACGCCCCTGGCCACCAGCAGAGCGATCTCGGCCCGGATGATCTCCGCCAGCGCCTCGCCCAGTTCCTGGACCGACGAGGGGCCGAGGCCGGGGCAGTAGGTCGTTGCGGCGAGGTACGCCGGCGAGGGCAACGCCACCTTGGGCGCGATCACCGTGAGCGTGGCCACCCTCTCCGCCCAGTCCGCGACCAGGGGCCCCTCCGCCTTGGGGAGGGACTCCGCAACCCAGCGGACCAGGCCGTCGGGGCCCGTCTCGTCGCTACGACGAAAACCTGACACTCCGTCAAGGACGGCACTGCGGAAGTCCTCCCGGGGGTAGTCGCCGTCGGTGACGACGGTGGAGCGCAGCTTGCGCTGGAAGGCCACCGCGTCCCCGACTGCCTGCTGCACGCCGGTGGCGGCTAGGTCGGGCGGCCGGACCAGGCTGCCATGGTGGTCGATGCGGTAGTTGAAGGTGTCCGCCATGACTCACGCGTCCTTTCCGGAAAGCTTTCCGGCCACACCCCAGGCGGCGAACTCCAGCTCGTAGCCGAGGGAGGCGAGGACCTCCTCGGCGATCTGCTGGTCCTCGCCCGCGGTGCCGCCGGCGATGCCGAGGCCGCCGATGATCTCGCCGTCCTTCTTGATGGTGACGCTGCCCTCGGTGGCCATGATCGGCAGGGCGGCGCCGGGGAGCTGGGAGAGCTGGGAGAAGAAGACGGGCTGGCTCTCCTGCCACTTCTTCAGCATCACGCCGGGGCGCTGCATGATCGCCGCGGTGTAGGCCTTGGCGCGGGCGATGTCCGGGGTGAGCGGCCGGGCGCCGTCGGGCCGGCGGATCGCGATCGGGAAACCGCCCGCGTCCACCACGGCCACGCTCACCGCCTTCCCGAGGGCCTGGGCACGCTGGTGGGCGGCGTCGATGATCGCCTCGGCGGCGTCCAGGGTGAGGGTGGTCATGCGGTGTCCTTCGGTGCGGTGAGGGTGCGGCGGAGACGGGCGATCGCCGCGTTGTAGGGGCCCGGTGTCTCCCAGTACATGGAGTGCGGGGCGCCCTCGACGATCTCCAGGTGGGATCCGGGCAGCAGTTCGTGGGCGCGGGTGACGGTCTTCACCCCGAGGACCGCGTCCTTCTCGCCGGCGAGGAAGGCGACCCGGACGCCGGACGCCTGGATCTCCTCCAGGGTGGGTCCGTCGGTGTCGAGGTTGCGCAGGTCCTGCATCGTGGCCACGTTGAACGTGCCCATCTGCCGGAACAGGAAGGTGAGGTCGGCGCGTTCGGACTGGAACGCCTTCGTCAGGAGCCGGTCGATCACCGGCAGCTTGACGGCCTCGGCGCGGTCGGCGGCGGCCAGTTCCCTCAGTTCGGGGTGGCTGATGCCGCCCAGGGAGTGGCCGAGGACGACGGAGGAGACCCGTTCGGGGCGCAGCAGTCCGGCGCGCAGGGCGGCGACCGAGCCGATGGACTGGCCGACCAGCATCGCGTCGGTGATGTCCTCGGCGTCGAGGACCGCGACCACGTCGCCGGGGAAGTCCTGGCCGTCGAACTCCGGCATGGAGGAGTCGGACTTGCCGAAGCCCCGCAGGTCCACGGTCAGGACGGTGAAGTCGTCGCACAGTGCGGCAACCTGCTGCCACCAGGCGGCGTGGTGGCCGCCGCTGCCGTGCACGAACAGGATCGCCGGGCCGCTGCCGTGGCGCTCGTAGTAGATGGCGGTGCCGTCGGAGTCGGCGAAGGGCATGAGAATGAACTCCCGTACGTGAGCGGTCAGTTGGGGCGCTTGCCGTGCCAGACCAGCTCGATCATGGTGTGGTCGGGGTCGTGGATGTAGCAGAACTTCGACTGGTTCTCGGGGCGCTGGATGGGCCGGGTGTGCCGGATGCCCAGTTCCTTCAGGTGCTCCAGGAAGTCGTCCCAGTCGTCGACCTCGACGGCGAAGTGATAGGGCGCCATGCGCTCCATCTCCTCGACGGGGGTGAAGTGCAGATCGAAGTTGCCCCGGGTCATCAGCACCACCTTGGTGTTGGACTTGGGCATGATCCGCTTCATCCCGAAGACCTTCGTGTACCACTCGGCCGTACGGTCGGGGTCGGTCGTGGGGAAGTTGACGTGGTGGATGTAACGGGGTTCCTTGCTCATGCTCGATTCCCTTCGAGGTGTACGGGGTTGGACAGCACACCGATACCGCTGATCTCGACGTCCACGGTGTCCCCCGGCTCCAGCTGACAGGTCGACTCGGCGCCCATCCACAGCACGTCACCGGGGTGCAGGGTGAGGTGACGGGTCATCTCGACGAGGTAGTCGAAGGGGTCGTGGACCATGTCGCCGGTGGGGAACCGGGCGCGCTCGGAGCCGTTGACCCTGAGCGTGGTCGTCTGCGCGAGGGCGTCGACGTCCGTCTCGATCCAGGGGCCCATCGGCTTGAAGGTGTCGCTGTTCTTGCTGCGCCAGAACGTGCGGTCCTGGTGCTGCCAGGCGCGGGCGCTGACGTCGTTGCCGATGGTCCAGCCGAAGACGGCCTTTCGCGCCTCCTCGTGGGTGGCGTGCCGGATCGTACGGCCGATGACAGCGACCAGTTCGGGCTCGGCCTCGAAGCGGCCCTGGACCTCGACGGGCTTGACGATCGGTGAACCGTGGCCGGTGAGCGCGTTGTTGGCACGGTAGCCGACCTCGGGGCGCTCGGGGGTCGCGGCCTTGGCGTGCGCGATGTGCCGGGGGTAGTTGTAGCCGACGGCGTAGAAGACGGGCGGCACGACGGGCGGCAGCCACAGGGCGGTTGCCCGCTCCACCGCCCCGGTGACCTGGGGGTCGCCCTCGATCGGGGAGCCGGACAGCAGCTCGATCTCCGACTCCCCCACCCGGCCCCACACCGCCCGGCCGCCGACCGAGACTCGCGCGTACCTCATGGCGCCAGCAGATGGGAGACGCGCTTGGTGACCAGGTAGGCGTCCAGAGCCTCGGGGCCGCCCTCACGGCCGTAGCCGCTGTCCTTCACCCCACCGGAGGGGGCCTCGTGGACCGAGCCGCCGCAGTGGTTGAGGGAAAGGATGCCGGCCTCCAGCTCGTCGGAGAGCCGTTCGGCGGTGGCGGCGGAGCGGGTGAATCCATAGGCGGCGAGGCCGTACGGCAGCGCGTTCGCGTTCGCGAGCGCCTCATCGAGGGCGGTGAAGGGAACGACGGGCGCGAGCGGCCCGAACGGCTCCTCGTGCAGCATTTTTGCGTCCTCGGGTACGTCGATGAGGACGGTCGGTGAGAAGAAGTACCCTGCGCGGTCGAGCCGTTCGCCGCCGGTGAGGACCTTGGCGCCGCGGTCGACGGCGTCGGCGACGAGCCGCTCCATCGCCCCCAGTCGGCGTTCGTTGGCGAGCGGGCCCATCTTGGTGCCGTCGGCCAGTCCGTCGCCGATGACGACCGCCTCGGCGGCCTTCACGAACTCGGCGGTGAAGTCTTCGACGAGGCTCTCGTGGACCAGGAAGCGGCTCGGGGAGGTGCAGACCTGCCCGGCGTTGGCGAACTTCGCCTGCGCGGCCCGGCGGGCGGCCTGCACGGGGTCGGCGTCGGCGCACACGATCACCGGGGCGTGGCCGCCGAGTTCCATGAGGGAGGGCTTCATGACCTTCCCCGCCTCGGCCGCCAGGAGCTTGCCGACGGGGACCGAGCCGGTGAAGGCGACCAGCCGGGTGACCGGGGAGGCGATGAGATGGGCGGAGACCTCGGCGGGCTCACCGAAGACCAGGTTCAGGACTCCGGGCGGCAGGCCCGCGTCGGCGTAGCAGGCGACCAGTGCGGCGGCGGTGGCCGGGGTCTCCTCCGAGGCCTTGATGACCAGGGAGCAGCCGGCGGACAGGGCTGACGAGATCTTCCGGTTGGGGCCGCCTACCGGGAAGTTCCACGGCACGAACGCGGCGACCGGTCCGATCGGTTCGCGGCGCACGGTGAGGACGGTGCCGGGGTCGGACGGGATGATCCGGCCGTAGGCGCGACGGGCGTCGTCGGCGTGCCAGCGCAGGGTCTCGGCGGTGCGGCGAGCCTCGCCGGTGGACTCGGCGAGCGGCTTGCCCTGCTCCAGGGTGCTGATCCGGCCGATCTCGACGGCGCGTTCGGCGATCAGGTCGGCGGCGGTGTGCAGGATCTCGGTGCGCCGGGCGACGGGGGTGCCGCGCCAGACGCGGAAGCCCTTCTCGGCGGCGGCGAGCGCGCGGTCCAGGTCGGCAGTGGTGGCCAGCGGTACCTCTCCGATCACCTCCTCGGTGGCCGGGTTCACGATCGGGTCGGTGGTGCCGGATCCGCCCTGGCACCACTCACCCGCGATGTGCATGCGGACGGCGGGGTAGCCGTGGTCGGTGGTCATGGATGCGTGCCTCTCAGGCGGGGGCGTCCTGGTCGCGGTTGGTGCGCAGGGCCCAGATGTGGTGCGGCGGGGTGGTCTGGTGGAGGCGGGTCTCGTAGGAGTCGTCGACCCGGTCCATGTCGGCGGCGTACTCCACGCGGCCGCCGCAGGGGGCGTGCAGGAAGCGGAAGACGTTGGAGCCGACGGTGTGGCGGCCGAGCCTGCGGGCCTCGCGCCAGCCGCGCTCGATCATGAAGTTGCCGCCCTCGATGACGTCGTCGAAGCCGGGCACCTCGTAGGCGATGTGGTTGACGCCGGCGCGGTCGGGGCGGTGGCAGAGCAGCATGGTGTGTTGGTCCTGGTCTTGCGGGGCCTGCAGGAAGACGCCCATCGGCTCGACGACGTCGGTGGGCCGGAAGCCGAGGCGCTCGGTGTAGAAGCCGACCGCCTCCTCCTTGCCCTGCTTGGGGATGTTGAGGGCCACATGGCACATGCGCAGCGGATACGCGCGGCCGAGCGGCTCCAGGGCGGTGTTCCAGCGGTTGACGGCGCCCAGCGCGTTGGCGGGACGCGGGGTCACCGGTGCGTCCTTGGGCCGGGCCAGGGTCAGTCCGACGCCGAAGCCGGTCTCGTCGACGGTGTGGTGGACGCCGTCGGCACTCTCCCGCACCTCGCGGTCCTTGCCGGCCGCGGCCACCAGTCGCTCCAGTTCCTCCCGGGTGTCGACGCCCCACACCACCTCGCGCAGGGTGGGGCCCTCCTCCACGGGTGCCTGCAGCAGCGGTCCGGGCTCGGCTTCCAGGTGCAGGGTCTGTCCGGTGAGCGTCTCGAACACGGCGTGCTCGTCGGTCCGCTCCACCAGGAACAGTCCGAAGTCCTCGAAGAAACGGACACACTCGCCGAGGTCGTCGATGCCGTAGGTGACCGATTCGATTCTCTGGATTCCCATGGTTCCTCGTTTCCGGGTCGCCTCGTGAGCGTAGGTTTCGGCACGCGAGAGCCTCAATGACCCGAGCCGCACGAGGTGCGCAATCGTTTGTTGCAGCTACGGCCGGATCGCCGGGATGGGGTTCTGCGAGAACCACTCGCTGAGGAAGTCCAGGAAGACGCTCACCTTGCGCGGGGTGTCGTGTCCGGGGCCGTAGATCGCGTACAGCGGGCGGTCGGGGACCGCGAGATCGGGGAGCAGGACCTGGAGGGCGCCGGAGACGAGGTCGTCGTAGGCCGGACGCTGCGGGAGCAGGGCGAGGCCCCGGCCGTGGACGGCCGCCTTCTGGAGCGCGATGTAGGAGTTGGACGAGAACGCGATGTTGCGGATCTTGTGCAGGGTGCTCGCGTGTCCGTGGCCGATGCGCCAGACCGGGTCGTTCACATGGACGAGGCAGTCGTGGTGGGCGAGGTCGTTCGGGTGGGTGAGCGTGCCGTGCCGGTCGATGTATGCCTTCGAGGCGCACAGGACGAACGGCAGCGAGGAGACCTTCTTTAGGCGGACGCTGGAGTCGCGCAGATCCCGGGTGTGGAAGGCGATGTCGAATCCGCTGTCGAGAAAGTCGTAGGTCCGGTCGGACATTCCGCCGAGTTCGAAGCGGATCTGGATTTTAGGGTGCGCCGCGGAGAAGGCGGCGATGGCGTCCCCGAGGTCCAGGCTGCCTATCCATTTCGGACAGATGATGCTGAGGGTGCCCTCGGCGCGGTCGTGCGACTGGGCTATGCCGGCGTCCTCGGCCTCGATCTCGTCGAGGATGCGGGCGGCAAACTCGGCGTATCGCTGGCCCGGCTCGGTGAGGCTCACCGAGCGGGCCGTACGGTTGACCAGACGGACTCCCACCTGCCGTTCCAGCTCGGCCACATGCCGTGAGACCAGGGAGCCGGAGGAGCCCAGCTTTTTGGCGGCTCCGCTGAAGCTGCCGACCTGTGCCACGGTGACGAAGCTGTGCATCAGTAGCAGGCGGTCCATGGGTGGCTCCTTACTTGGGGCAGTACTGCGGCGCTTCGTCCACGTTGTCCTTGGTGACCAAGACAAGAGGAATGTTGGCAATCTTGTCAACGGTCGCGTCCTTGTCGAGCAGGCCGATCGTGTTCTTGACCGCGGTCTGGCCGATGCTCATGGCCGAGTTCGCGACGGTCGCCGAGAACTTCCCGCTCTTCACCGCGGCGACCCCGTCCTCCGTGCCGTTGACAGTGACGATCTTGACGTCCTTGGCTCCGGCCGCGTCGAAGGCCTTGCGGACCGCGAAGGCCATCTCCTCGTTGGCGACGAAGGCGTAGTCGAGGTCGGGCTGGGCCTGGATCATGTTCTCGGCGACGTCCTGGGCCTTGGCCGGGTTGAACATGCCGGGCTGGTTCGCCACGACCTTCGCGCTGGCCGGCAGCGCGCCCTTGAAGCCGCCCACCAGCAGGTCGGAGGCGGCCCCGGGAGCCCCGGCGACGATGCCGACCTTCACGTTCTTGCCGGCGGCGTCCTTCTCGATCCACCCGGCGTCCAGTGCGCCGACCTGCTTGAGGTCGACCTTGGCAACTCCGAGTACGTTGGAGGTGTCCGAAGTGGCCACGGAGGTGAGGTAGATCGGGATGCCCGCGCTCTTCGCCTTCGCTATGTCGCCCTCCAGAGCGTCCACGTTGACGGTCTGCACGATCAGCGCGTCCACGTTCCGGGCGATCATGTCCTCGATGTTGGACAGCTCGGTCCCGGCGTCCTGCTTGGAGTTGGCCGAGTAGACGGTGGCCTTCTCGGCCTTCGCGGTCTGCTCGACCGCCTTCAGCAGGCACTGGTGGAAGTGCGTGTTGGCACCGTTGACGAACCCGAGGGAGACCGAGCCGTCGACGGCGCCCCCGGCGTCGGACTCGGAACCGCAGCCGGAAAGCACCAGAGCGGCGACGCCGGCGAGCGAGATCGCGGCCGTACGGCGGGAACGGGCGGTGGGCTTCATGAGGTTGGGCCTTTCCTTCGTCATTGAAGAGAGGTGGGGGGCGGACGGCGCTAATGGCCGGGCACGGACTTCCGTTGGAACTCGTTGACGACCGCCGCGACGAGCAACACCCCGCCGGTCACCACGTACTGGTAGTAGCTGTTGACCTGGAGCAGGTTCAGCGCGTTGGCCACCACCCCCAGCAGCACCACACCGAGGACGGTCCCCATCACGGACCCGTGCCCCCCGGCCAACGAGGTACCGCCGATCACCACCGCGGCGACAGCCGTCAACTGCAGTTGCAGCCCACCGGTGTTGGGCGCGGCTGCGCCGAGCCGGGACAGCAGCATCAGCCCCGCGAGCCCGGCGAGGCCGCCCGCCAGGGCGTACAGCGCGAGTTTGCGTCCGGAGACGTTGATGCCGCTCAGGCGCGCCACGTGCTCGTTGCCGCCCATCGCGAAGGCGTCCCGGCCGAAGGTGGTGAACCGCATGGCCAGGCCGATCACGGCCAGCACCAGGACAGCCACTACGCACAGGTAGGGGATGCCGAGCACCTTCTCGTTGCCGAGGGCCCACATGCGCTGCCCGATGGTGATCGACTCCCCGTCCAGGACGAGCAGGGCTACCCCGTCGAGCAGCATCGCCGAGGCGAGGGTGGCGACGAACGGCGCGACCCGGGTGAAGGTCACGACGAGGCCGTTGACCAGGCCGATCAGGGTGGCCAGCAGCAGGGTGAGGACCACGGTCACGAAGGTCGGACGGCCGTCGTGCAGCAGGGTCGCCCCCACCGACACGGTCACCGCCGCGTTGCTGCCCATGGAGAAGTCCATGCCGCCGGCGGTCATCAGCAGGGTCAGGCCTGCCGCGATGACGGCGGTGACGCTGATCTGCCGGAGCACGTTCAGGAGGTTCTGCGAGGTGGTGAAGGAGTCGGCTTGAACGGCGGTGAACACAGCCACCAGGACGAGCACGACGACGAGGCCACCGTGCGGGATGTGCAGCAACTCCCTTGGTGACCATCGGGATTCGGGGCGCTCGACCGCGGTGTCCGGGGCGGCCGAGGGGGTTGTGAGGCTCACTTCGGCTGACCTCCGAGTGCGGTGGCGACGAGTTCGTCGCGGGTGATGGCGGTGATGTCGTGCTCGGCGACCGTGCGGCCCGCGCTGACCACGACGACCCGGTCGGCGAGGCGCATGACCTCCTCGGCGGAGGAGGAGGCGAGCAGGACGGCGACGCCACGCGAGGCGAGGTCGTCGACGAGGGTGTGGATGTCCGCCATGGCGGCGACGTCGACACCGTTGGTGGGGTCCTCCAGGAAGCAGGCGACCGGATCGGTCTCCAGCCACTTGCCGAGCAGCACCTTCTGCTGGTTGCCGCCGGACAGCGTGCCGACGGGCGGGTTTCCGGTGAGGGCGACCACCCCGTAGTTCCCCCGCAACGGGGCGGCGCGCCGGGCGAGTTCACTACGGCGGTGCAGTCGGCGGCGGGCGAAGCGGTCACCGGCCAGCATCAGGTTCTCGTCCAGGGACAGCCCCTGGACCAGGCCCAGGGTGCGGCGGTCGCCGGTGACACAGCGCAGGCCGCTGGCGAGGGATGCGGCGACCCGGCCGAAGGGCACGCCGCGGCCGTCGACCTGGAGGGTCCCGGCATCCGGGCGTCGGCGTCCGGACAGCAGGTCGAACAACCGCGACTGAGCGTCCCCCGCCGGTCCGAGGACGGCGACGATCTCACCCCTTCGCACCTCGACGGAGAAGTCCCGGACGGCCCGGCCTTGCGTCAACCCTCTTATGGCAAGGCCGTGTTCGTCCTTCGGTGCGGGCCGCTCGGGCCGCCGCGAGACGACGTCCCGGCCGACCATGCTGTGGACCAGGTTCGACGGATCCATCTGGGCGGCCGGCGAACTGGTCACCACCTCCCCGTCGCGCAGCACGGTGAGGCGGTCGGCGACGGCCATGACCTCGTCGATGTAGTGCGAGATGTACACGACGGCGACCCCTTCGTCCCGCAGGGTGCGCACCAGCGAACGGATCCGGTCCGCGTCCTTGGCGCTGAGACAAGCCGTCGGCTCGTCGAGGATCAGGATCCGGCCGCCGCGGCGCACCTCGCGGGCCACCTCGACCATGGTCTGCTCGGCCACGGTGAGGGTGCCGGCCACCCGCTCCACGTCGATGTCGATACCGAGCCCGGACAGGGCGGCACGGGCCTGCTCCCGTACGGCCTTCCAGTGCACGGTACGGCCGCGAGTGGGCAGGTCGCCCAGCATCACGTTCTCGGCGACGGTGAGCCCCATCGCCAGCTCGCGGCGCTGCGGGACGCAGGCGATGCCCAGCCTGCGGGCCTTGCGCACGGTGAGCCCGGAGTACTCCTTGCCGTCGACCTCGACGGTGCCGCCGTCGGCCTGGTGCACGCCCGACAGGATCTGCACCAGCGTGGACTTGCCGGCGCCGTTCATGCCCATCAGCGCGTGCGTCTCTCCGAGGTACAGATCGAGGTCGACGCCCTTGAGAGCGGCGGCCCCGCCGAAGGACTTGGTGACACCGCGGACACGCAGGACCGGGGTCATGGCTGATCGCCCTCTGGCACCACCCGGCCGTAGCCGCGGATGTCCGGGAAGGGGGGCTCCTTGTCGGCCTGGAGGTCCACCTGGAAGGTGTTCAGGCACATGCCGAGCATGGTGAAGTTGCCGAGCGCGCCGATGGTGTCGACGAGCCCCTTGCTGCCGAAGTGCTCCAGGGCGGCGGCGAAGGTCTCGTCCGTGACGAAGTGCTCGTCGAGGATCTCCTTGCAGAACCGGTAGAAGGCCTGGTCGGCGTCGTTGTCGAAGACGGCCTCGCGCTTCTCGGCGATCGCCTTGACCGCGGCCTCGGGGACGCCGGTCTCGATCGCCTGGTGCACGTGGGCGTTCCAGGAATACTGCGCGTCCCAGTTGCGGGCGGCCATCAGGAGCGTGAGCTCACGCAGGTGCTTGGGGAGCGAGCAGTCGAAGCGGGCGAACGCGCCGAGCGACTCAGCCCGCTCGCACATCTCCGGGCTGTGCAGCCAGACCCGGAACGGCCCGCGGACGGCACCGCGACGCCCGGCGATACGGGCGGCCAGCTCCTGCTGCCGCGGAGTCATTTCCTCATCGCTGAGAACGGGGAGCCTCATCTGGCCGATACCTGCCTTTTCTTCCGGCACATCTCCCGCAAGGAACCGGAAACCGAGCGGTGCCAGGTGAAGGTACAGCCGACTTCGAGGAGCTCACCCCTCCCGAAATGCAAGGTAAAACTGCACGCTGCAGGCCTCCCTTCGGGCAGGCGGAGGCCTACCGTCTGCCCCCATGACCACCATCATCAAGGCCTCCGAGACTCCCCTCCTCGACCGCGGCGGCGCCGTAGTGACAACCCCGCTCATCACCACTTCGTCCGCGCGGGGCGAGAACAGGATCACCAGCGGGATGAGCGTGTACCCAGTCGGTTCCGGGGCCCCGTTGCACTCGCACAACTGCGACGAGCACGTGACGATCCTGGAGGGCGAGGCAGAGGTGTGGGTGGACGGAGAGACGAGGAGGCTGGAGCGGTACGACACGACCTATGTCCCCTCCCCGATACCCCATCTCTTCCGGAACGTCGGCGACACCCCGCTGCGGATCCTGTGGGTCTACTCCTCGGGCCATGTCACCCGGACCTTCACCGAGACCGGCAAGACGGTGGAGCATCTCTCGGCCGAGGACCAGATGGGCTGAAACCGAAAGGGTGCGGCTCTCGTGGAGTGAGCTTGCCGGTCAGGCCAGGAGTTCGTAGTTGTGCTGGTCGGGCTTGGGGTAGGGGCGTTCGCGTTCTCTGTGTGTGTGGAAGATCCAGTACGGCGGGAAGTCGCCGTTGCTGATGAGGGCCCGCAGGGTCAGGACGGCTTCGGCTTCGGGCACCGTCACCGGCTGCCGGTGATATCGAGTCGGTCGGCCACCAGATGACGTGCGGCACCTTCGACGACGACGCTGGCGATCGGCCATCCGGCCGCGAGTGCCTGGTCGTAGTGGAGATAGGCAGCGTTGTTCTCCAGGTAGCGGCAGGCCCGGTCCGCTGCGGCCCGTTGATCTGGGGACAGGTCCAGCCGGTCGGCTTGTGCGCGGATGCCGGTGACGGCGCCGAAAGCGTCGCCCGCCAGGATCCGGGCGGCCTGGGTACCGACCCAGGTCTCGGCGTCCGGATCGGTGGCGGTGTGGAAGCACCGCAAGGCCAACCACTGCTTCTCGATCACCTGGACGACGTCAAGGACGACATGGATGGTGACGCCCCGTCGGGCGGCCTTCGCATGGATCAACTCCAACTGGTGCTCGGCGCCGTCGACCAGGACCACCCAGCACCGGCGGTGCTGCGGGTCACGGGCTTCTGCCTCGTCGAACGCGGCGGCAATGATGTGGTCCGCGTCGTGCTCCACCGAGGCGGTGAGCCATTTCGCGCAAGCCATGGGCCCCTTGCGCGGAGCGCGGCGGGTGGTGCGGCCGCCGGGCGTGGCGATGATGACGTGTGGCCGGCGCACGGCCGGATCCGCGTCGTGGACGACGGCGAGGGTGGCCATCCGTTTGCGCAGCTCTTCTCTCCGGTGGACAGACGGGTGTGGAACGTGCGCGTCGCCCGCTCTGCGGCCTTCCGTGTGGCCTCCCGCAGGTGATCCGGGCGCATCACGATTCCCTTGCCGTCGATGCTGAGCACCAGCAGCGTCGTGCTCGCTGCCGGGGCAGGGGTGCGGGCGGCAAAGAAGGCCGCCATGTCCACCGCGGCCGCCCGCACGAGCTGTTCGACCTGGCGTTTGCCCACGGCCCACGTCCCACAGCGGCGTTCGATCGCCTCCAGGGCGTGGTCGCAGGAACCGCGGACCGCTTCCAGCACGACCAGACGCCGTAGCGGGCAGCGTCGACGCCTGGCGGGCAGACCTCGTCGAGCACCACGTCGCCGACGAAGTTGCTGGGGTCGACGAGCCACCCCTCCCCCATCACGACGGATGGCTTCAGACGGACCCGATACGTATAGAACTGGCTGCTGCCCTGGTCCGCCTGATCACGGCTCCGACGCAGCATGTTGTGGACAGCGGCCTCGTACGTGCCGACGTGCACGGCCTTCGCCCGCTGCCGCCCGACCCGCGCGGCGCCCCGCTCACCGCCGCCCATCAACCTGCGGGTCTCGGACGTCAGGACGGCCGCCGGATCGTAGTCCCGCCTCGGCCAGTCCGGCTGCGTGCTCGTGTGGTACCAGAAGAGCCGCGCTACCCGGTCGTCGTGGAGCGCCGAGTCTTCGGGGTCGACCGTCACCCGGGGCGAGTCCTCGTGCTCGCAGGTCATGCCACAGCCGGGGCAGGTCTCCTCTGCCTGCTCCCACCGATCGATCCAGTCCAGATCGACGCGCCACCGATGATCGCAGCGTCCACAGAGCATCTGCCGCTCTCGCCAGAAGTCAATCCGCCGTTCCACGGCACCATTCTCCGGAAGCCTCCGACGGAGAACCAGCCTCAGCCAAGGTCTCGAACCCGCCGGAACTGCGCTTCCGCGGTATCTGCTTCGTCGCAGAGCAGATCGACGATCTGCTCCGCGGACCTGCTGGCGTCCTCGGAACACAGCTCAGCCGCGCGGCGGGCAGCGTACCGCTCCCGCGAAGGCCATCTGCGCGTTGAGCAGGCACTCGGACATGACAGCGAGAGAAGTGCTCAGGCTTCGACCCTACGGGCGGATGCGTCTGATGCGACGAGACCCCGGCAGATTCGTCGGGGCTGCCTCGTCGCACTCCGAGGATCAGTTCCCTACAAGACGTTCGCCGTCTTGACGCTCGTATTGCTGACCGGCACGTCGATCCGGTCCCGAGCGACGATGACCCCGTCCTTGACGACGTAGCACTCGACGACGTGCTCGCCCTTGAAGTCCGAGTGCTCGATGCGGACTCCCCGCTTGGTCGAGTCGACGATCTGGCCGCGGATCATGTCCCGCCGCTCGGCTTCCGGACCACGATTGAGCACCTTCCACTTCAGTGTGTAGGGCTCCCCGACCGAGCAGCTGGTAACCATGAACCTCAAGCTCTTGTCGGCCTTGAGCAGTATCCCGCCGCGACGCATCGAGCGGAGCCAGGTCGGACGCCATCCGGCCTGCGTGACCTCGCAGTCGATGGACACGCTCTCGGACACGTCGACCGGGAACTCGTCCTCGATGAACTCCTCGGTGTCCCTGAACGACCGGGACGACTCGCTCACGCTCTTCGCCAGAGGCACCGACGTGCCGAAGACCTCGCGCCACTTCTTGTTGGCGGACGTCTTGCTCGACGGCAAGGAGACCAACGCCGCCCGCCCGCGGTGGTGGAACGTCCTGGCCGGCGCAGACCCCGCGGCTCTCGCTAACCTCGCAGGCACGGGCCTGCTCAGCGACTGCAACGGCCCGAACACCATCCTCCACAGCGCCCGAGAAGACCTCTGGCACGCGTGGAACGACACCGTCGACCCGGTCGTGGCAACCGCCCTGCGAATCACCCTGGACACCCCGCTCCTCCAAGGCGACGCCGCGCTTCTGGACCGGCTCGCCCGGACAGTCGATCTCTCCACGCCCGACGGCCTTGCACAACTGCTGCGCATCGCAGTGAGCAGGGCCGACGAACGGCAGGCCAACCGCGACTCCTCCAGCGACGAGACCATGCCAGCCGACACACAGCTGGTCGCGAAACTCAATGCCGTCGCCGAACGAACCGGCGCCCCGCAGCTCACACCCCTGCCCGAACCTCCGACCACCGGCGAGTCCCCCAACCGCCGTACCGCACCCGTCCCCGCGCAGCCGACCACGGCTCCGACCTCACCTGCCGACGCAGCACCTGCGCCCTCCGAACCGGTCGGCCTGATCCGGGTACTGCGCGCATGGCATCTGAGCCCCTACGAGGCCGGCACACCACAGCACACTCTCGAACAGATGACAGACCTCGTCGGCGACGGCCTCCTCGACCTCGCCACCCGAGGACAGACCGACGATGCCGCACAAGTCCTGCGCGCCATCGCAGGCCCCTTCGACTTCCGCGACGGCCCACTCCTGCTGCGCCGACTCGCCGACAAGCTCCGCCAGAACGGCCATGACGCCCTCGCCGCCGAAGCCTTCGCACTGACCTGGGTACGCACCCGCGGACAAGGCGGATGGCTGAACTTCGGAGGCGAGACAGCCCTCGACGCCCTCCGTACGGCCGCGCAACTCGATCGCACCCTCACCCACCGCGTCATCACCGAAGAGGCCGAAGCAGCGGTGAGCACCGGCCGGTATGGGACCCACGGCATCACGCAGGCACTGATCTTCGCCTTCGCCCATCAAGCCCTCGGCCTGCCCCCAGCCGATTCCCTCGACCTTGCCTTCGCCCTCTGGGACGAAGCCGCAACAGTCATCGAGAGCAGAGCACCCCGAGTCCACGACAGCGACGACCCCCAGCACCCCTACCGCGCCCCCGACAACGACAACGGCACTCCCGCACCCGGCGATCTCGACCGCGCCTTCGCGACCGCGGCACTGGCCGCAGTCGCAATCGCGGACCGGGAGGGCAAACGCCGAGCGATGGTTGCGACGCGATCCCTGATCACACTTCGCCCCGAAGCCACGGCACCAGCCATGGCCCTCGCGCTCGAGCAACTCACAGATCCGGCGACCCTGATGTGGCTGCTGTGCCTCCTCCAGGAACAGGGGCCAGCGGTCCAAGCCGTCGTGGACCACTGCCAGGACGCACTTGAGGCACTGGCTCAAGGACCGCTGCTCACCGTCCGCGCCCTCGCCCGCCGCCTGCTGGCCGATGCGACCGACGTGCCCATGGGAGCGTCGGACCCAGCCAGGCTGAACCCGCCGAGCCGCCTGTGGATCTCCGCCGCCCAGCAAGGCAGCCCGAGAGACCAAGTCGTGACGGGGATGGTGGCAGAGGTGGCCCGCACGCGGCTGAACAAAGCCGAGCAACTGCAGCCCGGGTTGATCCGAGCGGTCCTCGCCAAGGTCCGCCGCGAAGTGGACACCGAGCGCATCATCGAGAGGAATAAGGCCCAACTCCGCGCCAACCGAAGCGTCGACGAGGGCGAGTTGCCGGACGCCTACCTCGCCATCGAAGAGACCATCGAAGAGGCGATCCAAACGGTGGCAGCAGGTAGCCGCGCACACAGGCTCTCGCAGGGCCTTGGCGTGAGTGATCCAGCGGCTTGGGAGGACCAACTGGCCACCGTGCTGACGGACGACCCCCGCATTGCGCTGGCCTTCGAAGAGGTGCGCTGGCCGCGCCCCGACCTTCCTGTGCCACCCGGCCCGGACGACCCGGCCAGCCAGGACACTCCGCTGACCGGAACAACCGTCGTGACCATCTCCACGCGGCCGCTGACGCAAGCCGCCGCCCTCACCGGGCAGGCCCTCTCGGGCTGGCGCATCCTCGCTTCCGTGGAGGAACGCAAGTTCCTGTCACCGCACACCCGGAAGACCGGCCTGACCGTCGTGCGCTTCTCAGGCCCGGAAGTGACGGCTTACGGAAACCAGGACAGCGACGCTATCCCCTTCTCGGACGGAGACATCGACGAGTGGTCCCGGCCGCCGGCGCCGCACGCCGCCGCTGACGTCACGCTGGGGATCCCGCTCCTCGGCCTCGACCGCGCCATGACCGCCGCCGCAGACTCTGCCCAAGGCCTGGGACTACCCGGCTTCACACTGGCCCCCACCCCGTGGCTCCGCACCGCACTCCGCGTGAAGCCCGGAGCCCCACTGACGCTGGAGGACGACCACGGTCCGGGCCTGCGGCTCGTGTGCTGGCGAACCGAATACAAGCGAAGTGCCTACCACCTGCCCTGGCCACAGACGACCGGCTGCGCCGTCGTGGTCCGCCCCGACCTGCTGGACATCCTGTCCGCGCGGGCATCCGCACCGATCGCCATCCGTGATGTCGTCATGCGGCTGGAAGCAGACTGAAAGAAGAGCAGATGGAACACCGAAGGCTCGGACAACATCCCGCGAGTCCGGAACCGTAGGGCATCCCAAAGAGTCACAAGAGCCCGTAGGCGGGGTAAAGGGACTGGCGCCGAGACCTGGCTACTGATCCACCACTACCTCGACGCTCCTGGTACTCCGCACGATCGCTTACCGAGTTCCTACCGGGAGCTCCCCAAAACCAACAGCTGGGTCGGCGCGACCGAGCGCGCCCCATGAACCTGAGATTCCCCGCACGACTGCAGGGTTGACGGCGCCCCTGCCCGGGGGCCGACAGCCGTTCCTGTGCTACGGAACTGGCAAGCCCGTCCATCTGCGCTTCGAGGCAGGACGATGTCGACTGCTCGCACTTCAGCCGCAGCACTACCCGAGCCGGGTCCGCCAGACCAAGATCCGGACCATTTCCGGACCAGCTCCCGGCCAAAGGCCGCGTCTACTACCGTTTTACCAGGTCAGCGTACGTGTAACTGCTGTACCACCAGCAGACGAAGAACCTTCTGGTGTCGTACTCGCCGAAGAAGCTGGGCTTCTTCTAGGCGCCGAAAGAAGGGCGCCTGACCAGGGCAGATGCCCATCATGCGCCCTTCGCGGTGCGCAACTTGTGGGTGCGCCGCTGGCGCTGATCGCCGCGGGCGTTCTCGCCTATGGCGCGGTCTTCGGGACGTTCGGCGACAACGCCGAGCCGCACGCGGCAGCGGCGCCGGCCCCCGGTTCCCGGCAACGCGGCGGCGGCCGTGGCCGCGATGCAGCCGGGCTGGAACCTGGGCAACAGCCTGGACGCCAGCCCCGAGGAGACAAGTTGGGGTCAGCCGCGCACCACCAAGCACCTGCTGGACTCGGTCCGCGCCCAGGGCTTCAAGAGCATCCGCATCCCCGTGACCTGGAGCGACCACCAGGGAGCGGCACCGAACTACACCATCGACCCGGGGTACATGAGCCGGGTCAGGCAGGTCGTCGACTGGGCGATCGCCGACGGCCTCTACGTGATCATCGACGTGCATCACGACTCCTGGCAGTGGACCAGCAAGATGTCCACCGACCACGACCAGGTCCTGGCCCGCTTCGACACGACCTGGGACCAGATCGCCACCGCGTTCCGGAACGAGCCCGCCCAGCTGGTCTTCGAGAGCGTCAACGAGCCCCAGTTCGACAACGCCGACAACACCCGCAAGGCCCAGCTGCTCAACGAGCTGAACACGTCCTTCCACAAGGTCGTGCGTGCGTCGGGCGGCAACAACAAAACGTTCAGCGTGAACGTCGCCGGCTCCACCCGCTTCGACGCGCAGGCCCGGGGCGACCTGGACAAGACGTTCAAGCGGATGCGCGACACTTTCGTCGCCCAGGGCATCCCCGTCGTCCTCGGCGAGTACGGCGTCCTCGGCTACGACCACGGTCCCGGCGCGGTGGAACGCGGTGAGATGCTGAAGTACTTCGAGGCGCTCGGCCACGCCGCCCGCACCAACAAGGTCACCACCGTGCTGTGGGACAACGGCTCCTTCTACGACCGCGGCAGGTTGCGCTGGAAGGACGCGGGGCTGCTCCGCCAGATCAAGTCGAGTTGGACGACACGCTCGGCGACAGCCTCCTCCGACCGCGTTTTCGTGCCGAAGTCCGGCCCCGTCAAGGACCGTTCGCTCACCCTGAACCTGAACGGCGCCACCTTCACGGCGCTCAAGCAGGGCACCACCAAGCTGGTCAGCGGCCGGGACTACACCCTCTCCGGCAAGCGTCTCACCCTGAAGGCGGCCACACTCACCCGGCTCGTCGGCGACCGCTCCCCCGGGGTCAACGCGACGCTCCAGGCCGGGTTCTCCCGAGGAGTCCCGTGGCGCATCCAAGTGATCACCTACGACACCCCGGTGCAGTCGGACACGACCGGTACGACGGCGTCGTTCCGCATCCCCACACAGTTCCGGGGTGACGTGCTGGCGACGATGCAGGCCACGTACGCCGACGGCGGCAACGCAGGCCCGACCAGTTGGACCGCGTACCAGGAGTTCAACACCGCCTTCGCACCGAACTACGCCAACAAGACCATCCGCCTGACCCCCGCCTTCCTGAACGCGCTCACGGACAACACGCGCGTCAAGCTCACCTTCCATTTCTGGAGCGGCGCCACCGTGACGTACCACGTGACCAAGTCTGGAAGCACGGTGACCGGCACGGCCTCCTGACCACGGCTCGCCCGACCTGGGGCCCAGCCGCAGGCGGAGGGTGCCAGGTCGGGCGCCGATGAACCGTCGGTCACTTCGGCGCAGTCCCTGTCATGGCGCAGGCCGTGCCGTTGAGGGTGTAGAGCGTGCTGGTGACCCGACAGGTCGCCGTCCCCGAGGGCGGGTTGGAGGTCTGGAACTGCGTGAAGAACTTCCAGACCTCCTGCGGCACCCAGGTCCTGGATCCGCTGTCACCGGCGGCCCCGTCCTGCGGAGCGGCGATGTGCCCTTCGTCGAACGCGGCCCAGACGACCGGATGCCCGGCCGAGCAACCCGAATAGGCGGTGACCCGGTGCGTCAGGCTGCCCTGCGCCGGCTCCGGCGGGTTCTGGGCGGTGCAGCCGTTGTTCCTGACGAACCTGTCCCGCAACGCCCGTCCGCCGGAGATGCCGAGGACGTTGTCCCTGAGGCCGTGCACCCCGAGGTAGGCGATGGGCTGCGTGCCACCGCTGCATCCGCTCAGCTGCCCGCCGCTCTGGACCGCGACCGCGCGGAAGACCGTCGCGCGGGAACAGGCCAGGGCGTACGACATGGCGGCTCCGTAGCTGAATCCCAGGGCGAAGCGCTGTGTCGTGTCGACGCACAGACCCGTCTCGATGCGCCTGAGCATGTCGTCGACGAAGGTGACGTCCTCCCCACCGGCATTGGCCCAGCCGTTGTTGAGGCCCTGGGGTGCGACGAAGATGGTGCCGTTGTTCGCCAGTCGCTGGAGCCCGTAATAGGCCCAGGTGCCTGTTTCCACGGTGCGGCCGGTGGCGACGTCGGTGGAGGTGCCGCCCAGCCAGTGGAACCCGAAGACCAGCCGGTAGGCGCGGTTGCGGTCGTAGCCGTCGGGGATGCGCAGGATGAAGTTCCGGTTCTTGCCGCCGCTCTGGATCGTGTGTGTTCCGCTCGTCAGGGCGGGAGCCTTGCCGCACCCTGCGGTCGGGACAGCGGCGCCGGCGGATGCGTCCGCCGTGGCGGAAACCGTGCGCGGTGTGTTCTCGCCCTGGCCGCGGCCCAGTGCCGTGCCTCCCATGCTCAGGACGACCACCACCGCGACCACGGCGGACCATAAGAGGGATCTTGTCCTCGTCATCGTGAAACTCCCCTTCCGAAGCCGCGGTTGCTCACACGCGGGTCCACTTCTGGCCGGCCTGGCCGTTGCAGGTCCACAGCACCAGCGGGGTCCCGTTCGCGGTGCCGGCCCGGTCGACGTCGAGGCAAAGCCCGGCGTGGACGTTGCGGATCGACCCGTCGGAACCGGCGGACCACTTCTGGTTGTCCTGGCCGTTGCAGGGCCAGGTGATGACCCGGGTGCCGTCGGTGGTGCCCTGGTTGTAGGCGTCCAGGCACTTGTCGCCGAAGACACGGATCTCGCCGCCGGCCCACGTGGTCCACAGCTGGTTGGCGGCCGTATGGCAGTCCCAGAGCAGTACTGTCGCCCCGGCGGCGGTGGAGGCGTTGTCTACGTCCACGCATCGGCCGGACCCGTTGCCGCGCAGCCGCGAGGTGGTGGCGGCCAGCGGGCTGCCACCGCTCACCCGGAACACGGCCACGCCGTGCGCGGGGACGCTCGCCGAGATCTGGCCCGCCGTACTCGACGTGCCGCCGGTCCACAGATCGGTGAGGGTGAACGGCCCGCCGGACAGGCCGACTTGAGCTGCAGTCGTGCTGACCGCCGCGGTGCTGCCTCCCCGGTTGAACAGGCCCACCGCCACCGAGCCGTCGGACAGCGGCTTGGCGAACACCTCGGTGCTGCCGTCGTCGCGCACCCTGCGCCCGCCCGCGCCCAGCTGATCCTGGTTCACCGCCAGCAGACGCGGGTTGCGCAGGATCGCGCTCACGTCGGCGGACATGGTGCGGATGTCATTGCCGGCCATGAGCGGGGCAGCCAGCAGCGCCCACAGGGCGAAGTGCGAGCGGGACTCGGTCAGTGACAGGCCGGGACGGCCCACGACCAGCATGTCCGGGTCGTTCCAGTGCCCTGGACCCGACTGCGCCGCCAGTGGCGCGGTGACGTCAAGGACGTTGCCGACGCCCATCGGATAGCTGTTGGTGTTGCCGTTCTGCCAGATGTCGAGCAGGTCCTCGGTCGTCCGCCACAGGTCGGCGACCTCGCCCCAGTTGTACGTGGCGCCGGTGATGGCGTGGAAGCTGTTGGGGTTGATGCTGTAGACGATCGGCCGCCCGGTGGCACGCAGTGCGTCGCGCATCACCGTGAACCGTGCGACCTGCTCGTCACGGCTGCCGCTGGAGGAACACCAGTCGTACTTGAGGTAGTCCACACCCCAGGCGGCGAACGTGGCGGCGTCCTGGGCTTCGTGCCCCCTGCTGCCCGTCGACCCGGGATAGGCGCCGCTGGTCTGCGCGCACGTGCGCTCGCCCGGCACCTGGTAGATGCCGAACTTCAGCCCCTTGCCGTGGATGTAGTCCCCGAGCGCCTTCATCCCGCTCGGGAACTTGGCCGCATTGGCCCGCAGGTTGCCCGCCGCGTCACGCTGTGGGTCGAACCAGCAGTCGTCGACCACCACGTACCGGTAACCGGCGTCCCGCATCCCCGAGGACACCATCGCGTCGGCGGCCTGGCGAACCTGCGCCTCCGTGACCCCGCACCCGAAGCTGTTCCAGCTGTTCCAGCCCAACGGTGGAGTGAGCGCCGGGCTGCCGGGCGCGGCCGAAGCAGTGGAGTGAGCGGAAGCCGTCACGGACGCGGTGACCGTCAGCACGATGGTCGCGAGGAGGCGGAGCAGTCGTCCGCCTGACCGTCTGGGCACCAAGGGCTCCTTCGCGGAAGGGCGCCATGGGTGGGTGACACGAAGATCGATGTCACGTCCATGACACTGGATGGAAGAGAGATGGGTGATTCGAAATTTCGTGAGCAATTCGGAAACCAAGACCTCACGGATGTTAGGGAGGTCATCGAACGTGTCAACACCCATCACCGTACTGCCTCCACTATCCGGCCATACAGACTCATGGAAGGCGACATATAGGCACCATATGGGCAGCTGACCCGCGGTTACATGGGATCTATCTTCGAATGTTTCGAAGCCAACAACGATTTATGCGAGAGGTATTGACGGGGTTCACCGGCTCTCTATCATCCAGGATGCTCGACAAGCCGATCCATGTTCGACATCTCGTATACAGAGCAGCCACTGGGCCACAGAAGGGGATCGCCACTCTTGCAGATGTCATGGACTCATCAAAAGTTGTCCCGTCGACGCGCGCTGACGGCGTCCACCGGCCTGGCCGCCGGTGCCCTGCTTCCTCCGACTGCGGCCCCCGCGACCGCGGCGGCCTTCACGAACCCGGTGATCTGGCAGGACTTCGCGGATATCGACGTCATCCGCGTCGGTGACACCTACTACGCCTCGGCCTCGACGATGCACTACTCGCCGGGCGCACCCGTCCTGCGCTCGTACGACCTGGTCAACTGGGAGATCGCCGGCCACTCGGTGCCGGTCCTCGACTTCGGCGCCAAGTACGACCTGAACGGCGCCCGTGGCTACGTCCGGGGCATCTGGGCATCCTCGCTGGCCTACCGGCCGAGCAACCGGACCTTCTACTGGCTGGGCCAGATCGACTTCGCCCGGACGTACGTCCACACCGCCACCGCCGCCGAGGGGCCGTGGAGCAGACTCACGACGATCAGCACCCCCTACTACGACGCGGGGCTACTCGTCGACACCGACGACACCCTCTACGTGGCGTATGGCAACACCACCATCAACGTGGCCCAGCTCTCGCCCGACGGCCGCAACCAGGTCCGGACACAGCAGGTGTTCACCACACCGTCGAGTGTCGGCACCCTCGAGGGCTCCCGCTTCTACAAGATCAACGGGCAGTACTACATCTTCCTGACCCGCCCCGCGAACGGGCAGTACATCCTGAAGTCGTCGAGCGGCCCCTTCGGCCCGTACACGATGCGGCAGGTCCTGCTCGACTTGCGCGGGCCGATCCCCGGCGGTGGTGTCCCGCACCAGGGCGGGCTGGTGCAGACGCAGAGCGGCGCCTGGTACTACCTGGCCTTCGTGGATGCCTACCCCGGCGGCCGGATGCCCGCCCTGGCCCCGATCACCTGGACCCCGGACGGCTGGCCGGTCGTGCAACTCGTCAACGGCGCATGGGGCACTTCGTATCCCAGCCCGGCCGTGCCCACTCCGCCCCGCCAGGTCACCCCGATGAGCGGCATCGACACCTTCGACGGGACGACCCTCAAGCCCCGGTGGGAGTGGAACCACAACCCGGACGACACCAAGTGGTCGGTCGACAACGGACTGACCCTGCGGACCGCGACCGTCACCAACGACCTGTACTGGGCCCGCAACACCCTCACCCACCGCATCCAAGGTCCGACCTCCACCGCCACGGTCCAGCTCGACCACAGCGCGATGCGCGACGGCGACCGCGCCGGACTCGCACTGCTGCGTGACTCCTCCGCCTGGATCGGCGTCAAGCGCGACGGCGGTACCACGCGGCTGGTGATGGTCAACGGGCTGACCATGGACGGCAACTGGAACACCACCGGCACCGGCACCGAGGCCGCGAGCGCGCCCCTCTCCGGCAGCCGCGTCTGGCTGCGCGCGAACGCGGACGTCCGCCCCGGCACCGGACGCCCCGGCACCTTCTCGTACAGCACCGACGGCACCGCCTTCGCCCGCCTCGGGCCCGCCTTCTCCCTGGGCAACGACTGGCGGTTCTTCATGGGCTACCGCTTCGCCCTCTTCAACCACGCCGCCCAGGCGCTCGGCGGCTCGGTGCGCATCGCACGGTTCGAGCTGACCACGCCCTGAGGAGGTCCACCGAGCGCACCACGCACCCCCCACCCACCCCACAAGGAGAACTATGAACCCGCTGAAACGGCTCGGCTGTCGCCGAGCCTCGGTCCTGGGCCTGCTGGCCGCGACCGTGCTGGTGACACCCGGGACCGCGACCGGCGCGCCAGACGCCGTCCGGGCCTCCACCCTGGGCGCCCAAGCGGCCCAGTCCGGACGGTACTTCGGAACCGCCGTGGCCGCAGGCCGGCTCGGCGACGGCACGTACACCGGCATCCTGGACCGCGAGTTCAACATGGTCACACCCGAGAACGAGATGAAGTGGGACACGACCGAGCCGTCCCGCGGCTCGTTCAACTTCGGCCCCGGCGACCAGATCGTCAACCGGGCGACGTCCCACGGTCAGCGCATGCGTGGCCACACCCTGGTGTGGCACTCCCAACTGCCCGGCTGGGTCAGCTCCATCAGGGACGCGAACACTCTGCGATCCGTGATGAACAACCACATCACCACCGTGGCGAACCACTACAAGGGAAAGATCTACGCCTGGGACGTGGTCAACGAGGCCTTCGCCGACGGCGGCAGCGGCCAGCACCGCTCCTCGGTCTTCCAGAACCTGCTGGGCGACGGCTTCATCGAACAGGCCTTCCGCACAGCTCGGACGGCCGACCCGGCGGCCAAGCTCTGCTACAACGACTACAGCATCGAGGACTGGAACGCGGCCAAGACGCAGGGCGTCTACCGCATGGTGCGCGACTTCAAGTCCCGCGGCGTGCCCATCGACTGCGTCGGCTTCCAGTCCCACTTCGGCACCGGCGGACCGCCGGCCGGCTTCCAGACCACGCTGTCGAACTTCGCCGCCCTGGGCGTGGACGTACAGATCACCGAACTGGACATCGCGCAGGCGCCGCCGACCGCGTACGCGAACACGGTCAGGGCCTGCATGAACGTCTCCCGCTGCACCGGCATCACGGCCTGGGGCATCCGAGACAGCGACTCGTGGCGCAGCGGCGAGAACCCCCTGCTGTTCGACCGCAACGGCAACAAGAAGCCGGCCTACAACGCGGCACTGACCGCACTGGGCGGCACCCCCACCGCCGCGAGCGCATCAACCACCGTGCAGGGTAAGGCAGTTCGCTCGGCCAAGTCCGCCGCCGCCCTGCCCTCCACCTTCAAATGGAGCTCCAGTGGTGCGCTGATCTCGCCGAAGTCGGACGCGACCCACAACATCGCCGGGATCAAGGACCCGACGGTCGTCTACTACAACGGCAAGTACCACGTGTTCGCGAGCACCGCGAACGCCTCCGGCTACAACCTGGTCTACCTGAACTTCAGCGACTGGTCGCAGGCGGGTTCGGCCACGCACCACTACCTGGACCGCACTGCCATCGGGTCCGGTTACCGGGCCGCACCGCAGGTGTTCTACTACGCGCCGCAACGCCTGTGGTACCTCGTCTACCAGACCGGCAACGCGTCGTATTCCACCAACTCCGACATCAGCAACCCGAACGGCTGGAGTGCGCCGCGCAACTTCTACGCCTCGATGCCGGACATCATCCGGCAGAACATCGGCAACGGCTACTGGGTCGACATGTGGGTGATCTGCGACAGCGCCAACTGCTATCTGTTCTCCTCCGACGACAACGGGCATCTGTACCGCTCCCAGACGACCGTCGGCCAGTTCCCGAACGGGTTCACCAACACGGTCATCGCGGCCCAGGACTCCAACAGGTACGCCTTGTTCGAGGCGAGCAACGTCTACAAGGTGCAGGGCGCCAACCAGTATCTGCTGCTCGTCGAGGCCATCGGATCGGACGGCCGACGCTACTTCCGCTCCTGGACGACGAGCAGCCTCGCCGGCTCCTGGACACCCCTGGCCGCCACCGAGAGCAACCCATTCGCACGGGCGAGCAACGTCACCTTCCCCGCGGGCGCGTGGACCAAGGACATCAGCCACGGCGAAATGATCCGCGCCGGCTACGACCAGACACTCACCATTCCCGCCTGCCGACTCCAGTACCTCTACCAGGGCAAGGACCCCAACGCGAGCGGCGACTACAACAGCCTCCCGTGGCGGCTCGGCCTCCTCACCCAGACCAACTCCACCTGCTGACCGACCGTGCCATGGGGAGCGCTTCCGGTGGGAGCGCTCCCCATGCTCGCCACCGCACCGTCCGCCCACGCGGCCGACCCGACGGCCATGACCAGCGGGTTCTACGTGGATCCCGACTCCAGCGCGAAGCGGTGGGTCGCCGCCAACCTCGGAGACGGCCGGGCGCCCGCGATCAACACCTCCATCACCAACACCCCGACGGCCCGCTGCTTCGGCTCCTGGAGCGGCACCATCGGCACCGCCACCGGCGCGTACGTGTGCGCCGCCGACTATTGGGACAAGCTGCCCATCCTCGTCGCCCACAACATCTACAACCGCGACTACTGCGGCGGGCACTCCGCGGGCGGAGCCTCTTCCCCATCCGCCTGCGCGAACTGGATCGCCACAACGGCAACGGCAACGGCTCCAACGGCCATTGGTGCAACCCCTCAGGTCGCCGTATCGGTACCCCCACCCGGCTGGGCGGAGGCGCCGAGATGCTCTTGTGGATCAAGGTTCCGGGCGAGTCCGACGGCAACTGCGGTGTCGGAACCGGCTCTTCGGCCGGACAGTTCCGGCACCGGGTCAGGGGGCTCGCTCGACGGAACTGCCCCCTGGACGCTATCCGAACAGGCGTCGCTGGATCTCCCGCCGGTAGTCCTCGAGAGTCCTGTCGAGATGTGCCGCCGTAGCCTCGGCCGCCTCGTCGGGCCGGCCGTCACGAATGGCCCGGTAGATCACCTCGTGCTCCACGACCGCGGACTCGGTTCCTTCACCGAGCGAGTCGTGGATCCCGATCGCGCTGGACTGCCGCTGCAGTCGGCGCGCGTCACGCACGGCGCTGACGAGGAAGGTGTTGTGCGAGGCCGCGGCCACGCCCATGTGGAAGTCCTCGTCCGCCTGGTTGAACTCCTCGACCTGACCGTGGACGAACCCGTGGCGGCACTGCTGCATGGCCACCTCGATGGTCCGCAGCTCGGCGGGCGTGGCGCGGGTGGCAGCCAGACTGCTCGCGGCCATCTCCTGAACCCTGCGGAACTCGAACAGCATGAGTACGTGATCGAGGTCGACGGGACGGAAGAAGCCGCCCCAGCGGCTGGTGATGAGCATGCCCTCGTCGTCCGAGACGAACAGTCCACGCCCCTTGTGAGCCTTGACCCGGCCGAGCGCCGAAAGGATCTTCACGGCCTCCCGCACCACAGCCCTGCTGGTGTTCAGCGTCTGGGCCAGATCGTTCTCGGTGGGCAGCCGATCACCTGCCACCAGGCGGGCCTCGGCGATGAACTCGAGGATCTGCTCCGCCACGATCTCGTAGCCGGGCCGGTAGTCACGCCGCTCGTCCGCGCCGTTCACCGCTGCCGCCGCAACGGAGGGTGCCTGCGTCGGCGAGGCCGCCTGGGCCGCGGGCGTGTCGTTCATCTGTCCTGCCTCCTGGCTGGCGCAACTGGAGCGGTTGGTCGCTGTGGAGCCGCGGTCATCGTAGCGCAAGCATCAATGAGTCGTACTCATCTGGCAAGTAGATCCACATCATGGAGCTCGATCTTCCATCGTTATATATAGTAACTTTCTGGACATTTCATGCACTCATGCTGCAGCATCACCCGCAAATCGACGAGAAGAAGGCTGCACAAACCCTTGACGGGCCCCTTTATAAGGCGGCTAATTTCTTCCGCAGCGGCAAGCGGAGCGGCCGTTGCGGTACCCGACGCCCGACCGGTTCGGCCTGGCGTCGCCCATTCCTCGCGCCACCTGCCCATCTCGGGGCGCCCTGTACAAGCAGTGGAGTCGCACATGACCGTCAACAAGCCTTCGTCCGGCCGGGAGAGAGTGTCCAGCAAGAGGCGCGCGGCACTGCTGGCCGGCTGCGCGGCCGCCGCGGCGCTGACCATGACCGCCTGTGGCGGCGGTACCGCCGGCACGACCGACAAGGACGGCTTCGCTCAGGCGCCGCAGAAGGACGGTGCGTTGACGGTCTGGGTGGATGCGACCCGTGTGGAGGCCGCGAAGCTGTACCAGAAGCAGCATCCGGACGTGAAGCTGGACATCGTCACCTACGACGGCGACGCCAACGGCTCGAACTACCTCCAGACCAAGGTCCAGCTCTTCAACCGCACCGGCAAGGGCTGGCCGGACGTCGTGTTCAGCTCCCAGAACAACGAGGCGTCCTGGGCGGTCGACCAGAACTTCGCCGCTCCGCTCAACAAGGGCCTGATCCCCTCGGCGACGCTGGGGAAGTTCGCGAGCGGGGCCAACGACGTCTGCACGGTGGGCGGCACCGTCTACTGTCTGCGCAACGACCTCTCCCAGGCGGTGCTCTGGTACAACGCCCCCCTGCTGAAGAAGTTCGGCTACACGGTGCCGACGACCTGGGAGGAGTACCAGAAGCTCGGCGAGAAGGTGGCCAAGGAGCACCCGGGCTACCTCGTGGGCGACGCCGGCGACTCCTTCACCCCAGAGATCTACCTGTGGGCGAGCAAGTGCGGCGCCAACCACATCACCGGCCCCAAGTCGGTGTCGGTGAACACCTCCAGCGAGGCCTGCACCAAGATGGCCAAGCTCATGGACGTGCTGATCAAGAACAAGTCCATGTCCATCAGCGGGGTCTTCAGCACCGACTTCGGCAAGAACCTCGCCGACAAGGTCCTGCTCATGCCGGGTCCGGCCTGGTACGGCGGCGCGCTGTTCGAGGGCACCTTCAAGACGCCGGCCAAGCAGATCGCGGCCGCGCCCATCCCCCAGTGGCAGGGGGAGACCTCGCCGTCCACGGGCAACGTCGGCGGCGGCACCTGGCTGCTGTCCAAGCACTCCGAGCACGTCAAGGCCGCCACCGACTTCCTGAAGTGGGTCACCACCGACAACGCCTACCAGGGCGAGAAGGCGCCGGGCTTCCCCGCGTACACGCCGACGGCCGAGACATGGCTGAAGGGACAGGACGCCTCCGGCTACTACGCCAGCGACCTGAGCGCCCTCAAGGCCGCCTCCTCCCAGGTCTGGAACGGCTGGGGCTCGGGCCAGTTCAGCCAGGAGGCGATCTGGGCCGCCACCGTCAAGCCCGGCCTGACCCAGGGCAAGAGCATCGTCTCGCTGCTGCCGGCCTGGCAGGACTCCATCGTCAAGTACGCCAAGTCCAACGGATACAAGGTCTCCCAGTGACCCTCACCCACTCCCGGGCCGGTTCTGCCGCCCGGCGCCGTCGTGGCGCCGCGCGGCAGAGCCGGGCCGGCATGGCCTTCGTCGCCGCCTACGTGGTCCTGCTGGTCGCCTTCGGCGTCCTTCCGACCGCTTACGCGGTCTACTTCGCCTTCACCGACGCCGGGGGCAAGATCACCGGCTTCTCCAACTTCATCACCACGGCGCAGGACTTCCGTTTCGTGGACGCCGTGACCCATGTCGCCACCTACCTCGCCTTCTGGCTCGTTTCGCTGGTCGTGTTCGTGGTGGCCCTGGCGCTGCTGCTGCACCGCCTGGCCTCGGGTGGCGCCAGCAAGGCGCTGCGTTTCCTCTACTACATCCCGGGAGCGCTCGCCGGCGCCGCGAGTGTGCTGGTGTGGCTGTTCATGCTCGACCCGACGGTGAGCCCGGTCAGTTCGCTGCTGGGCACGCTGGGCTTCCACACCTTCGGCGAGGTGATCGCGCCCGGCAACCTCCCCCTGCTGTTCACGATCATCGCATTCTGGACCGGCGCGGGCGGCTGGATCGTCGTCATGTACGGCGCACTCAACAACATCCCCACGGATGTGATGGAAGCCGCGCGCATCGACGGCGCGGGCGCCTGGCAGACCGCCTGGCACGTGCAGATCCCGATGCTCCGCAAGTGGATCGTGTACATGGTGATCCTGGCCTTCGCGGGCGGCGCCCAGTTGTTCGTGGAGCCGCAGTTGCTGTCCCTCGCCAGTGTGGGCGTGGCCGGACGCGACTACTCGCTCAACCAGTTGACGTACGACTTCGCCTTCCAGATGAACAACATCAACGGCGCCGCCGCGGTCTCGGTGGAGCTCCTGGTCGTCAGTGTGTCGGCCGCCGCCGTCTTCGTCGCACGGTCGGGGTTCTTCGATGCCGACTAGAACTCATGTCAGTCGAGTCGCCGCCACGGCGAGCTCGGAACTGGAAGCGCCCCTCATGAGCCGATCTCACCACCAGCCGCCGCACCGCGGGTCCGTACGGCACCTGGCCTCCCGGCTGCTGACCGGATCCGTACTGGCCGGGTTCCTTGCCTTCTTCGTGCTGCCGGTGCTGTGGCTCGTCCTCGCGGCGACCAAGACCGACCAGCAGTTGGTCCACGACAACCCGCTCTCCTTCGGGTCGTTGCACGCACTGAAGGCCAACTGGCACGCGCTCACGGCGTTCCAGGACAACGCCGTCATGCAGTGGCTCGGCAACTCGGCCCTGTACGCGGTGATCTCGCTGGTCATCACCCTCGCGGTCGCCATTCCCGCGGGATACGCCCTGGCCATGACCGAGTTCCGCGGCCGGCACACCCTGCTCATCGCGACGCTGGTCGTGATGCTCATGCCGAACGCCACACTGGTGGTGCCGCTGTTCCTGGAGATCAACGCGGTGCACCTGATCGGCACCATGTGGTCGATCATCCTGCCGTACTCGTTCTACCCGTTCGGCGTGTACCTGACCTACATCTACTTCACCACCGCCGTACCGAAGGACCTGCTGGCGGCGGCACGGATGGACGGCTGCTCGGAGTTCCGCGTCTTCTGGCACATCGCGCTGCCGCTGGCGACCCCGGTCATCGCGCTCGTGGGCTTCTTCAGCTTCGTCGCCAACTGGACCAACTACTTCCTGCCGTACGTCATGCTCCCCGAGAGCAGCCAGATGCCCATCCAGGTGGGCGTCGGATCCCTGCTCAGCAACGTGCCGTCCTTCAATCCGGCCGTCGGCAACCTCGCGATCGAGCGGCCGCAGCTGGCCCTGGCGACACTCGTGGCCATCACGCCCGTGCTGATCGTCTTCCTCTTCGCCCAGCGCTTCCTGGTCAGCGGGATGCTCGCCGGCGCCACCAAGGAATAGCGGCCCGTCCCGACCGCCCGGCCGTCGTCCCCGGCGTGCGCCGTCCCGCCGTCCGCCCCGAACGGAGATCTCCCATGCCCTTCAGCTCTGCCGACCGCACCACGGCCGAGGACACCCCCAGCGACCAGCCGGCCCCGCCACCCGAGATCGAGGCGGGGGTGCCGCTGCTCGAACCACCCGGCTGGGCCGTGGCCCAGCGATCCCTGTTCGACCTCCTCGACCACGGCTGGCGGCGCTTCGCCCACGACTTCACCGGTCCGGACGGACGGCTGAACTACTCCGGCCCGCTGACCACCCGTGACGGGGTGGACGACTTCTACGAAGTGTTCTTCAACTGGCCGCAGCTGTACCTCCTCGGCGGCGCCGACGATCTGCTGCCCGCCAGTGAGAAGCACTGGGAGGGCGTGACCCGGCAGCTCACCGAACTGGGCATGTTGCACGAGGAGTTCGAGCGCGGATACGACTGGTTCCACCAGGGCGAGAGCCTGCTCCTGCTCTACTTCCTCAGCATGGCCGCCCCCGACCGCTGGTCCGAACGCGCCCTGCGCTTCGCCGAGTTGTACGTCGACCCGGCCAAGGGCAACTACGACCCCGCCCACCGCATCATCACCCGCCCGCACAACGGCAGCGACCCCGACCGCACAGGCCTGTTCGACGGTGACGTCTATCCCTGGCTGCAGAACGAGGCGCGGACGTACGGCTTCCCGCTCGACTGGATTCCCGAGGCCGACGGCGGCCCCCACCCCCTCTCCGCGGACCCGCGTCTCGGCGCGCAGATGCGGGACCGGATGGGCGTCGGCGACACCGCGGTCAACCTCGCCGCGGCCGGGCTGGTCCTCAACGCCTGGATCCTGTCCGGCGAGGACCGCTACCGCGACTGGATCGTCGAGTACGTCGGCGCATGGCGGGAGCGCACCGAGGCGAACGCCGGTCTCATCCCCGACAACGTCGGCCCGGACGGCGTCGTCGGCAGCCTGCTGGAGGGCCGCTGGTACGGCGGCCACTACGGCTGGTCCTGGCCGCACGGCTGGCACAGCGTGGGCCACGCGGCCTGTGTGGCGGCGCTGGCGGCGGCCACGGTCACCGCGGACGACGACTACCTCTCCATGGTCGCGACCTCACTCGACACCCTCATCGGCCGCGGCAAGGTGATGCCCCACACCGAAGCGGACTCCAGCCTCCCCTCCAAGTGGACGGCCGAACTCGGGCCCGACATCCACACGCCCACGCTCCACCTCCCCTTCCGCCACAAGGACTCGGGCTGGTTCGACTACAACCCGGCCACCCCACCCGTCCCGGTGGCCCTGTGGCACCACACGGCCTCCGACGCCGACCGCGCCCGGCTGGAGGGGCTGCGCGAGGCCGACGGCATCGACTGGCGCACCGTCCGACCGTTCCGCGCCAAGGAAGAGTCCGGGCACGAGAAGGCGTGGTTCGCCTTCCTCGCCGGCGACGACCCCGACTACCCCGAACGCATCCTCGCCACCGCCCAGGCCCAGGTCCGCCACCGCCTGCGCCGCATCGACCGCTACCGCGACCTGGACGTGCCCGAGGCCGACATCCACGTCTGGCAGCAGTCCAACCCCGTAGTCACCGAAGCCCTCGTCCAGCTGACCTGGGGCGGCCCCCAGGTGCTCTACAACGGCGGCCTGCAGCAGGCCCGGCTGCGCTACCACGACGCCGAGGCCCGCCGTGCCGGCCTGCCGCCGGACGTGGCCGCACTGGTCACCTCCATCGACCCCGAGGCGACCACCGTCGAGCTGGTGAACCTCTCCCCCGAGTCCAGGCGCACGGTGATCGTGCAGGCCGGCGCCTTCGCCGAACACACCATCACCGCTGTCCGGTACACGACCTGCTCGGACGACGGCTGGATCGGGGACATGTACGACTACGGCCACACCGAGCCCGTCGTCACCGAGACGGAGCAGGTCTGCGACGGCGCTTTCCTGGCAGTCCGGCTGCCCGCGTCCACCCGCATCCGGCTCACCCTGCGCCTCCAGCTGCGCACCAACACACCCAGCTACCGCACGCCGTTCGACACCCCCGCCGGCCGGCCCTCCCCTGGCACGGACGGAGAAGCCGCATGAAGCGCCTCGCCCAGACCATCAGGCTCCGGCCCGAGCACCGCGAGGAGTACCTCGAACTCCACTCGGCCGTCTGGCCCGGCGTCGAAGCCGCCCTGCACCGGTCGAACATCCGCAACTACAGCATCTTCCTCCACGGCGATGTGCTGTTCGCCTACTTCGAGTACCACGGCGACGACTTCGAGGCCGACATGGCCGTCCTCGAAGCCGACCCCGAGACCCGGGAGTGGTGGAAACTCACCGACCCCTGCCAGGAGCCCTGGCCCGACCGCGGCGACTCCCGCCAGTGGACGGAGCTCCCCGAGATCTGGCATCTGAGCCCGCCGGGTGACACCAACGGCGCCTGACGCACCTCACCGCCCCGACCACTTGGCCCCGCCCGACGTGGACCGACCCGACTTGGACCACCAGTGAGCCCCACCACCGCCCCACTCATCGACGCCCACCACCACCTGTGGGACGTCGACCAGCGTCCGCAGCCCTGGCTCGACGACCCGGCTCTGGCAACGATCCGCCGCTCCTTCACCCCTGACGACCTGCGTACCACCGCGACTCAGCCCATCGCGGGCCGCCGTCTGCACAGCACGGTGGCCGTGCAGTGCATGCCGGACGTGCCCGAGACGGAGGACCTCCTCGCGCTCGCGGGGCGGGAGCCGCTGATCGGGGCCGTGGTCGGCTGGGCGGACCTGACGTCCCCGGGGATCGGGGACCTGCTCGACGGGTTGCTCGCCGGGCCGGGCGGTACGTATCTGCGGTCCCTGCGTCATCTCGTGCAGGGCGAGACAGATCCGGAATGGCTGCAACGCCCCGATGTCGAACGCGGGTTGGCGGCGGTCCAGGACCGCGGGCTCTGCTACGACGTGCTCGTCCGCAGCCACCAGCTCGACCAGGCGATCCGGCTGGCCGAGCGGTTCCCGGACCTGCCTCAGGTCCTCAACCATGCGGGCAAACCGGCGATCGCCGGTCGCGAACTGGCGGACTGGGAACGCCGGTTGCGGCGGCTAGCCGGACATCCACAGGTGATCTGCAAGGTGTCGGGACTGATCACAGAGGCCGACCACAGCACCTGGACCACCGCCGACATCCGCCCGGTGTGGGATGTCCTGCTGAGCACCTTCGGGTCCGACCGGCTGATGTTCGGCTCGGACTGGCCGGTGGCGAATCTCGCGGGAGGCTGGAACCGCTGGGCCGCCACGGTGGACGAACTGCTCGGCGGATGTTCCGCCGACGAGACCTCGGCGATTCTCGCGGGCACCGCGACCGCCTTCTACCGCCTCACTCGTACGGAACGGACCTTGGGATCACGATGACACTCGCTGTTCGCTACATGGCCGCCCGCACTCTGGAGACGGCTCCGGCCGAGTTCTCCGAGCCCGGTCCGGGCGAGGTGGAGCTGGCGCCCGCCTTTGTCGGTATCTGCGGTACCGATCTGCACATCTTCCACGGCGACATGGACGCCCGGGTCGATGCGCCCGCCGTCCTGGGACACGAGATGTCCGGCCGCGTGGTGCGGGTGGGGCCGGGCGTGGAGGGCTGGCGGCCCGGTGACGCGGTCACGGTGATGCCGCTGCGCTGGGACGGCACCTGCCCGGCCTGTTTGAGCGGTCATCAGCACATCTGCCAGCACCTGGACTTCATCGGCATCGACTCCCCGGGCGCGATGCAGCAGCGCTGGACCGTGCCGGCCTCCACACTCATCCGGCTGCCGGGCTCTCTCGCTCTGGACCGGGCCGCACTGGTGGAGCCCACGGCGGTGGCCGTGCACGATGTCGGGCGGGCCGACGTGCGAGCGGGTGAGCGGGTCGTCGTCGTGGGCGGCGGTCCGGTCGGGATCCTGATCGCGCTCGTGGCACGGGCGGCCGGGGCCGAGGTCCGCGTGGTGGAGCTGAGCGCCCACCGGCGGGCGCTGGCCGAGGAGTTGGGGCTGGCCTCCTGGGACCCGGTCGCCGAGGACGTGCCAGAGGCGGTGCGGCGGTGGACCCGGGGCGCCGGTGCGGACGTCGCGTTCGAGGTGTCCGGTGCGGCGGCCGGCGTGAACACCGCCGTGGACGTGTTGGGGGTGCGGGGCAGGCTGTGCCTGGTCGCCATCCACCCCCGGCCGCGTGAGGTGAATCTGCACCGCTTCTTCTGGCGCGAACTCACTTTGGTGGGCGCCCGGTTGTATGACCGCGGCGACTTCGAGAGGGCGGTGGCCCTGGTCGCGGACGGCACCATTCCGGCCGGGCGGCTGATCAGCAAGGTCGTGCCGCTCGCTGAGGCGCCCGCGGCGTTCGAGGCGCTGGAGGGCGGCGGTGACGTGATGAAGATCCTCGTGGACTGCACCACCGACACCGAGGGAGCATCCGCATGACCTCCTTCGACCTCACCGGAAAGCTCGCCGTCGTGACCGGGGCGCGGCGCGGCATCGGCCGGGCCATGGCCCGCGCCCTGGCCGAGGCCGGTGCGGACGTCATCGGCGTCAGCGCCAGCCTGGAGGCATCCGGCAGCGCGGTGGAGAAGGACGTCCTGGCCGCGGGGCGTACGTTCGAGGCGATCCGCACCGACTTCGCCGACCCCGAAGCCGTACGGACTCTGGGTGCGGACCTGGCCGGGCGTCAGAGGCCGGTGGACATTCTGGTCAACAATGCGGGCACGATACGTCGTGCTCCGGCCGCCGAACACGCCGATGCGGACTGGGAGTTGGTGCTCCAGGTCAACCTCACCGCGCAGTTCGCGCTGACCCGCGCGGTCGGCGCGGCGATGGTGGCCCGCGGCCAGGGGAAGGTCATCTTCACCGCCTCGCTGCTCAGCTTCCAGGGCGGCATCACCGTCCCCGGCTACACCGCCGCCAAGCACGGCATCGCCGGACTGACCAAGGCGCTGGCCAACGAATGGGCCCCGCACGGCGTCAACGTCAACGCCCTCGCGCCCGGCTACATCGCCACCGACAACACCCAGGCCCTCCAGGACGATCCAGTGCGCAGCAAGGCGATCCTGGACCGGATCCCGGCAGCCCGGTGGGGCAGCGCCGACGACCTGGCCGGTGCCACCGTCTTCCTGGCCTCGGACGCTGCGGCCTACATCCACGGCGTCGTCCTGCCCGTCGACGGCGGATGGCTCGGCCGATGAGCACCGACATGGCTGCCGCGCCGGCGGGCGCCCGCGTCCTGCCGGTACTGACCGTGCCCGAACCCGCCACGGCCGCCCCGCTCGCCGACGCGCTCGGCGCCGGCGGCGCGATCCGTCGTCTGACGGCCGAGGCCGTGGAGGTGGATACGCCGTGACCGATGTGGTGGCCCTCGGCGAGGTCATGCTGCGTTTCGACCCTGGGGAGGGGCGGATCAGCACCGCCCGCACCTTCCGTGTGTGGGAAGGGGGCGGTGAGTACAACGTCGCACGCGGGCTGCGCCGCTGCTTCGGCGTGCGGACGGCTGTCGTCACTTCGCTCGCCGACAACGCGGTGGGCCGGCTCGTCGAGGACCTGATCCTGCAGGGCGGCGTCGACACCTCGCTGATCCGCTGGGTACCCGACGACGGCATCGGCCGCACCGCGCGCAACGGCCTCAACTTCGTCGAGCGGGGCTTCGGCATCCGCGGCGCACTCGGTGTCAGCGACCGCGCCCACACCGCCGCATCCCAGCTGCGCAAAGGGGACGTCGACTGGGACACGGTCTTCGCGGCAGGGGTGCGCTGGTTCCACACCGGCGGCATCTTCGCCGGCCTGTCCGACACCACCGTCGACGTCGCCGACGAGGCGATGACGGCCGCCCGCCGCCACGGTCTCACCGTCTCCTACGACCCCAACTACCGTCCGAGCCTCTGGGCCGGCCGCGGCGGACCGGAGCGGGCCCGCGAGGTCGACCTGCGGCTCGCCCGGCACGCCGATGTCGTCGTGGGCGCACTGGGGATGGCGGGCCGCCATCCCGGCGCCGACCGCATCAGTGCCGACGAGGTACCGGACGCGCTCGCCTCGGTGGCCGGCCTGCTCCCCGACGCACAGGTGCTGGCGACGACCCTGCGCGAGGTCCCTTCGGCCGGAGTGAACGACTGGAGCTCAGCCGCGTGGTCGGCGGAGACCGGTCACGTCATCGGCCCCAGGATGCCCGGGCTGCACGTCCTGGACCGCATCGGCTCCGGTGACGGCTTCGCCGCCGGCCTGATCCACGGCCTGCTCGCCGGTGCCGGTCTGGAGCGCGCCCTCGCTTACGGCACGGCCCTCGGCGCCCTCACCATGACGACGCCCGGAGACGTGGCCATGGCCTCGATCGCCGAGGTCGAGGCACTGATCGCGGGTGCCCCCGCCGCTGTCAGACGCTGACGGCGGCTCCACCCCTGCCAAGCTCACATATTCGTCCCGACTCCCATGGTCGGGACGCCGAAATTTCATCTGATCCAGGGATGGGAGTCCATATGAAACTGCTTCGGATCGGGGCAACAGGAGAGGAAATCCCGGCGGTCCTCGGCGAGGACGGACGCGTGTTCGCCCTGGCTGAGCTGACCGGGGACATCGACGGGGCGTTCCTCGCCACCGGCGGAATCGACAGAGCCGCGGCAGCACTGGCCGCCGGACACCTGCGTGAGGTCGACCCGGTCGGGCTGCGCATCGGCGCGCCGGTCGCCCGCCCGGGCAAGGTGGTGTGCGTCGGCCTCAACTACCGCGACCACGCGGCGGAGACCGGTGTGGCCGTCCCCGAGCGGCCGGTGGTGTTCATGAAGGACCCGGCGACCGTCGTCGGCCCGTACGACCAGGTGCTGATCCCCCGCGGCTCGGTGAAGACCGACTGGGAGGTGGAGCTCGCGGTCGTGATCAGCCTGGAGGCCCGCTACCTGGCGAGCCCGGACGAGGCGGCGGCGCACATCGGCGGCTACACCATCAGCCACGACGT
The DNA here is from genome assembly GCF_042893105.1 of Streptomyces sp. NPDC001663. NCBI lineage: Bacteria > Bacillati > Actinomycetota > Actinomycetes > Kitasatosporales > Streptomycetaceae > Streptomyces > Streptomyces sp. NPDC001663. The sequence goes on along the minus strand of NZ_JBIAUR010000006.1, from coordinate 373,465 downwards.
CTCCGAGCGCGAGTTCCAGCTGGAGTACTCGGGGCAGTGGGACCTGGGGAAGTCCTGCGAGACCTTCAACCCGATGGGGCCCTGGCTGGTCACTCCGGACGAGGTGGCCGACCCGCAGGCGCTCGGCCTGCGGCTGACCGTCAACGGTGAGACGAGGCAGGCCGGCCACACCAAGAACATGATCTTCGAGGTCGGGTACCTGATCTGGTACCTCAGCCAGTACATGGTGCTGCGCCCCGGGGACGTCATCAACACCGGCACCCCGGCCGGCGTGGCCCTCGGCCTGCCCGGCACCCCGTACCTGCGCGGGGGCGACACGGTCGAGCTGTCCATCGACGGCCTCGGCACCCAGCGCCAGACGTTCATCGACGCGTGAAGGGCACCATGTCGGCAGCATCCGCCGCGCGGACCACCGCCGTCGGCACCCACGGCATCCGCCTCCCTACCTCGCGCGGGCTCGACGGATCTGACGCCGTGAACCCCGACCCCGGCCACTCCACCATGCGCCAAGAGGAGTCCCAGGCATGACGACGACAGACCTCGAAGGACTCACGGCACTGGTCACCGGTGGCGCCTCCGGGATCGGCCTCGCCGCCGCGTCCCTGCTCGCGGAACGCGGCGCGCGGGTCGCCGTCCTCGATCTCGACCCCGCATCGCTGAAGGAACCGCTACGGGGCTTCACCGCCGACGTCTCCGACGACACCTCCGTGCGCGCGGCGGTCGAGGCCGCTGCCGCGGCACTCGACGGGATCGACATCCTGGTCAACAACGCCGGCATCGGTGCGCTCGGAAGCATCGAGGAGAACCCGGACGAGCAGTGGCACCGCGTCCTGGACGTCAACCTGCTCGGGGTCGTCCGGGCCACCCGGGCCGCCTTGCCGTACCTGCGCCGGTCCGCCCACGCCTCGGTGGTCAACATCGGCTCCATCGTCACCACTACCGGTCTGCCGCAGCGTGCCCTGTACTCGGCGAGCAAGGGCGCCGTGCTCTCGCTCACCCTCGCCATGGCAGCCGACCACGTCCACGAGGGCATCCGGGTCAACTGCGTCAACCCCGGCACCGTCGACACCCCGTGGGTCGGCCGGCTGCTGGAGGCTGCTCACGACCCGGCCACCGAACGTGCCGCCCTGAACGCCCGTCAGCCCACCGGCCGCCTGGTCACCGCCGAGGAGGTGGCCGCTGCCATCGTCTACCTGGCCTCCCCCGCGGCCGCCTCGGTCACCGGCACCGCCCTCGCGGTCGACGGCGGCATGGCGGGCCTGCGCCTGCGACCCGACGAGAAGCCATGACAATGCGCCAGAACATACTCGGACCCGGGCCGGTGCGGGTCAGTGAACTCGCCTTCGGCGCCGCAGCGATCGGCAACCTGTTCACCGCGGTCACCGACACCGAGGCCGAGGAAGCCGTCGTCGCCGCCTGGGAGTGCGGTGTCCGGTACTTCGACACGGCACCGCACTACGGCCTCGGCCTGTCCGAACGCCGACTCGGCACCGTGTTGCGCGGCATGCCCCGCGAGGAGTACACGATCTCCACCAAGGTCGGCCGTCTCCTGGAGCCCACTGACTCCGGTGACGGTGACGACCTGGCCCACGGCGGCTTCGCGGTCCCTGCGACGCACCGCCGCCGGTGGGACTTCAGCGCCGAGGGTGTACGCCGCTCACTGGAGGGCAGCCTCGAGCGCCTGGGCGTGGACCGGATCGACATCGCCTACCTGCACGACCCGGACGACCACGCCGAATGGGCCCTCACCGAGGCCTATCCCGAACTGGAACGCCTGCGCGCCGAGGGCGTGCTCGGCGCGATCGGCGTCGGCATGAACCAGGCCGAGCTGCCCGCCCGGTTCGTCCGTGAGACGGACATCGATGCCGTGCTGCTGGCCGGCCGCTACAGCCTGCTCGACCAGCGAGGCCTGGCCGAGCTCCTGCCGCTCGCCGCCGAGCGCGGCGTCGGCGTACTGGTCGGCGGGGTCTTCAACTCCGGCCTGCTCGCCGACCCGAAGCCGGGTGCCACTTTCGACTACGCCGCAGCTCCCACCGAACTCCTCGTCCGGGCCACGCAGTTGAAAGAAGCATGCGAGCGGCACGGCGTCCCGCTGCGCTCCGCCGCGCTCCGGTTCCCCTTCGGGCACCCGGCCGTCGCGTCGGTCCTGGTCGGCACCCGCAGCGCCGGCGAGGTGCGGGACGCCGCCGCGATGGTCAACCACCCCATTCCCGGCGCGCTCTGGGCGGAGATCAAGGAGCGCGGACTGCTGCCTGCCCACGTACCCACCCCGGCCCCGGCCGAGGAGGAGTGATCCCGGAGGCCGTCCCGCTGGTGGAACGCTTCCTGTGAGATTCTCGAGAGGAGTGGCAGATCGTCGCGGTCCGAGCCACCGGGCAGCAAGGAGCGCGCCCGCATCCGCTGGGGCGGACGCCCCCTCGACGCGGCAACTTGATCACCCCGGGGGCCTTCCCGGCCACGGCATCAGGTGAGTCGCGGGGCGACCTCGGCTGCGACCCACTCCATCGCCTTCCCGACGTGCTCAGCGGCGACAGGCAGCCACAGGGTGCAAGCGGTGAGCCCTGCCTCGGCGAGCCGCCCGAGGTCGTCGGCGACGCTCTCTGCGGTGGGCGCAGCACCGCCGAGTGGTCGTCCCGGTGGCGGAACCTCCGCGGGGACGCCGGGCGGAGTGAGGAACGCGGCGGAAGCAAGCGTCATGCGGTCGGCATTCCCGCTGCCGCCGGCGAGGTCATGCAGGCGGCGCCGGACGTCGCTCACGTCCGCGGCGTCTGCGCCGGTGCCGTACCAGCCGTCGCCGAACCGCAGCGCACGACGCAGGGCGGCGTCGCTGTGTCCGCCGACCCACACGGGCGGACCGCCGGCGGTGAGCGGAGGCACTCCCAAGTGCGCGGCGTGCAGTGTCGTGAACGGCCCGTCGAAGTCTGCGGGTCGCCGGGTCCACAGGGCCTTGGCGGCGGCGAGGTGGTCGTCGGTGCGTGCACCGCGTTCACGGGCGGATACGCCGACGGCGGCGAACTCGTCCGGGTTCCAGCCGGTGCCGACGCCCAGGATCAGGCGGCCGCCGGACACGACGTCCAGGGTGGCCGCCTGGTTGGCGAGCACCAGTGCGGGATAGTACGGGGCGACGAGTACGGACGTCAGCAGCCGCAGGCGCGTCGTCGCCCCTGCGACGGCCGACAGCAGCACAAGCGGGTCCGTGTCGAGGCCGAAACCGCTGTCCAGGAGGCGGTTGCCGACGGCGACGTGATCGAAGCCCAACTCTTCGGCGTGGAGCGCGGCGCGGAGCACGCCGGCTCCATCGTCGAGCGGCCAGCGCGGCTGGAGGGAGACGCCTAGGCGCAGCAGGGGCATGAGGTTGCCTTTCGCAGTCCGATAGGCGACACGACGATCGACCGACCGCCCTGTCCCCACACCCAACCCCCGCAAGCCCCCTAAATCATCCCGGCCGGGAACGTCAGAGCACTAAACGGGCGTCGCCGCCGACGGCACGAAGGGTGCCCCGTGTCCCGGCACGATCAGCGCCGGGCCGAGGGCCAGGACCTTCTCCCTGGCCGCCCGCAGTTGCTCGCGGTCGGGCGCGAAGGGATCGTCGGCGGGTCCCTCGGCGGTCCACCACAGATGGGTCAGGACAACCAGGCCCTCGCCGGCCGTGACCAGGGTGCTGACGTCCTCGGCGGTGTGGCCGGGGGTCGTCATGAGCGTGATCGACGGCGACAACTGGTAGCCGTCGGCATGGCGGTCCTCCCAGATGTCGTCCCGGTAGATGGCCATGTGGTCGTGGAAGCGGGCTCGGGGGAACAGGGCCGCGTTCAGCGTGTGGTCCGGGTGGTGGTGGCTGAAGATCACGTCGGTGACGTCTTCGGGGTTCAGTCCGTGGTGCGCGAGCGGGTCCAGGATGAGTCGGCGGTCCGCGACCATGCCGGGATCGGCGATCGCGACCGTGTCGCCGTCGACGAGCAGGGTGACGGTGCCGGCCACCCGCTCGTCGGCGTAGCCGGTGGTCAGGACGTGGAAGGTAGCGGTCATGAGGGGCTCCTCGGGCGACAGGTGTGGTGTGGGACCGTACAGGCCGGAGACGAACCGAGGATGAAGCTCTTCAGCGCGTTGATCAGCGGCATGACCTGGCCGGCGGTCAGCAGGAGTTCGGCGACCCTTTGCCCTCCGCCACGGCGGCCGGCGCCCGCCCGTCAGTTCCGCGCTGCCGTTCCGAAGGGAAGGGGTTCGCCGGAGCGCAGGTGTTCCCTCAGCCACTGCTCGGTGTTGCTCACATGCAGCAGAGCGGCGGCCTGGCTGAGGGCGGAGTCACGGGTGGACAGCGCGTTGAAGATCGCCTCGTGCTCGGCGAGCGTGCGGCCCGCGGCCTGGGTGTCGACCAGCCCGCGCCAGATACGGGCGCGCAGGGTGCGGCCGGAGATTCCTTCGAGGAGGGTGAGGAGGGTTTCGTTGCCCGTGGCCGAGATGACGGCGCGGTGGAAGGCGGCGTCATGGGCGTTGAGTTGTCCGACGTCGTCACGGGCCTCGCGCATGGCGTCCAAGTGCCGCTTCACCTCGGCCAGTTGGTCGTCGGAGATCCGGGTGGCGGCAAGGGCCGTGGCGATCGGTTCGAGGAGCCGCCGTACCTCCATGAGGTCCTGCAGGGCGACCGAGTCGCCCTGCAGCAGTTCCACCGCGCCGCCGAGCCCCTCAAGGAGCAGGCTCGGCTGGAGGCTGGTCACATACGTGCCGTCGCCCCGCCGGACCTCCAGGACCCGCGCGACGGCCAACGCCTTGACCGCTTCGCGGGCGAGGTTGCGGGACAGCCCCAGCTGTGCGGCCAGGTCCGGCTCCGGCGGGAGCTTCGAGCCCGGTGGCAGGGCACCGGTCCGGATCAGCTCACGGATCTGCTCGATGGCCTTGTCCGTCAGTGACACCGCTCATCCCTCCCCCCACCGTGCCCCGTGAGCACGTCCGACCTGATCAGCCCCTGGGTGCGGAGGTCGTCCCAGAGGCCGTCCGGGATGTGCCGGCCATGGAGTGCCACGTTTCGTCCGACCTGTTCCGGAGTCCGCATGCCGAGGGTGACGTTGATGATACTGGGATGCGTGTGCGGGAAGGCGATCGCGGCGGCGGGCAGGGTGGTGCCGTGCGCCTCGCAGACCTGGGCGATCGCCAGCGCCCGTGCGACGAGTTCCGGCGGGGCGTCCTGGTAGTCGTACTTCATGCCCTCGGCGGGCCGGTCGAGGGAGAGCAGTCCCGAGTTGAAGACGCCGACCGCGACGACGTTCTTCCCGAGTTCCTGTGCGGCGGGCAGGACGTCGTCCAGGCCGGACTGGTCCAGGAGCGTGTAGCGCCCGGCCAGCATCACCAGGTCGGCGGCGGTCTCGCGCAGGAAGCGGGCGAGCATCGCCGACTGGTTCATGCCGGCGCCGATCGCACCGATCACCCCCTGGTCGCGCAGATCCGCCAGCGTGGGCATGGCCTCCTCGGCCGCCTGCCGCCAGTGGTCGTCCGGATCATGCAGGTAGACGATGTCCAGCCGGTCCAGGCCTGTGCGGGTGAGGGTGTCCTCGATGGAGCGCAGCACCCCGTCCCGGCTGAAGTCCCACTGCCGGCGCAGGTCGTCCCGTACGACGAAGCCCTCGGTGTCGACGCCGCGCGGTTCCTCGTTGGGCACCAGCAGCCTGCCCACCTTGGAGGAGATGACGTACTCGTCGCGCGGACGGCCTCGCAGGGCGGCCCCCAGACGACGCTCAGAGAGGCCGAGGCCGTAGTGCGGTGCGGTGTCGAAGTAGCGGATGCCCGCATCCCAGGCCGCGTCGACGGCGGCGGTCGCATCGTCCACCGGGGTGACGCGATACAGGTTGCCGATCACGGAGGCGCCGAAGCCGAGGTCGGTGAGTGAGACGGATGTGTCCTGGATCTTCTGCTGGTGCAAGCCGTGCTCCTGGTACGGGTAAGGGGGCGCCGGTCAGCGACTGACGTGGGCTGAACCGCCCGCGATGAGCGCCTCGACCTCGGTGAGCGAAGCCATGGAGACATCGCCGGGCGTGGTCATGGCGAGCGCGCCGTGGGCGGTGCCGTAGGCCAGGGCGCGCTCCAGGCCGGTGTCGCCTAGCAGTCCGTGGATCAGGCCGGCGGCGAAGGCGTCGCCGGAACCGATGCGGTCCAGAACCTGTAGGCCGGGCATCCGCGGGCCGGTGACGAAGCCGGTTTCGGCGGACCAGCCGGCCGAGGACCAGTCGTTGACGGCGGCCGAGGGCACCTCGCGCAGGGTCGTCGCCAGTACTTTCGCCTGGGGCAGCAGGCCGGCCACCTCGGCGAGCGCGTCCGCCACCTCGTCGGCCCCGATGCGCGCCTGACCCGGATACGTCCCGGCCAGACCCAGGGCCCCCACCACGACGTCGGCCTGCCGGGCGAGCCGCAGGTCGGCCTCGCGGGCGGCGTCGGCGCCACCCCGGCCGGCCCAGAGGCTGGGACGGTAATTGGGGTCGTAGGAGACCGTGACCCGATGACGGCGCGCCGCGGCCATGGCCTCGTCCACGACATCCAGCGTGGTGTCCGACAGACCGGCGAAGATGCCGCCGGTGTGGAACCAGCGCACCCCGGCGGAGAACATGGCGTCCCAGTCGACGTCCCCTTTGCGCAGCTGGGAGACGGCGGTGTGGGCGCGGTCGCTGACACCGAGGGCGCCTCGGATGCCGAAGCCCCGCTCGACGAAGTTGAGGCCGTTGCGCGCGGTGCGGCCGATGCCGTCGTCGGGCACCCAGCGGATCAGCGAGGTGTCGACGCCGCCCTGGAGGATCAGGTCCTCGACGAGCCGGCCCACCGCGTTGTCGGCGAGCGCGGTCACCACGGCTGCCCGCAGGCCGAAGCAGCGTCGCAGTCCGCGCACCACGTTGTACTCGCCGCCGCCCTCCCAGACCTGGAAGGTGCGGGCGGTGCGGATCCGTCCCTCGCCCGGGTCGAAGCGCAGCATGACCTCACCGAGGGCCACCACATCGATCACACCGTGCTCCTCTCCACCGCGTCGGCTGTCAGGCGACGGATCTCCTCGTAGTTGCCCGTCTCCAGATGGGCGGAGGTGGCCAACCAGCTGCCGCCCACGGCGAGGACCGCCGGGTCGGCGAGATAGGCGGCCATGCGGTAGGCGTCGATCCCGCCGGTCGGTACGAAGCGCATCCCGGGGAAGGGCGCCGCGAGCGCCCGCAGCGTCCGCAGTCCGCCAAGCGGCTCGGCGGGGAAGAGCTTGACGGTGTCGAGGCCCGCCCGCAGGGCACGCATCAGCTCCGTCGCGGTGGCGATGCCGGGCACCACAGACACCCCCAGCTCCCGGCACTTCGCGACGACCTCCTCGTCGAAACCGGGCGAGACCACGAAGCGGGCCCCGGCCGCCACGGCCCGCTCCGCCTGCTCGGGCGTGAGGACCGTGCCGGCGCCGACGGCCAAGCCGCCGTGGGCGGCCATCTCCTTGAGCACCCGCTCGGCGCCCGGGGTACGGAAGGTGACCTCGGCGCACCGGGCACCGCCCGCCGCGAGGGCGTCGGCCAGTGGGCCGGCCATCGCGGTGGACGGCACGGTCAGTACGGGTAGGAGGCGGCAGCCGTTGAGTACGGCGTCGAGGGCGGTGCTCATCGGCCGAGCCATCCGCCGTCGACGGGCAGGACGACGCCGTGGATGTAGGCGGCGGCGTCGGAGGCGAGGAAGACGGTGGCGCCGGCGAGGTCGTCGGCGTTGCCCCAGCGTCCGGCGGGGATGCGGTCCAGGATGGCGCGGCTGCGCTGCGGGTCGTCCTGGAGGGCCTGGGTGTTGTCGGTGGCGATGTAGCCGGGCGCGAGGGCGTTGACGTTGACGCCACGCCCGGCCCATTCGTTGGCCAGGGCCTTGGTGAGACCGGCGATGCCGTGCTTGGCGGCGGTGTAGCCGGGGACGGTAATGCCGCCCTGGAAGCTGAGCAGCGACGCGGTGAAGATGACCTTCCCCTGGCCGCGGGCCACCATCGCCGCGCCGACCGCGCGGGTCAGCGCGAACTGCGCGGTGAGGTTGACCTGGAGCACCAACTCCCAGTCCGCGTCGGCGTGTTCGGCTGCCGGGGTGCGGCGGATCGTGCCCGCGTTGTTGACCAGGATGTCCACCGGCCTCTGGCGCCCGGCCAGGTCCGTACCCAGAGTCCGTACGGCTTCGGGGTCGGCGAAGTCGGTGCGGATCGCCTCGAAGGTACGCCCCGTGGCGAGGACGTCCTTTTCCACCGCGCTGCCGGTCTCCTCGAGGCTGGCGCTGACGCCGATGATGTCGGCGCCGGCCTCGGCGAGGGCGCGGGCCATGGCCCGGCCGATGCCGCGCCGCGCCCCGGTCACGACGGCGAGCTTTCCGGTGAGGTCGAAGGCGGTCATGCGGATGCTCCCTCGGTGTCGGTGGTGCAGTCCACGAGGATCTTCATCACGTCACCGCCGCCCTCCAGCGCCTCGAACGCGGCGGGTGCCTGCGTGAGCGGCACGACCTTGCTGATCAGCCGCCCGGCCGGAATGGTGCCGTCGCCGACCAGGGCCACCGCCCTCTCGAAGTCGCCGCGGTCATACAACCGGGCGCCCACCAAAGTGAGTTCGCGCCAGAAGAAGCGGTGCAGGTTCACCTCACGGGGCCGGGGGTGGATGGCGACCAGGCACAGCCTGCCCCGCACCCCCAACACGTCCACGGCGGTGTTCACGCCGCCCGCCGCACCGGACACCTCGAAAGCAACGTCCGCGCCTGCCTCGGCGGTCCACTCACCGACCAGCGCAGGCACGTCTTCTGCGGCCGGGTCCCACGCCGTCAGCCCCAACTCCTCGGCCAGCAGCCGACGGTGAGCGCTCAACTCCACCACCCGCACCTCCGCGCCCGCGGCCCGCGCGACCAGCGCGATCAGGATGCCGACCGGCCCGCCGCCGACCACCACGGCCTTCTCGCCCTCGGTGACCTCGGCGCGGCCCACGTCGTGCACGGCCACCGCGGTGGGTTCGACGAGCGCGGCCCGGTCCAGGGCAAGGGTGTCGGGCAGCCGGATGAGGGTGGAGGCGGGCACGGTCCAGCGCTGCTGCATCGCGCCCGGGGAGTCGATGCCGATGAAGTCCAGGTGCTGGCAGATGTGCTGATGGCCGGAGCGGCAGGCCGGGCAGGTGTCGTCCCAGCGCAGCGGCATCACCGTGACCGCGTCACCGGGCCACCAGCCCTCCACGCCCGGCCCCACCCGCACCACGCGGCCGGACATCTCGTGTCCCAGGACGGCGGGCGCGGCGACCCGGGCGTCCATGTCGCCGTGGAAGATGTGCAGATCGGTACCGCAGATACCGACAAAGGCGGGCTCCAGTTCCACCTCACCCGGACCGGGAGGGGAGGGTTCGGCGGGAGCCGTGTCCAGAGTGCGGGCGGAAACGTAACGGACGGCAAGAGTCATCGTGTCGTCAGGGTCCCTTCAGCGCGGACACCGATGGTCAGCAGCAGGTTGGCGTAGGTACGGGTGTCGGCGGTGACGATCGCCAGCGCCAGGTCGGGCGAGCGGGCGGCGTCGTAGAACTCGTAGCGGCCGAGCGTGTCGACCGGGACGGGTGCCAGCTTCGAGCGGTACTCGGCGATGGCCGGCGGCTCCGGTTCGCCCTCGGGCGGCACCATCACGTGGGCAGCCTCGACGGGCAGGGCGCGTAGCAGGACGTCGAGCACAGCGGTGACGTCGAGCAGACCGGGGGCCAGGTTGAGGTGCACGGTCCTGGCGCGCTCGCCGGTGGCGGTGCTCGCGGGATAGTGGCCGTCGGCAAGCAGGACGCTGGCGCCGTGGCCCGCGCCGGCCAGGGCTTCGAGGACCCCGGGGTGCAGCAGTTCCGTCAGGAGCACGGTGTCCCCTCCTTCGTCGGGGCAGGCGTCAGGTGGTAGAAGGCCGTGGCACTGCCGGCGAGGACGGCGTGGGTCTCGGGGCCTGAGCAGCCGTCCAGGAGTTCCTCAACCGTGGCGGCCCAGCGGTTCCAGCCGCCCGCGAGGTTCGCGACCGGCCAGTCGGAGCCGAACATCAGGCGGTCGGGGCCGAAGGCGGAGAACAGGACGTCCCACACCGGGCGGATGTCGTCGACGGTCCACCTCTCGTGGTCCGCCTCGGTGATCAGCCCCGACACCTTGCAGTGGACCTGGGCATGCCTGGCCAGGGCCCGCACCTGCCGTGCCCAGTCGGTCAGTTCCCGCCGTGCGAGGGGCGGCTTGCCCGCATGGTCCAGGACGAGCGGCAGCTCCGGGAGCCGCTCCGCGAGACGAATCGCCTGCGGGAACTGATGGCTGCGGATCAGCACGTCGTATCCGAGCCCGCGCTCTCCGACCGCTCGCAACCCGCGCTCGACGTCAGGTCGTTGGAGCCAGTGCGGGTCCGATTCACCCTGCACGATGTGGCGTACGGCCCTCAGGTACCGGCCGGCGGACCCCGTCCGCAGGTCGTCGAGGACGTCGCCGATCGCGGGGGATGTCAGGTCCGCCCAGCCGACGACCGCGCCGATCAGCGGGTCGCTGTCGGCCAGGGCGAGGAGGTCGCGGGTCTCGGGCACGGACGTGACGCACTGGACGACCACCGTGCTCGTCAGCCGCCGTCCGGCGATCGGCCGGGTCGCGGCCGAGCGCAGGGCGAGCGGGCTGAAGCTGCGGCGGATCGGCTCATGGCCGGGTTCGTCGAGCCAGGGCTGCGGCCGCAACTCCAGGTCCCAGACGTGGTGGTGGGCGTCGACAAGGGCCCGGCCGTCAGGCACGGGCGGTCCAGACGGGGCCGTCGGGGTACGTGTACTCCTTGAGGGATTCGGGGTGCATCTGCGCGCTCAGCCCGGGCAGGGTCGGTGCGAGGTAGTGGCCGTCGACGATGCGCACCGGGTCGACGAAGTGCTCGTGCAGGTGGTCGACGTACTCGATGACGCGGTCCTCGGTCGTACCGGAGACGGCGATGTAGTCGAACATCGAAAGGTGCTGGACCATTTCGCACAGGCCGACGCCGCCGGCGTGCGGGCAGACGGGGATGCCGAACTTCGCGGCGAGCAGCAGGATCGCGATGTTCTCGTTGACACCGCCGACCCGCGCGGAGTCGATCTGCACGATGTCCACCGCGCCGGCCTGGAGGAGCTGCTTGAAGACGACCCGGTTGGCGATGTGCTCGCCGGTGGCGACCTTGATGGGCTCCAGGGCCTGCCGGATGGCGGCGTGACCGAGGATGTCGTCCGGCGAGGTGGGTTCCTCGATCCAGTACGGCTGGTAGGGGGCCAGGGCGCGCATCCAGTCGATGGCGGGCTGCACGTCCCATCTCTGGTTGGCGTCGACGGCGATGCGGATGTCGTCGCCGACCGTCTCGCGGGCGGTGCGCATGCGGCGTACGTCGTCCTCCAGGTCTGCGCCGACCTTCAGCTTGATCTGCGTGAAGCCGTCGGCGACCGCCTCGCGGGCCAGGCGGGACAGCTTCTCGTCGGAGTAGCCGAGCCAGCCGGGGGTGGTGGTGTAGGCGGGGTAGCCCCGGTCGAGCAGCCGGCCGATGCGCTGTTCGCGGCCGGGTTCGGCGCTGCGCAGGATCTCCAGGGCCTCCTCGGGGGTGAGGGCATCGCTGAGCCAGCGGAAGTCGACCTGGGCGACCAGCTCCTCCGGCGACATCTCGCCGAGGAAGCGCCACACGGGCTTGCCGGCGCGCTTGGCGGCCAGGTCCCAGGCGGCGTTGACGACCGCGCCGGTCGCCATGTGGATGGCGCCCTTCTCCGGTCCCAGCCAGCGCAGTTGGGGGTCGTGGACCAGGGAGCGGGAGAAGGCGCCGAGGTCGGAGCAGACCTCCTCGACGGACAGGCCGACCACGTGCGGGGCGAGGGCCGCGATGGCGGCGGCCTGGACGTCGTTGCCGCGTCCGGTGGTGAAGGCGAGGGCGTGGCCCTCCAGTCCGTCGCCGGCGTCGGTGCGCAGGACGACATAGGCGGCGGAGTAATCGGGTTCGGGGTTCATCGCGTCCGACCCGTCCAGGTGCTCGGACGTCGGGAAACGTACGTCGAGGACGTCCAGGGCGGTGATGCGGGCGGATGCGGGCACGGCGGAGGACATTGCGGCAACTCCTGAGGAGCAGGCGGGGCACAGGGCCCGCTGCGACGGAAGGGTGAGGCGGCTGTGGGAGGTCCGGCGGCGACGGCCGCGCGGGTCACTCCTGGACCTTGCCGCCCGTGATGCGGGAGATGGCGAGGGCGACCAGGATGATCAGGCCGTTGAGGGCGCCGATCCACTGGGCGGGGACACCCGCCAGGGTGAGCACGTTCTGGATCATGAAGAGCAGCAGGATGCCGCAGAACGCCCCGAACATGGTGCCCTTGCCGCCGTTGAGGCTGATCCCTCCGATGACGGCGGCCGCGAACACGGTGAAGATGTAGCCGTTGCCCTGTGCGGAGGCGACGGAGGCCAGGCGTCCGGAGAGCAGCAGTCCGGCGAGGGCGGCGAGCACGCTGCCGGTGACGATGACGATCCACAGCACCCGGTCGGTGCGGATGCCGGCCGCCTTCGCGGCGTCGACGTTGCCGCCGATGGCGTACAGCGAGCGGCCGAAGCTGGTCCAGCCGAGCACCACGATCGCGACGGCGAAGAGCACCAGGCAGATCCAGATGGACGCGGGCATCCCGAACCATTCGGTGGTGCCCAGGTAGAGCATCGACTTGGGCAGCTGGAAGAAGGTCTGGCCACCGGAGATGCCCGTGAGGACACCGCGCAGCACGATCAGCATGCCGAGGGTGACGATGAAGCCGTTGAGGCCGAAGCGGATGATCAGCAGGGAGTTGATCACGCCGACCAGCGCGCCCACGGCGAGCGTGACCGGGATCGACCAGGCCCCGGGCAGCAGCCCGAGACCGTGTCCCGCGCCGGTCGGCACCACCAGCCAGGCCGCCACACCGGGCGCGAGGCCCATCGTGGACTCGAGGGACAGGTCCATCTTCTTGACGATCAGGATCATCGTCTGGGCGAGGACCAGCAGGGCCATCTCGGACATGGTCTGCAGGACGTTGATGAGGTTGTCGGCCTGCAGGAAGACCGGGTTGACGATCTGGCCGACGATCGCGATGACCACGATCGCCGGGACGAGCGCGAGGTCGCGCAGGCGGGCCAGGGGTATCCGGCCGCCGAGCAGCGTGGTCCGCTTCGCCTCGGTTTCCGTGGGGGCGGCGGTGTCCGCGAGGACGGTTTCAGGCATTGAGGTCCACTCCTTCCATCGCGGCCACGAGGTCGTGGTCGTGCCAGCCGCGGGCGATCTCTGAGGTCACACGGCCCTGGAACATCACCAGGACCCGGTCGCACATGCGCAGATCGTCGAGTTCGTCGGAGGCGATGAGCACTCCGGTGCCGGAGGCCGCGGTCTCCTCGACCTTGCCGAGGAGGAACTCCTTGGAGCGCACGTCCACGCCCGCGGTCGGGTTGATCAGGATCAGCAGTCGGGGGTCGTCGGCCAGGGCGCGGGCCATGACGACCTTCTGCTGATTGCCTCCGGACAGGGCGGAGACGGGCAGTTCGGGACCGGGGGTCTTGATCGCCAGATACTCGATCATGCCCTCGGCGAGCCGGTCCCGGCGGCTGCGGCTCAGGAACCCGTTCGAGCCGAGGCGTTTCGGTACGGACAGTGTGGCGTTGTCCGCGATGGACATGTCGGGCACGAAGCCCTGGTGGTGCCGATCCTGCGGGACGAACCCGGCGCCGGCGGCGAGCGCCGCGGGCACACTGCCCGGCCGGGGCCGCTGCCCGGCGATCTCCACCTCGCCCGCCGCTGCCGCCCGCAGCCCCACGACGGTCTCGGCGACCTCGGTACGTCCGCTGCCGGCGGCGCCCGCGAGGCCGACGATCTCACCGGCCCCGACCTGGAAGCTGACGTCGTCGTACGCGTCGCCTCGCAGAGCACTGACGCTCAGTGCGGCCGTGGCGCCGGGAGTGAGGGTGCTCGCCCGCTCCCCTTGCCGGTCGGCCGCCGCCTCACCGGTCATCGCGGCGACCAGATCGGCGCGAGGGAGTTCCGCCACCGGCGCCGTGATGATGTGCCGGGCGTCGCGGAAGACCGTCACCATGTCGCAGATCTCGTAGATCTCCTGGAGATGGTGGCTGATGAACAGGAAGGTCACGCCCTGGCGTTGCAGGTCGCGGATTCGGTCGAAGAGGCGGTTGATGGCTGCCCCGTCGAGTTGGGCGGTCGGCTCGTCGAGGATGATGAACCGCGCCCCGAAGGACAGCGCGCGGGCGATCTCGACGAACTGCCGCTGCTCGACGCTCAGTTCGCCCGCGGAGGTGCGTGGGTCGACGTCCACCGACCAGGTCGCCAGCAGTTCCTGGGCGCGGCGACGGGTGGCCTGCCAGCTGATGAGCCGGTTGCGTCCGTGGTCGTGCCGGTGCAGGAAGAGGTTCTCGGCGACGGTCAGCGTCGGGATGATCGTGGACTTCTGGTAGACGCAGGCCACGCGTTGCCGCCACGCATCCCGCTCGTTGGGCCGGGGTGCAGGCTCACCGCCGAAGGTGACCGTTCCCTCGTCGGGGGCCTGAAGGCCGGTGAGGACGGAGACCAGGGTCGACTTGCCCGCCCCGTTGCGGCCGACGAGCGCGTGGGTCTCACCGGGCCTGATGGTGATCCGGGCGCCGTCCAGGGCCACCGTCGGACCGAATCGTTTGACTATGCCCGTCGCCTCGACGACGGGCGGGCCCGCCGGGACCCGTCCGCCGTCCGCCGGGACGGACACGGGGGTGGCTGCTCGCTCCCCGTCGCTCATCTCAACCGCCTTGTTCTCGTGAGCCGTTGCATGCCGGACAAGGGATCAGCCGAGGTTGTTGCCCCACAGCGACTTGTCGTCGCTCTTGAGGCTGGTGATGCCGCCGTAGGTGCCGCCGTCGGCGGTGACGAGCGGGGCGGAGAGCTGGTCCTCGAGCAGACCGGCACGGACCTGGATGATCGTGCTGTCGTGGTCGGTCTTGCCGGGCTTGAACGTCTTCCCGTCGATCGCGGCCTTGAGGTAGTACAGGGCGTACTTGGCGTAGAGGTCGGCCGGCTGGGAGACCGTGGCGTCGATCTTCCCGGCGGCGATGGACTTGAGCTCCTCGGGGATGCCGTCGTTGGAGACGACGAAGACGTGCTTCTTGTCCTTCGGGTCGACCAACAGCCCCTTCTGCTTCAGGACTTGGAGCGTGCCCGACAGGGCGAAGCTGGACTCCATGTAGATGCCCTTGATGTCCGGGTTGGCGGTCAGGTCGGTCTGCAGCTTCTGCGCGGCGACCGCACCGTCCCAGTTGGTGGGCTCGCCGAACACCTTGATGCCGGGGTAGTTCTTCTTGATGCAGTCGTTGAACGCCTCCGTGCGGTCACGGCCGTTGATGGAGTCAAGACCGCCCTCCAGCATCACGACCTTGCCCTTGCCGCCGAGCTTGGTGCCGAGGTACTGGCAGGCCTTCTCGCCGTACGCGCGGTTGTCGGCCCGGACCACCATGAAGACCTTGCCGCTGTCCGGGCGGGTGTCGACCGTGACGACCGGGATCTTCTTCGCCTCCAGCTGCGCCAGGGTGGGCGCGATGGCGGCGGTGTCCTGCGGGGCCATCGCGATGCCCTTGACGCCCTGGCTGATGAACGTCTGCGCGTTGGCGGTGAGTTTGGCGACGTCGTTCTGCGAGTTGGTGGTCTTGAGCGAGAGGCCGAGCTTCTTGCCGTACTCCGGCGTGTACTTGATGTACGAGTTCCAGAAGTCGGTGTCGGAGCGCGGGTAGTCGACGCCGACCAGCGGCGCGTCACCCGCCGACGCCGACGTGGTGGAGCCGCTGCTGCACGCACTGAGCAACGCCAGTGCGGACAGGGCGGAGACGGCGGAACAGAGGGCGGTTCTGAGTCTCATCGGTGCTTCCTCGCGCCGGTCCCGTAGTGGGAGATGTTTCGCTTCGACGACATCCGTGTATCGCCGCACGGTAGAGATGGGATGTTTATAGGGCGGCTCCGAGTGACCTGTCCAGCCCTCTACCCAAATCGCGATGAAATCCCAGTTCATGAACGCCCATGAGGAGGGGTGGGGTGCCGCTAGAGGAGTATCCATCCCATCAATCGTGGCCACTCGATGACCTGCGGCTGACTATGAAGCCCTGCAAGACATGCCATGTTTGCGTGACTGCAATACGCGCTAGATCAGAACAAAACCGGCAACTCATCCAAGACAGCAGTCGCTTTCATCCCTGCACGCTGGTTGACATCCCCCGGTTACATGGCCGACCTTCATGCGTGGCCCTGCATTCCCCCCTGTCCCCTTCCGCATCAGGGATGTGCCCATGTCGAGCTCGATCAACAGACGCCAGTTCCTGGCCTCCGCAACCTGCGTGGCCACGGCGGCCGTTGCCGGAGGCGTGTTCAGTGCCGGCGTCGCCCAGGCGGCGCCCAGCACGTACACGCCCGACTGGAACTCGGTCGACCAGCACCCGCCGGCCCCGGAGTGGTTCCAGGACGCGAAGTTCGGGATCTACTTCCACTGGGGTGTCTTCAGCGTCCCCGCCTACGACAACGAGTGGTACCCGCGCAACATGTACCAGGCCGGAAGCAACGCGAACCAGCATCACATCGCCACCTACGGCCAGCCCTCGGCATGGCCGTACCACAACTTCATCAACGGAGCGAAGGACCTGGCGGGCAACACCGTGAAGTTCGCGCCGAAGCTGAAGTCGGCCGGCCGGAAGTTCGACCCCGACGAGTGGGTGCAGCTGTTCGTCGACGCCGGCGCCAGGTTCGCCGGCCCGGTCGCCGAGCACCATGACGGTTTCTCCATGTGGGACAGCCAGGTCAACGAGTGGAACTCGGTGGACAAGGGTCCAGGGCTGAACCTGCTGCGGCTGTTCTCCACGGCCATCCGAGCCAAGGGCCTGAAGCTGCTGGTGGCCATGCACCACGCGTACCACTTCAACGGCTTCTACGAATTCGTCCCCGCCCAGACGGATACCAGCCTCAAGAAGCTCTACGGGCAGCTGGGTTCAGCCGCGGAGAACCAGCTCTGGTTCGACAAGCTCAAAGAGGTCATCGACCGCGCCCAACCCGACATCCTGTGGCAGGACTTCAAGCTGGACGCCGTCGACGAGACGCAGCGGCTGAACTTCCTGGCTTACTACTACAACCAGGCAAACAGCTGGGGCCGTGAGGTCGTCGCCACCTACAAGGACGGGATGAACGGCAAGGGCGAGGTCTTCGACTACGAGCGCGGCGGCCCGGCCGACCTCACCACCCCGTACTGGCTGACCGACGACAGCATCTCCAGCAGCAGCTGGTGCTACACCCAGGGCATCGGCTACTACACCATCCCGCAGATGCTGCACTCGTTCATCGACCGGGTGAGCAAGAACGGCAACATGCTGCTGAACATCGCGCCCATGGCCGACGGCACCATCCCCCAGGCGCAGAAGGACATCCTGCTGGGCATCGGTGACCACCTGAGGCGCTTCGGCGAGTCGATCTACGCGACCCGCGCCTGGACCGCGTACGGCGAGGGCCCGACGAAGATGGGCGGCGGCTCCTTCACCACCCCGCACGCCGGAACGGCCCAGGACATCCGCTTCACCCGCAACAAGGCCGACAACGTCCTGTACGCCACCGTCCTGGGCTGGCCCGGCAGCTCACTCACGATCAAGACGCTCGGCTCGGACCGGATCAGCCTCTCCTCGCTGACCTCGGTGAAGCTCCTCGGCTCCACCGCCGGCACCTACATCGACCTTCCCACACCGACCCAGAACTCCTCCGGCCTCACGGTCACCCTGCCGTCCTCGGCGCCGTACAACGCCAACGCCTACGTCCTGAAGCTCACCTTCTCCGGCACGATCCCCGGCCTGCGACCGGCCGCCGGCGCCGTCGCCTTCACGGACGTCAACTACGCCGGCAACGCCACCGTCCTCACCGTCGGCGACTACACCGCGGCCGACCTGACCGCGGCCGGACTGGGCCCGCGCACCCTCTCCTCCCTCCGGCCGGCCCCCGGCTACCAGGTGATCGGCTACTCCGGAGACAACTTCACCGGCACCTCCTGGACGTTCACCGCCGAGAACCCCGACCTCAGGGTCACCGGCAACAACGACCAGATCACCTCGCTGAAGGTCCAGTTCAACCCGGCGACGTACTTCCGGATCACCAACGCCACCAACGGCCTCGCCCTGGACAGCGGCGGCAACGTCGCCTCCGGCTCCAACCTCAAGCAGTGGACCTGGGACGGCAGTTCCAACCTGCAGTGGCATGCGGAGGCTGTCGGAGGCGGCTACTACAGGCTGGTCAACCGCACCAACGGCATGGTCGCCGACGGCTGGGGCGCCACCACCGACGGCTCCGCAGCCAGACAGGCGCCCTGGAACGGCGGCACCAACCAACAGTGGAAGATCACCCACCGGGGCGGCGAAAGTTATTCGATCGCCAACCGCACCACCGGGCTGGTCCTCGACGGCGGCGGCAACGTCACCTCGGGCTCCGTCACCAAGCAGTGGACCTACGGCAGCAGCACCAACCTGCAGTGGACCTTCACGGCGCTGTAGCCGGCGGAACGGTCCTGTTGCGTCCAGGAGTGGATGGGACACAAATGCAGCGAGATGGCATGCATATGACATCCAGTGGGTCGTGGCGGGGGCGTGGGAGGCGTACGGGGGTGCTGGCTGTGGTGACCGCCTTGCTGGCGGCGCTGCTGGCCGAGTGGGGTGTTGCCGGGACGGCGCGGGCGGCCACAGTGGATACGAGCGCGTCCTATGTGCTGGTCAACCGGGGCAGCGGCAAGGTGCTGGATGTGGCCGGCGCGAGTACCGCGGACGGGGCGGGTCTGCCGCAGTGGCCCCGAACCGACGGCGCCAACCAGCAGTTCCGGTTCGTCGACTCGGGCGGCGGCTACTACCGGCTCAGGGCGCAGCACTCCGGCAAGGTGCTGGACGTGCTCAACTACTCCACCGCCGACCACGCGGACATCGTGCAGTGGAGCGACGCGGGCGGCACCAACCAGCAGTTCCGGCTGGCCGATTCGCCGGACGGTTACGTCCGGCTGATCAACCGCAACAGCGGCAAGGCCGTCGAGGTCGACAACGCCTCCACCGCGGACGGCGCCAAGGTAGTGCAGTACAGCGACTGGGGCGGCACCAACCAGCAGTGGCAACTGGTCCGCGCGACAGGAGTGGCGGCCCAGGTGCACACCGCGGGGCGGGTCAAGGACGCCGGAAACACCGTGCAGTACAGCTGGCCCGGCGTGTACTTCGAGGGCCGCGTCAGCGGCACCGGCGTGGGCATCGTGCTCAACGACTCGGCCGCCGACTACGACGTCCAGGTCGACGGAACCACCGTCGCCACACTCGTCACGCCAGGCGACACCACGCACTGGATCAACGGGCTGCAGAACCGTGAACACACCGTCCGGCTCGTCAAGCGCAACGACAGCCCAGGGGACACCAGTGCGTTCGGGGGCTTCCTGGCCGCGCCCGGCGGTGCCGTACTGAGCAGACCGGCGGCCCGCAACCGCCAGATCGAGTTCATCGGCGACTCCCTCACGGTGGGCTACGGCAACCTCTCGAGGTCGCGCACCTGCACCTGGGACCAGGTCAAGCGGAACACCAACTCCGATGTGAGCTACGGCGCCCTCACCGCCCGGCAACTGAACGCCGACTACCAGATCAACGGCTACTCGGGCCTTGGCATGGTGCGCAACTACAACGGAGGCTCGCCGGACGTCACGTACCGGACCTTCTACGACCGTGCCCTGCTGAACGTGTCGGGCGACGTCTGGCAGAACCCGGGCACCTGGCGCCCCCAGGTGGTGGTGATCAACCTCGGCACCAACGACTTCTCGACCGCCATCAACCCCGGTGAGCCGTGGACGCCGGACAGCCTCGCGGCCGCCTACCGCAGCGCCTACGGCGACTTCGTCCAGAAGCTGCGCACGCGCTATGGGGCCGACACGACCATCGTGGCAGTAGGCGCCGGCCAGTACGCCGGCCATGTCCAGCAGATGGTCAAGGCGCGCAACGACGCCGGCGACAGCCGGGTCCGCTACTGGTCCCTCGACGACTCGGGCCTGGACTTCCTCGGCTGCGACTGGCACTACTCGGCCCATGACGACCAACTCATCGCCGGCCGGCTCACCTCGTTCATCGCCGGTCTGCCGACGGGCTGGTGACGGCACCGACCGCCCAGCAGCACCTCAGATCCGGCTACCGGCCGCCTTTCTGACGGTACGTCAGGCGTTGATAGAGGCCAACGGGACGACACGGCGGCCGAGTTGCTGACTCGAACGGCGATTCAGCCCGTTGATCCCGCACTCACTCGTCATGGGAGGACGTCTGCATGAGAAAGTCCTGGACTCTGTCCCTCATCTCTCTCGTCACTGCCGCGCTCGGGGTGACCGCGGCTGATGCGACCCCTGCCTCCGCCGCCTCGACCACGCCCTTGCGGGTCATGCCGTTGGGCGACTCGATCACCTGGGGGTGGGAAGCAGTACGGGCAACGGCTACCGGGGTCCGTTGTGGGACAAGCTTGCGGCGGACGGCCATCCGCCGGACTTCGTCGGCACGTTACGGGGCGGCTCCATGTCCGACCCCGACAACGAAGGCCACTCCGGATACCGCATCGACCAGATCTCCGCACTCGCCGACACCTCGCTGACCCGCCACCGGCCCAACGTCGTGACGCTGGAGATCGGCACCAACGACCTCAACGGGAACTACCAGCCCTCCACCGCCGGCGCCCGGCTGAAGTCGCTGGTCGACCAGATCACCGCCGCCGTCCCCGACGCAACCGTCCTCGTGGCCTCCCTGGTCGTGTCCACCAGCGGCACGGTGGAGCAGTACCGTGCCGCGTACAACCAGGCCATCCCCCAGATCGTGAGCGACGCGCAGGCCGCGGGCAAACACGTCACATACGTGGACATGAGCAGCCTGACCACGGCAGACCTGGCCGACACGCTGCATCCCAACGCCATGGGCTACCAGAAGATGGCAGACGCCTTCCACCGCGCCATCCAGGCCGCGGACGGCGCCGGCCGGCTGAAGGACCCCGCCCCGGCTCCCGCACGCGTGCAGTCCGGCATCGCCGGCAACAGTCTGGATGTCAACGGCGCAGGCACCGCCGACGGGACAGCCGTCCAGATCTAGGGCTGCCGCAACAGCGCAACGGCGGCTACCGGAACCCCGTCTCTGAACGCCGGATGACATGCCGGCGACGCTCCGCGCCCCAGCGATCCGGGGCAGCAGAAGGAAGCCGGTCAGTGGCGGAAAGGACGCCGAGCCCACGGCGCACACCCCTCGGAAGCCGAGTGTGGAGCTGGCTCTGACGTATGACTTGTCGAAGCGCTTCGAAACTGCCATTCTCCCTGACGGGCTGACAACAGCCCAACGGGAGGAGGAGCCTTTGCAGTAGAGGACCTTGTTCCACAGGAGGCTTAGCATTGACTTGCGGCTGGAGGTGAAGCGCTTCGACAGTCTCCACTGGCAGGCCCTGCTCCACCGCATCCCGAGGCCGTGCCCTGCAGACCCCGCCCACGACCTTCTCACCGATGCCCTCGCGCACGAACTGCCGCCCGGCGGTGCGCGGTTCTGCGCGGGCACTGATCTCGAAAGGGCCTCCATGACCAAGGAACACGGGGCTTTCCACTGGGGGCACGAGGCCCTTCGCCTCGAGCTCGACCTCGATGACGACGGCAGCCCGCGCCTCACGTACCTCGGACTGCCGGGCGAAGCGCAGAGAATCCCCGGTGCGTCCCTGCCCCTGGTGGAGGTGACGGCCGCGGGTCACGGCCGTGGCTGGTCGGGCAACCGCCTCGTGGGCACCGACCTCGGCGGGCGTCTGCGCCACCGGACCCATCGCACGACCCACGACGGCGACTGGCACACACTGACCGTGGACCTCCACGATCCGGAAACCGGGCTGGTCGCGGAGGTGAACTACCGGTCACCGAACGGCATCCCCGTGCTCCGCAGCGAGGTGACCCTGCGCAACGAAGGGCGGTCCACGCTGCACCTGGAGTCGGTCAGCTCGCTCGCGGTGGGCTGCCTCACCCCGCAGGACCCGGCGGCCATCGACGCCGCGGACCTGCTGTGGGCCGAGAACGACTGGCTCGCCGAATGCCGCTGGCAGCGACAGCCGATGCGCCTGACCACACCGGCCCACAGCGGACGCGTGAGCCACGCGAACGGCAGAGCCGGCTTCGCCGTGAACGGACAGGGCACCTGGTCCAGTTGCGGGCGCCTCCCCATGGGCGGCCTGACGGACCGGCGTACCGGCCGCAGCTGGGTGTGGCAGATCGAGCACAACGGCGGGGGCTGGCGCTGGGAGTGCGCCGAGCGGGACAAGGCGGCCTACGCGGCGCTGTTCGGACCCACCGACACCCACCACGGCTGGCGGCACGCCCTTGAACCCGGCGGCGTCTTCCGCACCGTACCCGCCGCCGTGTCCTTCAGCGCCGACGGCGGCCCCGACGAGGCGTTCGCCGCGCTGACCCGCTACCGCCGCGCCCAGCGCCGCCCGCATGCCGACCACCAGCGCCTGCCCGTCATTTTCAACGACTACATGAACTGCCTGATGGGCGACCCCACGACCGAGAAGCTGCTGCCGCACATCGACGCGGCGGCCGATGCGGGCGCGGAGTACTTCGTGATCGACGCCGGCTGGTACGACGGCGAGAACGGCGGCTGGTGGGACAGCGTCGGCGCATGGGAGCCCGCCGCCTCCCGGTTTCCCGGGGAGCGCGGGATCCACGTGGTGCTGGACCGCATCCGGGAGCGCGGCATGGTTCCCGGCCTGTGGCTGGAGCCGGAGGTGATCGGCGTACGCAGCCCCATGGCCAAGTCCCTGCCCGACGAGGCGTTCTTCCGCCGCGACGGCATCCGCGTCACGGAGGCCGGCCGGCACCACCTGGACCTGCGCCACCCGGCCGCCCGTGCCCACCTGGACGAGGTCGTGGACCGCCTGGTCGGCGAGTGGGGCGTCGGCTACCTCAAGCTCGACCACAACATCGACCCCGGCTCCGGCACCAGCGCCCACCCCGGCGAGACCCCGGGCGCCGGTCTGCTCGGCCACAACCGCGCCCACCTCGACTGGCTCGACGGCGTCCTGGACCGCTACCCGCATCTGGTGCTGGAGAACTGCTCCTCGGGCGGCATGCGCTGGGACGACGCCCTGCTGTCCCGGATGCAGTTGCAGTCCACGAGTGATCAGCAGAACCTCCACCTCTACGCGCCCATCGCGGCTTCCGCGCCCACCGCCGTCGCCCCCGAACAGGGTGCCGTCTGGGCGTACCCCCAGCCCGAGGACTCCCTCGACGAGGTGGCCTTCAGCATGGCCAACGCGCTCCTCGGCCGGATCCATCTCTCCGGCCGCATTCCCGAACTCGAGCCGGAGGCCCGCGCCCTGGTCCACGAGGCGGTAGCGGCGTACAAGGCCATCCGCGCCGACCTGCCGCACGCCGTGCCGACCTGGCCCCTGGGCCTTCCTGGCTGGGACGACCCCTGGATCGCACTGGCCCTGCGCACCCCGGCTACCACCTACCTCACCGTCTGGCGTCGCCCCGGAACCGACGCCACGGCGACGCTTCACCTGCCCCACCTGCGGGACACCTCCGCCCGGGTCGACCTGCTCTACCCCTCGGTCAGTCGGGCCGCTCCCGCCTGGATGCCCGACGCGGCCGAGCTGAGCGTGACCCTGCCCACCGCGCCGTCCGCCGTCCTGCTCCGCATCAGCCCCACGGACCCAGGCGCCCCTGAACCACGCCACTGAACCACCCCACGCCTGCATCACGAATCGACGAGAGGACCTGTCGGGTGCCCCCTCCGCGCCAGCCGGACAGACGCTTCACCAACCCCGTGATTCCCGGCTTCCACCCCGACCCCAGCGTCTGCCGTGTCGGCGACGACTACTACCTGGCCTGCTCCAGCTTCGAGTACTTCCCCGGCGTACCCCTCTTCCACAGCCGCGACCTCGTCCACTGGACGCAGATCGGCAACGCCCTGGACCGGCCGGAGCAACTGCGTCTGTCGGGCACGTGGTCCTCCGGCGGGATCTACGCCCCCACCCTGCGCCACCACGACGGCCGCTTCTGGCTGATCGTCACCAACTGCACCGAGGGCGGCGGCAACTTCATCGTCACGGCCACCGACCCCGCCGGACCCTGGTCGGACCCCATCTGGGCGCCGGGTGTCCCCGGCATCGATCCCGATCTGGCGTGGGACGAGGACGGCACCTGCCGGTGCACGGTCGCCGGGGTCTCGCAGGTCCGTCTCGATCCGTCCACCGGGCAGACGTACGGAACACCGAACGAGCTCTGGTCCGGCGGGCCCGGCGCCAAGGCCCCGGAGGCGCCGCACCTGTACCGGATCGGCGACTACTGGTACCTGCTCATCGCCGAGGGCGGCACCGAGCGCGGTCATGCTGTCTCGATCGCCCGCGGCCGTACGCCTGCCGGCCCGTTCGAGCCGTGCCCGGCGAACCCGATCCTCACTCATCGCGGCACCGACCATCCCGTCCAGAACACCGGGCACGCCGACCTGGTCCAAGGCCCCGACGGCTCCTGGTGGATGGTGCTGCTCGGCGTACGGCCGGGCGGCGGCACGCCGGGCTGGCACGTGCTCGGCCGGGAGACCTTCCTGGCCCCCGTGACCTGGGTGGACGACTGGCCGGTCGTCGGCGAGGTCGCCCTGGACCTGCCCGAGCTCCCGTGGCCGCTCTCCCTCAGCCCTGCCGAGGAGCACCGGGACGACTTCGAGCTCGCCGAACTGCGGCCGTCCTGGATCTCCCTGCGCGACCGGCCCGCCGAACACTGCACCACCAAGGAGCGCCCCGGATGGCTGACGCTCCGCGCGCGGGGCGGCTCCCTGGACGAGCCCGACGTGGTGTTCACCGGTCGGCGCCAGCAGCATCTGTCGTGCCGGGCGCGCACGCTCGTCGATGCGGCCGAGGGGGGCGGTGGCCTCGCCGTACGGCTCGACGAGCAACACCACTACGCGATCGAGGTGTCCGGCACGGAGGTGCGGGTGGTCGCGCGCGTCGGCTCCCTGCGCACGGTCGTTGCCGCGCAGTCCGTGCCCGCCGGGCCGGTGGTCCTCGCCGTCACGATGGCGGAACCGCCGTCGCCGGACGGGCCGTGCACGGGACCCGACGTCGTCTCCTTCGGCGTCGAGCAGCCTGACGGCACGCTCACCGAACTCGCGACCCTCGACGGCCGCTACCTGTCGACCGAGGTCGCCGGCGGCTTCACCGGTCGGGTCATCGGCATGTACGCCGCTGCAGGCACGGTCCACTTCGACTGGTTCGACTACGAGCCACTCGACGACTGAACCAGGCCCCTCCCTCCGCATCTCTCTGCATCCCTCCGCCTCCCTCTACTCACCATGAGCCGACGGTGGCGCCTGACCGCTGCCCGGCCACGGATCGGATCACCCGTACGACCGAAAGGCATGACGCATGAAGGACATACGGCAACCCGCACACCACCGCAGTCGCGGCCCCGGACGCCTGGCCGGCCTGCTGATGGCGTTGCTCGTCATCCTGGGACTGTCCGGCAGCACCGCGCTCGCCGCGCCCGGCGGCACCGCACAGCAGGCACGCGCCACGGTCAAGGTTCCGGCCGGTGCCAAGGACGCCGTCGCCGCGATGCAGCCCAGTTGGAACCTGGGCAACACCCTGGACGCGATTCCGGACGAGACGTCCTGGGGCAACCCCAAGGCCACCAGGGAGCTGTTCAAGACCATCCGGGCGCAGGGCTTCCACAGCGTCCGCATCCCGGTGACCTGGAGCGCACACCAGTCCGCCACCGCGCCCTACACCGTCGACGCCGCGTACCTGAGCCGTGTCAAGGAGGTGGTCGACTGGGCACAGGCCGAGAACCTGTACGTCGTGCTCAACGTCCACCACGACTCGTGGCAGTGGGTCTCGAAGATCTCCACCGACCACGACAACGTGCGCGCCCGCTACGACGCCCTGTGGACCCAGATCTCCGCGACGTTCCGGGACGAGCCGCGCACCCTGCTCTTCGAGAGCATCAACGAACCGGGCTTCGACAACGCCACGGCGGCGCAGAAGACCCAGTTCATGAACGAGCTGAACACCTCGTTCCACGAGATCGTCCGCTCTTCGGGCGGCACGAACAAGGGCCGCCTGCTCGTCCTGACCACACAGGGCGGCACCCCCTCACAGGACCTCATGGACGACCTGTACACGACGATCAGCGCGCTGCACGACAGCAACCTGGTCGCCACCGTGCACTACTACAGCTACTACCCGTTCAGCGTGAACGTCGCGGGCGGCACCCGGTACGACACCGCCGCCCAGAACGACCTGACCGACGCCTTCGCCCGCATGCACGACACCTTCGTCGCCAGGGGCATCCCCGTCTACCTCGGCGAGTACGGCCTGTTGGCCTGGCCCGACCACAACCATCCCGACCGCGTCGAGCGGGGTGAGGCGCTGAAGTACTTCGAGCACCTCGGATACGCGGCGCGCCAAGCCGGCGTCACCACCGCCCTGTGGGACCCGGGAACCTTCGCCTACCTGAACCGGGACACCCTGAAGTGGCAGGACCCCGCCCTGTTCGCCTGGATCAAGTCGAGCTGGACCACCCGCTCGGGAACCGCCTCCTTCGACAAGGTCTTCGTGGCGAAGTCGAGCCGGATCACGGCCCAGTCGCTCACACTGAACCTGAACGGCACCAAGTTCCAGAGTCTGTGGAACGGCGACACCAAGCTTGTCGCGGGCAAGGACTACACCGTCTTCAAGGATCGGCTCACCCTCACAGCGCAGGCGCTGACCCGGCTGACCGGTGAGCGGGACTACGGGGTCAACGCGACGCTCCAGGCCCGGTTCTCCCGCGGCCTGCCCTGGAACCTCGACATCGTCACCTACGACACCCCGGTGCTGTCGAACGCCACGGGCACACCCGATTCGTTCACCCTTCCCACGAAGTACCAGGGCGACCTGCTGGCGACCATGGAGGCCACGTACGCCGACGGCAGCAACGCCGGCCAGACCAGCTGGACTCCGTACCAGGAGTTCAACCAGGCCTTCTCGCCGGACTACCCGAACGGCACGATCATCCTGACCCCCGAATTCCTGAAGGCACTGCGTGACGGCGAACCGGCGACGCTGACCTTCCACTTCCACAGCGGCGCCAAGGTGAAGTACAAGGTCACGAAGTCCGGGGACTCCGTCACCGGTACGGCTGTCCAGGAATCCTGACCGACCGACCCTCGCCCTGGTTGCCCACCTCCGGGGCAACCAGGGCACCGGCGTCTCTGCGGCGCCGCGGCACACCCGTGCTCGCGCATGAGCCGATTCCTGTGAGAAATCGTTGGCAACCTTTGCGCTTCCTGTGGCCACTCCGTAGTGCACCATCGGCTCGATCTTGCGAACGGACAGGAAATGAACACATCGAGGCAGGCCGCGCGGCAACGCAGACAAAGACGCAGGCTCATGCTGGGCGGCACATCGGCACTGATCGCCACGGGCGTTCTCGTCTACCTGGTCATGGCGTTGGCCCCCGACCGCAACGCCGACGCAGGGCCTGCCGCAGCCACACCCCTCGCCACCTCCGAGGTGAAAGCCACCGCCGCCGCCAAGAGGGGCACCCCGGCCGCGACGGCGAGCCCGACCCGCTCGCCCAGCCCGACGGGTGCCGCGACCACCAAGTCGGCGCGACCGTCACCCACTCACACTCCGGAGCCCAAGCAAAAGCCCGCTACCACAACTGCGCAGGCAGGACGGATTCAGCCGCACACCAGCTATAAGGGCGTCGCCACCGCCTACGAGGCCGCGGACGGAAACGGCGCCTGCCTTTTCGGCCCCAGCCCCGACCTCATGATCGCGGCCATGAACACCACCGACTACGAGACGTCCAGGGCGTGCGGCGCGTACGTGCTCGTGCGCGCGGCCAACGGCAAATCCATCACGGTGCGCATCACCAACGAATGCCCCCTGCCCTGCGCACCCGGGCAACTCGACCTCAGCCAACAGGCATTCGCCAAACTGGCCGACCTCAAGGTCGGCCGGATCCCCATCACCTGGAGCCTGGTGAGCCCCGGCATCTCCAACAAGATCTCCATCCGGTACAAGACCGGCTCCAGCCGCTACTGGTGCGGCATCCAGGCGATCGGCCACCGCAACCCCGTCGCAAGTCTTGAGGTCCGCACCACAGGCGGCTGGCGGCGACTGCCCCGCACCTCCTACAACTACTTCATCTCCGCGGACGGCAGCGGGTGCGGCAGCGCGATCAGACTCACCGACATCTACGGCGAACGGCTGACCATCAACGGAATCGCGGTGCGGCCGAACGTCGTGCAACCCACCCAGGTCCAGTTCGCCCGACACTGATCCCACCGCCTGCCCAAGGCCGACGCCGAGCCACCCTCGCGGACCACAACGCGCAACGGGCCGAGGTCGACCGCGCCTGAGAAAGGACGCGGACCGACCTCGGCCCTGATGTCGTGTCAGCCGCCGCTGACGGTCAGGTTGTTGGTGATGAAGTCGAGTCCGCCGGACGACGAGGTGATCTCATAGCCGAACTGCACGTCGCCGATGATCTCGTTGCCGGGCATCCAGCCCTTGGTGTACGCGATCCAGTTGAGGACCGGCTTGACGTCCACGGTGCCGGAGTTGGAGTCGGACGTCCGCAGGAACGAGAACACCTGGTTCGACCCGTTGGTGCCCTTGTAGACGTTCCGGTTGTGGCCGCCGAGCGTGACATTGGCCTGCCAGGTGCCGATCGGGCCGACAGATCCGTTGTAGTTGACCCACAGCATGATCTCGTACTGGTGGTCGTTGTCCCAGATGTCGTACGACGTGTTGTACGCGCCGGACGACGGGACGCTGACGTCGTAGTTGCTGGTGAGCCAGCCGAGGGAGTCGATCGTCTTGTTGATCGACTTCGTTGAGTTGGCGTAGGACTTGATGCCGCCGGTGTTGGGATGGTTGGCCCAGACACCCCAGCCGGTCCCGGAGTTGGCCCAGATGCACTGGCTGCCGGCGCCCGAGCCCCAGATGTTGTTGTAGAGCGTGTAGCCGTTCAGGGTCGTGCTGCCGTACTGGTCGCAGGTGTTCCAGACGGCGGCGGAGGCGGGCGCGGAGGCCAGGCCGACGGTGGCACCGAGAGCCATCGCCGGCGCCAGCGTGATCGATCTGCGGCGGGACTCACTGCCGGCCTCCTTCCGGTGCCGCGGTGGCGGATGTCACCGGTCCTCCGCGGCGGACCCCGGTGCAGCGGCGAGGACGCGGACGTCCCAGGCACCGAGCCGCACGGACGTGCCGGCTCCAGTTGTCGACGACGACATGGACGCGCCGGCCGTCGGGAGCTCTGCCGGTGGCGGCGGTGACCGAGTCCGCCAGGCCCAGCCAGCCGCTGCACGGGGAGGGCGCGAGCCAGATCGCGGCCGGGCACCCTGCCCCGTCTGATTCCTTCGCTTGACGTATGCCGATATCGGCATACGATTGCGCCCATGGCACGAGCAGCGACGACCTCGGACGTCTTCAACGCGATCGCCGAGCCGCAGCGCCGGCAGATCCTGGTGCTGCTGCGGGCGGGTGAGCGGCCGGTGACCGAGTTGGCCCAGGAGCTGGGGATGACCCAGCCGGGGGCGTCCAAACACCTGCGGGTGCTCCGGGAGGTCGGACTGGTGCGGGACCGCAAGGCGGGCAAGCAGCGCCTGTACGGCCTCGACGCCCGCGGGCTGCGACCGGTCCACGAGTGGACCGGCGGGTTCGAGCAGTTCTGGAACGAGAGCTTCGACCGGCTGGACGCGTACGTGCAGGACCTCAAGCAGACAAGGCAGGAGGAGTAGCCGATGAGCGCGACGGGACGAGGAGCGCCGGCGCAGTCCGCGACGGCCGACCGTGAGATCGTGATCTCCCGGGTCATCGACGCCCCACGGGAGCTGGTGTTCGAGGCGTTCACCGAGGTGCGGCACCTGTCTCGGTGGTGGGGACCGGAGGGATTCACCACCACCACGCGGGCGTTCGAGTTCCGCGTCGGCGGGGAGTGGGACTTCGTGATGCACGGACCGGACGGGACGGACTACCAGGAGTGGATCTCCTGGAGCGAGATCACCCCGCCGGAGCGGATCGCGCTGCTGCACGGTGAGTCCCGCGGCGACCCGAACGCCTTCGAGTCGGTCCTCACGTTCGCGCCCGACGGCGCGGCGACCCGGCTCGAGATGCGCACGGTGTTCCCCACCAAGGAGCTGCGCGACGAGGCGGTCGAGAAGTACCACGCGATCGAGGGCGGCCGGCAGACCCTGGGCAACCTGGCTGCCTACGTCACCGAGATCGTTCGGAAGGGAGCGGAGGGCTGATGGCCGGGAAGGTGTTCTTCAGCGTCTCGATGTCGCTGGACGGGTTCGTCGCGCCCGAGTCCGTGCCGGTTGAAGACGAGCTCTTCGCGCCCGACAAGCAGGACGACCCGGACGTGCAGCGCTGGATGGGGCAGTGGATGGAGCTGCATCAGTGGATCTTCCCGCTGCGGTTCTTCCGGGAGAACCTGAAGTTCGGCGAGGGCGGCGAGGAGGGGCGCGACAACGACATCGCGCGGGAGACGTTCGAGCGCACCGGCGCGAGCGTGATGGGTAAGCGCATGTTCGATCTCGGCGAGCAGTCCTGGCCGGAGGAGGCGCCGTTCCACACGCCGGTCTTCGTCGTGACGCACGAGAAGCGTGACCCCTGGGAGCGGCCGGGCGGGACCACCTTCCACTTCGTCAACGACGGCATCGAGACCGCGCTCGACCAGGCCCGCGAGGCCGCCGGCGACCGGGACGTCCGCATCGCGGGCGGCGGCGCGACGATCCTGGAGTACGTGAACGCCGGCCTGATCGACGAGTTCACGATCGCGCTCTCACCCGTGCTGTTCGGCTCCGGAACCCGCCTGTTCGAGGGTGTGGACGCGGGCCGCGTGGCCCTGGAGCAGGTCCGCGCGGAGCCCACGCAACGGGTGACCCACCTGACCTACGCAGTCCGGGAGCGATAACCGTCTCGACCTCAGCGCTCCCCCGCCGAGGTCAGCAGCGCGGTGAGATCCTCGATGCTCTGAGCGTCAGGAAGGGCGAGCGTTGGCGCCGCGACGCGGGCCTCGAGTTCCGCCCGCGCGGGTGGTCACGCGCAGGACGGCGGGGAAGGCGTGCGGGAACGACGCGCTGCAGCGCTCGTCGGCGGCGTCGGTGAAGTCCTCGTGATACACGCCGAAGGCACCGCCGAGCAGCGCCGCGGCGACCGTGTAGGGGCCGCTGAACGCCGCGTGGTACTCGGAGGCCGGCAGACCTGTCTGCGAATCGAACGGTTCGCCGTCGCGAGCGGCGGTCATCAGCTTGGCCCGCCGGCTTTCTGCGAGGCCCTTGGTGATGAAGGACTCGGACTTCTCCCTGCCGTTGACCGTGCGGTGACCGAACTCGGCGTCCTGGGCTTCCACTTCCACCCGATCATGGGCCGCTGCCGAGTCGACGACCGCGCCCTGTACCCCTTGTTCGAGACGATCTCCGGTCTCGGCGCACCCGTGATGATCGACGTCGGTACCTGCACAAGGGCAACGTCTTCTGGGAGTTGTCCGGCTGGGCCCCAAGCACTTCCCCGACCAGCTCAAGAAGGACGTACGGGGCCGGCTCCGCGAGAAGATCATGTTCGGCAGCGACCAACCCAGCCTGCCCTACGAGCGGATCTTCCCGGAATGGGAGGAGATCGGCTACGCGGACGACGTCCTCGTCGGCGTCTTCCACGGCAACGCCGAGCGGGTGCTGGGGCTGTAGATCCACCGTCCGCCCCGCTACTACAGGGACACCGCCTTGCGGTGGCTTCTTCCAGGCGCGCGAAAAGGGCGCCTGGACCGGGCGGTTGCCCGTCAGACGCCCTTCGCGGCACTCGGCTCAGTGGCCGGCCTTGCGGTACAGGTAGTTCACCACCGAGATGATCTCGGCGGAGCTGCCTGCCTGGGACGGCGAGGTGTGGACGCGTCCGCCCACCACCACGGTCGGCTCCTCGTCCACCTGGTAGCGCTCGCGGAGCGCAGGCGCCTTCTCGACCGCGTCGGCAACCTCCTTGGACTTGTAGGCGGTTCGGACCGCCGTGACGTCGAGTCCCTCCCTGGCCGCCCAGCGCACGACGCTCGCCTCGGTGGTGAGCCTCTGGTGCCGGTCACGCACGGCCTGGAAGACCGGAATCGCCTCCTGCTCCGCGATGCCGAGCCGGTCCAGCGTGTAGAAGAGGCGAGCGTAGGCGACCATGTCGGGCTCGTCCGTCCAGACCGCCGGGATACGCACCACCTTCACCGCGGGAGTCTGCCGTGCGGCCCATTCCTCCAGCGGCTTTTCGAATGCGTAGGAGTGCGGGCAGTCGTACCAGAACAGCTCCACGACCTGGCGCGCGTCGACGCCGGCGACCGGGTGCGCGAGCCGTTTGTACTGCACGCCCTCCTTGGGTTGGCCGGAGGACGCGCCGAGCAGGCACGTGAGAACGGTGGTCAGCGCCAGCAGGCGATACGTCAGCTTCATGGCAGCCACCTTTGCGTCGCCCGTCCGAGGCGCACCGCGCCGACACACGCAAGGTCCCCCGATCGGATCATCGTGATGACGGTGCTGCCCGAGGTCGTGCTGTACGACGTGGCGCCGGCGCTCACCCAGTTGCCGCCGAAGTTCGTACGAGCCCCTCCCCGATGACGTTGGACCGGCGGACGTCGCTGTACTGCACATGCCACCGCCGGCGTCCCCCATTGCGCGAAAGACCTCCGTCTTTGACATCGTCACGGGCCTTTGAGGCAAGGCCGCCCATGTCTTCGCCACTGACTCACCCGTACCCACAAGGAGGTACAGCATGGTCGGCAGACATGTCGCAAACAGACGCCGCACCGCCCTCGCCGCACTCGGCACCCTCGTACTGACCGGACTCCCCGCAGCCGCGATGGCCGCACCGCCACCCGCTCCGGGACCCCCGTCCTCCACCGCCGCCAAGACGCTCGGCGCCGACAAACCGTCGGACGAGGTGCTGCGCGCGATGGAGCGCGACCTGGGGCTGACGAAGTCGCAGGCGGCCACCCGGCTCGTCAACGAGGCCGAGGCGGGCACCCGTGCCGGCCGCCTCCGCAACGCCCTCGGCGGCCACTTCGCCGGCGCCTGGGTGCACGGGTCGACCTCCGCCGAGCTCACCGTCGCCACCACCGACGCCGCGGACCTGCCCGCCATCCGTGCGCAGGGAGCCAGGCCCGCGGTCGTCAAGACGCCGTTGAGCACCCTGGAGGCCGACAAGAAGAAGCTGGACACGGCCGCCAAGCGCAGCCGGGACCTCGACGCTCCGATCTGGTACGTCGACGTGCCGGAGAACCGGGTCGTCGTACAGGCCACGACGCAGTCGGCCGCGACGGCCCTCGTCGAGGCCGCCGGTCTCCAGGACGAAGGCGTGGCGGTCCATGTGTCGCCGGACCGGCCCCGGCTGACGGAGGACATCGTCGGCGGCGACGCCTACTACATCAACGGCAACACCCGCTGCTCCATCGGCTTCTCCGTCACCAAGGGCACCCAGCAGGGCTTCGCCAGCGCCGGCCACTGCGGCAAGGCCGGGGCGACCACCACGGGCTTCAACATGGCCGCCCAGGGCACGTTCCAGGCGTCCACGTTCCCCGGCAAGGACATGTCCTGGGTGGCCGTCGACGGCGACTGGACCGCCACGGCCGACGTCAAGGGCGAGGGCGGCAAGCGGACGCAGGTCGGCGGCTCGGTCCAGGCGCTCGTCGGGGCGTCGGTGTGCCGCTCCGGTTCCACCAGCGGATGGCACTGCGGCACCATCCAGCAGCACAACGCGAGCGTCCGCTACTCCGAGGGCACCGTCAACGGGCTGACCCAGACCACGGTGTGCAGTGAACCGGGCGACTCCGGCGGCCCGTTCATCTCCGGCGCCCAGGCCCAGGGTGTCACCTCGGGCGGTTCGGGCGACTGCACGAGCGGCGGCACGACCTTCTACCAGCCGGTCAACGCGATCCTCAGCGACTTCGGCCTCACCCTGAAGACCGCGACCACCCAGGCCGGCCCGTCAGCCGCGCAGGGCGGCGAGACGGCGACCCCCTGGTCCGCGGGCAAGGTCTACGAGGCGGGAACCACGGTGACCGTCGAGGGCGTGCGCTACCAGTGTCTGCAGACCCACCAGGCGCAGGGAGTGTGGTCGCCGGAGAGCACTCCGGCGCTGTGGCAGCGGATGTAGGAGTCGTCGGGAGTCGTACGGCGTTCCGGTGCGAAGGCGCGGCCCTCGCACGGGAACGCCGGCTACTCGCCCGCGAGAAACCCGTAGGCGCCGGCCACGAACGGGTCGCCGGCGCGGAAGCGGCGCGTGCACAGCGCCGCCAGGGCCGTGCCGGTGTCGGGCCGGAAGCCCAGGAAGGCCTGCTGGCCGAGGGTGGCCCCGCCGTGGAAGTACATCGGCCCGGCGTCGGTGGGGTGCCGGAACCACGCCAGGGTGTGCACGTGCCGGTGCCCCAGACCGCGCCGGAGCACCGGTGTGCGCACCGAGCGCAGCGCTCCCGCCAGGGGTGAGCCGGACGGGTCGAGGTGGGCTTCGAGGAAGGTGAGCAGGTCGTGCGGGGTGGCCCGGACGGCACCCGCCGCTTGGAAGCCGCCGGCGTCGAAGGCGGGGACGGGTGTACGGCCGTCCTTGCCGTACCCCACGGCGTCGATTTCCGGGCCGCGGGCCAGGAGAGCGGTGTCGCTGAGCGCGAGCGGGCGCAGGACGTGATCGGCGAGCAGGTCCTCCCAGGCCGTGCCCATCGCCGCCGAGACGGCGTGGCCGAGCACGGCGACCCCGAGGTTGGAGTACCGCCAGCGGGTGCCGGGCCGGTGTCCGGGGCGGTGGCGCAGGAACGCGTCGATCACGCGGGCGGCCGGGTAGCGGGCGTAGGGGTTGGTGTGCCAGGCGGGCAGGGCCCGGAGGTAGAAGTCGGCCGGCAGTCCGGGCAGTCCGGCGGTGTGGGTCATGAGGTGGGCCAGCGTCACCGGGGCCGGGCCGGTGCGCCGGGACGGGTCCAGGCAGGCGGTGGCCGGCTCGCCCCCGGACAGCAGGCCGCGCTGGATCAGCTGGGCGAGCAGCAGACCGGTGAGCGTCTTCGAGGCGGACCCGAGTTCGTAGCGCAGGTCCTGACGGTCGGTCGGCGGGGGCGGTGCGGTGCCGCCGCAGCGGATGGTGCGGCGGCCGTGCCGGGAGATGGCGAAGACGACGTCGGGTGCGTCGGCGGCTTCCACTGCCGCCGCCAGCCTCTCGTGGATTTCCCCGTCGGCCGTACCGTCGTCGTTCGACTCACCCGCGGGGAGGCCCTCTCCGTCGTACGACTCACCCGCGAGGAAGTCCTCCCCATCGATGGGGTCCCCCGGCCAGGGCCGAGCCACGGTCATTTGGGCCGTCATGAGGAGGCGTGCGCCAGCTCGGTCAGGGCGCGGGAGGTGGCGAGGACCGAGGCGAACGCGGCGACCAGCGTCGGGTGGTAAACGATGTCGAACACCTCGTCGGGCTCGCCCTCGGGCATGGTCCGGATGGCGGGCATGGCGCCGTCGGGCTGCTGTGCGGCGGCGAAGCCCGCCCAGGCCCGTTCGTCGAGGGTCGGGCGGGGCAGACAGGCGTCGACGACGAGGAGTTCGCCCAGCAGGTCCCAGCGCTGCAGGTCCAGCCAGTCGTCGATCCACACCGGCAGCCAGGTGGCTAGGTAGTCGGCGATGTCCGGGGGCAGGCCGTCGGGGTTCTCTCCCCAGTCGGTGAGGTGGAACACCGCGTGCGTTACGTCGTAGGCGATGTGGCCGCTGACCGTCCAGGGCTCGGGGGTGCGGGCCAGCCAGGTCGCGTCGACGAGGTCGGCCTCGGGCGGGCTGGGCGTGAGGCCGAAGCGGCGCTGGAAGGCGGCCATGCCGAGGCGTCGGGTCGGGTCCAGTTCGAGGGAGGACCAGCTGCTCAGCCGATGGTAGAGGGCGGTCGCGCGCTCCACCTCGGGCTCGCTGTAGCCCAGTTCCTTGTACGGCAGGTACACCTCGAAGGGGATCGGCGAGAGCGGCTCGATGCGCTGGCCCTGCACCAGCATGCGGCCGCCGTCCAGGGTGTGCCGCCAGGTGTGGTCCACCAGGCGGTGCGCCAGGTCGGCCTGGCGCGATCCGGCCACTCCCTCGCGGAACAACACCCGGCAGATCAGGGCGAGTTCGCCGACCGGTTTGAAGCGTTCGAGGAAGCCGACTTCCGGATCGACGTCGTGCTCCAGGCGGAAGCCGTCGCGATGGGCCCACAGCCATTCCAGGGCCCGGACGCCGACGGTGTGCATCAGACGGGTGTCGGTCATCCGGGCACTCCTTGTCCGTGCATGTCGCCCGCGTACGGTGCGCGGTCGTCGTCGACGCCTCCGGTGAGGCGCTCGACCGTGAGTGCCGCCGCGAAGGCGGCCATCAGGGTGGAGTGGTAGCAGTGCAGGAAGTCCGGCTCGGCAGCTGCCGCATCGTCCTCGCCGGGGTCTGGGCCGTCCACCAGCAGGGCGCCCGTTTCGTGCTGCGCCCGCGCGATCCGGGTCCAGGCGTCCTGGAACATCGCCGAGTCGGGTGGGCGGGGCAAACTCGCGGCCACGACGAGCAGTTCGCAGCCGAGGTCCCACATCCTGGCGTCCAGGCAGGTGTCGAGCCAGGGCGGCAGCCAGTCGGCGAGATAGTCGGCCAGGTCCGGGGGGAGTCCCTCGGGGGTGCGGCCCCAGTCGGTGAGGTGGAAGACGACGTGGGTGAGCGCGTACCCGGCGGAGCGCTCGAACGTCCAGGGTTCCGGCAGTCCGCCCAACCAGGTGCGGCGCAGCGCCTGTTGGGCCCGCTCCGGCCGGTGGATGCCGCTGCGCCCCTCGGCCTTGAGAAGGCCGAGCCGGCGGGTGGGTTCCTGCTCGGTCTGCCGCCAGCCGCGGGTGCGGGCCACCGTCGCGGCGGCGGCCTCGTACCCGTCGTGCCGCAGCCCGGCGCCGGCGAAGACGGAGTACACCTCCAGCGGATACGTGGCGAAGGGCTCCAACTCCTGCAGGCGCAGGAAGAGTTCGCCCCGTCCGGTCTGCTGCCAGGCGAACCCCAGCAGGTCGGACACGCAGGCGTGCAGCGGGTCGTCGGGCGCGGTGTGCTCACGCACGCTCGCGCAGGTCTGCGCCAGTTCGCCGAGCGGTTTCCAGGTGAGGTCGACCTGGCCGTCGGCGGTGAGCGCGTCGTCGCCGAGCGCGAAGTCGCCGCGGTGTGCGGACAGCCAGGCGAGCGCGGCGACCTCCGCTTCCCGGACCTTGTGTACGTCCACTCGGGTCATACGAGGGCTCCGGCCCACCGCATGGCCCGTGCCGCCTCCACCTGGAGGGCGACGCGCGGGTCGGTGCCGCCCATCAACTCCACGAAGTCCAGCCCGGCTTCGAGACCGAGCGACTCCGGCACCCCGTCCAGCAGGGTCAGCCAGCGCCCGGCGCCGGCGGCCTGCTGCCAGTCCCGGCGGCGCACCGCCCTTACGAAGCCGCGGGCGACGTCGACCGGGCGGGCTCGGGCCGCGCGAGTCACTGCGCAGTCCTCGCCGGGCACCGCGAGCGGTGCCAGGACGGCGAGTTGATGCGTCAGCAACTGCCAGGTCACGCCGTCGAGCCAGCCGGCGTCGGGTTCCGCACCGTCTTCGGTGGCGGGTGCGTCGAGCCTGTGCAGCGTGCGGCGCATGGCCCAGTGGCTCCATACGACGGCGGGGGCCGAGTCGGCGCGGGGCGGGAAGGTCTCCACGGTCTGCCGGAACGCGGTGAGCGACTCCGGCGCGGGCTGGGTGCGGGACAGGACGTGCGGCAGGAGCAGATCCGCTCCCAGCACGCGTACGGCAGCTACGGCGACGCTTGCCCGAGGGCCGTCGTCCGCCTCGCTGCCGGAGACCCGGACGTGGTCTCCGCCGCGGAGGGCGGAGACCACGTCCGACGAGAGGTCCTGCACCGCGCCCTGCAACAGGGCCGAAGTGCCTGACTGCTCCATTCAGCTGCTCCCGTCGACTCGTTCAGCCCTTCTTGGGGCGGGGGGTCGGCGGCGAGAGCAGCAGCTTGGTCTCTGCGGAGAGAAGCGCGAGGGCCGCGCATTCCCGGCTGTCACGGAAGACGCCGTCCGGCTCGGCGGGGTCGAGTGCCGCCTCGATGTCGAAACGGGTGACTTCCTCGATCGCCTTGTCCGTGAAAGGCATACGACCATCTCCTCTGGGTGTGCCTGAAGCCTGCGTAATTCAGATCACCACACCTACACAGAGGGTGCAAACCGTCACAGATGCCACAGCAGTGACTGATTCAACGTTTCAGATGTGTGCTGTATGAACTTCCGCCGTGCCGAGAGGAATTGACGGCGTTCAGCGGCCGGTCCACACCGGTCGGCGCTTCTCGGCGAAGGCGCGCGGGCCTTCCTCGGCGTCTTTCGAGGCGAGAACCGCCTGGTAGGCGGGCATGCCGGGCCCGCGCATCGCGGCGAAGGCCTCCTCGACACCCCGGCCCTCGGTCCTGCGTGTGATCTCCTTGATCGCCGCAAGGGCGAGGGGCGCGCTGCGGCAGACCTGGCGAGCGAGCGCCATGGCCGCGGGGAGGAGCCGTTCGCGGGGGACGACCTGGTTGACGAGTCCCCAGCGGGCCGCCTCCGGCGCGGTCATGCGCCGTCCGGTCAGCAGCAGCTCGGTGGCGATCGCCGGGGGCAGGCGCCGCGGCAGCCGCAGTACGCCGCCGGAGTCCGGGACCAGGCCCAGCGTGGCCTCGGTGAGGGCGAACTCGGCATGCTCGGCGGCCACGATCAGGTCGGCGGCCAGGGCGAGTTCGAAGCCGCCGCCGAGCGCGAGGCCGTTGACTGCGGCGATGACCGGCTTGTCGAGGTCGAAGAACTCGGTCAGCCCGGCGAAGCCGCCCGGTCCGTGATCGGCGTCGACCGCCTCGCCCGCCGCCGCGGCCTTGAGGTCCCAGCCGGCGCTGAAGAACCGCTCACCGGCGCCGGTGACGACCCCGACCCGCAGTTCGGGGTCGGTGCGCAGCCGCTCGAAGGCGGCGTACAGGGCGCGGCTGGTGGCGACGTCGACGGCGTTCGCCTTCGGCCGGTCCAGCGTGACGACGAGGATGCCGTCGTCGGTCGAGAGCCGTACGGCGGCTTCGGTTGCGACGTCGGGCTCAGGCATGGGGCGGGTCCTCCTGCGCGGGATGGGTGAGTCGGATCAGTGCGTCGGCGGCGTAGGCCCCGCGGCCCTCGGGGAGCACCAGCAACGGGTTGACGTCCAGCTCGACCAGGTCGGCCGCGTGGTCGTGCGCGTAGGCGGCCACGGCGGCCACCGCTGCCACGGCGGCTTCGACGTCGGCCTTGGGCCGGCCCCGGTGGCCGTCGAGCAGCGGCCAGGTGCGCAGGGAGGTGAGCGCCGTGCGGATCTCGGCCGGGGAGGCCGGGAGGAGCAGGGTGGCCGTGTCCCGGATCAGTTCGACCAGGATGCCGCCCGCGCCGACGGTCAGCGCCGGGCCGAAGCAGGGGTCGCGGTGGACTCCGACGATCAGCTCGGCGACCGGTTCCTGCACCATCCGCTCGACGAGGAAGCGGTCGGGCAGGCCCCGGCGGAGCATCTCCTCGGCCGCCTCGCGCACCTGTCCGGTGTCGGTCAGGTGCAGGCGTACGGCTCCGGCCTCGGTCTTGTGCGTGAGAGAGGCGGAGACGGCCTTGAGGACGATGGGAAAGCCGAGCTCGCGGGCGCGGAGGGCCGCCTCGTCGGGGCCGGTGGCCAGGGCCGCCTCGGGGACGCGCAGGCCCCGGGCGGCGAGGGCGCGTTTGCCCTGCCACTCGTCGAGGGTGTGGGGCGTGCCGCTGTGCGCCGAGGGGTGGGCGGTGAGCGGCCGGATGCGGTCGGCGCCGGCCTGGGCGGCGCCGATGGCCGCGGCGGCGGCGATCGCGTCCAGGCATTCGGTCAGGCCCTGCATGGGGGCGATGCCCTCGCCGAGCAGCCGTGTGCCCGCCTCCTCGGGCAGCCCTTCGGGGAGCGAACTGACCAGGCAGGTGACGGGAGTTGGGGCAGCTTCGCGGTGCGCGGCGATCAGGGCGTCGACCGCCGTGTCCCATGAGGACGCGTCCCCCGTGCCGGGCTTCGGCATGTCGAGGATCAGCAGCTGCGCGTCCAAGTCGGCGCCCAGCACCGCCCCGTAACACTCCGTCAGCGCGGCTCGGTCGTCCCAGATGTAGGTGTGGTAGTCGAGGGGGTTGGCGACGCTGACGCGTTCACCGAGTACGGATCGCAGTCGCTCGCCGGTGAGTTGGGGGAACTCCGGCAGCGTCACCCCGCGGGGCTGAGCCAGGTCGGCGACCAGGGACGCCTCGCCGCCGGAACAGCTCATGGAGGCGATCCGCGAGCCGCGCAGCGTGCCGTGCACCGTCAGGAACTTCAGCGTCTCCAGCAGTCCGGGCAGATCCCGGACCCTGGCCACTCCCAGGCGCCGGAACAGGGCGTCGTACAGCGCGTCCGAGCCGGTCAGGGAGCTGGTGTGGCTGAGGGCGGCACGGGCGCCGAGCGGTGAGCTGCCGGCCTTCAACGCGACGAGGGGGATGCGTCGTTGCAGGGCTTCGAGCGCGACGCGGGAGAAGCCGGCCACGTCCTCCAGGCCCTCAATGTGCAGTCCGATCGCCGTCACCCGGGGGTCGTCGAGGAGTCCCTCGACGAGCTCGTGCAGCTGAAGGGCCGCGCTGTTGCCGACGGTGATGAGGTACGACAGCGGGAGCGAGCGGCGGTGCATGGTGAGGTTGAGGCCGATGTTGCCGCTCTGGGTGATGATCGCGGGCCCGCGGGCGGTGCGTGCGCCGCCGTGGCGGTCCGGCCAGAG
Organism: Streptomyces sp. NPDC001663; assembly: GCF_042893105.1. Classification (NCBI taxonomy): domain Bacteria; kingdom Bacillati; phylum Actinomycetota; class Actinomycetes; order Kitasatosporales; family Streptomycetaceae; genus Streptomyces; species Streptomyces sp. NPDC001663. Next base: position 332,678 of record NZ_JBIAUR010000006.1, on the reverse strand, counting down.
GGCGGCGCCGTCAAGGTAGTTGAGGATGCCGTAGCAGTTGGGGCCGACAACGGCCATGTCGCCGGCGGCCGCCACCAGCCGGTGCTGCAGTGCGGTGCCGGTGGCGCCCGTCTCGGCGAAGCCGGAGGCGTAGCACACCGCTCCGCCGGCGCCTCGCCTCGCGAGGGCGGCGACGATGTCGACCGTCGGCTCGCGCGGTACGGCGACGAAGGCCGCGTCGGGCGCCTCGGGCAGGGCGTCCACGTCGGGGTGGCAGCACAGTCCCCCGACGGTGCGGTGCGTCGGATGTACGGGCCAGATGGCGCCGTCGTAACCGATGCGCCGGCACTGGCGCACCACCTCCGCCGCGTGCCGTCCGCCGAAGACGGCGATGTGCCGGGGGGAGAGCAGGCGTTGGAGGTTGCGGGCGCGGGCGGAGCGGGCGGTGTCGAGGGCGGACGACGTCATCCCCGCTCCCCCTTCAGGCCCCGTGCGGGCGCAGCAGCGACCGCGAGATGATGTGCCGCTGGATCTCGCTGGTGCCGTCCCAGATGCGTTCCACCCGGGCGTCGCGCCAGTGGCGTTCGACGGCCGTCTCCTGCATCAGGCCCATGCCGCCGAAGATCTGGACGGCGTGGTCGGTGATCCGGCCGAGCGTCTCCGAGGCGTGCAGCTTGGCCATCGCCGCGTCCCGGTCGGTCATCCTGCCGCGGCTGAGCTTCCAGGCGGCCGAGAGGGTCAGCAGTTCTGCTGCCGCCAAGTCGGTTGCCATGTCGGCGAGTTTGAAGCCGGTGCCCTGGAAGCGGCCGATGGGCTGCCCGAACTGCTCGCGCTCGGCGGCCCAGCGCACGGCCGACTCCAGCACGCGGCGCCCGCGGCCGACGCTGGTCGCGGCCACGGTGAGCCGGCTGGCGCCCAGCCACTCCCCCATCAGCTCGAAGCCCCTCCCCTCCTCGCCCAGCAGCTGCCCTGCCGGTATCCGGCAGTCGGTGAAGGTCAGTTCGCACTGGTGGTAACCGCGGTGCGAGACGCAGGCAGAGCCGCGGCGGACCTCGAAGCCGGGGGTTCCCTTGTCGACGAGGAAGGCGCTGATGCGGCTGCGTTCGCCGCGCGCGGTGCGCTCGGTGTCGGTGGTGGCGAAGAGGATGACGTAGTCGGCGGTGTCGGCGTGGCTGATGAAGTGCTTGGTGCCGTTGAGGACCCAGTCGCCGTCGACGCGTTCGGCGCGGGTGCGCATCGAGCGGACGTCGGAGCCGGCGCCGGGTTCGGTCATGGCGAGGCAGTCGTGGCGTTCGCCGCGGATCGTGGGCAGGAGGTAGGTGTCGATCTGGTCGCCGGTGCAGCCCTGGAGGATGTTGCTGGGGCGGGCGACCAGCATCTGCAACGCGTAGGAGGCGCGGCCGAGTTCGCGTTCCGCGAGGGTGAGGGCGATGGGGTCGAGGCCGCCGCCGCCCAGTTCCTCTGGCATGTTGGGGGCGTACAGGCCGGCGTCGAGGGCCTTCTTGCGGATCTGGGCGGCGAGTTCGGCGGGGACCTCGTCGAGGCGCTCGACCTCGTCCTCGTACGGATAGAGCTCGGTCTCGACGAACGCGCGGACGGTGTCGACGACGAGGTCCTGCTCGGGGGTGAGCCCGAAGTCCATGGAGCGTCCTGCCTTTCGAGTCTCCTGAGGAGGCGTCAATTTTCGTGAGGGCGGGGCGGTTTGCGGTGGATGCCCATGACGTGGCCGACCGCCTCGGGCACGGGCAGTCGGGCGTGTGCGGCGCGGGTGGCGGCCAGCCGCTGGACGAGGGACCCGGGGAAGGGCGCGACACGCCCGGCGGCGGTGTCGACGTGCAGCAGCATCTGTTCGGCGGTGGCGAGCAGCGCCCCGGAGTCCTCGTGGTGCATGGCGTGGAAGAGGTGCAGGCGCTTGTCGTCGACGTCGAGGATCTGCAGCGTGAGCCGCAGCGGGTCCCCCTCGCTCGCCTCGCCGCGGTGGTGGAGGTGCGTCTCCGCGGTGTAGAGGGAGTGGCCGGCCGCCCGGTAGGCCTCGTCCACGCCGATCCACCGGAAGAAGGCGTCGGAGTTGTCGCCGAAGACGAGCAGGAAGCAGGACTCGCTGAGGTGGCCGTTGTAGTCCACCCAGGCCGGGGAGACGGTGGTGCGGTGCAGGGCCAGTGGGGCGGGGATCGGGGCCTCGGGGTCCCAGCCGCCGTGCTGCCGGCCTTCGTACGGAGTGACGATGCCGTGTTGCTTCATGCACCCACCGCCTCGGCTATTGCGGGCAGCGCCAGGTAGCAGAGGTCGCGGTACTGGCGGTCGGCCCAGGCGTCCGCGTGCGGCCAGGCCGACGTCTTGACCACGACCACGCGCCGGGCCCGGTCGACGTAGACGAACTGGCCGCGCATGCCGTCGGCGGTCACCCGCTGCCCGGTTCCGTCCAGGGGCCACCAGTGGTAGCCGAAACCGGCGTGTGTGGTGATCGTGCTGGGCAGTCGGCCCGGGGTGAGGAACGGCTGCTCGGGCCGGCTGGAGGCCTCGACCCAGTCGGGCGGCACGAGCTGTCGGCCGCCCCGACTGCCGTCGATCTGCAGCCATCCGAGGCGGGCCCAGTCGCGGGCCGTCGCCGCGAGTGCTCCGCCGGCCATGGCGACGCCGGACGCGTCGAGGCCCACGACGGCGGGGTGTTCGGCGCCTATTGCCTGCCAGAGCCGGGAGAGGTGGGCGGCGAAGTCGAGGCCGGTCGCACGTTCGCGCACCCAGTCGAGGACGAGCGAGTCGGCGGTGCAGTAGGCGAAGGCCGTGCCGGGCGGGCGGCCGGGCGGGATGCGCAGTACGTGGTCGCGCAGCTCGCCGCATCCCTCGCGGAGGCAGGCGACGAGTCGGGAGGCGGGCGAGGCGGGATCGCGGTGGTCCTCCTCCCAGTCCACCCCGCTGGTCATCGTGAGGAGTTGACGGACCGTCACCCGTGCGTAGCCGCTGCCCGTGAGTTCGGGGACGTGGGTGGCAGCGGGTGTGTCCAGGTCCAACCCCTCAATCCGGCCGACCAGTTGAGCGAGCACCGACTTGGTCGCCGAGTTGCCCACGAGCCGGTCGTCCGGGGTGATGCCGGGGGCGTAGCGCTCGTGGACGAGGGCGCCGTCCGCGATGACGACCAGCGCGGTGGTGTGGGTGAGGGAGAGGAACTCGTCGAGGTCCATGGTGCGTCCGGCGCCGGTGATGCGGGCGGACAGCGGGCGGACGGCCCGGGGCCAGGGTTCGGGTGGCGCGGCCGCGGCGATCTCCGTGGAGCGGGGATACCAGCGCTGGGGTTCGCGCAGGGTGTCGACGTCGGCGCCGGGCGAGACGGCTGACGTGACCATCAGGCGCCCTCCCCGACGAGTTCGGCGGAGCCGTCTCCGCGGCCGGGTGTGTCCGCGAGCAACTGCCGTGTGTAGGCGGCCGAGGGCCGGTCCAGTACGTGGGCCGTGGATCCCTCCTCGACGATGTGGCCGTCGGAGAGCACCGCCACGCGGGTCGCCAGCGAGCGGACGAGGGCGAGGTTGTGGGTGACGAACAGCATCGACAGGCCTCGGCTCGAGCGCAGTTCCTCCAGCAGGCCCACGATCGACGCCTGGACGGAGACGTCGAGGGCGGAGGTCACCTCGTCGCAGATCAGCAGTTCCGGCTCGCAGGCCAACGCACGGGCGATGGCGACACGTTGGCGTTCACCGCCGGAGAGACGGTCGGGGCGCAGGTCGTACACCGCCGGTGAGAGCATCACCTGGCCGAGGAGTTCGTGCACGCGCCGGGTGGCGTCGGCGCCGTGGGCCAGACCGAACAGCTCCAGCGGTCGGCGGACGATCCTGCCCACGGTCATTCGGGGGTTGAGGGCGAGGTAGGGGTTCTGGAAGACGTACTGGACCGCCTTGCGCAGCTCGCGGGTTCGCTGCCGGGCGCCGGGCGGCAACGGCTCGCCCCGGAAGGACAGGGTCCCGCTCCATTCCTCGTGCAGCCCTCCGATGGCACGTGACAGGGTCGACTTGCCGCTGCCGGACTCTCCTACGACGGCCACGCACTCGTTGCGCCCGACCTCCAGGTCGATGCCGTGCAGGATGGGCCGGGAGCCGTAACGGGCGCTCAGGCCGCGGACGGTGAGGACGGGGTCGGGGCGGGTGGTGGCGGGCGGGGCGGAGACCGTGAACTCGAGGGGCTGGGAGCGGACGTGCTCGGTGCGGTGGCAGCGGACCAGGAGGGAAGCGGTGCCGGCGGGGGCATCGCCGATCTCGGTCAACTCCGGCTCCCGCTCGGCACATTCGGCCTCGGCGAACGCACACCGGTCGTGGAAGCGGCAGCCGGAGGGGCGCCTGCCGGGCGAGGGCGCGCGGCCGGGAATGCCCTTGAGGACGCGGGATTCCCTGACGCTGGGGACGGCCGCGAGGAGGGCCCGGGTGTACGGGTGCGCAGGGGCCTCGAAGATCTGCTCCCGTGGTCCGATCTCCACGATCCGACCGGCGTACATCACCGCCACCCGGTGGGCGAACTCGCCGACCACCGCGAGGTCGTGGGTGACGTACACGGCCGCGACGGCATGCCGGGCGCACAACTCCCGTACGGTGGCCAGGACATGGGCCTGGGTGGTGACGTCGAGGCCGGTGGTGGGCTCGTCGAGGACCAGCACCCGGGGTCGTAGCGTGAACGCCATGGCGATGGCGACGCGTTGGAGCTGGCCGCCGGAGAGCTGATGCGGATAGCGGCGCAGGAACTCGTCGTCGTCCGGCAGGGCGACCTCCGCGAGGACCTCACGGACGCGAGCGTCGCGCTCGGCGGGGGTCCCCGCGTGGTGGACGTCGAGCACCTCGCGGATCTGGCGGCCGATCCGCATCACGGGGTTGAGGGAGGCGGCTGGATCCTGAGGGACGTACGCGACCTCGGAGCCACGGCGTTTGCGGGCCTCGCCGGGCGAGGCCCCGAGCAGTTCGCGGCCGTCGAGGACGACGGCACCGGCGTCGATGCGGGCGCCGCGCCGGGTGTGGGCGAGCAGGGCGGTGGCGATGGTGGTCTTGCCGCTGCCGGACTCGCCGACCAGCGCGAGGATCTCGCCCTCGGCGACGTCGAAGGCGATGTCGTCGACGACGTCGGGACCGCTGCGGCCGAGGACCACCCGCAGCCCGGTGACGGAACAGGAGGGACGAGTGGTGTCGGTGGCCGGCGTGCTCATGAGCTCGCTCCCTTGCTGCTCGTGCCGACGTCCGTTCCTGCCGCCGCCCGGGCGATCCCGTCGGCGATGAGGTTCGTGCCGAGGGCGAGTACCGCGATGGCGAGGACGGGCGCGAGGATCGCCCAGGGCTGGACGGCGAGGGCGAGGCGGTTTTCGTTGATCATCAGGCCCCAGTCGGCGGCGCTGGGGTCGGAGGCGAAGCCGAGGAAGCCGATGGAGGCGACCAGGCCCACGGAGTACGTCAGGCGCAGCCCGAGTTCCGCCAGCAGCGGCGCGGTCATGTTGGGCAGGAGTTCGGCGAACAGGATCCGGGTCCGCTTCTCGCCCAGCGCTTCCGCGGACTGGACGAATTCTCGTGTCGCGAGGCCGGTCGTCATGCCCCGGGTCAGCCGGGCGACGCGCGGCGCGTGCGAGACGCCGACGACCACCACGACCAGCCACCGCTTGGGGCCGGCCACCGAGAGCAGCACCAGGACGAGCACGATCTGTGGGAAGGCGAGCACCACGTCGCAGACCCGCATGACCACTTCGTCCACCCAGCCCCGGGCGTAACCCGCGATCAGGCCTGCCGCCACGCCCAGCACCATGCCGAGCAGCGTGGCCAGCACGGCGGTCACGACGACCCAGTTGCCGCCGGCCAGCAGCCGGCTCCACACGTCCTGGCCCAGGTAGTCCGTGCCGAGCAGCGCGCCGGGCGCGGAGTCCGAGTACGGCGCCCCGACGATGTCGTTCTCGCCGTGCGGGGCGAACAGCGGGCCCAGGAAGGCCAGGCCCATGACCAGCACGGTCAGCAGGATGCCGGCCCAGGTCCGGCCGGAGGCGAACGCCCCGCGCAGCCGGAACCGCCGTACAGGAACCGGTACTTCGAGCACTGCGGCAGTCATCACCGCACCCCCGTCCGCAGCTTGGGCGTCACCAGGATGGTCAGGACGTCGGCGATCAGATTCACGACGACGTAGACCGCGGCGATCAGCAGGGCCAGCGCCTGGATCACCGGCACGTCGCGGTTGCGCACCGCGTCGACCAGGGCGGTGCCGATCCCGGGGTAGAGGAAGAGGCTTTCGACCACGACAACTCCCCCGGCCAGCCAGGCCAGTTGGAGGGCCATCACCTGGATCGCGGGGACGACGGCGTTGCCGAGCGCGTGCCGGCCGACCGCCCGCCGCTCCGGCACGCCCTTCAGGCGGGCCATTTCCACGTAGTCGCTCTCCAGGACCTCGATGAGGCTCGCGCGCAGGATGCGGGCGACGTACGGGACGACTGCCAGGGTCAGTGTGGCCACCGGGAGGATCATGACGACCGGATCCGTCCACGGGCTGCCCGTCCAGGACACCGCCACCGACGGCAGCCAGGTGAAGACGACGGTCGAGAACAGCGTGACCAGCAGGATGCCGATCACGAACTCCGGGAGCGCGGCCGTGCCGAGCAGGGCGACCTGGATGACGTGGTCGGCGGCCCGGTCGCGGCGGCGGGCCGAGTAGAGGGCGATCAGGGCGGACAGCGGGGCGATGATCACGGCGGACACGGCGACCAGCACCGTGCTGTTGACGATCCGCCCGCCGATGAGCGTGGACACCGGTCCCTTGGTCGCGAGCGAGGTGCCGAAGTCGCCGGTGAGGACGCCGCCGAGCCAGGAGAAGTACTGGTGGACGGCGGAGTGGTCGAGGCCGAGCTGCCTGCGCAGGGCGGCCAGGCGTTCCGGAGTGGCGGAGCGGCCGAGGATGGCCTGCGCGGGGTCGCCGAGCAGATGGGTGGCCGTGAACACGAGCAGCGAGATCAGCCAGAGGGTGAGCAGCGCGAGTCCGACCCGGCGCAGCAGCCACAGGGTCCAGGTGCGTGCGGCGGACGAAGAGGCGTCGTCGCGACGGGTGGACCCGACCGTCGCGGGAATCGCCGCGGCCTCAGCCGTTGACCGAGACATTGCGGAACTCGTAGTTGGAGAGCGGCAGATTGCGGTTGGGCGTGAAGCCGGTGACGTTGGCGGCGTAGGCGTCGACCTGGTTCTTGAACCCCCAGATGATGTGGCCGCCCCGCTCGTACTCGATCTTCTGGGCGGCTTTCAGGAGTTCGCTGCGTTTGTCCGCGTCGAATTCGCGGCGGGCCCGGTCCATGAGGGTGTTGAACTCCGCGTCGTTCCAGTGGGTTTCGTTGTACGGGGAGGTCTTGAGGGACCCGGCGTCAACCTGGGGCAGGTAGTTGCGGGTGAACCAGTAGTCCTGGGCGAACGGCCAGCTCAGATAGCGGTCGCCGTAGAAGGTCGCGGAGTCGGTGATGCGGACCTTGACCTTCACTCCCGCGCCCTTGGCCTGCTCGGCGAAGATCTGGGCCGCCTCGATGGAGCCCGAGCCGATGCCGGTGGACGTGACGAGCTCGACGGTCAGGTCCTCGCGCCCGGCCGCCTTCAGCAGTGCCTTCGCGCGGCCCAAGTCCTGGTGGCGCTGCGGGAGTTCATGGTCGTAGGCGACGTCGAAGGGGGCGTAGAGGTCGTTGCCGATGCGGCCCTGGCCGCCGAGGACCTGTTCGACCATCTGGGGCCGGTCGACGATGAGCCGGAAGGCCTGGCGCACCCGGACGTCGTCGAAGGGGGCCGTGTCGACGCGCATCGTGATCGGGTTCCAGGAGCCGGTCTGGGAGATCAGCACCTGGCCGCCCTGCTTCTTGATCATGCCGATGTAGGCGGGCGGGAGGTTGTCGATGGCGTCGATCTGCGCGCTCAGCAGGGCGTTGATCTTGGCGGTGTCGTCGGGGAAGTCGAGGATGTGCAGCTCGTCGAGGTAGGCCGGACGCCGCCAGTAGTTCGCGAACCGCGTGAACGTCGACCGGTCGCCGGGCGCGAAGGACCCGTACCCGAAGGGGCCGGTGCCGACGGGCCGCTTCAGGTCGAAGTCCTCGGGGACGATGCCGAGGGTGTACTGCGCGAGCAGGTCCTCCAGCAGCGCGTACGGATACTTCAGCGGGATGCGTACGGTCGTGGCGTCCACCCGGTGCAGGGCCTTCGCGTCGATCACCGAGAGGCTGGTGGCGCCGGCGGTGGGGGCCTTGGGGTCGACGATGCGGCGCAGGGTGGCGATGACGTCGCGGGCGTCGAGGGGCTTGCCGTTGTGGAACTCGACGCCGGGGCGCAGCTTCAGCAGCCAGGTCTTTCCGTCCTTGGACGGTTCGATCGACTCGGCGAGGAGGGGTTTCAGGCGGTATTCGGCGTCGTGGTAGAAGAGCGGTTCGTACAGGTTCACCACCCGCGCCTGGTCGGGGTAGGACAGCGGGTTGTGCGGGTCGAGGGTGTCCTTGGCGCTGCCGCCGCTGACGCCGACGCGCAGCGCACCGCCGCGCACCGGCCTGCCGTTCGTGGCGGCGACGGTGGTCCTGGAGCAGGCGGTCAGCAGGCCGGCGGCCGGGAGGGCGGCGGCGAGCAGAGCGCCCCCGCGGAGGATGTCCCTGCGCGTCATCGCGTGGGGAGGGGAATGGGTGTCGGGCATGGCTGGCCTCGCCTTCGGATCGCAAGACGTTCAGATCGCAAGACGTTCGAGACGTTCATATGACGCGATGGCCGCACGGATGGTGAGAAGATAGGGACGACTGTCAGGTAGGTCAAGGGGCCGAGAGTCAAGGGGAAGAGATGCGTAAGTCGAAAGCCGGACACACCAGCGACAACGGCGAGGCGCCCGAGATCACCGAGCCGGGCGAGGCGTCCGCCCCGGCGTCGACCTCGGGCAAGGTCCAGTCGCTGGAGCGGGCGATCATCCTGCTGCAGGCGACGGCCGACAGCGCGCCGGACGGCGATACGGCCGCCAACCTGGCCGCCCGCTGCGACCTCAACCGCGCCACGGCCTGGCGGCTGCTGTCCACGCTGGAGCAGTTCGGGCTGGTGGAGCGCAGCCCCGTCACCAACCGCTACACGATCGGTTTCGCGGTGGCCCGGATGGCCTCGGCGGCGGGATACGACGGGCTGATCCGCCGCGCGCACGGCACGCTGAGCCGGGTCAGCGAGCAGACCGGCGAGACCGCGAACCTCGCGGTGGTGCAGCAGCTCGGGCTGACGTACATCGACGAGGTGACCCCGCCGGTCGTGCTGAGCGCCAAGTGGCTGGGCCGGCAGGTGCCGCTGCACGCCACGTCCACGGGCAAGGCCCTGCTCGCCTGGCTGCCCGAGGAGGAGGCGGACGCCCTGCTCGCCGGGCCGCTGGACGCCTTCACGGACACCACGGTCACCGACCGGGCGCGGCTGCGGGCGGAACTGGAGCAGACGCGGGAGCGTGGCTACGGCGTCTGCGTGGGCGAGCTGGAGCGGAATCTGTACGGCGTCTCCGCACCGGTGCTCGGCAGCCGCGGCCGGCCCTTCGCGGTGGTCAGCATCTGGGGGCCGCAGGACCGGGTGCCCGAGTCGCGGTTCACGACGCTGGGACCGCTGGCGCGCGCCGCGGCGGACGAGATCGCTCGGGCGGCACAGGCGCTCTGACGTCTCGCTGGTTTCATAATGTGCGACGAGCGCACGCATCATGAAACCGGGGTCTTGCCGCTTCGGCTTGTGCGCGGTTACGGTCGTGGGGTCTTCGTCGCCCACCTCCGTCCCCGAGAGGAACCAGCGCGACCATGAATCAGGACGTCATCATCACGTGCGCCCTCACCGGCGCCGGCGACACCGTGCGCAAGAGCCCGCACGTCCCCGTCACCCCCGAGCAGATCGCCGCCTCCGCGGTGCAGGCCGCCGAGGCCGGTGCCGCCGCGGTCCACATCCACGTCCGCGATCCCGAGACCGGAGCGCCCTCCCGCGACCCGCGGCTGTACCGCGAGGTCGTCGAGCGCATCAAGGAGACCGGGACCGACGTCGTCATCAACCTCACCGCGGGCATGGGCGGCGACCTGGTCATCGACCCGGACGAGCCGCTGAAGCAACTGCCCGGCACCGACCTGGTCGGCGGCCTGGAGCGGCTGCCGCACGTCGAGGACCTGCTGCCCGACATCTGCACCCTGGACTGCGGCTCGCTCAACTTCGGCGACGGCTCCAACCTCTACGTCTCCACCCCCGACATGCTGCGCACCGGCGCCAAACGCATCCAAGAGCTGGGCGTACGCCCGGAGTTGGAGATCTTCGACACCGGGCACCTGTGGTTCGCCAAGCAGCTGCTCGCCGAGGGGCTGCTGGACGATCCGACCGTGTTCCAGCTGTGCATGGGCGTCCCCTGGGGCGCGCCCGCCGACCCCGGCGTACTCCAGTCGATGGTCAACATGCTGCCGGACGGCGCCCAGTGGGCGAGCTTCGCACTGGGCCGGATGCAGATGCCGTGGGTGGCGCAGTCGATCCTGCTCGGCGGCCATGTGCGGGTCGGCCTCGAGGACAACCTCTACCTCGGCAAGGGCGTCAAGGCGACCAACGCCCAGCTGGTGGAGCGCGCCGTGACGATCGTCGAGGCGCTGGGCGCGCGGGTCGCGACCCCCGACGAGGCCCGACTCAAGCTCGGCCTGAAACCGCGCGGTTGAGACCCAGCTCGCCCCTCCCCCACCTTCAAGGAGCCGTAGATGACGGAGACTTCCGCCCCCACGCCCTCCCCCGAGGACGTACGCCGCGTCGCCTGCGTCGGCGCCGGAGTGATCGGCGGCGGCTGGGTCGCCCACTTCCTGGCCCGTGGCTACGACGTCACGGCCTGGGACCCGGCCCCCGACGCCGAGGCGAGGCTGCGACGCCTCGTCGACGCCGCATGGCCCGCACTCGAACAGCTCGGGCTCGCTCCGGGCGCCTCGACGGACCGCCTCACGGTCACCGCGACCCTCGAAGAGGCCGTCGCCGAGGCGCAGTTCGTGCAGGAGAGCGCCCCGGAGAAGCTCGACCTCAAGCGCGAACTGCTGGCGAAGCTGGACGCCGCGACGCCCGCGGGAGTCGTCATCGCCTCCTCCACCTCCGGCTACCCGATGACCGACATGCAGACCGAGGCGGTCACGCCGGGCCGCCTCGTCGTCGGCCACCCGTTCAACCCGCCGTATCTCATCCCGCTCGTCGAGGTGGTCGGCGGCGAGCGGACGGACCCGGCGGCGGTGCGGTGGGCGTCCCGCTTCTACGAGGTGGCCGGCAAGTCGGTCATCACCATGGACCGCGAGGTCCCGGGCTTCATCGCCAACCGCCTCCAGGAGGCGCTGTGGCGCGAGGCCCTGCACATGGTCGCCGGCGGTGAGGCGACGGTCCGCGACATCGACCTGTCCATCACCGAGGGCCCGGGCCTGCGCTGGGCGATCATGGGCCCGATGCTCACCTTCGCCCTCGCGGGCGGCGAGGGCGGCATGGCCCACATGCTCGACCACTTCGGCCCGTCCCTGAAGTCGCCGTGGACCCGCCTTGAGGCTCCTGAGCTGGACAAGGCACTCTACGACGCGGTCGTGGCCGGCTGCGACGAGGCCGCCGACGGCCGTACCATCGCAGACCTGGTCGCCGAACGCGACCGGGGCGTGATCGCCGTCCTGCGCGCCACCGGCCGACTGCCCGGGGAGGGCACCGAGTGAACCCGCCACGCCTTCCGCTGTACCGGGACACCGTGCGCCCGGAGTGGATCGACTACAACGGCCACATGAGCGAGGCGTACTACGTCCTGGTCTTCGGCTTCGCGACGGACACCATGATGGAGCTCACCGGCATGGACGCCGAGTACCGCAAGAGCACCGGTTGCTCGCTGTACACGGTCGAGTCCCACGTCCGCTATCTGCGGGACGTACCGGAGGGCGCCCAACTCGCCGTACGGACCAGGATGTTGCGTGCAGTCGGGAAGAAGGCGTGGTTCACGCACGAGATGTACGTGGGCGCGGAGCCGGCGGCCGATGCCGACCCGGTGGCCACCATCGAGCTGCTCCTGCTCCACGTCGACCAGGCGGCCGGCCGGGCGACGCCGTTCCCCGAGACGGTCCGTGAGCGTCTCGCCGCGCTGACGGAGCCGGCCCCGTCGTGGGCAGGACGCTCGGTCGGGGCGCCCTGAACCCGGTCCTCGCACCGGCGCCGAAGCCGAGCGGCGCCCACCGGACCACCCGCCATGGGTGATGCCGCCCCGTCCCGATCGCGTGACCATGAGCAGCGCGCCGGGAACGAAAGGAGCGCCGCGGCCGACGCATCTGTTTTTCCATCCCTTCCGCTGGTCAGGAGTGACCATGAGTGACGACCTGGAAGAAATGGGTCCCGTCGACTATCTGGTCGTCGAGTTCCCCGGCAATCGGATGACGGGCGAGGGGTTCCCGCTGCTCGTCGACCTGGTCGATCGCGGCATCATCCGGATTTTCGATTTTCTCTTCGTCCGCAAGGACGAGGACGGCTCGGTCTCGGTTCTGGAGCTGAAGGACGTGGGGGACGAGGTGGATCTGTCCGTCTTCGAAGGAGCCTCCTCCGGCCTCATGGGCGACGAGGACATCAAGGAAGCAGGGAACGTGCTGGAGCCGGGCAACTCCGCGGCGCTCCTGGTCTACGAGAACGTATGGGCGGCCCCTCTGGCGCGGGCGCTGAGGCGTAGCGGCGCTCAGATGGTGGCGAGCGGGCGTATTCCGGTCCAGGCCCTGTTGGCCTCGCTGGAGGCCGCCGAGACCGCAGCGTCCGGCGCAGGATCTGCGGTCGGTTGATCCGAGACTCCGCCCCGCGGCGCGCACCCCCGCGCCGGCGGATCGCACACCCTGGGAGATGAGTGGACATGCCCGGACTGCTTCGCGGTGTCGCGCGCACCGCCGTCGTCGCCGGCACCGCCACGGCCGTGTCGAACCGCGTTTCGCGGCGTCAGGCCGGACGGTGGGCGCGGCAGGACGACGAACAGCAACAGACGTACCAGCAGGCGCCTGCCCAGTCGGCGCCGCCGACCGCCCCCTCGGACGAGATGTCCGACAAGATCGCGCAGCTCAAGCAGCTGGGCGAACTGAAGACGCAAGGAATTCTGACCGACGCGGAGTTCGAGGAGCAGAAGCGCCGCATCCTGGGCTGAGGAGCACTACCCGAGCCAGGCCTTGACCTTGTCCGGATTCGCCTCGACCCATTTCTTCGCCGCGGCCTCCGGCGTCATCTTCTCCAGGGCGATGTACTTCGCCACGGTGTTCTGGTCGGTGTTGGTCCACTTGAAGTTCTTCACCAGGTCGTAGGCCGGGCTGCCGGACTTCGCGAACCTGGTGCTGACGATCTTGTCGAGGTCGAAGACGGGGTAGTCGCAGGCGACCTTCGCAGGCTCGGCGTCGCAGCCGGTCGTGTGCTTGGGCAGGTCGATGTGGACCAGGGGGATCTCCGAGAAGAACCACTGCGGCTCGTAGAAGTAGCCGATCACCCATTTCTTGTTCTTCTCGGCGTCCCGGAAGGCCTGGATGAGCGCGGTCTCGCTGCCCGCGTACACCACCTTGAAGTTCAGCTTCAGGTTCTTCACCAGCGCCGCGTCATTGGTCTGGTACGACGGGTCGCCGTCCAGGAGCTGGCCCTTGCTGCCCGACTCGGAGGTCTTGAAGTTCGACGCGTACTTGTTGAGGTTCTTCCAGTCCGTGATGTCCGGATACTTCTTCGCGATCCACGGCGGGATGTACCAGCCGATGATGCCCTTGTTGCCGGTCTGGCCCAGGTCGACGGCGGTCTTCTGCTGGGTGATGTACTTCTTCTTCAGGTCCTCGTGGCCCCAGTTCTCGAGGATGGCGTCGACCTCGCCGGTCTCGAAGCCCTGCCAGCCGATCTCCGCCTTCAGGTCCTTCTTGGCGACCTTGCAGCCGAGCTCGTGCTCCGCCACGTAGCCGACGACGGCCGCGTCCGCCTCGTATCCCACCCACGGGTTGACCGCGAGGTTGAAGGTGCCGCACTTGCCCGAACTGCCGTCCGCCGCAGCCGGGTTGTCGCCGACCTTCGCGCCGCCGCAGGCGGTGAGGGCGAGGCCGAGCACCACCGTGCCCGCCGCGCCGACGCGCCACTTTCTTGTTCGTTCCGCCATGGTCCTGCTCCTTGGTCGAAAGAGGTTCATGTCATGTCCGCGGCGCACCGGAATCCCACGTTGCCGGTGGCCGAATCCGGGAACAGGCCCTGCCTCGCGGCCACCCGGTAGCGGCGGCAGTAGGAGGCGTGGCACAGATAGGAGCCGCCCTTGGCGACACGCTGCTGTCCGCTACGGGAGAAGGGGTCCGCGCACCACTCCCACACGTTGCCGGTGGCGTTGTACAGGCCGAAGCCGTTGGGTTCGTAGGCGTCGACCGGGCAGGTGCCGTACCAGCCGTCGGCCGTCGGGTGGCGGCTGGGGAAGTCGCCCTGCCAGACGTTCATGCGGGGGCGGCCGCCCGGTTCGAGCTCGTCGCCCCAGGGGAACACCTTGGCGTGCAGTCCGCCCCGGGCGGCGCGCTCCCACTCCGCCTCCGTGGGCAGGCGTTTGCCGGCCCAGGCGCAGTAGGCCCGGGCGTCGTCCCAGTCGACGTGGACGACCGGGTGGTCCGGCCGGTCCTGCCAGGTGGAGTGCGGTCCGTCGGGGCGGCGCCAGTCGGCGCCCTCGACCTGGCGCCACCAGGGTGCGCCCACCACGCCCCGGGTGGGCGGGAAGTCGTCCGGGAGCAGACCGGCGAAGACGAACGACCAGCCGATCCGCTCGGCGGAGGTGCGGTAGCCGGTTTCGTCGATGAAGCGGGCGAACTGCTCGTTGGACACCGTGCAGGCGTCGATCCAGAAGGGGTCGACGGACACCGTCCGCACGGGGCCTTCGCCGTCGGCCGGGTAGGCGAGGGCGTCCTGGCTGCCCATGAGGAACTCGCCGGCGGGGACGGCCACCATGCCCTCGGTGGTCGCGAGGCGGTCGGCGCTCTGCACGGCCGACGGCCGCCCGGCGTCCCGGCCGCCGGACGGCGCACAGCAGTTCACTGGGCCCCCATGACGCGTCGGTGCAACCCGCCGTCGAACTCCGCCTGTTCGCCGACGGCAGCGTCGAGGTCGATGCGGACCGTGTGCACGATCCCCGTGAACTCGTTGTCGAGGACGGGATAGTCGTCGGTCACCGGTGTGCTCAGGTCCACTCCCACGTCGAGGGTCTCGTCGAAGGAGAAGTAGTACGGGATGGTCTGCTCGACCCGGCCGGTGGCGTGCCGTTCGCCGTCGACCAAGAGGGTGGCGGTGCCGCCCTTGCCGAGCCCTGCGCCGTCGTAGTCGAACTCGAGCCGCACCTCGTGCCGTCCCGGCGTCAGGGGCCTCTCGCCGCGCACGGTGTACAGGCTCATCCCGAAGTAGTTGTAGACGTAGGCCGGTTTTCCGTCGGTGACGTACAGGGACCAGCCGCCGAACCGGCCGCCCTGCGCGATGAGCACGCCCTCGGCCGGCGTACCGGGCGTCTGGGGTGTCTCGATGTCCGCGGTGATGCTGTGCGAGCGGTTCTTGATGTTGGGGGTGGTCTCCTCCGTGAACCGTCGCATGCCGCCGCGGTAGGTCACGGAGGTGCGGTCGCCGAGCAGGTCGATGCGTCCGGCGACGGCGGGGTTCTCCCGTTCGGTGACGCGGTCGTCCAGCGGGAAGACCTGGTACTTGGCCGCCTCGATGAGGAACAGGTCCTGCAACCGGCGCAATTTCTCCGGGTGTTGGGCGGCGAGGTCGTGGGCCTGGCTCCAGTCCCTGGTGAGGTCGTACAACTCCCAGACGTCGTCGGCGAATCGCTTGTTCTTGTCGGGCACCATCTCCCACGGGATGCCGTGCCGGGTGACCGCCATCCAGCCCTCGTGGTAGATGCCGCGGTTGCCGCACATCTCGAAGTACTGCGTACGACGGTGCTCGGGCGCCTCGGGATCGGTGAGCGTGCGCCACATGCTGGTGCCCTCGATGGGCTGCTGTGTGACGCCGTCGACGCTGAACGGTGCCGGGACGCCGACGCAGTCCAGGATCGTCGGGAGTACGTCGATGACGTGGGAGAACTGGTGGCGCAGGCCGCCGGGTTCGGCCACTCCCCGTGGCCAGTGCAGGATCATGCCGTCCCGGGTGCCGCCGAAGTGCGAGGCCACCTGCTTGGTCCACTGGTAGGGGGTGTTGAGTGCCAGCGCCCAGCCCGCCGGGGCGATCGGGTAGCTGTGGGGGCCGCCGATCTCGTCGAGGTGCTCGATCATCTCGTCCGGGTCGTCGACGATACCGTGGCCGAGCCGGTGCTCGACGACGGTGCCCTCGATGCCGCCCTCGCCCGAGGCGCCGTTGTCGCCGAGGATGTAGAGGATCAACGTGTTGTCCAGCTCGCCGAGTTCGTCGAGGGCGTCGAGAAACCGGCCGACCTGGACGTCGGCGTGTTCGGTGAAGCCGGCGAAGGTCTCCATGAAGCGGGCCGCCAACCGGCGTTGGTTGTCGGCGAGTTCGTCCCAGTGGGGCACGCCCTCGGCCCAGTTCGCGAGGTCCGCGTCCGCGGGCACCACGCCGAGTTCCTTCTGCCGCTGCAGGGTCAGTTCGCGCTGGCGGTCCCAGCCGTGGTCGAAGTGTCCGCGGTACTTCTCCTGCCATTCCGGGGCTACGTGCAGCGGTGCGTGCGCGGCGCCGAGGGCGAGGTAGGTGAAGAACGGGCGGCCCGGGGTCAGGGTGCGCTGGGTGCGCACCCAGTCGACGGCGTGGTCGACGAGGTCCTCGGAGAGGTGGTAGCCGTCCTCGGGGCGGCGGTCCGGCTCGACGGGGGTGGTGCCCTGGTAGAGCAGCGGGTACCAGTGGTTCATCTCGGCGCCCATGAACCCGTAGAAGGTGTCGAAGCCCTCGCCGGTCGGCCAGCGGTCGAACGGCCCGACCGCGCTGATCTCCCGCGGCGGGGTCTGGTGCCATTTGCCGAAGGCGGCGGTGCTGTAGCCGTTGCCCTGCAGGATCTGGGCGAGAGTGGCCGCGCTGCGCGGGCGGAAGCCGTTGTATCCGGGGGCCGCCGTGGTCATCTCGGTGGTGCCGCCCATGCCGACGGAGTGGTGGTTGCGTCCGGTCAGCAGGGCCTGGCGGGTCGGTGAGCACAGGGCCGTGACATGGAAGCGGGTGTAGCGCAGTCCGCCCTCGGCGAGGCGTTCCGCGGCCGGCATCTCGCACGGTCCGCCGAAGGCGCTGGAGGTGCCGAAGCCGAGGTCGTCGACGAGCACGATCACGACGTTCGGTGCGCCCTGCGG
Source organism: Streptomyces sp. NPDC001663 (assembly GCF_042893105.1). Taxonomy (NCBI): domain Bacteria; kingdom Bacillati; phylum Actinomycetota; class Actinomycetes; order Kitasatosporales; family Streptomycetaceae; genus Streptomyces; species Streptomyces sp. NPDC001663. The sequence continues at coordinate 315,442 of NZ_JBIAUR010000006.1, read as the reverse complement.
TGGCGGGACCGGGCCGATGGGTGTGAAGGGCGTCTGCTGCTCGTGGACGTCCATCGCGGTCGTCAGGGGCCGACGGAAGTCGGGGCGGGGAAGGATGTGCCGTCCGGCGTCGAACTCAGTCATGCATTTCTCCGATGCGGTCCGCCGGGGAAATTTCACAAACTTTTCGCAATGCCGAATCAATGGCGCAATGCAGCTGGACTTCCGCTGCATGTCCGCCCGCGGCTCAGTAAAAATGTCAGTCGGCGTCGACGCAGGTCAACAAGGTGCGGAGAATCGCCCTGAACCGGTTTTGAATGAAGGCGGTAGAAAACTTCTATACCTGCAGCAGGCGTCAGCCTTCGGCCGGTAAGGCCGGTGCGGCCGCCAGATCGACGAAGGCCTGGGCGGCGGGCGAGAGCGGGCCCGACCGCCAGACGAGGCGTCCGTGGCGCAGCAGTTGGGGGCGGTTGGAGAGCATGCGGGCCCCGCGCAGCTCGGCGTCCCGGGCCATGGAGGCGGGCAGCAGGGAGGCGCCGACGCCGGAGAGGACCAGCGGCACGATCATCGCGCGGTGCGCGGTCTCCACCACGATCCGCGGTTCGACGCCGAGCGCGGTGCACACGTCGTCCACCGCCACCCGGGTCTCGGTGCCCGGTGGCGTCACGATCAGGTCCAGCGCGGCCAGTTCGCGCGAGGTGATGGTGCTGCCCGGCGGATGCGGGTGGTCCGGCGGCAGCACGACGTGCATCTCCTGCGCCGGCAGGTCGATCCCGCTGAGGTCACCGGTGGGCACCGAGGCGTCCACCAGTCCGAGCTCGCACCGGCCGGCCCCGACCATGACCGCCACGTCGGCTCCGCGCTCCGGGTCCACCACGCGCACGGAGACCTTCGGATGCGCGCGGTGGAAGCGCCCGAGCATGCCGGCGAGCGGATCGACGGAGAGTGTCGTCTGGGAGACGATGTCGAGCCGCCCGCCCTCCAGGCCGAGGACCTCGCGCACCAGGGAGCCCGCGGTGGCGAGGTCCCGCAGGACCTGCTGGGCCGGCCGCACGAGCGCCTCACCGGCCGCGGTGAGCACGACGCCGTGCGGAAGGCGGTGAAAAAGACTTCCGCCGAATTCGCGCTCCAGGGCCCGAATGGCATGCGACAGCGAGGGCTGGGCGACATGGAGCGCAATGGCCGCGGCTGTGAATCCGCCGTGTTCGACCACGGCGATGAAGTATTCCAGCTGACGTCGTTCCATCGGGTCTCCGTGAATTTCGGGTCACACTGTCACCCGGCTGACGGAGACCCGATGTTCACACGTATTCCGTCGCCGCGTCCAGTATCCAGTCCGTGAGATAGCCGGCGAAGGAAGAGCGGACCAGTACCCAGAATCCGGCCCTGGGTTCGTCGCGGGCGACCAGGACGACCTGGGTGCGGCCCAGGGTGGTCTGGGCGCAGCGGCCGGGGGCGAAGGACCGCGGGTGCAGGTCCAGTGCACAGCCGTGGGCCAGCAGGTCGCGGGCGCTGGAGCCCGCGACCAGGAGCGTGGTGCGCTGGGCGGAGACGTCGGTGACGGAGACCGGTTCGTCCCCGGCGGCTTCCCTGATACGGCCCTCGAGGTCGCGCTGCGTCCCCGGCGGGCCGACCAGCAGCCACTCGTCCGGTCCGAGCCACAGGGCGGTCAACTCCCCTGCACGGACAACCGTGTTGGGCTCCAGGGGCAGTTGGAGTCCCAGCGTCAGGCCTACTGCGTCCGCCGCGGCTCCCTTGGCGTCCAGGCGGATGTTCAGCTGGGCCAGGAAGGGGAGTTCGGCCAGTCGGATCGCACCCCCGGAGGCGTGCGTCGCGGCGGCCAGGCGGTCCGCGGCGTGCGAAAGGGGGCTGCGGGGCGGGGCGTTGAGTGCGGTGTCAGCCATCGCGACGGGCTCCCTCGGGGTCGTAGAGGACGGGGCTTGCGACGGTCACCGGGACCAGCCGGTCGCCGACGGGGGCGTAGAGCCGCTCGCCGATGCGCTCGCGGCCGCCCTTGATCAGGGCGAGCGCGAAGGTACGGCCGAGGGCGGCGCTGCGATAGCTGGAGGTGACATGGCCGAGCATCGGGACCGGCGGGGCGGGCAGTTCGCTCTCGGCGACCAGGTGGGTGCCCTCGGGGAGGAAGGTGCCCGGGTCCTCCGGGAGCAGGCCGACCAGGTGCTTGCGGTCGGGGCGGACGGTGTCGGCGCGGGCGTAGGAGCGCTTGCCGATGAAGTCGGGCTTCTTCTTGGACACCGCCCAGCTCATGCCGAGGTCCTGCGGGGTGACCGTGCCGTCGGTGTCCTGACCGATGATGGGGTAGCCCTTCTCGGCACGCAGGACGTGCATGGTCTCGGTGCCGTACGGGGTGATGTTGTACGGGGCGCCGGCCTCGTACAGCGCCTCCCAGAGGGCGAGGGCCTCCCACGGTGACACGTTGATCTCGTAGGCGAGTTCGCCGGAGAAGCTGATCCGGCAGACCCGGGCCTCGATGCCGGCGACGGTCGTCTCCCGCCAGGCCATGAACGGGAAGTCGTCGTTGGAGACGGCGAGTTGGGGCGCGAGCGAGCCGAGGACAGCGCGGGACTTCGGGCCGACCAGGGCGACGGTGGCCCACTGCTCGGTGACCGACGTGCAGTGCACCTTGAGCTCCGGCCACTCGGTCTGGAGCCACTCCTCCATCCAGTCCAGTACGGTCGCCGCGTTGCCGGTGGTCGTGGTGACCAGGAAGCGGTCCTGGGCGAGGCGGATGACCGTGCCGTCGTCGAAGACCATGCCGTCCGGGCGGCACATCACGCCGTAGCGGATCATGCCGACCTTCAGGGTGCTCATCATGTTGGTGTAGAGCAGGTCGAGGAAGACGCCTGCGTCCGGGCCCTGCACATCGATCTTGCCGAGGGTGGAGGCGTCCATGAAGGCGACGCTTTCGCGGGCGGCGGCGCACTCGCGCAGGACGGCCGCTTCCATGTCCTCGCCGGACTGCGGGTAGTACCAGGGGCGCTTCCACTGGCCGACGTTCTCGAACAGGGCGTGGTGTGTGACATGCCACTGGTGCAGGGCGGTCGTGCGGACCGGGTCGCTCAGCGCGCCGCGGTCCCGGCCGGCGAGGGCGGCGAAGGAGACGGGGGTGTAGGGCGGGCGGAACGTGGTCGTGCCGAGCGCGGAGATGTCCACGCCGAGCAGTTCCGCGACCACGCCGCTGGCCAGGACGCCGGAGGTCTTGCCCTGGTCGTTGGCGGTACCGGCCGTGGTGTAGCGCTTGGTGTGCTCGACCGAGTTCAGGCCGGCGCCGGTGGCGCGGGCCAAGTCGTCGATGGTGACGTCGCGTTGGAGGTCGACGAAGCTGGGGGCGCCGTCCCGGCCGGGCACGGTGAACACCTGCATGGACGGTGTCGGCTGCGGCTGTGCGGGCACCTGCGGGAGCCGGGGCGTCTCGGCCGTGTAGCCCTCGGCCTCGATCGCGCGGGCGCCGGCGGCGGCACCCTGCGCGAGGACCGCGGCCTGGTCGAACTCGCCGTTCGCACTGCCCGCGACCTCGACGGCCTGGCGGCCGGTGTCGGGGACGAAGGTGCCGAGGGTGTCGTCGTGGCGGAGCTTGCCGCCGGACTGGCTGAACAGGTGCGCCACCGGGTTCCAGCCGCCCGAGACCAGGAGCAGGTCGGCCGCGAACTCCCGTTGTCCTGTGGTCTGTCCGTACGGCGCGACGGTCACGGCGGTCAGCCGCGGCTCGCCCTCCGTGCCGGTGACTGCGTGACCGGGCAGCACCTCGATGCCGGCCGCGCGGGCGCGGTCCGCCCATGCTCCCGGCTCGGGGCGGGTGTCGACGATCGCCGAGATCTCCACGCCGGACGCGGCGAGGTCCAGGGCGGCGGCGTACGCGCTGTCGTTGGTGGTGAACACGACCGCGTGACGGCCGGGCAGGACGCCGTGGCGGTTGACGTAGGTGCGGGCCGAGGCGGCCAGCATCACGCCGGGGCGGTCGTTGTCCGCGAAGGCCAGGGAGCGCTCGTGGGCGCCGGTGGCGAGGACGACTCGGCGAGCGCGGATGCGGTGGACTCGTTCGCGGGAGACGTTCTGCGGGGCTTCGGCGCCGAGGTGATTGGTTCGGCGTTCCACGGCGAGGAGGTGGTTGTCGTCGTAGTAGCCGAAGACGGTCGTACGGCGCAGGACGCGGACGTCGGGGGCGGCGTCGAGTTGCGTGGCCAACTCGTCGACCCAGTCGAGGAGTTCGCCGGAGCCGAGGAGGCTGCCGCCGAGTTCGGGACGGTCGTCCGCGATGATCACGCGGGCGCCGCTGCTTGCTGCCGCGGCTGCCGCTGCGAGGCCGGCGGGACCGGCGCCGACGATCAGGAGGTCGCAGTGGGCGTGTACGGCGTCGTAGCGGGCCGGGTCCGGGTCGGTGGCGAGGCGGCCCTGGCCGGGGAGGCTGGTCGCGACCAGGCCGTCGTAGAGCTCGACGGTGGTCGCGGGGAGCATTGGCTCCGGGAAGGGTTCCTCGATCTGGATGACTGCGTTGGGTTCTTCGACGCCGGCGGAGAAGATGCCGCGCGGGCGGCCCAGCTTGATGCTGGTGCCGGCCTGGATGACGCCGTTGGCCAGGAGGGCCGACGCGAGGGTGTCGCCGCGGAAGCCCTGGTACTCAGTGCCGTCGAAAGTGAAAGTGACGGGGTGGTTGCGGTCGACTCGGCCGCCCGCGGCCAGGCGGTTCGGTTGGGTGGTCAGCCGTGCTGGGGGCTCTGCCCCCGGACCCCCGATCGGCCCTGAAGGGGCCTCGTCCTCAAACGCCGGACGGGCTGGTTGTGCCGGACCCGGCTGAGAAGTGACCGGACCCGGCTGGGAAACAACCGCGCGCGGCTCGAAGGTACCCGGACGCTCCTCCCCCGCCCGGTACACCGCCAAGATCTCGTTCGTCGACGTGTCCCGTACCGCGTTGAACCAGCGGCGGCAGCCCGCCGAGTGGCTCCAGCGCTCGGCGAAGGGGCCCTTGGGGTTGTCGCGGAAGAACAGGTACCGCGCCCACTCCTCGTCGGTGAGGTCGGCCGGGGTCTGCGGATACGGGACGTGCGCCTGGCCGCCGTAGTGGAACTCGGCCTCGTCGCGGGGCCCGCACCACGGGCAGGGGATGAGCAGCATGGATCGGCTCCCTAGTGGGCCACCGCGGCCGCGCCGTGCTCGTCGACGAGCGCGCCGGTGGTGAAACGGTCGAGCGAGAAGGGGGCGTTGAGCGGGTGGGGGGTGTCGTTGGCGATGGTGTGGGCGTAGACCCAGCCGACGCCGGGGGTGGCCTTGAAACCGCCCGTGCCCCAGCCGCAGTTGAGGTACAGGTTGTCGACGGGGCTGAGGCCGACGATCGGCGAGGCGTCGGGGCTGACGTCGACGATGCCGCCCCAGGTGCGCAGCACATGCGCCCGGGCGAAGACCGGGAAGAGTTCCAGGGCCGCCGCCATCTGGTCCTCGATGATGTGGAACGCGCCGCGCTGGGTGTAGGAGTTGTACGAGTCGATGCCCGCGCCCATCACCAACTCGCCCTTGTGCGCCTGGCTGACGTACACGTGGACGGCGTTGGACATGACGACGGTCGGGTGGACCGGTTCCAGGAGCTCGGAGACCAGTGCCTGCAACGGGTGGCTCTGGACCGGGAGTTCGATGCCCGCCATGGCGGCCAGGACCGACGTGTGGCCGGCCGAGCAGAGTGCCACCTTGCCGGCCGCGATCGGGCCGAGGTTGGTCTGGACGCCCACCACCCGGCCGCCGACCACGTCCAGGCCCGTGACCTCGCAGTTCTGGATGATGTCGATGCCGGCCGCGTCCGCGGAGCGGGCGTAGCCCCAGGCCACGTAGTCGTGCTTGGCGATGCCGGCGCGCGGCTGGTAGGTGGCGCCGAGGACCGGGTAGCGCACGTCGGGTGAGATGTTGACGATCGGGCAGACCTCTTTGACCTGCTCGGCGTCGAGCCACTCGGCGTCGACGCCGTTGAGGCGGTTCGCCTCGACGCGGCGGACGCTGTCGCGGACGTCCTGGAGGCTGTGGGCGAGGTTGAGCACGCCGCGCTGGGAGAAGAGGATCGGGTAGTCGAGCTCCTCCTCCAGGTTCTCCCAGAGCTTGAGCGCATGCTCGTAGATGCCGGCGCTCTCGTCCCAGAGGTAGTTGGAGCGGATGATCGTGGTGTTGCGGGCCATGTTGCCGCCCGCGAGCCAGCCCTTCTCCAGCACCGCGACGTTGGTGATGCCGTGGTTCTTCGCCAGGTAGTGGGCGGTGGCCAGGCCGTGTCCGCCGCCGCCGACGACGATGACGTCGTACGAACGCTTCGGCTCGGGCGTGCGCCAGAGGAAGTCCGGGTGGTCGGGGAGGTCGGCGCCGGGGGTGGTGGGGCTCATCGGGCGTCTCCTGAGGCACCGGAGAGGTGCGGGTAGAGCGGGTGCTTGGCCGCCAGCGCCTCCGTGCGGGCGCGCAGCGCGGCGGTGTCGGGCTCCGGCTGGAGCGCCAGCGCGATCACGTCGGCGACCTCGGCGAAGTCCTCCTCGGTGAAGCCGCGAGTCGCCAGGGCCGGGGTGCCGATGCGCAGGCCCGAGGTGACCATGGGCGGGCGCGGGTCGAAGGGGACGGCGTTGCGGTTGACCGTGATGCCGATCTCGTGGAGCAGGTCCTCGGCCTGGCGGCCGTCCAGTTCCGAGTCGCGCAGGTCGACCAGGACCAGGTGCACGTCCGTGCCGCCGGTCAACACCTTCACCCCTGCCGCCGCCGCGTCCGGCTGCGTGAGGCGCTCGGCGAGGATGCGGGAGCCGGCCAGCGTGCGGGCCTGGCGCTCGGCGAACTCCGGTGACGCGGCGACCTTGAACGACACCGCCTTCGCGGCGATGACGTGCTCCAGCGGACCGCCCTGCATCCCGGGGAACACCGCCGAGTTGATCTTCTTGGCGAGGTCGGCCTCGTTGGTGAGGATGACTCCGCCGCGCGGGCCGCCGAGCGTCTTGTGCGTCGTCGTGGTCGTCACGTGGGCGTGCGGTACGGGGTTCGGGTGCAGCCCGGCTGCCACCAGCCCCGCGAAGTGCGCCATGTCGACCATCAGCAGCGCGTCCACCTCGTCGGCGATCCGACGGAAGGCCGCGAAGTCCAGCTGCCTCGGGTACGCCGACCAGCCCGCGATGATCATCTTGGGGCGGTGTTCCTTGGCGAGGCGCTCCACCTCGTCCATGTCGACCAGGTAGTCCGTCTCCGACACGTGGTAGGGCACCACGTTCAGCATCTTGCCGCTGTAGTTGATGCGCATGCCGTGCGTGAGGTGACCGCCGTGCGCGAGGTCGAGGCCGAGGATGGTGTCGCCGGGCTGCAACAGGGCGAAGAACACGGCCGTGTTGGCCTGGGCTCCCGAGTGCGGCTGGACGTTGGCGAACCCGGCCCCGAAGAGGGACTTGATCCGCTCGATCGCCAGCCGCTCGGTGACGTCGACGTGTTCGCAGCCGCCGTAGTAGCGGCGGCCGGGGTAGCCCTCGGCGTACTTGTTGGTGGCGACCGAGCCCTGGGCCTCCATCACCGCGGTGGGCGCGAAGTTCTCGGAGGCGATCATCTCGAGGGTGGACTGCTGGCGGTGCAGTTCGGCGGCGAGCGCGGCGTGGACCTCGGGGTCCAGCTCCGCCAGCGGGGTGTTCAGCGCGTTCATACGGCGTTCGCGTTCCTCTCGGCGGCCTCGACGACGTTGGCGAGCAACATCGCCCGGGTCATGGGGCCCACGCCCCCGGGCATCGGCGCGAGCCAGCCGGCGACCTCGGCGGCCTCCGGGTGGATGTCGCCGACCAGCCCGTTCTCGGTGCGGGTGATACCGACGTCCAGGACGGCCGCGCCGGGGCGCAGCATGTCCTTGGTGATCAGTCCGGGCGAGCCGGCGGCCGCGACGACGATGTCGGCCTCGCGGACGTGCCAGGCCAGGCCCTTGGTTCCGGTGTGGCAGAGGGTCACGGTGGCGTTCTCGGAGCGGCGGGTGAGGAGGAGACCGATGGGCCGTCCGACCGTGATGCCGCGTCCGATCACACAGACCCTGGCTCCGGCGATCGGCACCTCGTAGCGGCGCAACAGCTCGACGATGCCGCGCGGGGTGCAGGGAAGCGGCGCCTCGGTGCCGAGGACGAGCCGGCCGAGGTTGACCGGGTGCAGCCCGTCGGCGTCCTTGGCCGGGTCCATACGCGCCAGTACGGCGTTGGCGTCCAGGTGCTTCGGGAGCGGGAGCTGGACGATGTAGCCGGTGCAGGCCGGGTCGGCGTTCAGCTCGTCGATGACGTCCTCGACCTGCTGCTGCGAGGCGTCGGCGGGCAGGTCGCGGCGGATGGAGGCGATGCCGACCTGCGCGCAGTCGCGGTGCTTGCCGGCGACGTAGGCACGACTGCCGGGGTCGTCGCCGACCAGGACGGTGCCCAGGCCCGGCGGACGGCCACCGTTCGCGGTCAACTTGGCCACGCGCTCGGCGAGTTCGCGGCGGATGTCGGCGGCGGTCGCCTTGCCGTCCAGGAGTTGTGCGGTCACCGGCGGTACCTCTTCCCCTCGGTCAGCCACGGAGGCGGGACATCGTCGGGTCGAACAGGGGCTCCTCGGCCACGACCGCCTCGAAGCGCTGGTCGAAGTAGCCGATGTGCAGGGTGGTTCCGGGAGTGGCGAGTTCGGCCGGGAGCCAGGCGTAGGCGATCCCCTTGCCGATCGTGTAGCCGTAGGCCGCGCTGGTGACGTAGCCGACGGCGCGGTCGCCGTCGTACACCGGCTCCTTGCCCAGGACGACCGACTGCGGGTCGGCGATGGTGAGGCAGGTGAGCTTGCGCCGTACGTCGGCCTTGCGGCGCTCCAGCGCCTCCTTGCCGACGAAGTCGCCCTTGTCGAGCTTGACGGCGAAGCCGACGCCGGCCTCGTACGCGTCGTGCTCGTAGGTCATGTCGGTGCCGAAGGAGCGGTAGCCCTTCTCCAGGCGCAGGCTGTTGAAGGCGCCGCGGCCGGCGATGATGCCGCCGAGCGGTTCGGCCGCCGCCCAGAGGGTGTCCCAGAGCTTCTCGCCCAGGTCGGCGGTGGTGTACAGCTCCCAGCCCAGTTCACCGACGTACGACAGGCGCATGGCCGTCACCGGCACGCTGCCGATGTGGGCGCGCTTGGCGCGGAAGTACTTCAGGCCGTCGTTGGTGAAGTCCTCGTCCGTCAGCGGCTGCAGGACCTTGCGGGCCAGCGGGCCCCACAGGCCGATACAGCAGGTGCCGGGGGTGATGTCGCGGACCTGGACCGTGCCGTCGGCGGGCAGGTGGCGGGTGAACCAGTCGAGGTCCAGGTTGCCGTTGGCGCCGACCTGGAAGAGGTCGCGGGCGAGGCGGGCGACGGTGATGTCGCTGCGGATGCCGCCGTCGTGGTCGAGCAGGAGCGTGTACGTCACCGAACCGACCGACTTGGCGACCTTTCCGGTGACCAGGCCCTCCAGGAAGTCGGCGGCACCGGGGCCGCTGACCTCGAGGCGCTTGAGGGCCGTCATGTCGTACAGGGCGACGGTCTCCCGGGTGCGCTGTGCCTCGGCGCCGACGATGGGCGACCAGTACTGCGCGGCCCAGTGGTTGGGGGTGGGGATGGAGCGGCCCTCGACGAGCGAGGCGTTGGCCTCGTACCACTGCGGGCGCTCCCAGCCGTTGGCCTCCAGGAAGAAGGCGCCGTGCTCCTGCTGGCGGGCGTAGAAGGGGCTCTTGCGGATCGGGCGCGGCTTACCCGAGGGCTGGAGCGGGTGGAGGATGTCGTAGACCTCGACGAAGTTCTGGCAGTCGCGGGCCAGGACGTACTCCGGGGTCAGCTGGTGCGGCTCGAAGCGGTTGACGTCGCACTCGTGCAGGTCGAAGGAGGAGCAGTAGCCGTCGACCAGCCATTCGGCCATCGCCCGGCCGACGCCGGCGGAGTGCGTGACCCACACGGCCTCGGCGACCCAGAAGCCCTTGACGTCCTGGGACTCGCCGAGCAGCGGGTAGTTGTCGGTGGTGAAGGAGAAGAGGCCGTTGATGCCTTCCTCGACCTTGGCCTCCTGCGTCGCGGGGAGCAGGGACTGGGTCTCGGCCCAGGCGTCGGCGAAGTCGTCCTCGGTGAACTTCAGGACCGAGGGCATGGACTCGGCCTCGTCGACGGAGAGGATCTCGTCGGCGGTGATGGGCATCGGGCGGTGGCCGTAGTAGCCGATGCCGATGCCGTCGAAGCGGTCGCGGTAGTAGAGGTCGGCGTCCTGGTGGCGCAGGATCGGGCGCACCGCCTCCTCGGTCTGGCCCGCGAGCGCCGGTATGGGGCCGGTCCAGGCGAGCTGGTGGGCGAGCGGCGTGAGCGGGAGGTTCATGCCGACCATGCGGGCGATCTTCGGGCCCCAGATGCCGGCGCAGCACACCACGATGTCGGCGGGGATCTCGCCCTGGTCGGTGAGGACGCCGGTGACGCGGCCGTCGGCCTGGAGTACGTCCAGGACCTCGTGGCGGGCGCGGAACGTGACGCCGCGCTCGGTGGCCCGGCGGATCTGCGCCTCGACGGCGAGGACCGCCTTGGCGAGACCGTCGGTCGGGACCAGCAGGCCGCCGAGGACCCTGTCGCGGTTGACCAGCGGGTGCTGCTCGACGCACTCGTCGGCGGTCAGCAGCCGGGCCTCGATGCCCCAGGCGGTGATCCAGCCGTGGCGGCGGTGCAGCTCCGCCAGGCGCTCGGGGGTGGTCGCCACCTCGAGGCCGCCGACCTGCAGGAAGCAGGGCTTGCCGTCGACGTCGAGGGAGCAGAACTTCTCGACGGTGTAGCGGGCCAGCTCGGTCATGGTCTTGGACGAGTTCGTCTGGAAGACCAGGCCCGGGGCGTGCGACGAGGACCCCCCGGTCGCGGGGAGCGGGCCCTGGTCGACCACGGTCACTTCGGTCCAGCCTCGTGCGGAGATCTCGTCCGCGAGGGCCGCTCCCACGACACCCGCTCCGATGATCACCACTCGGGGTCCCGCCATCGCCGCACCTCCGAAATCAAAACCAGCTAGTTGCTTTCTGCGCAACGTGATTCAGGTTGCGCAACTCAATGTGCCTGGCGCGGGGAGGGGGTGTCAAGGGGTCCGTGACGTCGGAAAACGGCCCGAAACACACCCCCTGGACACGGCAATGCCCGGCGGGCGGCGCGTACCTGCACGCACCGCCCGCCGGGCATGTTCGACCGGCTTGTGGACTCGGCTACTTGATCCAGGCGTCGACCTTGTCCTTGTTGGCCTCGACCCACTTCTTGGCCGCCGCGTCGTCGGACAGCTTGTCCTGGGCGATGTACTTGGCGACCTCGTTCTGGTCGTCGTTCGTCCAGTTGAAGTTCTTCACCAGGTTGTAGGCGGGGCTGCCCGACTTGGCGAACTTCGTACTGACGATCTTGTTCAGGTTGTAGATCGGGTAGTCGCAGGCGACCTTCGCCGCGTCGGCGTCACAGCCCGTCTTGTAGGCGGGCAGGGAGACCTTCTTCAGCGGGACCTCGGACAGGAACCACTGCGGCTCGTAGAAGTAGCCGATCACCCACTTCTTGTTCTTCTCGGCGTCGCGGAAGGCCGTGATGAGGGCGGCCTCACTGCCCGCGTACACCACCTTGAAGTTCAGCTTCAGGTTCTTCACCAGCGCCGCGTCGTTGGTGACGTACGACGGGTCGCCGTCCAGCAGCTGGCCCTTGCCGCCCGACTCGGACGTCTTGAACTTCGACGCGTACTTGTTGAGGTTCTTGTAGTCGAGGATGTCGGGGTGCGCCTTGGCCAGCCACGGCGGCACGTACCAGCCGATGATGCCCTTGTTGCCGGTCTGGCCGGCGTCCACGGCGGTCTTCTGCTGGTCGATGTACTTCTTCACCAGATCGGCGTGGCCCCAGTTCTCCAGGACCGCGTCGACCTCGCCGGTGCCGAAGCCCTGCCAGGCGATCTCTTCCTTCAGGTTCTTCTTGTTGACCGTGCAGCCGAGGTTGTGCTGCGCGACGTACGCGACGACCGCCGCGTCGGCCTCGTAACCCACCCAGGGGTTGACCGCGAGGTTGAACGTGCCGCACTTGCCCGAGCTGCCCGCGCTGTCGGAACCCGAGTCGCCGACCTTCGCCCCGCCGCACGCGGTCAGGGTGAGGCCGAGGACGGCCAGGCCGGCCGCGCCGGCTCGCCAGTGTCTTGCCATGGTGTCCTGCTCCTTTAAGCGCCCGCGCGTCGCGCCGCTGCCTGAGTGATCCGGTCGAACATGACTCCGAGCAGTACGATGGCGAGTCCTGCCGCCAGCCCCTTGCCGTACAGCTCTCCCTGCGAGAATCCGGCCACGACGTCGTAGCCGAGGGCGCCCGCGCCTACCAGGCCGCCCACAACAACCATCGACAGCACGTAGATCAGGCCCTGGTTTGTCGCAAGCGTCAGGGCACTGCGTGACATCGGCAGTTGAACCTTGGTGATGATCTGCCAGGTGTTGCACCCGGCGGAGGTGGCCGCCTCCACGGTGGTCTCGGGCACCGCCCGGATCCCGTCGGCGATGATCTTCATGGCGACGGGCGCCCCGTAGACGATCGCGGCGACGATGGCCGTGAAGCGGGTGGCGCCGAACAGCGCGAGGAACGGCACGAGGTAGACGAACGGCGGCATGACCTGGGCCGCGTCCAGGGTGGGCCGGATCATGCGGTCGGCCATCATGCTGCGGCCCATCCACACACCGAAGACGATGCCGAGGATCATCACGAGCACCGTCGCGACGATCGTCGAGGCCATCGTCGTCATGGCGTCCGACCACACGCCGGTGGCGACCAGCAGGCCCACGCACACGGCCGTGGTGATCCCGGCCTTCCAGCCGCCCAGCACCACTGCCAGTGCGACCAGCACCGCGCCGACGAGCCACCACGGGGAGTCGGTGAGCAGCGTCTGGAACGGGTTGAGCAGGCCGTTGGTGATGGCGTCGCGGAAGGCGTTGGTCAGGCCGGACAGGTTGTCCTGCACCCAGTTGGCCGCGGTGTCCGTCGCGCTCGCGATGTGGGTTCCGACGGTGCCGTCACCGGGGAAGTCGGCGGCCCACAGGTAGGTGTGCGAGAGGTAGATCAGGACCACGGTGACCACGGCGCCGGCGGCGAGCAGCGGCCTGCGCCACTTCTCGAAGCGGTTCTTGGAGTTGCGTGCGTGCTCCTCGCGGGCGCTGGCCGCGGTCGTGACCCGGTCCAGCACGATCGCCATGATCACGATGGCGAGGCCCGCGTTGAAGGCCGTGCCGACGTCGAGCGACTGCAGTGCCTGGAGGACGTTCACGCCGAGGCCCGGCGCGTTGATCAGGGCCGCGATGGTCACCATGGCCAGGGCGGCCATGATGGTCTGGTTGACGCCCATCACCACGGTCCGCTTGGACATCGGCAGCAGGACCTTCAGCAGCGACTGGCGGCGCGTGGCGCCCAGTGAGTCGGCCGCCTCGACCGTCGTCTTCGACACGTTGCGGATGGCGTGCGCCGTGATGCGGATCGTCGGCGGGGCCGCGTAGATCACTGTGGCGATCGTGGCGGACGCACCGCCGATGAGGAAGAACAGGGTCAGCGGCGCCAGGTAGACGAAGGTCGGCATCGTCTGCATGAAGTCCAGGAAGGGCGTCATGAGCCGGTTGAACCGGTCCGAGAGACCGGCCCACACCCCGAGCGGGATCGCGAACAGCAGGGCCACGAACACGGCGCACAGGATGAGCGCCAGGGTGTCCATGCTCTCCTGCCACAGGCCCTGCAGCCCGAAGAAGGTGAAGCCGGCCACGGCCAGCAGGGCGACCTTCCAGTTGCCCACGGCCCAGGAGACGAATCCGGCGAGGCCGACGACGCCGAGCCAGCCGATCTGCGGGACCGGGCGGGCGCCGGACGGCTGGGAGATCAGGTGCTGGACGAAGGTCACCAGGTTGTCGATGACCAGCCGGATCTCGTTGAAGAAGTACAGGAAGAGCGGGTTGGAGTTGCGGTTGGCGCCGATGGAGTCGTTGAAGTCGTTGATCCACCGGTGCAGGTCGGTCAGATCGGCCACCGCCAGGGACAGGGTCTGCTTGCCGCGCAGGACGGCGAACAGCACCAGCCAGACGACGAGGATCGCGCCGATCACCATCGGCCGGCTGACCTTGCGCGCCCCCTTGGCGGGCGCGGCCGGTTCTACGGCCTCTGTTTTCTCGGGTTTCTCTATGGCGACGGTCATTACGCGCCGCCTTCCTGCCCGGCGACCACCGCGAGGATCTCCTCGTCGCCGACGATGCCGAGCAGCTTGCCGTTCTCGACGACCTTGACCGGCTTGTCGGCGGCCAGGACGACCCGGGTGGCCTCCTTCACCACGACATCCGGGCCCAGCTCCGGGCCGTCCAGGTCGTCGCCGTCCTCCAGGCCGCGCATGATCCAGCGCAGCGTGAGCACGTCGCCGCGCGGCACGTCCTTGACGAACTCGCGTACGTAGTCGTCGGCGGGGGCGCCCACGAGCTCGTCGCCGGTGCCGCACTGGACCATCTTGCCGTCGCGCATGATCAGGATGCGGTCGCCCAGCTTGAGGGCCTCGGAGAGGTCGTGGGTGATGAACACCATGGTCTTGCCGACCTCGTGGTGCAGCCGGATGACCTCGTTCTGCATGTCCCGGCGGATCAGCGGGTCCAGCGCGGAGAACGGCTCGTCGAAGAAGAGCACGTCCGGGTCGCCGGCCAACGCCCTTGCCAGGCCCACGCGTTGCTGCATACCGCCGGAGAGCTGGTCGGGGTAGGAGTTCTCGTAGCCGGCGAGGCCGACCAGCTCGACGACCTCCAGGGCCCGCTTGGTGCGCTCGGCCCTGCCCATGCCGCGGATCTCCAGGCCGAAGGCCACGTTGTCCACCACCCTGCGGTGGGGCAGCAGCCCGAAGTGCTGGAAGACCATGGAGAACTTGCTGCGGCGCAGTTCGCGCAGCCGCTTGTCGTCGGCCTCACGGATGTCCTGGCCCTCGAAGACGATCTCACCGGAGGTGGGTTCGATCAGCCGGGTGAGACATCGCACCAGCGTGGACTTGCCGGAGCCGGACAGGCCCATGACGACGAAGACCTCGCCGGGCGCGACCTCGAAGTTGACGTCGCGTACGGCGGCGGTGCATCCGGTGCGGTCCATGAGCTCGCGGCGGCTGAGCCCGCACAGCTCCTCCGATTCCGGCACCCGGTCGGCCTTCGGCCCGAACACCTTCCACAGATTGCGTACGGATATGACGGGCATGCCGTCCGAGTCCTGAGGCGTGCCGCGCCGCTGCGCCACCTCGGTCTGTGTGGGGGTCACGATCGACCTCTTTTCGGCGTTCAGCCGCGGAACCAGTGCTGCGGCCGGGGTTGGATGTTCTGCCAGATGTGCTTGGGCTCTCGGTACTCGTTCAGGCCGGACGGTCCCAGTTCCCGGCCCACGCCCGAGTGCCCGAAGCCACCCCATTCCGCCTGCGGCACATAGGGGTGGTAGTCGTTGATCCACACCGTGCCGTGGCGCAGCCGCCGGGCGACCCGCTGGGCCTTCCCGGCGTCCTGCGTCCAGACGGCGCCGGCGAGTCCGTACTCGGTGTCGTTGGCGATGCGTACGGCATCGTCCTCGTCGGTGAAGCGCTCGACGGTCAGCACGGGCCCGAAGGACTCCTCGTGCACGACGCTCATGTCCTGCGTGCACTCGGCGAGCACGGTCGGCGGGTAGTAGTGGCCGCTGGCGAGGGCCGGGTCGTCCGGCCGCTCACCGCCACATCGCAGTACGGCGCCCTCGGCGATGCCGGCTGCGACGTACGCCTCGACCTTCGCCAGGTGCTGCGCGGAGATCAGCGCGCCGGTCTCGGCCTCGGGGTCGAAGGGCCCGCCCAGGCGGATCTGCCGGGCACGGCGGACGACCTCGTCGACGAAGCGGTCGTGGATCGAGTCCTCGACGATCAGCCGGGCGCCCGCCGAGCAGACCTGCCCGGAGTGCAGGAAGACGGCCGTGAGAGCCATGTCCACGGCCGTCTCGAAGTCGGCGTCGGCGAAGACGACGTTCGGATTCTTGCCGCCGAGCTCCAGCGCCACCTTCTTCACGCTCGCCGCGGCGGTGGCCATGATCCGCTTGCCGGTCTCCAGGCCGCCGGTGAAGGACACCATGTCGACGGCCGGGTCCTCGGAGAGCGGGGCGCCCACCTCCGGGCCGGTGCCCAGGACGAGGTTGGCGACACCGGCCGGCAGTCCGGCCTCCTCCAGGGCCTTCATCAGCAGGATGGAGGTGGAGGGGGTGAGCTCGCTGGGCTTCAGGACGATCGTGTTGCCGGCGAGGAGAGCCGGGGCGACCTTCCAACTGGCCTGCAGCAGCGGGTAGTTCCAGGGGGTGATGAGCCCGCAGACACCGACCGGCTCGTAGACGACCCGGCTGACGGCGTCGTCCCGTCCGGTGTCGATCACACGGCCCGCGTCGGTACCGCCCAGCCCGCCGTAGTAGCGGAAGCAGGAGACGACGTCGGCGATGTCGTACTCGCTCTCCACCAGCCGCTTGCCGGTGTCCAGCGACTCGGCGCGGGCGAACTCCTTCGCGTCGCGCTCGAGGATGTCGGCGGTGCGCAGCAGCACGGCGCCGCGCTCGCGCTCGGGGGTGGAGGGCCAGGGGCCCTCGTCGAAGGCGCGGCGGGCCGCGGCGATCGCCGCCTCGGAGTCGGGACGTGTCCCTTCCGATACGGTCGCGGAGAGCGTGCCGTCGGCGGGACATCGGATCTCCCGGAGGCCTCCGGCCACCGGATCCCGCCATTCACCGGCCACATACAGATCTGCCACGCGCCAAGCCCTTCAGCTGAAATGCGTTGCGCATCGTGCATTCAATTGCTTGTGGTGGAACACCCTGGCGAAAGCGCACACATACGTCAAGTGGTTGGCGGATGACGATTTCGCATTGCGGGCTCTTGTCCGGCCACCCTTGACCGCGAGCGGGCACTGAGCCGACCATGTTGCGTATCGCTCACCTTGTTGTGCAATACGCACCGACGGAGGCCGCACATGTCCCCTCGTCCTCAACCCGGCCGTGAGTACGTCCTCACTCTCTCGTGTCCCGACAGCGCGGGACTGGTCCATGCCGTGAGCGGCTTCCTCGTCCGCAACTCCGGCAACATCCTGGAAAGCCAGCAGTTCGATGATCGACTCCAGGGCCGTTTCTTCATGAGGGTCCACTTCGACGTTTCCGATCCAAACGCGGATCTGGAAACTCTGCGTTACCGATTCGGTCCCGTCGCCGAGGCCTACCGCATCTCCTGGAAGCTCTGGGACGCCTCGACCCCGACCCGCACGCTCATCATGGTGTCCAAGTTCGGTCACTGCCTGAACGACCTTCTCTTCCGCCGGCGCACCGGTGCCCTCAACATCGAGATCCCGGCGATCGTCTCCAACCACCGGGACTTCGAGGGGCTGGCCGAGACGTACGGCATCCCCTTCCACCACGTCCCGGTGACCAAGGAGACCAAGCCGGAAGCCGAGGCACGCCTCCTCGAGCTGGTGCGCGAGCTGGACGTCGACCTGGTGGTGCTGGCCCGCTACATGCAGGTCCTCTCCGACGACCTGTGCAAGCAGTTGGAGGGCCGGGCGATCAACATCCACCACTCCTTCCTGCCCAGCTTCAAGGGCGCACGCCCCTACGTCCAGGCCTACGACCGCGGAGTGAAGCTCGTCGGCGCGACGGCGCACTACGTGACCTCGGACCTCGACGAGGGCCAGATCATCGAACAGGACGTGGTCCGCGTCGACCACTCCCTCGACCCCGGCGAGCTGGTCACGGTCGGCCGGGACGTGGAGGCCCAGGTACTGGCCCACGCGGTGAAGTGGCACAGCGAGAGCCGGGTGATGGTGGACGGCAACCGCACCGTGGTCTTCCGCTGAGCGGTGCCACGACGAAGGGCGGGCCGGATCTCCGGCCCGCCCTTCGTCGTATACGGCGATCGTGTACGGCTTTCGTGCATGGCTTTCGCGTACGGCCGCCCGGCTCAGCCGCGCCCGCTCCCGGAACCCCGGGCCCAGCGCCGCAGCCGCGCCACGCACTGCGCCTTCGCTTCCCCGAGCGACGCGAACTCGCCGCCACCGCTCATGAACGCCGTGACCGGCGTCCACCGGCTACGGCCCGTGGCCGTCCGCCAGCGGACCGCGGGAAAGTCCGTGACCGCCCGAATCCGCTGCCGCGGAATCACCCGGGTCCACAGCAGCCCTCGCACCACGAGCCGGTCGGCCTCGCAGCGCACGCCGATCCGGTAACCACGGACGGCCAGCATCGCGCTCAGGGCGACGACGATCGCGGCAGCGCACCGGGACAGCGCGTCCGCGCTCCCGGCACCGTAGGCGACGGCGCCCGCCGCCGGCACGGCCCAGGGCGCCGCGCAGGCCACCCGCGCCACCGTCGGCGGCAGTATCTCCACGGCCTCAGCCTACGAGCCGGTCCAGCAGCGCCCGGCGCCACGCCTCCGTCTCGGCGATCTGGTTGAAGGTGAACAGGTGTAGGCCCGCCACCCCGACCGAGGACGCGTCCAGGGTCTCCTCGGTGCGGGTCAGGAGCTTGTCGGGTGAGTAGCCCCCGGGCGCCGCGAACCGCAGGAACCAGGACGCGTGCTTCGTGAGGAAGCGTGTCGACTCCCCCACGCCGATCTTCGTGGCCATCGCGAGCAGCTTCGTCCGCTGCACCGGCCCCGCCACACCCAGGTACACGGGCAGGGTGACGTGCCGGCGCCGTATCCGGGCGATCCACTCCCCCAGCACCCGCGGGTCGAAGCACAGGTTGCTCACGATGTACGTGGCGTGCGCGCGCTTGTCCCACATCGCCTGGATGGTGAGGTCGTCGTGGATGAGGGGATGGCTCTCGGGGTAGCCGGTGATGCCGACGTGCGTGAAGGGGGCGTCCAGCTCGGTCAGGCGGCGCAGGACCGGCAGGGCGCCCTCGTAGGACCCCGCCGGTGGGTCCGCGTCGCCCGCCGGTACGAAGACGTCGTCCACGCCCGCCTCGCCGAGCCGGTCGACGACCTCCTTCAGGTGCGCGTCGTCGCGCAGCAGCCGCGCGGGCACGTGCGGGACGACACGGTAGCCGTGCGCCGCGAGCCGGCCGGTGAGTTCGAGGGTCGGCTCCAGGCCCTTGACCGGCGACGCCGTGATGGTGACCACGACGTCGCGCGGGACATGGGCGAGGACCTTCTCCTCGGTCGCCTTCGCGGGCAGCACCTCGTAGCGGACGCTCTCCAGCAGCGCCCTCAGTCCTGCGGCGCCCAAGGTCTACCCGGCCTGCGTCTCGGCGTCGCGAAGGCGGTAGTACGCGGCCTTCGACGGGGCGAGGGGCTCCTTGCCCAGGATCAGGTCGGCGGCCTTCTCGGCGACCATCATCACCGGCGCGTAGATGTTGCCGTTGGTGACGTACGGCATCACCGACGCGTCGACGACCCGCAGGCCCTCCACGCCGTGCACCCGCATGCTCGTGGGGTCGACGACGGACATCTCGTCGGTGGAGGGGCCCATCTTGCAGGTGCAGGACGGGTGCAGCGCGGTCTCGCCGTCCTTGGCGACCCAGTCGAGGATCTCCTCGTCGGTCTCGACGGACGGTCCGGGCGAGACCTCCCCGTCGTTGTAGGGGGCGAGCGCGGGCTGGTTGAGGAGCTTGCGGGCCACCCGGATCGCCTCGACCCACTCACGGCGGTCCTGCTCGGTGGAGAGGTAGTTGAAGCGCAGGGCCGGGTGCTCGCGCGGGTCCTTGCTCTTGATCTTCACGGAGCCGATCGCGTCGGAGTACATCGGGCCCACGTGGACCTGGTAGCCGTGTCCGCCCGCGGGCACGGAGCCGTCGTAGCGCACTGCGATGGGCAGGAAGTGGAACATCAGGTTGGGGTAGTCCACGTCCTCGTTGCTGCGTGCGAAGCCGCCGGCCTCGAAGTGGTTCGTCGCCGCCGGGCCCTTCCTGAACAGCCACTGCAGGCCGATGAAGGGGGCGCGCCACTTGGCCAGGTACGGCTGCATCGAGACGGGCTGCTTGCAGGCGTACTGGATGTAGACCTCGAGGTGGTCCTGCATGTTCTCGCCGACGCCCGGCAGGTCGTGCACGACGTCGATGCCGAGCGCGCGCAGCTCCTCGGCGTTGCCGACGCCGGACAGCTGCAGCAGCTGCGGGGAGTTGATCGCGCCGCCGCAGAGGATGACCTCCTTGGCGCGCACCTGCTGCAGGGCGCCCTTGCCGCGCTGGTACTCGACGCCGACGGCCTTCTTGCCCTCGAAGAGGACGCGGGTGACGAAGGCGCGGGTCTTGATGGTCAGGTTGGGCCGCTTCCTGACGGGCTTGATGTACGCCTTCGAGGCCGACAGCCGGCGTCCGCGGTGGACGTTGCGGTCGAACTTGGCGAAGCCTTCCTGCCGGTACCCGTTGACGTCGTCGGTGGGCGCGTAGCCCGCCTCCTCGGTGGCCTTGAGGAAGGCGCCGAACAGCGGGTTGGTGGCCGGGCCGCGCTCGAGGACGAGGGGGCCGTCGTGGCCGCGGAACTCGTCGTCCGGGTCGGCCGCGAGACAGTTCTCCATGCGCCGGAAGTAGGGGAGACAGTGGGCGTAGTCCCAGGTCTCCATACCGGGATCGGCGGCCCAGCGCTCGTAGTCCATCGGATTGCCGCGCTGGAAGATCATGCCGTTGATGCTGCTGGAGCCACCCAGCACCTTGCCGCGGGCGTGGTAGATCCGGCGGCCCCCCATGTGGGGCTCCGGCTCGGACTCGTACTTCCAGTCGTAGAACCGGCTGCCGATCGGGTACGTCAGCGCCGCGGGCATGTGGATGAAGACGTCCCACGGGTAGTCGGACCGGCCGGCCTCCAGGAC
The DNA here is from genome assembly GCF_042893105.1 of Streptomyces sp. NPDC001663. Taxonomy (NCBI): domain Bacteria; kingdom Bacillati; phylum Actinomycetota; class Actinomycetes; order Kitasatosporales; family Streptomycetaceae; genus Streptomyces; species Streptomyces sp. NPDC001663. The sequence goes on along the minus strand of NZ_JBIAUR010000006.1, from coordinate 294,668 downwards.
CAGGACCTTGTTGGCCGGGTCCGCGGAGAGTCTGTTCGCCAGTGCACTGCCGGCCGAACCGCCGCCGACGATGACGAAGTCGTATTGCAGGGGAGCCATGGTGCCTCGTCTCGCTCGCGCCGTAGATACGCGAGGCATGCTAGTACCAGTAGCGCTATACGCACTAGGTTGCGAGCCACGCAACTTACGTGGTCTTCGTTTCGACTCGGTTACTTGCAAGGGTGTTGTTTACTGCGCGTATAGTTTCGTTGTGAGCAACCACAGCCAAGACACCGAAACGTCAAATTCGCAGGCCGGCGGAGTCCAGTCGGTCGACCGAGCCATCAGCGTCCTCGAGATCCTGGCCCAGCGTGGCGAGGCGGGCGTCAGCGAGGTGGCCGCCGAGATCGATGTTCACAAGTCCACCGCCTTCCGCCTGCTCGGCGCCTTGGAGGCGCGCGGCCTGGTGGAACAGGCGGGCGAGCGCGGCAAGTACCGGCTCGGCTTCGGCATCGTACGCCTCGCCGGCGCGGTCACGGGACGTATCGACATCACGCAGCAGGGCCGCCCGGTGTGCGAGCGTCTCGCCGAGGAGATCGGCGAGACGGTCAACATCGCGGTGCTCCAGGAGCACTACGCGATCAACCTCTACCAGGTGCGCGGCCCCGCGGCGGTCACCGCGCACAACTGGGTCGGCCAGCTGACCCCGCTGCACGCGACGTCGAGCGGCAAGGTCCTGCTGGCGTACCTGCCGGCCAAGGAGCGCGCCGCGCTGCTGGCCGAGGGGGGCCTGAAGAAGGTCACGCCGCACACCATCACCTCGAAGGCGAAGCTCGAGAAGAACCTCGCCGAGGTGCGGGAGGCCGGGTACGCCTGGACCAAGGAGGAGCTGGAGATCGGTCTGCACGCCATGGCCGCGCCGGTCCTCGACAGGGACGGCGAGGTCATCGCGGCGGTCACCGCCTCCGGCCCCTCCTACCGCTTCACGGAGGAGCGGATGCGCGAGCTCGCCCCGGTGCTGATCAAGGGCGCCGAGGAGATCAGCCACCGCATGGGCTACCTGGGCTGAGTCACCCCTGGGTGATGCCCAGGCGCTCGTTCACCCAGTCGTGGAAGGCTCCGATGTGGTGCTCGCTCGGCACCAGCACGCCGCCCTTGGCGTACATCCGGGAGCCCATTCCGGGCTGCGTACGTTCGCATGCGTCGAAGTCCTGCTGGTTGACGCGGTGGAACAGCTCCACGGACCGGCTGACGTCCTTGCCGCTCTCCACGACGTGCGGGAGGTAGAGCCAGTCGCACTCGACGACCGTGCGGTCGACGGCCACCGGGTACATCCGGTGGAAGATCACGTGGTCGGGCACGAGGTTGATGAAGACCTGCGGCTTGACGGTGATCGCGTAGTAGCGGCGGTCCTGGTCGTCCGCGACGCCCGGGATGCGGTCGAGCCCTTCGCTGCCGTCGACGGTGAAGCCCTGGACCTCGTCGCCGAACTCCGCGCCGTGGCCGACGTAGTACTGGGCCGCGTAACCGTCCGCGAACTCCGGGAGCACCTCGGTCAGTTCGGGGTGGATCGTGGCGCAGTGGTAGCACTCCATGAAGTTCTCGATGATGAGCTTCCAGTTCGCCTTCACGTCGTAGACGATCCGCTTGCCCACCGAGAGGTTGTCTATGTCGTAGCGCTCGATCGACTCGACGTCGCCGAGCCGCTCCACGATCGCGCCGATGACGTCCTCCTCGAAGGAGGGCGGGTTCTCCGCGAGACACACCCAGACGTAGCCGAGCCATTCCCGGACGGCCACGCTCACCAGGCCGTACTCGGTGCGGCCGACGTCGGGCATCTTGGTGAGGTTGGGGGCCGCGACGAGCTTGCCGTCCAGGCCGTAGGTCCAGGCGTGGTACGGACACTGGAAGGCCCGCTTGACCTCGCCGGACTCCTCGGTGCAGAGCCTGGCCCCGCGGTGCCGGCAGACGTTGAAGTAGGCGCGGATCGAGTTGTCACGCGCGCGTGTGACGAGGATGCTCTCGCGGCCCACGTCGACGGTGCGGAAGGCGCCGGGCTTCGCAAGTTCCGAGGAGCGCGCGGCGCAGAACCACATGGTCTCGAAGATGCGCTCCTGCTCCTGGGCGAAGATCGCCGGATCCGTGTAGGAGGAGCCGGGGAGGGTGGCGATCAGGCTGTCCGGCAGGCTGGTCGAGGTCACGGTGCACTCCTCGGGAAACGTCGTGGAGGGGTCATTCACGCGCCGGGAAGAGCGACTCCGGACGGCGTTGGGACGGTGCGCTCGGATGGCGCGCCGCTTTGGTGCTCATTACGAGTTGTTCATTACGCAACGCTGCGTGCTATATGCAACCGCAGCATGAAACGCCGCTCGGGCGGTGTCAAGACATGGCGGCGAGCTGCTTGCGCCAGCGGGTGAACAGCCGCGGCTGGTTCATCCCGAGCACGGCGACCGGGTTCCCGGCACGCCGGTAGACGGCGAGGACGTTGCGGTCGTCCGCGGCGCCCTCCTCGACCGTCACACTGTCGGCGCCGGCCGCATGACCGGCGAACTGGATCTTCACGCCGTACTGGTCGGACCAGAAGTACGGCGGCCGGGGCACGCCCGGTTCCACCGCGCCGCCCGCGAGCAGCGTGGCGATCGCGGCGTCGGGGCGCTCGCGCGCACCGGTCCAGTGCTCGACGCGGCGGTGCGCGCCGGCCCGGGGGTCGTACCAGTTGGCGCAGTCGCCGACCGCGACCACGCCGGCCAGGCTGGTGCGGCCGTCTGCGCCGCACTTGACGCCGTTGTCGAGCGTGACGCCGGAGCCTTCCAGCCACTCGACGCACGGGCTGGCACCCACGCCGACGACGACGATGTCGGCAGGGACGCTGCGGCCGTCCTCCATCAGGACGGCGTCGACGCGGGTCTCCCCGCTCAGCCCCTTGACGCCGACACCGCACAACAGCCGTACGCCGTGGTCGGCATGGAGTCCGGAGACGACGGCGCCCATGACCTCGCCCAGGGGCCCGGCGAGTGGTGTCGGGGCGGCCTCGATCACCGTCACGTCCAGCCCCAGGGCGTACGCCGTGGAGGCGACCTCGGCGCCGATGAAGCCGCCGCCGATCACCACCAGCCGTCCGCCGCGGACGAGTTCGTCGCGCAGGGCGCGGGCGTCGTCCAGGGTGCGCAGGGTGTGCACGCCGGCCAGGCCGTCGGAGCCGGGCAGTGCGCGGGCGGCGGCGCCGGTGGCGATGACGATGCCGTCGGCGTGGACCTCCCGCCCGTCACCGAGCCGGACGGCGCGGGCCGTGCGGTCGAGGCCGGTGGCGCGGGTGCCGAGCAGCCACTCGGCGCCCAGGTCCTCGTCGTCCGTCTCCAGCACGAGATCCGCTTCGCCGAGCGTGCCGGCCAGGAACTCCTTGGACAACGGGGGCCTGTCGTACGGCCGGTGGATCTCGTCGCCGATGACGACGAGCCGCCCGTCGTACCCCTGCTTGCGCAGCGAGCGCGCCGCCGAGAGACCGGCCAGCGAGGCGCCGACCACGGCCACCGTCCTCACGCGGGACCTCCGGCGAGCCGGGAGGCGATGCAGGGCGGCAGGTTGGGGGCGTCGGTGGACACCTGGACGTAGATCATGCCGTCCTCGACGACGACCTCGTGGGTGCGGACCGGGAGCTTGGCCGGCGGGGCGTCCACGGCACCGGTGCGCAGGTCGAACTTCGAGGCGTGCAGCGGGCATTCCACCTCGCAGCCCTCCAGCCAGCCGTCGGCGAGCGAGGCGTCCTGGTGGGTGCAGGTGTCGTCGATGGCGAAGAGCTCGCCGTCGTCGGTGTGGAACACCGAGACCGGCGGGTCGATGTCGAGCCGGAAGGCCTCACCTCGCGGAAGATCCACGAGTCGGCACGCGGGAATCATCATGACACCTCGGTGCGTATAGCGAAACGGATTGCGGTAAGCGCAACGTCAGTTTGAGGTCGGCCCAGAACCCTTGTCAAGGAGTTCCCGTGGGCCGGATGACCCCTGCCCGTTGTTGCCTGTCATGCAACTAGCAGCACTATGAGCAACGCGGTCAGGGCAGGGGTCGGCACCGGCTTGCGGTGCCTTGGAGCAGGTCGGGAGGTCAGTGACCCCGTTCGATCCACTCCTGGAGGTGCGGGGACTCGGCGGCGATCCTGGTCGTCTCCCCGTGACCGGTGTGCACAACGGTGTCACCGGGCAGCGTCAGCAGCTTGTCCCGGATCGAGTCGATGATGGTGGGGAAGTGGCTGTACGACCGTCCTGTGGCCCCCGGGCCGCCCGAGAAGAGGGTGTCCCCGCTGAAGAGCGCCGTCAGCGCGGGCGCGTACAGGCAGACCGCGCCGGGGGCGTGGCCGGGGGTGTGCAGCACGGTCAGTTCGACCCCCGCCACCGTGAGGACCTGCCCGTCGGTCAGTTCGCCGTCGGGCGCCCGGTCGGGGTGGGTCTGCTTCCACAGCGGCAGATCGTCGCCGTGCAGCAGGATCGGGGCCCCGGTGCGCGCCGCGAGCTCGGGCGCCGCGTCGATGTGGTCGTTGTGGGCGTGGGTGCACACGATGGCCCGCAGGGTGCGGCCGCCGAGGGCCTCCGCGATCGTCTCCGCATCGTGCGCGGCGTCGATGACGATGACCTCGTGGTCGTCGCCGACGACCCACACGTTGTTGTCCACGTCCCAGGTGCCGCCGTCGAGGGAGAACGTCCCCGAGGTGACGAGATGTTCGATGCGCGCGGTCATCAGAGCACCACCACCGAGCGCAGCACGTCGCCGCCGTGCATCCGCTCGAAGGCCTTCTCGACGTCGTCCAGCGCGATGGTCTCGGTGACGAAGGCGTCCAGGTCCAGGCGGCCCTGGAGGTAGAGGTCGATGAGCATCGGGAAGTCCCGGGAGGGCAGGCAGTCGCCGTACCAGGACGACTTCAGCGCCCCGCCGCGACCGAAGACGTCCAGCAGCGGCAGTTCGAGCTTCATCTCCGGAGTCGGCACCCCGACCAGGACGACGGTGCCGGCCAGGTCGCGGGCGTAGAAGGCCTGCTTGTAGGTTTCCGGGCGGCCGACCGCCTCGATGACGACGTCCGCGCCGAAGCCGCCGGTCAGCTCACGGATCGCTTCCACCGCATCCGTCTCACGCGAGTTGACGGTGTGGGTCGCGCCCAGCCTGCGGGCGGTGGCCAGCTTCCGGTCGTCGATGTCCACCGCGATGATCTTCGCCGCGCCCGCCAGGTTCGAGCCGACGATCGCCGCATCGCCGACACCGCCGCAGCCGAGGACCGCCACGCTGTCACCGCGCCCGACGTTGCCGGTGTTGATGGCGGCGCCGATGCCCGCCATCACCCCGCAGCCGAGCAGACCGGCGGCCGCCGCCGAGGCGGCCCGGTCGACCTTGGTGCACTGCCCGGCCGCGACCAGCGTCTTCTCCGCGAACGCGCCGATGCCCAGCGCCGGGGACAGCTCGGTGCCGTCCAGCAGGGTCATCTTCTGCTTGGCGTTGTGGGTGTTGAAGCAGTACCAAGGCCGCCCGCGCAGACAGGCCCGGCACTGCCCGCACACCGCACGCCAGTTGAGGATCACGAAGTCACCGGGGGCCACGTCCGTGACCCCCTCCCCCACGGATTCCACGACGCCGGCCGCCTCGTGGCCGAGCAGGAAGGGGAAGTCGTCGTTGATGCCGCCCTCGCGATAGTGCAGATCGGTGTGACAGACCCCGCAGGCCTCGATCTTCACCAGCGCCTCCCCCGGTCCGGGGTCGGGCACGACGATCGTTTCCAGGCTGACGGGGGCACCCTTGCCCTTCGCGACGACAGCACGGACCTGGTGAGCCATGGCCACTCCTCGGCTTGCTACGAGTACTGATGGTGCGAGCACTGATTCGTAAGTTGCTCATTACGGCACACATCTCATGTGTCGCAACACAGCATCCTGGAGGGCCGAGCGGGGGTCAAGGAGTCCGCCGCCGCTTGCTGCAGCGCTTGCTGTAGCGTCTACTCCAATTGGAGGAAGGTGGATCGCATGACCGGGCCGCAGACCACGCGCAAGAAGCGGGCGAACGGGGTGGAGTCGCGGCAGCGGATTCTCGATGCCACGGTCGAGATCGCGGGCGAGCGCGGGTACGAGGGCACGTCGATCGCGGCGGTCAGCGCCAAGTGCGGACTTCCTGCCAGCTCCATCTACTGGCACTTCAAGGACAAGGACGACCTGATCGCCGCAGTCATCGAGCGCAGCTTCGACACCTGGCTCACGGCGGTCGTGCTCCCGGACGAGGAAACCGGCACCCCGCTGGAGCGGGCCACCGCCATGGCGGCCAACGTGGCGAAGTCACTGGTCGACGCACCGGACTTCCTGCGCCTCGGCCTCATGCTCGCCCTGGAGCGGCGGCCGACGGAACCCCGCGGCCGGACGGTGTTCCTCCAGGTCCGCGACATCGCCTCGCGGAAGATCTCCGAAGTGATCGGCGGCCTGTTCCCCGACCTGGAAGACGCAGCCGTACACACCCTCACGGCCTACGCCGTGGCCGGCGCCGACGGCCTGTTCGTGCACCGGGAGATCAACGGCGACGCCGTCGACCTGGTGGCGTTGTTCGAACTGCACGCCCGGTCGGTGCACGATGCGGCGGCCCGTATGGCGGCAGGGGGCAAGGCATGACCCTGAGCGCGCAGGACCGCGCGCATGCGGCCCGGCTGCTGCGCGAGGCCGAGCACCACGTGGCCCCGATCGATCCGCTGTCGGCCCTGCTGCCCGGCCTCGACCTGGCCGACGCGTACGCCGTGCAGCAGGACAACGTCGCCCGCCGCCTCGCCGACGGCGCGACCGTCGTCGGCCACAAGGTCGGGCTGACCTCGGCGGCGATGCAGCAGCTGCTCGGGGTGCGCGAGCCCGACTTCGGTCATCTGCTGGACGACATGGTCCACCGCGACGGAGGCGTCGTCCTCGCCGCGCACTACTGCCGGCCGCGCATCGAGCCGGAGATCTGCTTCCGTCTCGCCCGGCCCCTGCGCGGTCCGGACGTGACCGTCGAGGAGGTCCTCGACGCCACCGAAGCGGTCGCGCCCGCCCTGGAGATCGTCGACAGCCGTATCCGCGACTGGCAGATCACCCTCGTCGACACCGTCGCCGACAACGCCAGCTCAGCCGGACTCGTCCACGGCCCCTGGACCCCTCTGGCCGACGCGCCCGACCTCGCCGCCGTCCGCGCCGACCTGCTCGTCGACGGCGAGCCCGTCGCGTCGGGCAGCGGGCGCGAGGTGCTGGGCCATCCGGCCGCCGCGGTCGCCTGGCTGGCCAACGCCCTCGCCGAGTTCGGCACCGCCCTGGAGCCCGGTCACCTGGTGCTACCCGGGGCCATGACCACCGCCCCCTTCGTCATCGCGGGCCAGAAGATCGAGGCACGCTTCGGCGGCCTCGGCCCGGTGTCGGTGACGTTCGTCTGAAGGCCCGGACGCGGGAGGGGGCGACGGACAACCGCCACCCCCTCCCGCCGCGTTCCCGCCAGGTCACCCGATCTCGACCAGCAGGTCACCACCCTCCACCTGCTGGATCCGGTTGATGGCCAGGCGGTTGACCCGTCCCGCCTTCGTGGCGGTGATCGCCGCCTCCATCTTCATCGCCTCGATGGTGGCCACCGTCGCCCCGGCGTCCACCTCGTCGCCCTCGGCGACCGCGAGGGTGACGACGCCGGCGAACGGTGCCGCGACATGGCCGGGGTTGGTGCGGTCGGCCTTCTCGGTCACCGGCACGTCGGAGGCCGCCGCCTTGTCCCGGACCTGAATGGGCCGGAGCTGGCCGTTCAGGGTGGACATCACGGTGCGCATGCCGCGCTCGTCGGCCTCGCCGACCGCCTCCAGCCCCATCAGGAGCCGCACGCCGGGTTCGAGGTCGACGGCGTACTCCTTGCCCGGGCGCAGCCCGTAGAAGAAGTCCTTGCTGTCGAGCACGCTGGTGTCGCCGAAGGCCTGGCGGTGGGTGTCGTACTCGCGGGTCGGGGCCGGGAACAGCAGGCGGTTGAGGGTCGCGCGCGGCTCCTTCGACAGGCCCTCGCGGTCCTCCGTCGTCAGCTCCTGCACGGGCTTGGCGTCGGCCCGGCCCTCGAGTGCCTTGGTACGGAAGGGCTCCGGCCAGCCGCCGGGCGGGGTGCCCAGTTCGCCGCGCAGGAAGCCGATGACCGAGTCCGGGATGTCGTACCGGTTGGGCGCCGCCTCGAAGTCCTCCGGCGTGACCCCGGCGCCGACGAGGTGCAGGGCGAGATCGCCGACCACCTTGGACGACGGGGTGACCTTGACGAGGCGGCCGAGGATGCGGTCGGCGGCCGCGTAGAGGTTCTCGATGTCCTCGAAGCGGTCACCGAGGCCGAGCGCGACGGCCTGGGTGCGCAGGTTGGAGAGCTGGCCGCCGGGGATCTCGTGGTGGTAGACGCGCCCAGTCGGGGAGGCGAGGCCCGCCTCGAAGGGGGCGTAGATCCTGCGGACACTCTCCCAGTACGGCTCCAGGTCGCCGACGGCCTGGAGGTCGAGGCCGGTGGGCCGCTCGGAGTGGTCGGTCGCGGCGACGATGGCCGACAGGGAGGGCTGCGAGGTCGTGCCGGCCATCGAGGCGACCGCGCCGTCCACCGCGTCCGCGCCGGCCTGGATGGCGGCCAGGTAGGTGCCCAGCTGGCCGCCCGCCGTGTCGTGGGTGTGCAGGTGGACGGGGAGGTCGAACTCCCGCCGCAGCGCCGACACGAGCTTCGCGGCGGCCGGGGCGCGCAGCAGGCCCGCCATGTCCTTCACGGCCAGGACGTGGGCGCCCGCCTCGACGATCTGCTCGGCCAGCCGGAGGTAGTAATCCAGCGTGTACAGGCGCTCGTTCGGGTCGGACAGGTCCGAGGTGTAGCAGAGGGCGACCTCGGCGATCGCGGTGCCCGTCTCGCGCACGGCGTCGATGGCGGGGCGCATCTGGCCGACGTCGTTGAGGGCGTCGAAGATGCGGAAGATGTCGATACCGGTGGCGGCGGCCTCCTGTACGAAGGCGTCGGTCACCTCGGTCGGGTACGGGGTGTAGCCGACGGTGTTGCGGCCGCGCAGCAGCATCTGGAGGCAGATGTTGGGGACGGCCTCGCGCAGGGCGGCCAGCCGCTCCCACGGGTCCTCGGCGAGGAAGCGCAGCGCGACGTCGTAGGTGGCGCCGCCCCAGCACTCCAGGGACAGCAGCTCGGGCAGGGTGCGTGCCACCACCGGGGCGACGGCCAGCAGGTCCTTGGTGCGCACCCGGGTGGCCAGCAGCGACTGGTGGGCGTCGCGGAACGTGGTGTCGGTGATGCCGATGGTCGGCGACTCGCGCAGCCAGCGGGCGAAGCCCTCGGGGCCGAGTTCGACGAGCCGCTGCCGGGAGCCCGCGGCGGGTTCACCGGCGGGCAGCGGCGGCAGCTTGGTGCTCGGGTCGATCAGCTCGGGGCGTTCGCCGTGCGGCTTGTTCACGGTGACGTCGGCGAGGTAGGTCAGCAGCTTGGTGCCGCGGTCCGCGGAGGAGCGGGCGGTCAGCAGGTGCGGGCGCTCTTCGATGAAGGACGTCGTGACGCGCCCTGCCTGGAAGTCCGGGTCGTCCAACACGGCTTGCAGGAAGGGGATGTTGGTGGCCACACCGCGGATGCGGAACTCGGCCACCGCACGCCGGGCCCGCCCGATCGCGGCCTTGAAGTCCCGCCCCCGGCAGGTGAGTTTGACCAGCATCGAGTCGAAGTGCGCGCTGATCTCCGTACCCGCGTGGGTCGTTCCGCCGTCGAGCCGGATGCCCGAGCCGCCCGGCGAACGGTAGGCGCTGATGCGGCCGGTGTCCGGGCGGAAGCCGTTGGCCGGGTCCTCGGTGGTGATACGGCACTGCAGGGCCGCGCCGTGCAGCTTCACCGTCTCCTGGGAGAGCCCGAGGTCGGCCAGCGTCTCGCCGGAGGCGATGCGCAGCTGGGCCTGGACGAGGTCGACGTCGGTGACCTCCTCGGTGACCGTGTGCTCGACCTGGATGCGCGGGTTCATCTCGATGAAGACGTGGTTGCCGTCGCGGTCGAGCAGGAACTCCACGGTGCCCGCGTTGCGGTAGCCGATCTCGCGGGCGAAGCGGACGGCGTCGGCACAGATGCGGTCGCGCAGCTCCGGGTCGAGGTTGGGCGCGGGGGCGAGCTCGATGACCTTCTGGTGGCGGCGCTGGAGCGAACAGTCGCGCTCGAAGAGGTGGATGACGTTGCCCTCGCCGTCGGCGAGGATCTGCACCTCGATGTGGCGGGGGTCGACGACGGCCTTCTCCAGGAAGACGGTCGGGTCACCGAACGCGGAGGCGGCCTCGCGGGAGGCGGCCTCGATGGACTCGCGCAGCACGGCCGGGTCCTCGACCCGGCGCATACCGCGCCCGCCGCCGCCCGCGACCGCCTTCACGAACACCGGGAAGCCGATCTCCTCGGCGGCGCGGACCAGTTCGTCGACGTCGTTGGAGGGCTCGGAGGAGCCGAGTACCGGTACGCCGGCCGCGCGGGCGGCGGCCACGGCACGGGCCTTGTTGCCGGTCAGCTCCAGGGTGTGCGCGCTGGGCCCGACGAAGGTGATGCCCGCTTCCTCGCAGGCCTTGGCCAGCTCGGGGTTCTCGGAAAGGAAGCCGTAGCCCGGGTAGACGGCGTCCGCGCCGGCCTTGCGCGCCGCGCGGACGATCTCCTCGACCGACAGATACGCCCGCACCGGATGCCCGGGCTGGCCGATCTCGTACGCCTCGTCCGCTTTGAGCCGGTGCAGCGAGTTGCGGTCCTCGTGCGGAAAGACGGCGACCGTCCTCGCGCCCAGTTCATAGCCGGCGCGAAATGCCCTGATCGCGATCTCACCGCGGTTGGCGACCAGCACCTTGCGGAACATCGCCGCTCCCTTCAGCCTGCCGAGATGACGTCCCCCATGGTGTCGGTGACATGCCTTTCTGGCCATGTGAGCCGGGCCACTCATTGCGCGTGTCGGGTCACGGAGTGCGGTCGGCGGCCCTCTTCATGGCGTCGCCGCCGTCCTTACGGCTTCGCGGCCTTCTTTATGGCTTCGCGGATACGGGAGTAGGTGCCGCAGCGGCAGACGTTCTCGATGGCGTCGATGTCGGCGTCGGTGGGTTCGGACGTCTTCTTCAGCAGGGCCGCGGCGGCCATGATCTGCCCGGGCTGGCAGAAGCCGCACTGCGAGACGTCGCAGTCGATCCAGGCCTGCTGCACGGGGTGCAGGGTGTCGCCGTCGGCCAGGCCCTCGATGGTGGTGACCTTGCGGTCCGCGCAGTCCTTGACCTTGACGACGCAGGGCTGGATCTCCGCGCCGTCGAGATGACTCGTACAGGCACGGCAGACGCCGACGCCGCAGCCGTACTTGGGGCCGGTGACGTGCAGCAGGTCGCGCAGCACCCACAGCAGCGGCATGTCGGCCGGGGCGTCGACGGTGACCGGCTCGCCGTTGAGGACGAAGGAGTAGGAGGGCATCGGTACCTTCTCGAAGGCTGATCCGGCGGCGGTCAGAAGTGGGACGGTCAGAAACTGAGCGGGAAGCGGCGCGGCTTGGTGCCGGTCGCCCGGGCGTAGGCGTTGGCGACGGCTCCGGAGGCGGCCGGCACACCGAGTTCACCGGCCCCGCCGGGCTCCCCCTTGGACGGCATGATGTGCGCCTCGAAGTGCAGCGGGGCGTTGCGCTGGCGGGCCCAGTGGAAGTCGGCGAAGCTGCCCTCGCGCACGGCGCCCCGGTCGATGTGCAGCCCGGCGCTCAGCACGGTCGAGATCCCGTCGATCGAGGTGCCCATCAGCTGCGCCTCGAGCCCGCGCGGGTTCACGGCGGTGCCGACGTCGGCCGCCATCACCACCTTGGTGACCCGCGGATTCTTCGGATCGCTGGCGTCGATCTCCACCAGACAGGCCACACACGACCCGTACTCCTCGTGCACGGCGACACCCTGCCCGTGCCCGTCGGGCATCGCCCGGCCCCAGCCCCCGGCCTCGGCGACCTTGTCGAGTACGGCCTTGACGGCCTTGCTCCGCAGCGTCGTACGGCGGAACGCGACCGGGTCCTTGCCCAGGCTCCGCGCCACCTCGTCGACCATGATCTCCTCGGCGGTCCGCGTCGTCCCGGAGTCCACCGACCGCCAGGCGCCCAGCGGCATCGCGAGGTCGACACCGCCCGAATCGCCGGACAGGCGGCCGAAGTTGTAGAGGCCGGAGTCGCTGGGCAAGGGCGCGGACACCGGTCGTACGAAGGACGCCTGGCTCGCGGTGCCGCTCTTGCCGTACGACTCGCTCACCGAGGCCGTCGCATGGGCGAAGGCGACCACCCGGCCGTCCGCGTGGCTGGCCCGGATCCTGTGGTGGCTGGCGGGGCGCATCCGGCCGTGCCGTGTGTCGTCGTTACGGCTCCACATCAGCTTGACCGGCCGCTTCGCCGCCTTGGAGATCAGGGCGGCCTCGATCGCGGCGTCGAAGTTCAGCCGCCGCCCGAACGAGCCGCCGCCCCGCAGCACATGGACCTTGACCTTGGAGGCCCGCAGCCCGGTGGCCGAGGCGATGCTGTCGCGTGCGTCCGTCGGCGTCTGGGAGGAGAACCAGATCTCGGCCCTGTCGGCGCGTACGTCCGCGACCGCGGTCAGCACCTCCATCGGGGCATGGCTCACGAAGGCGAACTCGAACTCGCCCTCCACCTGCGCCGATCCACGCGGCGGCGACCCCAGGGAGGGCACGGCCGCCCGCAGCCGGGAGCGGATCTTCGCGTCGGACAGCGAGACCAGCGGCCCCGGCGCCCACTTGATCTTCAGGGCGTCGCGCGCGTTGAAGGCGTGGTGGAAGGTCTCGGCCACGACGGCGACCCCGCCGGGGACCCGGACGACGGCGTGCACGCCCGGCATCGCGCGGGCGGCCCGATCGTCGACCGTGACGACCTTCCCGCCGATCGTCGGCGGCCGGGCCACCACGGTCGGGCCGGCCCCGGCCGCGGAGAGGTCTCCGGTGTACTTCGCCTTGCCGGTGACGATGTCCCGGGCGTCGATGCGGTTCGCGGGCCGGCCGATCACCTTGTGCTTGGACGCCGGTTTGGGCTTGGCGGACACGGCCGTACGGCGGATCTTGGCGGCGCTCGCGCTCAGCGAGCCGAAGGTGGCGGTACGGCCGTCCGGGGCGATCACCATGGTGTTCCTGGTGCGCAGGGACCAGGCGGGCACGTGCCAGCGCCTCGCGGCGGCGGTGACCAGCCGGGCGCGGGCGGTCGCGGCCAGCTGCCGGGCGGGGCCGTACAGCGAACTGACCGAATTGGAGCCGCCGGTGTACTGGTTGCCCTTGGTGCGGGCGTCGGCGAGGGGGATGTCGACGTCGGCGAGGCGCGCGTCCAGCTCCTCGGCGATCATCATGGCGACGGCGGTCGTGATGCCCTGGCCGACCTCGACCCGCGGCAGCCGTACGACGATCTTGTTCGCCTCGGTGACCTCCAGGACGAGCATCTCGTCGTCGGCGCCGGTCACCAGCACGTCGGAGGCGGCCCGGGTGGGCTCGCTGCCCTGCGCCTTCGAGGTGTCGCAGGCGAGCGGGGCTGCGACCGTGAGCGTGGACGCGGCCAGGGAGTAGACCATGAACCGGCGGCGGGAGACCGCGTGCCGTGCCGTCGCCCCGCCCGGGGCCGGGCCGGTGCCGGCGGCGGGGGACTCGATGCCGTCCAACGGACGCTCCTCTCGTGGGTCGCACCTGATATGAGGCAACGGTGGCCCTGTGGGTTCCCTGATAACCCGGGTCGCGCAGTCCAGTTCAGGCCTGTCGCGCGCGGCCTGTCCTCTTTGGGGCCCTCTGCTCCGTACGCTCGGGGTGCGCACAGGAGCCGTCCGGTAGTCGCCCCCGTCCCGACAACCTACGGAGAACCATGGCCGACGCCAGCCCCCAGGCCCGAGCCGTCACGTTGCTGGGCCACCCCAAGCTGTGGCTCATGCCCACCGTCCTGACCGGACTGCTCGCCTTCCTGCTGGCCCTGCTCTACATGGGCGGCATCGTCAACCCACAGGGCGATCTGCACCGTCTGCCGATCGCTCTGGTCAATGGGGACACCGGCAAGCCGCCGGCCGGGCAGAAGCAGAACGCGGGCACGCAGATCGCCGCCGCCATCACCTCCGACACCTCGAGCGAGAAGGCCGAGTGGCGCACGCTCAGCCTCGCGCAGGCCCAGGACGAGCTCGACTCCGGCAAGGTCTACGGCGCCCTGGTCATCCCCGCCGACTTCACGGACTCGATCACCGCGCTCACCACGACCGGGGCCACCGCCCGGCCGACGATGACGGTGCTCACCAACCCCGGCAAGGGCAGCCTGGGTTCGTCCCTCGCCAGCCAGATCACGACAGCGGCCGCGCACCAGGCCTCGCAGAGCCTCGGCAAACAGCTCACCGCGGCCGTGGGAACGCAGGCGAACTCCACCACCAAACTGCTGCTGGCCGACCCGGTGAACGTCGTCACCCAGGTCGGGCACCCCATCGGCAGCCACAGCGGCCTCGGGCTGAGCGCCTTCTACTACACGCTGCTGCTCGTGCTGGCCGGCTTCATGGGCGGCAACGTCATCAGCAACGCCGTCGACACCTCCCTCGGCTACGCCGACACCGAGATCGGCCCCTGGCACACCCGCCGCCCCACCGTGCCGATCACCCGCACGCAGACGCTGCTGCTGAACATGGGGATGACCGCGGGCATCACGGTCGTCAGCGTCTCCCTGGTCATGCTGGCCACCATCACCATCCTGGGCATGGACGCCACCCACATCCCGCTGCTGTGGATCTACTCCTACTGCGCGGCCCTCGCCGTGGGCCTGGGCGTGCAGGCCATCAACGCGGCCTTCGGCGGAATCGGCCAGCTGATCTCCATGTTCGTGTTCATCGTCCTGGGCCTGCCATCCTCCGGCGCCACCGTCCCGCTCCAGGCCGTCCCCGGCTTCTACCGCTTCCTGTCCCACTTCGAGCCCATGCGCCAACTCAGCGACGGCGTCCGCGCCATCCTCTACTTCGACGCCCGCGGCGACGCAGGCCTCACCCGCTCCTGGATCATGATCGCGATCGGCGCGGCGCTCGCCCTCCTCTTCGGATTCGCGATGACCAGGTACTACGACCGCAAGGGCCACAAACGCCTGACGCCGCAGCCCGCTTGAGATGCGGACGCCGGGCGCCACGACCTGCGAGGGACAGGTACAGCCGGTTTCAGGGACAGCTGCACTCGGCGGTCACAATGAGCCGCCAGCGCACCTCCCCGGACGCCGGCACCCGGGCGGCGTCGCCCGGGCCCGCCTCCGCCAGGTCGAAGACGCGGCCGAGCATCGGCTCGACGCCCGTACTGCGATAGGCGTCCGTCGCCGGGAAGCCGCCGAGGTTGCGCCACAGGGCGATCGACCGCGGCGGTCCGTCGGCTTCGAGGGCGAAGGACAGGCGGTCGGGGTCGTCGTGGACGCAGGCGCGGGAGGCGTCGACGACCGCCCCGATCGCGGTGCCGTCGTCCGGTCCGAAGCGGTCCAGCCGCACTCCCCGGGGTGCGGGCCAACTGCCCTCCGCCCATGGGCCGTTCGCCGACGGGTACAGACGGGCGTCCGCGGCCTCGGGCAGCTGCAGGGTCGCCCGCCGGGAGAGGTCGAGCAGGGCGTGTGCGGCCCAGACGAACCGGAAGCCCGGGTCGGCCGTCAGAACGTAGTCGACCCGAGCACCGTCGTGGATGGTCCGGGTCAGCGAGAAACGGTCGCAGTCCACGCTCTGCGTGCCGTCCCGCTCGCTCGTCCAGACCCGCGACCAGGCATCCCCGTGGTCCGGTGTGCCGCGGACCGTCGGCACGCACTCCTCCAGGCCACCCGCGTCCACGAAGGCGTCCCCCGGCGCGACGTCCGCCCGCCCGACGCCGTCCCGACGCCACAGCCACTCGCGCCCGTCCGCCCGCAGCGAGGTCCAACGCCCGCCGTGCGCAGGGTCGGTGACGATCTCCAGCGACGGCAGCCCCGACCCCACCGTCACCACTCCGCGAACGAACCGTCGGCGTGCCGCCACACCGGATTGCGCCAGGCATGACCGGTGCGGTCGGCGGCACGCACGGCCGCCTCGTCGACCTCGATGCCCAGTCCGGGGGCGTCGCCGCGGGGCGCGTGCCCGTCCACGAATCGGAAGGGCTCGGGGTCGACGACGTACGAGAGCAGATCGGCACCCTTGTTGTAGTGGATGCCCCGGCTCTGCTCCTGGATCAGGAAGTTGGGTGTGGCGAACGCGACTTGGAGGCTCGCGGCCAGCGCGATCGGACCGAGCGGGCAGTGCGGGGCGAGCTGGGCGCCGTAGGTCTCGGCGAGCGAGGCGATGCGGTGCACCTCGGAGATGCCGCCGGCGTGCGAGAGGTCGGGCTGGGCGACGGCGACGCCGGCGGCGAGGACGGGCAGGAACTCGGCGCGCGAGTAGAGGCGTTCGCCGGTGGCGAGCGGTACGGAGGTCGAGGTGACCAGGCCCGGCAGCAGATGGCTCTGCTCGGGGACGACCGGCTCCTCGACGAACAGCGGGTGCAGCGGGGCGAGTTCGGCGAGGACCCGGCGGGAGGCGGCGGCGCTGAAGCGGCCGTGGAAGTCGACGGCGACGTCACGGTCCGGGCCCAGGGCCTCGCGGGCGGCGGCCACGCGGGCGACGACGGCCGCGGTCTCGGCGGCGGTGGCGACCGGCGAGGTGGCTCCGGCGCCGTTCATCTTCACCGCCGTGAAGCCGGCCTCCACCTGCGCGGCGATCTGCTCGCCGAGCTCGGCGGGTTCGTCACCGCCGACCCAGGCATAGACCCGGACCCGGTCGCGCACGGGACCGCCCAGCAGGGCGTGCACGGGAGCGCCGTACGTCTTGCCGGCGATGTCCCACAGGGCCTGGTCGAGCCCGGCGACGGCGCTGGAGAGGATCGGGCCGCCGCGGTAGAAGCCGCCCTTGGTGAGGACCTGCCAGTGGTCCTGGATGCGCAGCGGGTCCTGGCCGACGAGGTACTCGGCGAGGACGTCGACGGCGGCCCGGACGACCTCGGCGCGGCCCTCGACGACCGGCTCGCCCCAGCCGACCACTCCCTCGTCGGTCTCCACGCGGCAGAACAGCCAGCGCGGCGGGACCAGGAAGGTTTCGATACGGGTGATCTTCACTGGGCGGGAGTGCCTTCCGTGTCGTCGGCGGTGCCGATCCGGTCCAGGTCGCGGCCGGCCTGGTCGAGCAGGGCCCGCATGGCGGCCTCCGCGGCCAGCGGGTCCTGGCCGCGCACGGCGTCCAGGACGGCGCGGTGGGCCGGTATCGGGTCCTCGCTGTGCGGGGAGCTGTGCACGATGCGGTCCCGATGGGCGAGGCCGGACTCGATCACCATCTCCATGCGTTCGAGGAGTTCGTTGTGGGTGGCGGCGAGCAGGGCACGGTGGAAGGCGAGGTCGGCCTCGACTGCGTGGGCGGCTCCGGCGTCCTGCTCCCCCATCGCCGCGATGGCGCCGTCGAGGGCGGCGAGGTCGGCGTCGGTGCGCCGCTCGGCGGCGAGGCGGACGGCGGCCGGCTCGATGATGGCGCGCACCTCGGCCAGGTTCTGCAGCAGCGCCCGGTCGGCCTCGCCGGTACGGCCGCCCTCGAACTGCCAGCGCAGCACGTCGGCGTCGAGCAGGTTCCAGTCGGCCCGGGAGCGGACGAAGGTGCCGCGCTTCTGCCGGGCGTCGACCATCCCCTTGGCGGCGAGCACCTTGAGGGACTCGCGCAGGGCGGTCAGGCTCACGTCCAGCTCGCTCTGCAGCGCCACCAGGTCGAGCGTGGCCCCCTCGGGGATGTCACCGCCCAGGATGCGGCGCGCGAGGGCTTCCACGGTCTGGCCGTGCACGCCGCGGCTGGCGTAGGGGGTCATGTCGTACAGCCTTTCTTCTGTTTGACGGTGGGCGCGCTCATGCGGAGGCCTTCACGACGCTCCAGCCGCCGTCCACGACGAGGCTCGTCCCGGTGATGTAGGAAGCCTCGTCGGCGGCGAGGAATGCGATGGCCGCGGCGACCTCCTCGGGCGTGCCGAAGCGCCGTGCGGCGGTCTCGGCGACGCTCCTCTCCCGCTCCTCGGACGGCACCCTGTCCCAGGCCGCGGTCAGGATCGGCCCCGGTACGACCGCGTTGACGCGCACCTCGGGCCCGTACTCGACGGCGAGCTGACCGCACAGGGAGAGCAGGGCGCCCTTGGCGGCGGCGTACGCGGGATGCCCGGGGATGCCCATGTGGGCGTGCACGGAGGAGGTCAGCACCACCGCGCCCCGCCGTTCCCGCAGATCGGGCAGCGCCGCACGGAAGCCGAGGAAGCTGCCGGTCAGGTTCACGTCGAGCTGCCGCTGCCACGACGGCAGGGTCATCTCGTGCGCGGGCCTGACGTCGACGGTGAAGGCGTTGCTGACCAGGACGTCCACCGGCCCGAAGGCGTGCGCGGCGGCGACGACCAGCGCCCAGTCCGCCTCGACCGCGACATCGGCGGCCACGAACCGGGCCCGGCCGCCGTCCTTGCCGATCCGCTCCGCCACGGCCTCGCCCCGCTCCTCGGCGACGTCGGCGAGCACGACGGCGGCTCCCTCCTCGGCGAGACGTGCGGCGGTCGCGGCTCCGATGCCGGAGGCCGCTCCGGTGACCACGGCCGTGCGGCCGGTGAAACGGGCGCCGTGTCGTGCGGGCTGGTCCATCGTGGGGTTCGACTCCTTCGCGGGAAAGGGCTTGCTCGAAACATAAGGGGCTCACTCACGTCTCAGCACGACGAGGTCGGCGTCGTGCTCGGCACTCCAGGCGAACGGGAGCCCGTAGTGGAGCAGATGGGCCCCGCTGTACGACGTCCCGCTCGCCGTGTCGCGGTAGCGCGCCGCCGGGTCGAGTCCCCGCAGCCGCAGTCGGTCCGGCCGACCCGGCACCAGGGGGGCGCCGTCGAGCCGGCCGGTGCTCAGTGCGGCGACGACGGTGCGCTCGCCGGCGTCGTACTGCACGCCGCAGGTCGGGTCCTGCGGGGTGCCGAGGAGCCGGGCCTCTCCATGGTGGATGACCTCCCGCACCTCCTTGTACCGCGCGATCCAGCGGGCGGCCTCGGCCCGTTGCTCCGGCGACCACGCACGCAGGTCGGCACCGACACCCAGCACCCCGCACATGGCGTTGACGAAGCGGAAGGCGAGGCTGCGCGGGCGCGGGTCGAAGACGCCGGGGGCGTCGGTGACCCAGGAGCTCATCACGTGCGGGGCGTGCGCGTGCAGGAAGCCGTACTGGACGGACAGCCGGTCCAGCGGGGCGGTGTTGTCGCTGGGCCACACGACGTCGGTGCGGGCGAGGGTCGCATGCTCGATCCGCCCGCCGCCGCCCGCGCAGCCCTCGACCGTGACGTCGGGGTGGGCGGTGCGCAGGTGGTCGAGGACGCGCAGGTAGCCGGTGACGTGCTGCGCGTCCAAGTCCAGGCGGTCGGCGGGCCCGGCGCCGGGGCGGCCGCGTTCGGTGGGCGGCCGGTTCATGTCCCACTTCAGGTAGCTGATGTTGTACGCGCCGAGCAGCCGGTCGAGCGTGCCGATGACGAAGTCCTGGACGTCGGTCCGCCCCAGGTCGAGCAGCAGCTGGTTGCGGACCAGGCGGGCAGGGCGGTCGTCGATCCGGTAGACCCACTCGGGGTGTTCGGCGTACAGCCGGCTGCCGGGGCTCACCGCCTCGGGTTCGATCCAGAGGCCGAAGTCCAGTCCCAACGCCCTTACGTCCTCGACGAATTGACCGAAGCCCTGCGGGAAGGCCGCCGGATCCGGGTACCAGTCGCCCAGTCCCCCGGTGTCGTCGGCCCGCCCGGTGAACCAGCCGTCGTCCACCACGAACAGCTCGGCCCCGATGTCGGCGGCCGTCTTGGCCAGCTCCAGCTGCCCGGCGGCTTCGACGTCGAAGCCGGTGGCCTCCCAGGAGTTGTAGAGCACCTTACGGGGGCGGTGCAGCCGGTCGCCGGCGAGGTGACGCTGGTAGCGGTGCCAGACGCGGGAGAGCCCGTCGAGGCCGTCCGGGCTGAAGGCGCAGGCCAGGCGGGGGGTGATGAGGGTTTCGCCGGGTGCGAGGAGCACGGCACCCTCGTGCGGGACGCGCCCGGCACGCACGCGCACGGATACGCCCGGCTCCGCCTCCGCCGTGATGTGCCAGTTGCCCGGCCACTCGAGGGCGATACCGAAGGCGGCCTCTTCGTCCTGCACGGCGAGCCAGGGCGCGTACGCGTGTCCGGGCGCGCCCTGGAGACTGCCGATGCTGAACGTGCCCCGGGACAGGTCGAGTTGGGTGCGCTGGAACTCCTGTGACCACTGTCCGGCGAGGTACGTGAGCCGGGCCGCCGCACCGCTCACCGGGATGTTCACGGCGCCGGAGTCGAACCGCTCCAGCCGCAGCTCCTCCCTCGCGGTGTGCTCGATCCAGCGGAGGATCACGTCCGTGCCCGGCACGGTCTCGTAGCAGAGGACCGTACGGAGACCGAGCACGTCATCGGCGAAGGCGAGCCGCAGCACCCCTTCACCCTCCTCCGCGCCGTCGAACTCCCACCACACGCCCCGCTCCTCGCCCGGACGTGCCGCCACCAGCTCGGCTCCGGTGAACGGCCGCAACCCGTACGGCAGATACTCGGCGGGGGCGGCGTCGGCGGGCGTGATGAAGTGGGTGCGCCGGGACCAGTCGAGGGCGGAGGGGCCGTGTTCGACGCCGATCGGGCCCCAGGCATCCAGTTCCGCCCACGGGCCGTCCGGGGAGAGGCGCACCGTGTAGCTCGTGTGCTCGGTGCGCAAGGTCCAGCGTTCGTACATCACTTGACGGCTCCCAGGTTGAGGCCGGCCACGAAGTGCCGCTGGAAGCGCAGGAAGACGGCGACCGTGGGCGCGGCGGCGATGACCGATCCGGCGGCGATCACGTTCCACATGGACACGTACTGGCCCTGAAGTCCGATGAGCGCGGCGGTGATCGGCATCTTGGTGTCGCTGCGCAGGACGGTGATCGCCCACAGCAGGTCGTTGAAGATCCAGGTGAAGGACAGGGCGCTGAGGGCGGCCAGGGCCGGGCGGGTCAGCGGGAGGATGATCCGCCAGAAGATCTGCCAGGGACCGGCGCCGTCGACGACCGCCGCCTGCTGGATCTCCACCGGGATCCCCCGCATGAAGCCGTGCAGCACGAACACGTAGAAGCCGACGCCGAAGCCGATCTGCACGCCGATCAGTGCGGGCAGGGTGTCGTAGACGCCCATCAGCTCGCTGAGCTTCGACACCGGGATGAGCAGGATCTGCGGTGGGAGCAGGTTCCCGCCGAGCATGAGGAGCAACAGGGCGCGACGGAAGGGGAGTTCGTAGCGGCTCAGGGCGAAGGCGGCCATCGCGGCGAGCACGAGGGTGACCAGGACGCAGGGCACCGTGACGATCAGGCTGTTGATCAGGGCGCGCTGCTGGCCGCCGTCGACCCAGGCCTGACTGAAGTTGGACAGCGTGAAGGAGTGCGGCCAACTGCCCAGTCCGTGGGCGGCGATGTCGTCGAAGGAACGCAGGCTGGTCACCAGGACCAGGGCGATGGGCAGCAGCCACAGGACGGCCAGCGCGCCGGCACTCAGATGGAATCCGGCGGTCGCGGCCCGCTTGCGGCGCAGTGCCGTGGAGTCGGCGGACATCAGTCTGCCTCCCTGAACGCGCGGACGAGGTAGGAGGCGATGACTCCGAAGGCGAGCACGAAGATGACGACGGCCAGGGCGGAGCCGTAGCCAAGTCGCAGGGACTGGAAGGCGGTTGAGTACATGTACGTGCTCAGCAGCTCGGACGAGTGATAGGGGCCGCCACGGGTCAGCGACCAGACGACGTCGAAGGAGCGCAGCGAGTCGATGATGATGACCGACACAACGACCGCGTTGACGCTGCGGAGTTGGGGCAAGGTGACGTGCCGAAAACGCTGCCAGGCGCTCGCGCCGTCGACCTTGGCCGCCTCGTACAGGGCCGGGTCGATGCCCTTGAGGCCGGCCAGGTAGAGGACCATGACGTAGCCGATCTGCCGCCACAGGGCGGGCACGATCACCGCGTACAGGGCGGTGTCCTGGTCGGCGAGCCAGGCGTGCCGGAGGCTGTCCAGGCCTACGGATCCCAGGAGTTGGTTGAGGACACCGTCCGGCTGGTAGATCGCCTGCCAGACGAGGGCCGTGGCGACCAGCGAGAACACGACGGGCAGGAACAGGGCCGCCCGGTAGAAGCCGACACCGCGCCGCTCCTGCTGGAGCAGCAGCGCGACGGCGAGACCCAGCACCGCGGACAGGCCGCCGAAAAGAACCAGCCAGAGGACCGTGTGGCCGGCCGCACTGCGGAAGACGTCGTCGTGCGCCATCTCCCGGAAGTTGCCCAGGCCGATGAACTGGGGTGCCGAGACACCGTCCCACTTGGTGAGGGCCAGGTAGAAGCCCTGCAGGGCGGGCCAGAAGACCCACACGGACTCGGCGAGCAGCGGGACCAGGACGAAGGCCAGGACCAGGGGTGGGGTGCGCCGGGGGCCCCGGCCCCGACCGCCACGGGACGGCGTCGGGACCGGGAGCTTTTGGTGAGGGGCGGTCAGGACGGCCATCTCAGGCGTTCCAGATCTTCTCGGCGTCGCGCTGCCAGTCGGTCAGGATGGAGCCGATCGACTTGGGCCTGGCCAGGAACTTGGTCAACGCGGTGTCCGCGGTGGGCTGGAGCGCGTCGCTGGAGTCGCGGTTGAAGAACTGGGTGATCTCGACGGCCGAGTCGACGTGCTCGCGCCCCTTCTTCACCAGGGCGGTGCCAGCGTCCTTGGCGTCGGGGTTGCAGGGCAGGACGGTCCCGGAGGAGCCCTTGATGTAGGTCTCCTGGGCCTCGGCGGTGGCGAGGTAGCGCATCAGGTCGTAGACCTGCTCGCGGCGGCCGGTGCGGGCGCTGGCGAAGTAGCCGTCCACAGGGGCCTCTTCGGCGAGCGGGACCTTGGAGTCGATGATCGGGAAGCGGAAGAAGTCGATGTCGTCCAGGGCGCTCTTGGGTGCCGAGTCGGCGAAGAAGGTGCCGATGAGCATCATGCCGGTCTTGCCGTTGAGCAGGGCGGTCGTGGCGTCCTGGAAGGCGAGGGCGGTGCCGTTCGGGTCGAAGTACGGCAGCACCTCCTGCCAGCGGTCGAAGACCTTGCGCACCTCGGGGTCGTCGAACCGGTGCTTCCCGGCGAGGAGTTCACGGTGGTACTGGGCACCGTTGATGCGGATGTCGAGGTAGTCGAACCAGGCGGACGCCACCCAGGGGGTGTTGCCGCCGGCGCCGAGCCCGATCGGGGCGACACCTTTGCTCTTGAGCTTGTCGCACAGGTCGAGGAAGTCGTCCCAGCTCTTGGGGAGTTCGCGCACGCCCCACTTGGCGAAGTTGGACTTCCGGTAGAACATGCCCCACCAGTAGTAGGTGGCGGGCACGAAGACCTTCTTGCCGGCGCTGGAGGTGCACAGGCGGTTCTGCGCCTTGGAGTAGCGCTTGAGGTCGGTCGAGGAGTTCCACACCTCGTCGAGGTCGAGCAGCAGGTTCTTCTTGGCGTAGGCGTTCGCCACCGAGCCGGGGTACCAGGTGTACACGTCCGGCGGGTTGGCCGAGGTGAGGTACGTCGGCAGCTGGGTGCGGAAAGTCTCGGCGGCGACCGTGTTGAGGCTGGCCTTGCCGGACCCCTCCTTGCCGTAGGCGGCGACGATGTCCTCCATCGCCGCCTTCGCCTGCGGAGCGGACAGGTTGGACTGGAGGGTCACCGCGCCCTTGGAGGAGCTCTTGCCGGACGAGGTGGAGGTGACGCAGCCGCTGAGCAGTGCCGCCGTCCCGGCGGCACCGAGTCCGCCGAGGAACCGGCGACGACTGGGCTGAAGGTTGGCCATGATGTCTTCCTAATTTATTTGAATTCGGTCCGGTGCAGGTAGCCGTCGACTCCGCGGAACACCGCATCCACGGCCCCGTCCGGTCCGGCGACCGCGCCGAGCGCTCCATCGAACGCGGCGCTCGGGAACTCCTGCCGCTTGCTCCACCCCTGCCAGGCACCGTCGGCGTACCGCTGCTGCCAGAGCGTGTAGTCGGCGGCCCGCGCGTACAGCACCACCGCGTCCCCTGCGGCGACCAGCGTCGGACTGCCACTGACGGTCCCGCCGAGCGAGCTCCACGCCGACCACTGCCCCGACGTGTCCCGCGACCGGGTCCACACGTCGTCCGCCGCGGTGCGTACGGCGACATGGACGCGGCCCTGCGTATCGACGACGGCGGACGGACGGCCGTAGGTCTGCCGGTCGCCCGGCAGTCCGAGCGAGGACCAGCCGGTCGCCGGCCCGCGCTGCACGACCGAGCCGTCGGCACCGCGCGCGAAGAGCGTCCAGTGCGCGGGGTCGGTGAACGCGACGGACGGCGCGTCGGTCAACTGCCCGCCCAGGCTCTGCCATTGACCCCAGCGGCCGTCGACATGGACCCGCCGGTAGGCCCGGTTGTCGGCGCCGCGCACGAAGACGTCGATCCGGCCGCCGGCGGAGGCGTACGCGGCGGGCTGGCCGAGGATCTTGCCCTGCGCGGGACCGCCGAGGTCCTTCGTCTTTCCGTCGGCCAGCTGGACGAGGGAGCCTCGGGGGCCGCGGAAGAAGGTGGTCAGCCTGGAGCCGTCACGCACGACCGCCGGGCTCGCGGTGGCCTTCTCGCCCAAGTTCGTCCCGGGCAGGGCATCGGCTCCGGTCAACTTGAGGAACGCGGTGCCGTGCGCGGGGACCTCGACGGTGTACGACCCGGTGTGCGTGCCCCGGTCGGCGCGCGCCCGCAGGTCGCGGACCTGCACCGGCCCGCCGAGCCCGGCGTCGGCGAACTGCACGGTGCGCTCGGCGGGTTGGTCGGAGCGGTTGAGCAGGACGACCGCACGACGGCCTCGCCCCTCAAGGACCTTGCTGTACACGTCGCCCACCGAGTCGGTCGCCACCCGTACGCCCTGGATGGCCAGGGGGTCCTGGTCGACGGCGATGATCTCCGGGTTGCGGAGCGTCTTGAGCATCGAGTCGGACAGGGTGCGCGGGTCGGAGCCCAGCACCAGCGGCGAGCCCATCTCGGCCCACATCACGAACTGGCTGGTGGACTCCTCCTGGGTGAGCTCGTACGACCCGTCGGTCATCTTCCGCATCGGGATGAGGTAGTCCGGGTCGTTGTAGTGCCCGGGGCCCTGCGCCTCGGGGTGCCAGGCGTTGGCGTCCATGTTGCGCAGCACGTTGGGCCACTGGCCGGGGCTCGGGGTGCCCCAGGCGATGTCCGTGCCGGTGCGCCAGGAGTCGGCGGTCGTCGGGGCGTAGACGTAGGTGTTGTGGGCGTCCTGCTCGGGGGTGTGCGGCAGGCCCCAGTCGTCGGTCAGCGGGTTGCACAGGTTCAGCAGCATCCTGCGGCCGGACTTGGCGACCGCGTCGCTGAACTCCTTGAACGCCGGGCCGGGATCGAGCTTCGCGCCGATCCCGCACAGGAAGTCGACCTTGATCGCATCGACCTTCCAGCCCGCGAACTGCCGCGCGTCCTGGTCGTAGTAACCGCGGCTGCCTAGCCCGCAGCTCTTGCCGCCGTCGTAGGTACCGGCATCGGTGTAGATGCCGGCCCGCAGTCCGCGCTTGTGCAGGTAGGAGACG
This sequence comes from Streptomyces sp. NPDC001663, assembly GCF_042893105.1. NCBI lineage: Bacteria > Bacillati > Actinomycetota > Actinomycetes > Kitasatosporales > Streptomycetaceae > Streptomyces > Streptomyces sp. NPDC001663. The sequence continues at coordinate 269,078 of NZ_JBIAUR010000006.1, read as the reverse complement.
AGCGCCGGAATACCTGAGGGGAAGCGTTCCGGGTTGGCCACCAAGTGCCCCTGTGCGTCACGGGGGTTGTCGGCCTGCCAGCCGCCGTCGAGCCACACGATGTCGTAGCCGGCATCGCGCAGACCGCTGCTGACGATCCTGTCGGCGACGGAGCGCACCTCCTTCTCGGTGGGTGCGCCGAGCCCGTAGTAGGTGTTCCAGCCCATGTACGGCGTCGGTGCCAGACCGCTGTCGTAGTACGCGGGGGCGCCCTGGTCCTCGGCGCTCTGCGCGGTTGCCCCGGGTGCGGCGGTCATGGCGAGAACGGTTGCGATCGCAGCTGTGAGGGCGGGGCGCCCGAGTCTGTGGGCCTTCCGGCCGTGCGGGTGTGAGGTCACGGCGACGACTGTGACCCGTGGCCGGAACCCTGTCAATATTAATTACTAATTTATTCAAACACGCCCTCGAGAGCTGCCGAAGGCCTTGACACCACTCAGGCTCAGGTGCACTGTTTGGCAACGTTGTCAGAGGCCAACGTCCCTGATCGGAGCCGCAGTTCATGTCGGACCAGCCCTTCAGACCATCGCGTCGCACCATGCTCTCCACCGGGGCCACGCTCCTTGCGGGTTTCGGCCTCGACGCGGCCTTCCCCGCCGATGCCCTCGCATCCGCTTCCGGACAGCCGAAGCAGCCCGGCGAACTCGCCGCCTATCGGCCCGTCACGGTGTCCTCCACGGACTACGCCCCCACCCCGGCCGAGTTCGCGGTCGACGGGGTCCCGGCGCCCGGAGTGCGTGGCACGGGATGGCGCGCCGCCTCCGGCAACCCCCAGTGGATCTCCGTCGACCTCCAGGCGCTGTGCGAGGTCGCCTCGCTCCGTCTCACCTTCGAGGCGACGGCGGACGACCCGCCGTACGTCGACGCTCCCGGCGGCAATCCGCGCAACGACACGACTGGGCAGGAGATCCTCTCCAGCTGCGCGGTCGACTTCGTGATCGAGACGTCACGCGACCACAAGACGTGGACGGCCGTGTACCGCACCGACTCCGGCAAGGGCGGGGTCGTGGAGATCGCCCTGCCCGAACCCGTCACCGCGCGCTGGGTCCGGATGACCGTGCACAAGCGGTCCAACACGAACCCGCTGGGCCTCAACGGCCTTCAGGTGTACGGCACTTGCCGCACTGCCCGCCCGGACGTGACCGGCTGGACCGACTGGGGCTCGCACCACCGCACGCCCCCGGCCCTGAAGGTCGCCGACGACGGCACCGTACCGCTGGAGTCCGGCTGGGACCTGACCCTGGACGACTGGGCCGACGGGGACGGTGCCGCGCTGTCGAAGCAGTCCGTGGACACCAGCCGCTGGTTGCCCGCCACGGTGCCCGGCACGGTCCTGACCTCGCTGGTGGATCAGGGCAGGCTGCCCGACCCGGTCGCCGGCTTCGGCAACCTCCATGTCCCGGAGGCCCTTTCACGGCACGCCTGGTGGTATCGGCGCGCCTTCAGCCTGCCCCGGGGTCTGCGCACCGGCACCGGACGCCATGTCTGGCTGGAGTTCGACGGGATCAACCACAAGGCCGAGGTGTGGCTGAACGGCAGCCGGGTCGGCGACCTGTCCTTCCCCTTCGCCCGCGCCGCATTCGACGTGACGAGCCTGATCGGTGACTCCGACGAACAGGCCCTGGCGGTCCGGATCACACCCATGCCGTTCCCGGGCAGCCCGGGCGACAAGGGTCCGGCAGGTCTGTCCTGGGTGGACGCCGGCGCGAACATGATGAACCGCAACTCGCCGACGTATCTTGCCTCTTCGGGCTGGGACTGGATGCCCGCGGTACGGGACCGGGCGGCAGGCATCTGGAACCACGTCCGGCTGCGCTCCACGGGCGCCGCGGTCCTGGGCGACCCTCGCGTGGACACTCGCCTCCCCGATCTGCCCGACACCCGCACGGCCGAGCTGACGATCGTCGTCCCGGTGCGCAACGCAGACCCCGCCGAGCGGCGCGTCACCGTCTCCGCGGCCTTCGACGGCATACATCTGACCCGGACGGTCACGATCGCCGGCGGCGAAACGGCCGACGTCACCTTCACACCCGCGGACCGCCCCCAACTACGCTTGAACAAACCGAAGTTGTGGTGGCCCAACGGCTACGGCGACCCGGCTCTGCACGAGCTCACTCTCACCGCCACGGTCGACGGCGCGGAGAGCGACCGCCGCACCACCCGCTTCGGGATACGCCAGTTCGGCTACGAGTACGACGTGCCGCTGACCTTCCAGTCCGGCAGCGACGCATACGCCCAGACGGTGAACTTCGCCCGCCGCAAGGCACGGTACGTGCGCATCATGTGCCGTACCCGGGCGACGAGTTGGGGTTCGTCCATGTGGGCCCTGTCCGTCGCCGACAGCTCCGCACCCGACACGGACCTCGCCCTGCACAAGCAGGCCACGGCCTCCTCCGTCGACGACTCGTCCAACCAGCCGCGGAATGCCACCGACGGCGACGCCGGCACCCGCTGGTCCTCGGCGTTCGAGGACGACCAGTGGATCCGGGTGGACCTGGGCTCGTCGGTGTCCTTCGACCGGGTCGTCGTCACCTGGGAGCAGGCGTACGCGCGGACGTACACGATCCAGGTGTCCGACGACGACGAGACCTGGACGGACGCGGCGGACGTCGACAACACGGTGGTGCCGCTGCCGTTCCGGACGAGTGGTTCCGCGGCCCTGCAGACCGTGGACTTCGAGGCGCGCACGGCCCGCCATCTGCGGGTCTTCTGTCGTGCGCGGGCGACGAGTTGGGGCTCCTCGATGTGGAGTCTGTCGGTCCTGGACAGCTCCTCGCCGGGCAAGGATCTGGCCCTGCACAAGCAGGCCTCGGCCTTGTCGGCCGACGAGGCGGACCACGCGGCGGGCAACGCCACCGACGGCGACCCGAACACCCGCTGGTCCTCCGCCTTCGAGGACGACCAGTGGATCCAGGTCGACCTCGGCTCCTCGGTGACCTTCGACCGCGTGGCCGTCCTGTGGGAGACGGCCTACCCGAAGACGTACACGATCCAGGTCTCGGACGACGGCGAGGAGTGGACGGACGTGAAGTCCGTCGACAACAACACCGTCCCGCTGAAGATCAGCGTCAACGGCGTCCGTGTCTTCTGCCGCGGCGGCAACTGGGGCTGGGACGAACTGCTGCGCCGTATGCCCGCCGAGCGCATGGACGCGGCGGTGCGCATGCACCGCGACATGAACTTCACGATGATCCGCAACTGGGTGGGCAGCAGCAACCGCGAGGAGTTCTACGCCAGTTGCGACGAGCACGGGCTGCTGGTGTGGAACGACTTCCCCAACGCGTGGGCCATGGACCCGCCGGACCACAAGGCCTTCCTGGACCTCGCCCAGGACACGGTGCGCCGCTACCGCATCCACCCCAGCGTCGTCGTGTGGTGCGGTGCCAATGAGGGCAACCCGCCGGGCCCGGTGGACGACGGCATGCGCGCGGCCGTGCGCGCCGAGGCGCCGGACGTGCTGTACCAGAACAACTCGGCGGGCGGGATCGTCTCCGGCGGCGGCCCGTACGGCTGGGTGGAGCCGGAGCGCTACTCCTCCCCCACCACCTACGGCAGCGGCAGCTTCGGCTTCCACACCGAGATCGGCATGCCGGTCGTGTCGACGGCGGAGACGATGCGCCGGCTCGTCGGCGACGAGCCCGAGTGGCCGGTCGGCGGCGCCTGGTACTACCACGACTGGAGCACCAAGGGGAATCAGGCGCCGCAGAACTACCGCGCCGCCATCGAGTCGCGCCTCGACACCGCCACCGGCCTCGAGGACTTCTGCCGCAAGGCGCAGTTCGTCAACTACGAGAACCACCGGGCCATGTTCGAGGCCTGGAACGCCAACCTGTGGGACGACGCGAGCGGGCTCATGCTGTGGATGTCGCATCCCGCCTGGTACAGCACGGTGTGGCAGACGTACGACTACGACTTCGACGTCAACGGCGCCTACTACGGCGCCCGCAAGGCCGGTGAGCCCGTCCACGTCCAGGCCGATCCGACGGACGGCCGGGTGATCGCCGTGAACCACACGCCACACCCGATCACCGGCGCCACGGTCACCGCCCGCCGCTACGATCTCTCCGGCCGCCAACTCGCCCCCGAGCAGCGCAAGTCGGTGGACATCGCGGCCTCGGCGACGGCGTCCGCCTTCACCGTGACCCAGGCCGACAGTCTGCCCGCCTGCCACCTGCTGCGGCTCCGCCTGACGGACGCACACGGCGGGCTGCTCTCCGAGAACACGTACTGGCGCTACCGCGAGGCGGCCGACATGCGGGCGCTGAACGCCGTCGCACAGACCCGGGTGTCCGTCGACATCAAGGCGGCGGACCGTTCGGGGCCCCGCCGCACCCTCACGGCGCGGCTGCGCAACCGCGGCTCCTCGGTCGCGGCGATGATCCGCGTCTCGCTCCTCGACGCACAGACCGGACACCGGGTGCTGCCTACCCTCTACAGCGACAACTACCTGTGGCTGCTCCCGGGCGAATCCCGGCTCGTGACCGCCTCCTGGCCGACCTCCGCGCCGGGTGCGGCGAGGCCGAGGCTCCATGTCGAGGGGTACAACGTGCCCGCGGTCGGCGCCCAGCCGTGATACTTGCGGATCATGAAGGAGTACGAGCCGCGCATCCGGCGGCGCACCGACATCGACGTCGACCGCTGCGTCGAGATCCTCGCCGAGGTGCACCGGCACAGCGGCTACCCCGTCAACTGGCCCGAGAGAGCGGCGGATTGGCTGACCCCCCACTCCCAGCTGGAGGCTTGGGTGGCCGAGATCGACGGCCGTGTGGTGGGTCACCTCGGCCTGTCCCGGGCCGCCGAGGGGGACGCGGCGCCCGGGTTGTGGGGCGCCCGCGCGGGCGTCGGCGTCGAAGTCACCGCCGTGGTCGGCCGGTTGTTCGTGTCGCCGGCCGCCCACGGGCAGGGACTGGGCGCCGCGCTGCTGGACCGGGCCGTCGAGGAGGCCCGGGCACGGGGCCTGCAGCCCGTGCTCGACGTCGTCGACTCCCGCTCGGCGGCCACGGTCCTGTACGAGCGCCTGGGCTGGGAGTTGCTGGACGTCGTCGAGCAGCGCTGGGCACCGGACCAGCTGGTCCCCGTGCGCTGCTACGCGGCGCCGCCCGGCCCGGTCAGCCCTCCGCCGCCCCGGACCGGGGGCTGACCAGCCCCGTCTCGTACGCCACCACCACCGCCTGGGCGCGGTCGCGCAGGGAGAGTTTGGTGAGGATGCGCGAGACATGGGTCTTCACCGTCGCCTCGGAGAGGTGGAGGCGGGCGGCGAGTTCGGCGTTGCTCAGGCCCTGGGCCAGCAGCCGCAGCACGTCGAGTTCCCGCGGTGTCAGGGCGGTCAGATCGCGGTGCAGGGTGGTCGCTGCGGGGTCGCTGCAGGCGAAGCGTTCGACCAGGCGGCGGGTGATGGCCGGGGCGAGCAGCGCGTCGCCCGCGCGGACCGTGCGGACGGCGGCGACGAGTTGTTCGGGCGTGACGTCCTTGAGGAGGAAGCCGCTGGCTCCGGCGGACAGCGCCGCGTACACGTAGTGGTCGAGGTCGAAGGTGGTGAGCATGACCACGCGGGGGGCGTCCGGCGCGCCGGCCCCCGAGAGGATGCGCCGGGTGGCCTCCAGGCCGTCCATGTCCGGCATCCGGATGTCCATCAGCACCAGGTCGGGCCGGGTGCGCCGGACGGCGGCGACCGCCTCGGCGCCATCGGTCGCCTCGGCGACCACCTCGATGTCGTTCGCGGTGAGGATGAGGCGGAAACCGGTGCGCACCAGCGCCTGGTCGTCGGCGACCACGACACGCAGCGGCGGGTTCACGAGTGCTCCAGCGGGATCAGGGCGTGGACGCGGTAGCCGCCGAGCGGGCGCGGACCGGTGCGCAGGGTGCCGCCGTACACGGCCAACCGCTCGCGCAGGCCGATCAGTCCGCGCCCGTTGCCGGTGGCCGCGGCCGGGCCGGGCGGGCCGCCGGTGTCGGTCACCTCGACGTCCAGGCCCTTGTCTCCGTACGACACCCGCACCCTCGCCTCTGCTCCGGCTGCATGCTTGACGATGTTGGTCAGAGCCTCCTGCACCACCCGGTAGGCGGCCAGCTCCACTGCCGGTGACGGGAGTCGGGGCGGCGTTCCCGTCACCGTCAGCTCGACCGGCAGCCCAGCATTGCGCATCCGGGCGACGAGGGCCCCGAGTTGGCCGAGACCCGGCTGCGGGGCCAGGCTCTCCGCGTCGTCCGCGTCGTCCGCGTCTGGCGTGAGCAGTCCCATGACGTGCCGCAGCTCCCCCATCGCCGCCCTGCCGCCCGCCTCCACCGCGAGCAGCGCCTCGCGCGCCTCGTCGGGCGACGTCTCCATGATCGTGCGGGCGGCCCCGGCCTGGATGACCATCACGCTGACGTTGTGTGTGACGACGTCGTGCAACTCCCGTGCGATCCGGGCGCGTTCGTGCTCCACCGCCCGGCGCAGCGCCTCGGTCTGCTCGCGCTGAACCGTGGTGAGCCGGGTGCGGGTCTCGGCGGCCCGCCGTCGCCAGGTGCGCAGCCCCACGGCGGCCACGACGAGCGGCACGGAGACCAGCAGCGGCACGTACTGGGTGGGGACGGTGGGCTCGAAGTACGCGTAGGGGGAGCGTGGTGTGTCGGGCCGGCCGATCAAGGCCACCGTGCCGACCAGGCCGGCCAGGGTCGGCGCCCGGTAGGGGCTGTAGGCGGCGGCGGAGTAGGCGGCGATCACGCAGTGGTAGAAGGTGATGCGGGCCACGCTGTCCGGGGTCAGGGCGGCCGCGGCCATCACGGTCCACAGCACGGTCAGCGGATAGCGGCGGCGCCACGCCAGCGCGGCCGAGGCCACGAACACCAGGTCCAGCAGGCCCACCATGCTGTGCCGGTGCGACTGTTCGTATCCGTCGCCCATCGTGTACCAGGTCGAGACGACAGCGAGCGCCACGGCCAGTCCGGCGTCGAAGAGCCGCTTGCGCAGCGTCGGTCGCGGCAGCGGACCGGTGGGGCGCAGCAGCCCTCGCGCCATCTCGCGCAGCCGCGCCGGCGCTCCTTCTCTCGCGTACCGCCACACCGTCACCGGCCCATTCTCCCGGGCGGCCGCGGCGCCGGGAATCCCTCCGGAGACCGGCCCCGCGTACATCCCGCCCGTACATCTCAGGGATGACACCGCGCGCCATCCGCCTGATGCGGTACGGCGATTACCCCCGCCGGCCGTCGTGCGGATCCCGGCCTCGTCCCTAGCGTCGCACCGACCCCGACCGAGGAGGCCGCCATGACGACGCCACTGATCGAACTGCGGGACGTGAGCCGCCGCTACGACGCCGGGCCACCGGCGCTGGACGACGCGTCCCTGACCGTACGGGCCGGAGAGGCCGTCGCCGTCCTGGGACCGTCGGGCAGCGGCAAGTCGACGCTGCTGAACCTGGTCGCCGGCCTGGACCGGCCGGACACCGGGACGATCACCGTGGACGGCGTACGGGTGGACCGGCTCGGCGAGGCCGCCGCCGCGCGCTACCGGCGGGCGGAGATCGGCATGGTGTTCCAGTTCTTCAACCTGCTGGACGATCTGAGCGTCGCCGACAACGTGATGCTGCCCGCACTGCTGGCGGGACTCGGGCGCCGCGAGGCGCAGCGCCGCGCCGACGGTCTGTTGGAATCCCTCAGCATCGCCCGGCACACCCGGACCTTCCCGGGCCGGCTGTCCGGCGGCGAGCGGCAACGCGTCGCGGTGGCCCGGGCCCTGATGAACCGTCCGCCGCTGCTGCTGGCGGACGAGCCGACCGGCGCACTGGACTCCACGTCCGGCGAGGACGTGAGCCGACTGCTCAAGGAGCTCAACGACGACGGCCAGACGATCGTGGTCGTCACCCACGACCTGGCCCTCGCCCGGTCGTGCACGCGCCGCACGGTCCGCCTCACGGACGGCAGGATCACCGCGGACGCGGAGACGGAGCCCGTCCGATGAGCGCGCTGCTGAGGGTGGTCCGTTCGGGCATGGCCCGCCGCCGCGTGCAGACCCTGGTGATCGGGCTGGCCACGTTGCTCGCCGTGACGGCGTCGGTGCTGGGCGGCTCGCTGCTGGTGGCCTCCGAGGCACCGTTCGACAAGGCCTTCGCACGGCAGCACGGGGCGCATTTGACCGCGCAGTTGGACGCGGGCAGGGCCACGCGGGCGCAGGCCGAGGCCTCCGCGCACGCCGCCGGGGTCAGCGCCGCGGCCGGCCCGTTCCCGACCGCCTCCCCCGTCATGGGCATCGGCGGCCAGGCCGTCGCCTCGCTGTCCGTCGTCGGACGCTCGACCCCCGGCGGAGCCGTCGACCGGATCGATCTGACCAAGGGCCGCTGGGTCCGCAGGACCGGCGAGATCGTCGTGTCGGCGGACACCGGACCGGGGGTGGGCCTCGGGCGCCGGCTCACCTTCCCGGACCTGCCCGGCAGCCCCTCGCTGACGGTGGTCGGCGTGGCCCGCTCGGTCAGCCGTACGGCGGACGGCTGGGTGCTGCCGTCCCAGATCCCGGCGCTCACCGCGTCCGGCAGGGCGGCCGGCTACCAGATGCTCTACAGGTTCACGCACGCGGCCACCTCCGCCCAAGTCGCCCGGGACCGGGCCGCGGTGGCGTCGACGGTCCCCGCCGGGTCGCTGTCGGGCGCGCAGTCCTGGCTGACCGTCAGGAAGGTCGCCACGCGCGACACCTCGCTGTTCGTGCCCTTCCTGGTCGCGTTCGGCGTCCTGGGCCTGGTCATGTCCGTGCTGATCGTCGGCAATGTGGTCGCGGGCGCGGTGGCCACGGGCCTGCGACGGATCGGCGTCCTCAAGGCGGTCGGCTGCACACCGGGCCAGGTCGTACGGGCCTGCGCGGGCCAGGCGCTGCTCCCGGCGGCGGTGGGGGCGGTGCTCGGCACGGTTGCCGGGCATCTGCTCGCCGTACCGCTGCTGTCGGAGACGGAGGACGCGTACGGCACGGCGGGGTTGGGCGTCGAGGTGTGGGTGGACGCCGCCGTGATCGGCGGGGTGCTGGGCGTGGTCGCCGTGACGGCGTGCGCGAGCGCCTGGCGGGCCGGGCGGCTGCGTACGGTCGACGCGCTGGCCGTCGGCCGCACGCCCGCTCCCGGCCGGGGTCGGCGGGCGGCGCGCCTGGCCGCCCGGCTTCCGCTGCCGCGGCCGGTCGGGCTGGGCCTGGCCCGCCCGTTCGCCCACCCGGCGCGCTCGGCCTCGATGGTGGCGGCGGTCGTCTTCGGCGCGGCGGCGATCACCTTCACCACCGGTCTGTCCGCCTCGCTGGGCGAGGTGATCGCGGCCAAGAACCACAATGCCGCCGACGTCACCGTCGGCGAGGCCGGCCCGACGGGCGGCGTGCACGTCGCTCCCGGCGGCGGGCGACCGACCCCCGCCGATCCGGTCGCGGTCGCCAGGGCCATCGAGGACCAGCCGGGCACCCGCAGGTACTACGGCACCGCCACGACACCGGCGGCCCTGCCGGGCGTGTCCGGAGAGATCAACCTGGTCGCGTACGACGGGGACGCCTCCTGGGGTGGCTTCAGCATGGTCTCGGGGAGGTGGATCCACCGGGCGGGCGAAGCCGTGGCCGCGACACCGGTCCTGACCGCCGCCGGAGCAGAGGTCGGGGACACGATCACACTGACCGTGCAGGGCAAACCCGTGCCCGTACGGATCGTCGGTGAGGTCCTCGACACCAGCGAAGGCGGCACTCACGTCTTCACCGACGCGGCGACGCTGATGTCCGCCGCACCGGACCTGAAGTCCACGACGTACTCCATCGACCTGAAGGCGGGCACCGACACGGACACGTACGTCAAGGCGCTCAACGCTGCTCTCAAACCGCTGGGCGTCTCCGCGACCGGCGAAAAGTACGTCAACGGGAGCGACACCGTCACCGTCCTCAATGCCCTCACCGCGTTCCTCACCGCGCTGCTGGTCTCGGTGGCCGCGCTCGGCGTGCTGGGCGGCGTCGTCCTCGACACCCACGAACGCATCCGGGACCTCGGCGTGCACAAGGCCCTCGGCATGACACCCCGTCAGACCGTCGCCATGGTCGTCACCTCGGTCCTGCTGCCCGGCCTCGTCGGGGGCGGGCTGGGTGTGCCGCTCGGGGTGGCGGTGCACGAGGCGGTGGTGCCGGCCATGGGCCGCAGCACGGGCCTGCGGCTGCCCGAATCGGTCATGGACGTCTACGGCACGCCCGAACTGCTCCTGCTCGCCCTGGCCGGCACAGCGGTCGCCGTCCTGGGCTCGCTCCTGCCGGCCGGCTGGGCGGCGCGCATCCGCACGGCGACGGCACTGCGCACCGAATGACCCGTCAGGTGCTTGCAACCCTCTCGCAACCTCGGCCGTGCTGCCCTGGACGCATGCATGACGAGACCCCGCGCGTCGAGCTCACCCCCGCGGCCGCCGACCTGCTCCGCCGTCTGTCGGCGGAGCACGGCCCGCTGATGTTCCACCAGTCCGGCGGCTGCTGCGACGGCAGCGCGCCCATGTGCTACCCGGAGGGCGAGTTCCGCACCGGCGGCTCGGACGTGCTGCTCGCGGAGCTGGACGTCGAGGGGGTGGCGCGGCCGGTGACGTTCTGGATGTCCCGCAGCCAGTACGAGGTGTGGAGCCACACCCGGCTGATCGTGGACGTCGTAGCAGGCCGTGGCAGCGGTTTCTCGCTGGAAGCACCCGAGGGGGTGCGTTTTCTCACCCGTTCTCGCGTAGTCGGCGCATAGCCATCCCGCGGGCCACTGTCATCTGGTGCACTTCCCCTGAGACCTGAGACAGTTGACGATCCCTCAGGGGGAACTGTGACGCATCGTCAGAAGCGTTTCGCAGCAAGCAGATTCGGTAGATCCGAACTGACGTCGGGTAGATCGGTACTCGCGTTTCTCACGGCATTCGGCGCGCTGGCCGGTGCGGCCCTGGTGGGGGCGGCACCGGCCGGCGCCGCGCAGGGAGCCGGCACGATCGCGCCGGGAGTCACCTACAAGCAGTTCGACGTCCAAGGGGCCAAGGGCCTCACTCACGCCCATCTGCTCACCGTCGACCTGAGCAACACGCACGTACGGCTCGACCTGCTGTACCCGGGAGCGGTGGCGGCCCGGGCCGCGGTGTCGAAGCTGGCCGACGCGCAAGGCGCCGTCGCGGGCATCAACGGCGACTTCTTCAACATCTCCGAGACCCAGCATCCGGGCGTCGAGGTGACGGGCTCGACCGACGGGCCGGCGATCGCGAGCGGGCATGTGCTCAAGGCGTCGGTGCCGGACGGCCAGCGCTTCGGCCCGGCGCTGCCTCCCGGCACCACCACCCGGGACGTGCTCGGCGTGGGCACCGACCGCAGGGCACGGATGGACAGCATGACCCTCACCGGGTCGGTCCGCACGCCGGTCGGGCGGCTGCCGCTCGGCGGGCTCAACCAGTACGCGCTGCCGGTGGATTCGATCGGCGCCTTCACCTCCGACTGGGGCAGCGTCTCCCGGGTCCGCGCCACCTGCGGCACGGACGAGGACCGGGCCGCGCCCTGCAGCGGGGACACCTACGAGGTGACGATCCGCGGCAACCGGGTCGTCTCCCTGTCCGACACCCCGGGCAAGGGCGCGATCGCCGCGGGGACCACGGTGCTCGTCGGTCGCGAGGCGGGCGCGCAGCGGCTGCGGAAGTTCTTCAAGGGCGAGCCGGTGACGGTCTCGCACCGGCTGGTGGCGTCGACGTCCCGGGTCCCGTACCGCTTCGCGCTCGGCGGATATCCGGTGCTGAAGGGCGGCACTCCGCTGGCCGGCCTCGACAACGCGGCTTCGGCGGTGCGCACCGCCGTCGGCATCGCGAAAGGCGGGAAGCGGCTGCTGCTGTTCGCCCTGGACGGTGCGTCCGAGTACCGCAAGGGCCTGACGATCGCCGAAGTCGCCGCGGAAATGCAGGCGTTGGGCTCGGTCGACGCCTTCAGCCTGGACGGCGGCGGGTCGACGACACTGGTCGCCCGGGAGCCGGGGTCGACCGGGGTCTCCGTGCGGAACCATCCGTCCGGCGATGCGGAACGCCCGGTCCCGAACGGCATCGGGGTGTTCCAGACGTCGTAGTTGCCCCAGAGGTCACGGCCTCAGACTGCCGACGATGTCGGCCGTGGCGGTGACACCGCTGTGAATGGTGGGCGCGATGCTCGTGCTGGCCAGATAGAAGCCGAGCAGCGCGCACACCAGCGCGTGGGAGACCTTCAGTCCGCCGTTGCGCATGAAGATCACCGCCAGGATCAGCAGCAGCACCACCACAGAGATGGAAATCGCCATCGTCAGCCTCCTCCGCCACGCCGCAGGTCGGTTCGCGGCATTCGGCCGTAAGTGTGGCGTAGCGGAGGGTTCGTCCGGGCGGCTGACCTGTCCGCCGAATGGATGGTTCTACGCGGCCCGATGGGCGTCGAGGAAGGCCTCCAGGCCGGCCAGGTCGTCGGTGTTGAAGTAGTCGACGTCGGCGGCGAGCAGTTCGGTCCACAGCGCGTCGCGGGCGGGGCCGGCCACGTCCGGGGTGTTCCAGAAGCGCACCTTCTGCCCGCGGGCGTGCGCCTGGCCGATGATGCTCCGCAGCTTCTGCCGCTCGGCGTCCGGGAATGCGCCCTCGCCCAGCCAGGTGAAGTTGAGCTGCCAGTTGTCGGAGATCAGCGGGACGAAGGAGGCGGGCGCCGAGGTGCCGAGGTCGGTGAGCCGGCCGTCGTAGAAGGCGCGGCGCACGGTCTGGGCCTCCATGGGCGTACGGGCCGCGCGGTCGCCGGAGATGACGTTGGTGACCGCGCCGGGGAGGACACGGCCGTGGGCGTACGTGGTGAACAGGTGCTTGTAGCGCTGGAGATGGCGGTCGAGTTCGAGGTACGTCGACGAGCCCTCGGTCTTGATGTCGATGAGCAGCTGCAGCGGCCTGCGGTAACCCCGGTACACCGAGCCGTGGTTGGCCTTGACGATGGCCGCCAGCGGGTCGAGGTAGAGGGACTCCAGTGTGCGTGTCGGGTCCAGGTCGTCCACCGTGTGGCCGATCAGCAGCTGGTCGCCGACGAGGAAGATGTCGGCCTCGACGCTGCCGAAGCGGTGGTCGAGGGCGTCGAACAGGGGTCGCGTGTGCTCGTAGTCGTTGTGGGCGTGCGCGCGCCACAACGGGCACGGGCCGCGCCCGCGTTCACCGGCCACCGCCCGGCCGGCGGGCAGCGCGAGGGTGCCCGCGAGCGCGGCGCCGAGGGTGGTGAGGGCTCTGCGACGAGTGGTGAGGGCCATGCTCTGCCTCCCTTTGAGGGCCATGTGGGACGACAGCGAGTATGGGGTCCCAAGGTCCGCAAAGGGCATGTCCCGGACGGGAGTTGGCCGGACTGCCGCCGTGCGTTCACCCCCTCCGCAGCGGGCGCACGAAAAAGCCCGCCCCTGGTGGGGCGGGCTTTCCCGGCGTGTTCGAAGGTGTACGTCAGGGGGCTTGCAGGTCCACCAGTTCGGCCAGGGCGGCGCGGTGGGCGCCGGCGGTGCCGTAGGCGATCGAGTCGGCCTTGGCCCGCTTGAGGTACAGGTGGATCGGGTGCTCCCAGGTCATGCCGATACCGGCGTGCAACTGCAGTGCCTCCTCGGCGGCGTGTACGGCGACCTGGGCCGCGTAGGCCTGTACGACGGCGACCGCCACGTCGGCGTCCCGGTCGGCGGCGAGCGCGTCGGCGGCGTTGCGGGCGGCGGCGCGGAGGTTGACGACCTCCAGCCACAGCTGGGCGAGCCGGTGCTTGAGCGCCTGGAAGCCGCCGACGGGCCGGTTGAACTGCTTGCGCTCCTTGAGGTAGCGCACCGTCTCGGTCAACGTCCAGTCGGCGAGCCCGAGTTGCTCGGAGGCGAGCAGTCCGGCTCCGGCGCGCAGGGCCCGTCGTACGGCGGGCTCGGCGTCACCGATCCGGCGCCCGCTCGCCCCGTCGAGGGTGACGGTCGCGAGGGGCCGGGTGAGGTCGAGGGAGGTCTGCGGGGTGAGGGTCGCGGCGTCCGCGTCGACGGCGTACAGCCCGCCGTCCTCCGCAGGCACCAGCAGCACATCGGCGACGGCGGCGTCCGCGATGCCGGTCAACTCCCCGTGCAGGACACCGTTTTCGAGTCGTACGGCTTTGTAGGCGCTGCCCGGAGCGACGCTCAGCGCGACCGCGAGGGCGCCGATCTTCCGTCCCGACGCGAGGTCGGCCAGCAACCCCTCGTCCCCGCATTCCAGCAGGGCCTCGGTGGCGACGACGGCGCTCGTCAGGTACGGCACCGGGGCGACTGCCCGGCCCAACTCCTCCAGGACCACGGCGACTTCGCGGTGCGTGGCGCCCTGGCCGCCCTGCGCCTCGGGCACCAGCAGGCCCGCGAGGCCCATGCCGTCCGCGAGGGCCTTCCAGGCCGCGAGGTCGTGCGGGGCGCCGGACTCGGTGCGCGCGATGACGCCGGGAGCGTCGCAGTGGTCGGCGAGCAGGTCCCGTACGGCGGACCGCAGCGCCTCTTCCTCCTCGGAGTAGAGCAGATCCGTCATCGGGCCAGGTCCTTCCAGGCGACGTCCTTGTCGGTGCGCGGCTCGGACGGCAGGCCCAGAACGCGCTCGGCGACGATGTTCAGCAGGACCTCGCTGGTCCCGCCCTCGATGCTGTTGCCCTTGGAGCGGAGGTAGCGGTAGCCGGCCTCACGTCCGGTGAAGTCCACCAGCTCCGGGCGGCGCATGGTCCAGTCGTCGTACAACAGGCCCTCCTCGCCGAGGAGTTCGACCTCCAGGCCGCTGATCTCCTGGTTGAGGCGGGCGAAGGCGAGCTTCATGCCGGCGCCCTCGGGGCCGGGCTGGCCCGCGACGAGCTGCTGACGCAGGCGTTCGCCGGTGAGCCGGGCGACCTCGGCCTCGACCCACAGCTTGAGCAGCCGCTGGTGCAGGTCGTGGGTGCGCAGTTCGGGCCGCTCGCGCCAGGTCTTCGAGACCGGGCCGATCATGCCTCCCTCGCGGGGCAGCCGCATGCCGCCGATGGCGACGCGCTCGTTGTTCAGTGTGGTCTGCGCGACGCGCCAGCCGTCGCCGATCTCGCCGAGGCGGCGGGAGTCGGGGATGCGGACGTCGGTGAGGAAGACCTCGTTGAACTCGGCCTCGCCGGTGATCTGGCGCAGCGGACGGACCTCGACGCCGGGGTCGGTCATGTCGCACAGGAAGTAGGTGATGCCCGCGTGCTTGGGCACGTCCGGGTCGGTGCGCGCGATGAGGATGGCCCAGCGGGCGAGGTGGGCGCTGGAGGTCCACACCTTCTGCCCGTTGACCACCCAGTCCTCGCCCTCACGGACGGCGCGCGTGCCGAGCGCCGCGAGGTCGGAGCCGGCGCCGGGCTCGCTGAAGAGCTGGCACCAGACCTCCTCGCCGGTCCACAGCGGCCGCAGGAAGCGCTGCTTCTGCTCGTCGGTGCCGTACTTCAGGATCGTCGGTGCGGCCATGCCGAGGCCGATGCCGATGCGGCGCGGGTCGTTGTCGGGGGCGCCCGCGGCCTCCAACTCGGTGTCCACGACGGCCTGGAGGGAGCGGGGGGCGCCGAGTCCGCCGAGGCCTTCCGGGTAGTGCACCCAGGCGAGTCCCGCGTCGAAGCGGGCCTTGAGGAAGTCCAGGCGGTCGGTGGTGGCCGGTGGGTGTGCGGCCAGCAACTCCCTTGTGCGGCTTTGCAGTTCGGCTGCGTCAGTCATCAGGCGGCTCCGTTCTCCAGCGACAGCGAGGGCAGGACGGCCACGCGGCCGGTGGTCACACCGTCACCGACGCGCTGGACGGCGTCCGCGGCCCCGCCGAGCGGTACGCGCTCACTCACCAAGGGCTTGATGGCGCCCCGGGCGGCCAGCTCGGTGAGCTGCTCGTGGCAGTGCGCGATCAGCTTCGGGTTCTTGGTGCCGTACAGGCCCCAGTGCAGTCCGAGGATCGAGTAGTTCTTCACCAGGGCGTGGTTGAGGCCCGGGCTCGGGATGACCCCGCTCGCGAAGCCGACGATCACGATCCGTCCCTCGAAGGCGACGACCTTGGTGGACTGGGTGTAGGCCTCGCCACCGACGGGGTCGTAGATCACGTCGGCGCCCCGGCCGCCGGTGGCCTCCTTCACGGCGGCGATGACGTCCTCGGCCTTGCGGTCGATCACGACGTCGCAGCCCAACTCCCTTGCCGCGGCGGCCTTGTCGGCGCCGCCGACGACGCCGATGACCGTCGCGCCGGCCGCCTTGCCGAGCTGCACGGCCGCGCTGCCGACCCCTCCAGCGGCAGCGTGGACGAGCAGCGTCTCGCCGGCTTCCAGGTGGGCCCGGCGGTGCAGACCGAACCAGCCCGTCTGGTAGCCGATGTGCAGGGCGGCGGCCTCGGCGTCGTCGAGCGACTCGGGCACCGGCAGCAGGGCGGCGGCGTCCGCGACGGCGTACTCGGCGAAACCGCCGTACGGCAGCGCGGGGTTGGCGATCACCCGGCGTCCGTCCTCGGTCTCGCCGCAGATCTCCACGCCCGGTGTGAACGGCAGCGGCGGCCGGACCTGGTACTGGCCCCGGCACATCAGCACGTCCGGGAAGTTGATGTTGGCGGCACGCACCTTCAGCAGGACCTGGCCGTCACCGGGCGTGGGCCGCTCCACCTCCTCGAGCCGCATCACCTCGCTCGGCTCGCCGATCTCGTGCACTTGCCATGCCTGCATGCGGTGCCTCCACGGGACTGCGTTGTCTTGCCGGAGTCTGACCGGGGTCGATACGCATACTAAGCGGTCGCTTGCCCGTGAGGGAACAGTAGCGCGCGTCACTTCCGCAGGGGCTTCGCCCGTACGTGCATCCGCTCCCCCTGCGGCCCGAACAGGCTCAGGAACTCCGCCGGCCCCTCCCCCGTCGACCCGAACCAGTGCGGCACCCGTGTGTCGAACTCGGCCGCCTCCCCGGCCGTGAGCACCACGTCGTGCTCGCCCAGCACGACCCGCAGCCGTCCGGACAGCACGTACAACCACTCGTAGCCCTCATGGGTACGGGGTTCGGGCTCCTCACTGCCCTCCGGCACCAGCACCTTGAAGGCCTGCAGGCCGCCGGGCTGCCGGGTGAGCGGCCAGTAGGTGCGTCCGTGTCGCACCAGGGGCTTGGTCCTCACCCGCGGGTCCTCCACCGGGGGCGCCCCGACCAGTTCGTCCAGCGGGACCTGGTGCGCCCGCGCGATCGGCAGCAGCAGCTCCAGGCTGGGTTTGCGCAGCCCGGACTCCAGCCGCGAGAGCGTGCTCACCGAGATGCCGGTGGCCGCCGACAGCCCGGCGAGCGTCGCGCCCCGCTCCTTGCGGACGCGCCGCAGCCGGGGGCCCACCTCCGCGAGGACCTCGTCCGTGTCGTCGTCGCTCATGACCCACCTTGCGGTTTCGGCAAACATGTTTGTCAATCCAGCGTATCCGAGCGACCTTCTAGGTGGAGGTGGTCACCGTGACCGAGAAGTACGAAGTGATCGTCGTCGGAGGCGGCGCGGCAGGGCTCTCCGCCGCGCTGGTCCTGGGCCGGGCCCGGCGCCGCACCCTGGTCGTCGACGCGGGCGAGCCGCGCAACGCGCCCGCCGCCCATATGCAGGGCTATCTGTCCCGGGACGGCATGCCGCCGGCCGAGTTCCTGGCGATCGGCCGCGAGGAGATCGCACGGTACGGCGTGGAGCTGGTCCGGGACCGGGCGGTGGACGTCACGCGCGGTGAGGACTTCACGGTGGTGCTGGAAAGCGGCCGTACCGTCCGGGCCCGGCGTCTGGTCATCGCCACCGGTCTCAAGGACGAACTGCCCGAGGTCCCTGGCGTCGCCGAGCGCTTCGGCCGGGACGTCCTGCACTGCCCGTACTGCCACGGCTGGGAGGTCCGCGATCAGGCCTTCGGTGTGCTCGCCACGACCGCGCTGAGTGTGCACCAGGCCCTGATGGTGTCCCAGTGGTCGAAGGACGTGACGTTCTTCCTGCACACGGTCGCCGAGAAGGAGCTGTCGGACGACGATCTGCGCAGGCTCGCGGCGGCCGGGGTGAAGGTGGTGCCGGGCGAGGTGGCGGAGCTGGTGGTGGAGGAGGACCGGCTCACCGGCGTACGCCTCGTTGGGGGTACCCCCTCTGGGGGAGGTACGACGCATGCGCGCGAGGTTGTCTTCACGGCGCCGCGTGCCATCCCGCAGACCGGCCTGCTGGAGCGGCTGGGAGCCGAACTCCAGGACTCCCCCTTCGGCGCGTACCCGGTGGTCGACCCGACCGGGCTCACCTCCGTGCCGGGCGTGTGGGCGGTCGGCAACGCGATGGGCTTCGCCGAGCAGGTCGTGAACGCGGCGGCCGGCGGCTACCGGGCGGGGGCCTTCATCAACGGGGAGCTGCTGATGAGCGACCTCGACGCGGCCGTACCGGCATAGAACCGCCGCCGTCCGGGTGTAGAGCGCCCGCCTCCGTTGCACGATGGCTGCATGCTGCTGACCCGGCTGGCCCAGGTGTCCCAGGAAGTCGCCGCCACCTCGGCGCGGTCCCGGAAGATCGCTCTGCTCGCCGAGCTGTTCCGGGACGCCGAGGCGGACGACGTGCCGATCGTGATCCCGTACCTGGCGGGACGGCTCCCGCAGGGGCGGCTCGGTGTCGGCTGGAAGGTCCTCAGCCGCCCGGTCGCCCCGGCCGCGGAGCCGACCCTGACCGTGCGCGAGGTGGACGCCCTCCTCAGCGAGCTGGGCAAGGTCGCGGGCGCCGGCTCGCAGGCCGAACGGGCCCGGCTGGTCGGGGAGTTGATGGGCGCGGCGACCGAGGACGAGCAGCGGTTCCTGTTCGGCCTGATCACCGGCGAGGTACGGCAGGGCGCCCTGGACGCCGTGGCCGTGGAGGGCCTGGCGCAGGCGACCGAGGCGCCGCCCGCTGACGTGCGCCGGGCGGTGATGCTCGCCGGATCCCTGCAGCCGGTGGCACAGGCCCTGCTCGCGGACGGCCCGGCGTCCCTGGACCGCTTCCGGCTCACCGTCGGCCGCCCGGTCCTGCCGATGCTGGCGCACAGCGCCTCCTCGGTGGCCGAGGCGGTCGACAAGCTCGGTGCCTGTGTGGCCGAGGAGAAGCTGGACGGCATCCGCGTCCAGGTCCACCGGGACGGCGACACCGTACGGATCTACACCCGCACCCTCGACGACATCACCGACCGCCTGCCCGAACTCACCACCGCCGCCCTGGAGTTGAGCGGCCGCCGGTTCATCCTCGACGGCGAGGTGATCTCCTTCGGCGAGGACGGGCGACCCCGCTCCTTCCAGGAGACCGCCGGGCGCGTCGGCTCGCGCGTGGACGTGGCGACGGCCGCCGAGACGGTCCCCGTCTCCCCCGTCTTCTTCGACGCCCTGTCCGTCGACGACCGCGACCTCCTCGACCTGCCCTTCGCCGAACGGCACGCGGAACTGGCCCGGCTGGTCCCCGAGCCGATGCGGGTACGGCGCACCCTGGTTTCCGGCCCGGAGGACGTGGCCGAGGCGGAGGCCTTCCTCGCCGCCACCCTGGAACGCGGCCACGAGGGCGTCGTGGTGAAGGCCCTCGACGCCGCCTACAGCGCGGGCCGCCGCGGCGCGTCCTGGCTGAAGGTCAAGCCGGTGCACACGCTCGACCTGGTGGTGCTCGCCGCCGAGTGGGGCCACGGCCGCCGCACGGGCAAGCTCTCCAACCTCCACCTGGGCGCCCGTACGGCGGACGGCGGCTTCGCCATGCTCGGCAAGACCTTCAAGGGCATGACGGACGCGATGCTCACCTGGCAGACCGATCGCCTCCAGGAGCTGGCCGTCGACACCAACGGCTACGCGGTGACCGTACGCCCCGAACTCGTCGTCGAGATCGCCTACGACGGTCTGCAGAAGTCCACCCGCTACCCGGCCGGCGTCACCCTCCGCTTCGCCCGCGTGGTCCGCTACCGCGAGGACAAACGCCCCGAGGAGGCGGACACGGTCGAGACGCTGCTCGCCGCGCACCCGGAGGTGAAGCGATGAGCGCCACCAACGGCAAGCGCAGTGCCGGCCTGCTGCTGTTCCGGCACACCGACGACGGCCTGGAGGTATTGCTCGGCCACATGGGCGGACCGTTCTTCGCCAAGCGCGACGCCGGTGCCTGGACCGTGCCGAAGGGCGAGTACGAGCCCGAGGAGGAGACCGCCTGGGACGCCGCCCGGCGTGAGTTCCAGGAGGAGCTCGGGCTGGAGCCGCCCGACGGCGAGGCGGCGGAGCTGGGCGAGGTGCGGCAGACCAACGGCAAGACCGTCACGGCCTGGGCGATCGAGGCCGACCTCGACCCGACGACGATCGATCCCGGCACGTTCCGCATGGAGTGGCCGCCGAGGTCCGGACAGATCCAGGAGTTCCCGGAACTGGACCGCGTGGCATGGTTCGGGCTCGACCACGCCCGGGAGGTGATCGTGAAGGCGCAGGCCACGTTTCTCGACCGGCTGGCGGAGCACTAGGGCCTGAGCAGACGCATACGCGTTGCGGTCGCCCGCGGTGCGCGGGAAGGTCGTATCACAGAGCCGCCCCAGGAGGTCAGCCATGCCCATCGCGACGGTGAACCCGGCGAACGGCGAGACGCTCAAGACGTACGAGGCCATGGGCGAGGAGGAGCTCGAGCGCCGGCTCCAGCTCGCGGAGGCGACGTTCCGCACGTACCGGACGACGCCCTTCGCCGAACGCGCCCGCCTCATGCACAAGGCGGCCGGGCTGCTCGAACAGATCCAGCAGGACATCGCCCGCGTGATGACCACCGAGATGGGCAAGCCGGTCAAGCAGGCCCGCGCGGAGGCCGCCAAGTGCGCCAAGGCGATGCGCTGGTACGCCGACCACGCCGAGGAACTCCTCGCCGACGAGGAGCCCTCCGACTCCGACGTGAAGGACTCCGGCGCGTCCCGCGTCCGCGTGCGCTACCGGCCGCTCGGGCCCGTGCTCGCGGTGATGCCGTGGAACTTCCCCCTCTGGCAGGTCGTCCGGTTCGCCGCGCCCGCACTGATGGCGGGCAACGTGGGCCTGCTCAAGCACGCCTCCAACGTCCCGCAGACCGCTCTGTTCCTGGAGGACCTCTTCCACCAGGCGGGCTACCCCGAGGGCTGCTTCCAGACCCTGCTCATCGGCTCCGGCGCGGTCGACGACATCCTGCGCGACGAACGGGTCAAGGCGGCCACGCTCACGGGGAGCGAGCCCGCGGGGCGCGCGGTCGCCTCCACCTCCGGGGAGATGATCAAGAAGACGGTGCTGGAGCTCGGCGGCAGCGACCCGTACGTCGTCATGCCTTCCGCCGACATCGACCGGGCCGCACAGATCGCGATCACCGCGCGTGTGCAGAACAACGGGCAGTCGTGCATCGCCGCCAAGCGGTTCATCGTGCACACGGACGTCTACGACGCCTTCGCCGAACGTTTCGTCGAGGGCATGAAGGCGCTGAAGGTCGGCGACCCGATGAACGAGGACACGGACGTCGGGCCGCTCGCCAGCGAGCAGGGGCGGACCGACCTGGAGGAGCTCGTCGACGACGCGACGCGCAGCGGGGCGACGGCGCTGTGCGGCGGCCATCGGCTGCGCCGGCCAGAGCTGCCCGGCTGGTACTACCCGCCCACCGTGCTGACCGGCATCACCCGGGAGATGCGGATCCACCGGGAGGAGGCCTTCGGGCCGGTCGCCACGCTGTACCGCGCGGCCGATCTCGACGAGGCCGTACTCATCGCCAACGACTCGCCGTTCGGACTGAGCTCCAACGTGTGGACGCGGGACGAGGCCGAGGTCGACCGGTTCGTACGGGATCTGGAGGCCGGTGGCGTGTTCGTCAACGGGATGACCGCCTCCCACCCGGCCTTCCCGTTCGGCGGGGTCAAGCGGTCCGGGTACGGGCGTGAGCTGTCCGGGCACGGAATCCGGGAGTTCTGCAACATCACTACCGTTTGGCACGGTGCGTGAGCGCTGCGCGGCTAACATCCCGGTTGTGAACCGCGAAGTGACTCTGCCTCTGATCGTCGATGACCGCGGGACCTTGCAGGTGGCTGCCGCCGATGTGAGCAAGTTGTTGCGGACCGTGGGTGGGCGATGGCTGCACCTTGTCGAGGCCGGGGAGCACGGGCTGGACGAGGACACGGTGGCTGCGCTGACCATTGAGCTGGCGAAGCTTGCCGATCGTATCGACGTGGCCTGCATTGCTCACAGCAGCGGTACTGCGCCGTAAGGGCGGTCAGCTTGCCCGCGCCTGAAGGGTCTCCCAGAACATCGCCTCGTAGCTTTGCAGCAAGCGGCCGTAGGCGTGTGCCCGTTCCTCGTTCAGGTAACCCGCGTCCAGGCCTGCCTGAACCGCTGCCGTCGCCCTCTGGTCCAGGTCGGGGGCCGGTTCCGCGAAGAAGTCGAAGAAGGCGCAGGCCTCGTCGCTGAAGCCGTAGTGGACTCGTAGGGCCTGGGCGATCTTCGCGCAATAGCCGCCCCACGCCGAGAAGTTGGCGGTGATCGCCAGGACCGTGTCGGTCGGGGAGGCGTTGAGGGCGAGCCAGGACACGTAGGACGGGTAGGCCTGGCAGCCCGGCAGGGGGTCGTAGGCGCGGGCGCGGGGCTCGTCCACGCCGCAGGCTGCCGCGAACGGCTCCAGGCGCTCCCAGGCCAGGGCCTCGCCCTCGGCGAGCAGCTCGAAGAACTCGGCGGCCTCCGGTTCTTCCGTCCCACGCTCGGCCAAGTGGCGGAAGGCGCGGCGGTCCGCGGGGATCACCCAGCGCTGTTCCAGGGCCAGCGTGGCGAGGGTGTCGCGGGAGGCCTCGCCCCGGGCGATCAGCGGAACCAGGGGGTTGGCCTGCGGGTCCGGGGCGAGCTTCGCGGTGGTCGTCGCCAGAAGTTCCGTGGCCGTACGCGTCATCGCGTCCTCCGTCGGTTCGGGTACGGGGCCTGCTTCTTCGACCCTGACACGTCGTCCCCGATACGGAGTAGTTCGGCGCGAGATCGCCGTGGGGTCGGGTGATCGTGGGGGAACCACCCGCTGCGGTGATCCACTTTCTGACCGGGGGGCGCAGGCCTTCCGGACGGCGAAAGCAGGCACGGTTCATGGCGACTTTGTGCAGACCCTCGGTGTCCGTACCAGAGCACGTGATCACGATGGAGGAGACGCTGGAGCTGGCACGCTCCCGCCACGCAGACCACCCCCAACTGCCGCTGGCCCTCCGGCTGATCGAGAACACCGGCGTCCGCACGCGACACATCGTGCAGCCGATCGAGGAGACCCTCAAGCACCCCGGTTTCGAGGAGCGCAACAAGATCTACGTGGCCGAGGCGAAGGCCCGGGTCCCCGAGGTCATCCAGCGGGCGCTCGACGACGCCGAGGTTCTGGCCTCCGACATCGACGTGATCATCTACGTCTCCTGCACGGGCTTCATGATGCCCTCGCTCACCGCCTGGCTGATCAACGAGATGGACTTCGACTCCACCACCCGCCAGATACCCATCGCCCAGCTGGGCTGTGCGGCCGGCGGCGCGGCGATCAACCGCGCGCACGACTTCTGCACGGCCTATCCCGACGCCAACGCGCTGATCGTGGCCTGCGAGTTCTGCTCGCTGTGCTACCAGCCCACCGACCTGGCCATCGGATCCCTGCTCTCCAACGGTCTGTTCGGCGACGGGATAGCCGCCGCGGTGGTGCGCGGCCGGGGCGGCGAGGGCATCGAGCTCGAGCGCAACGGCTCGTACCTGATCCCCAAGACCGAGGAGTGGATCATGTACGACGTCCGGGCCACCGGATTCCACTTCCTGCTGGACAAGCGGGTGCCGGGCACCATGGAGCCGCTGGCGCCGGCGCTGCAGGATCTGGCCGGGCTGCACGGCTGGGACGCCGCCGACCTGGACTTCTACATCGTGCACGCGGGCGGCCCCCGCATCCTCGACGACCTCAGCAAGTTCCTGCAGGTCGACCCGCACGCCTTCCGGTTCAGCCGGGCCACCCTCACCGAGTACGGCAACATCGCCAGCGCCGTCGTCCTGGACGCGCTGCGCCGGCTGTTCGACGAGGGCGGTGCCCAGCACCGGGCGCGCGGACTGCTCGCCGGGTTCGGTCCCGGCATCACCGCGGAGATGACCCTGGGCCGCTGGTGCACCCGGGACGAAGAGAGAGCGTGGTCACGCCATGGCTGAGGAAACCCTCACCGAGACGCTTCCCCCGGTCAGGCACTGGCCGGCCCTCGACCTGACCGGCGTCGACTTCGACCCGGTGCTGGCCGAGCTGATGCGCGAGGGCCCCGTCACCCGTATCCAGCTGCCCAACGGCGAGGGCTGGGCCTGGCTCGTCACGCGACACGACGACGTGCGCATGGTGACCAACGACCCCCGCTTCAGCCGTGAGGCGGTCATGGACCAGCCGGTCACCCGGCTCGCCCCGCACTTCATCCCGCAGCGGGGCGCGGTCGGCTTCCTCGACCCGCCGGACCACACCCGGCTGCGCCGCTCGGTGGCCGCCGCGTTCACCGCGAAGGGCGTGGAGCGGGTGCGGGAGCGGTCCCGGCGGATGCTGGACGAGCTGGTCGACGAGCTGCTGCAGGACGGGCCGCCGGCGGACCTCACCGCGAGCGTCCTGACCCCCTTCCCCATCGCCGTGATCTGCGAGCTGATGGGCGTCCCGGCCGCCGACCGGCAGGGCATGCACACCTGGACCCAGCTCATCCTGTCCTCCTCGCACGGTGCCAAGGTCAGCGAGAAGGCCAAGAACGAGATGGGTGCCTACTTCGCCGACCTCATCGGCCTCAGGGAGGGCAGCTCCGGCGAGGACGTGGCGTCGCTGCTGGGTGCCGCCGTCGGCCGCGGCGAGATCTCCCTGGAGGAGGCCGTGGGCCTCGCGGTGCTGCTGCAGATCGGCGGCGAGGCGGTCACCAACAACAGCGGCCAGATGTTCTACCTCCTGCTGACCCGCCCGGACCTGGCCGAACGGCTGCGGGCCGAGCCGGAGATCCGCCCGCAGGCCATCGACGAGCTGCTGCGCTACATCCCGCACCGCAACGCGGTCGGCCTGTCGCGCATCGCCATGGAGGACGTGGAGATCAAGGGCGTACGAATCCGCGCCGGCGACCCGATCTACGTCTCCTACCTTGCCGCCAACCGCGACCCGGACGTCTTCCCCGACCCCGAGACCATCGACCTCACCCGCGCCCCGAACCCCCATGTGTCCTTCGGCTTCGGCCCGCACTACTGCCCGGGCGGCATGCTGGCCCGTCTGGAGTCCGAGCTGCTGGTCGACGCCCTGCTGGACCGGCTGCCGGGTCTGAAGCTCGCCGTGGAGCCGGGCCAAGTTCCGTTCAAGAAGGGCGCGTTGATCCGGGGACCCGAAGCACTGCCGGTCACGTGGTGAGCGGCCGATGACTGCGACGGAGGGGCTGCTGGTACCGCCGGGACACGGCCGGGTCGTCCAGACCCCGGCGCAGCGCGTGACGTTCAAGGTGACCGGCACGCACTCGCGCACGGCGTCCACCTTCGAGGTCGAGGTGCCACCCGGCTTCGACGTCGGCGCCCATGTGCACACCCGCAGCGAGGAGTTGTTCTACGTGCTCGAGGGCGAACTGGACGTGCTCGCCTTCGAGCCCCGCATCCGTACCCCCGACAACTGGCAGAGGTGGGAGTCGAGTTCGGGCAACCGCGTGGTGCGTGCGACCCCGGGCACGGTCATCGTCGTACCGCCGGGCTGCCCGCACGCCTTCGCCAACCCGACCGACCGGCCCGCGAAGATGTTCTTCCAGGCGTCCCCGCCACCCGACCACGAGCGCTACTTCGAGGAGCTCCTCGAGATCCTCGGCAGCGGGGCACCACCGGACCACCGGGCCATCGAGGACCTGCGACGCCGCTACGACATCGAGCAGCTGACACCTCTACGACACCGCTGACCTCGTCCGTCGTGCACGGGTGGGGGTTGCTGTGCTGTGTCCGCAATGTGGTGGCATGAACATCGAGAAGGTGTCGCACCGTCTGCCTGACCTGCCTGCACCGATGGGTGCCGCAGCGGTGGACGCAGTGGTCCCCCGGCCGGTACCGGCCGGGGGACCATCCGGAGTCCCGAAGGTGCTACCGGATCGGCATCCCCGAGAGGGTGCGGGCGATCACCAACCGCTGGATCTCGCTCGTGCCCTCGAAGATCGTGTAGATCGCGGCGTCACGGTGCATCCGCTCCACCGGGTACTCCCGGGTGTAGCCGTTGCCGCCGAGGATCTGGATCGCCTGCGCGGTGACCTTCTTCGCGGTCTCGCTCGCGAACAGCTTGGACATGGAGCCCTCGGCGGCCGTGAACTGCTTGCCGTTGACCGCCATCCAGGACGCGCGCCAGACCAGCAGCCGAGCCGCGTCGATGGACGTACGCATGTCCGCGAGCTGGAAGGCGACACCCTGGTTGTCGATGATCGGGCGGCCGAACTGCTCACGGGTCTTTGCGTAGTCGAGGGCCACCTCGTACGCGGCCCGGGCGGTACCGACGGCCATCGCGCCGACCGCCGGGCGGGACGCCTCGAACGTGGCCATCGCCGCGTTCTTCACGCGCTCGCCGCCCGCCTTGGCCCGCTCCCGGGCCCGGGCGAGGCGCTCGTCGAGCTTCGCCTTGCCGCCGAGGAGGCAGGAACCGGGCACGCGCGCGTTCTCCAGGACGACCTCGGCGGTGTGCGAGGCGCGGATGCCGTGCTTCTTGAACTTCTGGCCCTGGGACAGCCCCGGCGTGTTCGGCGGGACGATGAAGGACGCGTGGCCCTTGGAGCCGAGCTCCGGGTCGACGACGGCCACGACCACGTGGACGTTGGCGATGCCGCCGTTGGTCGCCCAGGTCTTGGTGCCGTTGAGCACCCACTCGTCCTTGGCCTCGTCGTACACCGCACGCGTTCGCATGGAGGCCACGTCGGAACCGGCGTCGGGCTCGGAGGAGCAGAACGCGGCGACCTTTACGTCGTTGGCGTCGCCGTACATCTGGGGGATCCAGGTGCCGATCTGTTCCTCGGTTCCGTTGGCGAGAACGCCCACGGCGGCCAGACCCGTGCCTACGATCGACAGGGCGATGCCCGCATCGCCCCAGAACAGCTCCTCCATGGCCATCGGGATGCCGAGGCCGGTGGGGTCGAAATACTGCTGGGCGTAGAAGTCGAGGGAGTAGATGCCAACCTTCGCGGCCTCCTGGATGACCGGCCAGGGAGTCTCCTCACGCTCGTCCCATTCGGCGGCCGCGGGGCGGATCACGTCGGCCGCGAAGCCGTGCAACCAGTCCCGGACCTCCTTCTGTTCGTCGTTGAGCTCCATGGTGAACTCGGCCATGACCCCTCCAGCGGCGGCACACATGCATGTTACTAGCGGTAACTCGAGTGTGTTACCCACGGGTAGGAAAAGTCAACTCCTGATGACGCCTCGGCAGCCCGTTCGATGCAGGATGCAGGTTGAGTGTTAGTTTGCGCAGGCGTTACCGAATCAGCACGGGTGGGGAGAGCTCATGGACACCACGCAGCGGACCGAGCAGCAACGGTCCGCCGACCGTCGCCGGCGCGAACTGCTGGAGGCCGCGGACCGAGTGGTGCTGCGCGACGGCCCACAGGCCTCGATGAACGCGATCGCGGCGGAGGCCGGCATCACGAAGCCGATCCTGTACCGGCACTTCGGTGACAAGAGCGGACTGTACGCCGCCTTGGCCAAGCGGCACACGGACGCCCTGCTCAACTCGCTCAGAGCGGCGCTCGACGCCCCGGCGGACCGGCGGGAGCGGGTCGAGGCCACGCTCGACACCTACCTCGCGGCGATCGAGCTGCGCCCGCAGGTGTACCGGTTCCTGATGCATCCGGCGGAGGGCAGCCAGACGGGCGACCAGGGCTTCGACGTCGGCAAGCATTCGATTCCGCTGCTCCGGCGCATGGGCGAGGAGCTGGCCCAGGTCATCGAGGACCGCCTGGACCTCGGACCGGGCGGTCAGCAGCTGGCCCGGGTGTGGGGGCACGGAATCGTCGGCATGATGCACGCCGCCGGCGACTGGTGGCTGGGCGAACGGCCCTGCTCGCGCGCGGAGTTGGTACGCAGCCTCGCCGACCTGCTGTGGGGACGGCTTGCGGCGGCCGGGGACAAGATGGGCGGACCCGGCTTCTAACGCGGACGGTGCCAGGAGGCGCGTGCCACCTGTCGCATCAGGCGGCGGTGGCGCCGACCCCTCAAGTGGTCGGCGTAGACCCTGCCCTCCAGGTGGTCGCACTCGTGCTGCAGGCAGCGGGCGAAGAAACCCGTCCCGTGCACGGTGACCGGCTCCCCGGTCACCGTGAAGCCCTCGACCACCGCATGGTCGTGGCGCTCGGTCCCCGCCTCCAGGCCCGGCAGCGACAGACAGCCCTCCGGACCGCGGATCACCACACCGTCCGCCTCCACCAGACGTGGGTTCACCACGTGCCCCAAGTGACGAACATCCTCATCGTCGGGGCAGTCGTACACGAACACGCGCAAAGATTCACCGATCTGGTTCGCGGCCAGACCGACCCCCTGCGCCGCGTACATCGTTGCGAACAAGTCCTCCACGAGAGCGGCCAGTTCGGGCCCGAATTCGGTGACCTCCTTGCCGGGGGCGTGCAGTATGGGGTCGCCGAACAGGGTGAGAGGTCTCACTCGCCCTCGGGCGCCGGGGATGGAGCCGTGTCGCATGGGCGCAAGATTACGGTCCCGTAGGCTCGCGCCCGCCGCGCAGGCGCCCGCGGTTCGGGAGCGTGAACAGATCTCGATAGGCTGAGGTCCACACCACGTTGCCGTAAGGCTTCAGGCGCGGCGCGTACGCAAGGAGGATCGAGAACTGATGGCAGGCAACTCGGACCCGCTCACGCCGCGGGCCAAGCTGGCCGTGACCGCGGGCAAGGCGGTCGCTGCGGCATCGCGCGCCGCGGGGCGCGGGAGCGGTTCGGTGATCGGTGGCCGGGTGGCACTCAAGCTCGACCCCGACCTCCTCGCACGGCTCGCCCAGAACCTGGACGTGACCCTGGTCTCGGCGACCAACGGCAAGACCACCACCACCCGGCTGATCGCCGAGGCGCTGCGGGCCGCCGGTCCGGTCGTCTCCAACGCGCTCGGCGCGAACATGCCGGCCGGCATCACCTCGGCCCTCGCGGGCAGCTCGGACGCCCGGTTCGGCGTCATCGAGGTCGACGAGAAGTACCTCGCCGGGGTCGCCCGGGACACCGACCCCAAGTGCATCGCACTGCTGAACCTCTCCCGCGACCAGCTCGACCGCGCCGCCGAGACCCGCATGCTCGCGGAGAACTGGCGCGAGGGGCTCGCCGGGTCCAAGGCCGTCATCGTCGCCAACGCCGACGACCCGCTGGTCGTGTGGGCCGCCTCCTCCTCCCCCAACGTGATCTGGGTCGCCGCCGGGCAGATGTGGAAGGACGACGCCTGGTCCTGCCCGTCCTGCGGCGGTGTGATGCAGCGTCCGGGTGACGACTGGTTCTGCGGCGAGTGCGGTTTCCGCCGGCCGACGCCGAGCTGGGCGCTCTCCGGCGACCACGTCCTCGACCCGCACGGCTCCGCCTGGCCGATCCACCTCCAGCTGCCCGGCCGCGCCAACAAGGCGAACGCCGCGAGCTCCGCCGCCGTCGCCGCCGTCTTCGGTGTGCCGCCGCAGGTCGCCCTGGAACGCATGTACCAGGTGCAGGCCGTGGCCGGCCGCTACGACGTGGTGCAGTTCCAGCAGCGCGACCTGCGGCTGCTGCTCGCGAAGAACCCGGCGGGCTGGCTCGAAACGTTCAGCCTGATCGATCCTCCGCCGACCCCGGTGATCCTCTCCGTGAACGCGCGCGGCGCCGACGGCACCGACACCTCCTGGCTGTGGGACGTCGACTACACGCGCCTGACCGGCCACCCGATCTGCGTGATCGGCGACCGGAAGCTGGACCTCGCGGTGCGTCTGGAGGTCGCGAACCAGCACTTCCAGGTCTGCGAGGACCTCGACCAGGCGGTGCAGAAGTGCCCGCCGGGCCGGATCGAGGTCATCGCCAACTACACCGCGTTCCAGGACCTGCGCCGCCGCGTCGGCAACTGACAACTCAGGGGACATTTGTGAGCGACAACAGCCTGCGGGTCGTCTGGATCTACCCCGACCTGCTCAGCACCTACGGCGACCAGGGCAACGTCCTCGTCGTGGAGCGCCGGGCCCGCCAGCGCGGCCTCGACGTGGCGCGCCTCGACGTGCGCAGCGACCAGCCGATCCCGACCTCCGGTGACATCTACCTCATCGGCGGCGGCGAGGACCGTCCGCAGCGGCTCGCCGCCGAGCGGCTGCGTCGCGACGGCGGACTGCACCGGGCCGTGGAGAACGGCGCGATCGTCTTCTCGGTCTGCGCCGGCTACCAGATCCTCGGCCACGAGTTCATCAACGACCTCGGCCAGCGCGAGCCCGGTCTGGGTCTGCTGGA
This sequence comes from Streptomyces sp. NPDC001663, assembly GCF_042893105.1. Taxonomy (NCBI): domain Bacteria; kingdom Bacillati; phylum Actinomycetota; class Actinomycetes; order Kitasatosporales; family Streptomycetaceae; genus Streptomyces; species Streptomyces sp. NPDC001663. The sequence continues at coordinate 238,705 of NZ_JBIAUR010000006.1, read as the reverse complement.
CGTGGTCTCGGTACGTGGTGAGGGTGCGCGGTGCGTCGGTGACGTGCTCGCCGACATCGACCCGCGGCTCGGCCTGCCGCCGCTGACCGGCTTCGAGAACCACCAGGGCGTCACGCATCTCGGCCCCACCGCCCGCCCCTTGGCCAATGTCCGGCTGGGCAACGGCAACGGCACGGGCGACGGTACGGAGGGCGCGTACAACGACACGGTCTTCGGTACGTACATGCACGGACCCGTGCTCGCGCGCAATCCGCAGATCGCCGACCTGCTGCTGAAGCTGGCGCTGGACGTGAACGCGCTGCCGCCGACCGACGACCGCTGGTACGAGGCCTTGCGCAACGAGCGCATCGCGGCTGCGCAGCAGCCCGCCTGAGCTGGGTGTTCATCTGCACTCCAGGTTGGTTTCACCAGCCCGTCTGACGCGGTCTCCGCACACCTGAGCGGGCGCGTCCAGCAGGCGGACGCACGCTTCGGCCCCGCCCCCTCCTGCCGCTAGGGTGGCGGGGTTCGAGCCGGACAGCGTGGTCCGGACCCGACCACGTTGAGAAGGTTTTTCGGGCTATGCGCATTGGTGTCCTCACGTCCGGCGGCGACTGCCCCGGCCTGAACGCCGTCATCCGGTCCGTCGTGCACCGTGCCGTCGTCGACCACGGCGACGAGGTCATCGGCTTCCGGGACGGCTGGAAGGGCCTCCTGGAGTGCGACTACCTCAAGCTCGACCTCGATGCGGTGGGCGGCATTCTGGCCCGCGGCGGCACGATCCTCGGCTCCTCCCGCGTCCAGCCCTCCCATCTGCGGGACGGTGTGGAGCGGGCCAAGGGCCATGTCGAGGAGCTCGGCCTCGACGCGATCATCCCCATCGGCGGTGAGGGCACGCTCAAGGCGGCCCGGCTGATGTACGACAGCGGGCTGCCGATCGTCGGCGTCCCGAAGACCATCGACAACGACATCGCCGTCACGGACGTCACCTTCGGCTTCGACACGGCCGTGGGTGTGGCGACGGAGGCGCTGGACCGGCTGAAGACCACCGCCGAGTCGCACCAGCGGGTGCTCGTCGTCGAGGTCATGGGCCGGCACACCGGCTGGATCGCGCTGCACTCCGGCATGGCGGCCGGCGCGCACGCCATCGTCGTACCGGAACGGCCCTTCGACATCGAGGAGTTGGCCAAGCGGGTCGGCGAGCGGTTCGAGGCCGGCAAGCGCTTCGCGATCGTCGTGGCGGCCGAGGGGGCCAAGCCCAAGGCCGGGTCCATGGAGTTCGACGAGGGCGGCAAGGACATCTACGGCCACGAGCGCTTCGCCGGGATCGCGCGTCAGCTTTCGATCGAGCTGGAGGAGCGGCTCGGCAAGGAAGCACGGCCGGTCATCCTGGGGCACGTGCAGCGTGGCGGCACGCCGACCGCGTACGACCGCGTGCTCGCCACCCGCTTCGGCTGGCACGCCGTGGAGGCCGTGCACCGGGGCGAGTTCGGCAAGATGACCGCTCTGCGCGGCACGGACATCGTGATGGTGCCGCTGGCGGAGGCGGTCGAGACGCTGAAGACGGTTCCTTCCGAGCGGTACGACGAGGCGGAGTGCGTGCTCTAGCACACAACCGTTCCCGTACGGCATCGAAGAATCGCCCCCGGTCGCAACTGCGGCCGGGGGCGGTTCTAGTCTGTGGGGCGGACACATCGCACAACCCCCCACGAATCAGGAGCCGGCGAAATGGATCACAGCGGGCACGGCATGACCATGGATCTGCCGCCGTTCACGCTGGGGCGGGGGCTTCAGTGGTCGGCGGACCCGTTCTTTCTCGTGGCCTGCCTGGTGGGGCTCGGGCTGTATGCGTACGGCGTCGTGCGGCTGCGGCGGCGCGGTGACAAGTGGTCGCCGGCGCGGACGGTCTCGTTCGTCCTCGGTGTGCTGACCATCGGGCTCGTCATGTGCACCAGGCTCAACGACTACGGCATGGTCATGTTCAGCGTGCACATGGTGCAGCACATGATCATCAGCATGCTCTCGCCGATCCTGATCCTGCTCGGCGCCCCGGTCACCCTGGCCCTGCGCGCGCTGCCGACTGCCGGCAAGGGCCGGAAGGGGCCGCGTGAGCTGCTGCTGATGCTGCTGCACAGCCGGTACATGCGGATCATCACGCACCCGGCGTTCACCATCCCGCTGTTCATCGCGAGCCTGTACGCGCTGTACTTCACCCCGATCTTCGACTTCCTGATGGGCTCCAAGACGGGGCACATCGCGATGATGGTGCACTTCCTCGCCGTGGGCGTGGTCTTCTTCTGGCCGATCATCGGCGTGGACCCCGGCCCGCAGCGGCCGGGCTATCTGATGCGGATGCTGGAGCTGTTCGCGGGCATGCCGTTCCACGCGTTCTTCGGCATCGCGCTGATGATGGCGTCGACGCCGATGGTCGAGACGTTCAAGAACCCGCCGGCCTCCCTCGGCATCGACGCGCTCTCCGACCAGACCGCGGCCGGCGGCATCGCCTGGGCGTTCAGCGAGATTCCGTCGGTGCTGGTGCTGATCGCCCTGCTGTTCCAGTGGTACGGCTCCGAGCAGCGGCAGGCCAAGCGCATGGACCGGGCCGCCGACCGCGACGGCGACAAGGAACTCGAGGCATACAACGCCTATTTGGCCTCATTGAACGCACGCGGGCGTTGAAGGCTTCGCCGTCCGGAAGCTTTCAGTAGCATGAAGTGCATTGGGGGAACCGCCGGGGGGAGCGGTGATGACACTTCGTGCATTTATGCAAGGGGCCGGAAAATCGGCGATTCGCAGGATCGCCGTCCTGCTCGTTTTCTTACTCGCACTCAGCGGGTGTGATCGAAATACGCCGCTGCTCGTCGTGAAGGCGGTGGCCGCGGGAGTTCCCGCTCTCGCGCCATTCTTCGACGAGGGCAGCGGGCTGGGCCATGACGCCGCGGGGGTCAGGTCGCAGGCGGTGCACGGCAGCCTGCAGCAGGGCGACACACCTGGTCTGTACGGGGGCACGAGGAAGCCGACCATCTGCGACGTCAAGCAGCTCAAGGCATTCCTCACGGATCCCGGGAACAAGCAGAAGGCACAGGCGTGGGCGGCTGCCCTGAACATCACCACGGCCGAGATTCCGCAATATCTGGACCGGCTCACTCCAGTTCTCCTGCGCCACGACACTCTCGTGAAGAATCACGACTACAAAAAGGGCAAGGCCGTCCCCTACAACTCCCTGCTCCAGGCGGGAATCGCCGTTCTCGTCGATGAACAGGGACTTCCGGCTGTGAAGTGCTCGTGCGGAAATCCGCTGCGTCCCTTCACCGCCGACACGAACAGGATTTCGGTCAAGTTCGAGGACGGCAACAAGAAGTGGCGGGGATACGAGCGTTCCTCCGTGGTGGCCGTACAGCCGGCGCCCCGGAAAATGCAGCAGCTCGCTCTGGTCGACGTCGACGATCCCGCCCGGGGCATCGAGCGGCCGGTCGGCACGACGGGCGCGCACGACAAGACGTTCAACACGCGCAAGGAGCGCGCGGTGCCCGATCTCGCCGGGACGACGTTCGGGGACGCGAGCCGTCGGCTGGCGGACAAGGGGCTCGCGGTCGGGTACGACGGCAAGTCGCGGCCACCCGACAATGCGCGGGTGACGGCGTCCGACCCGCCGGCCGGGACCGAGCTGCAGTTCGGCCAGTACGTGATGCTGAGCGTGGCCGGGGGGAAGTCCGAGGGGTCGACCACTCCGCCGCCGCCCTCGAGCTCGGAACCGTCCAAGACGCCGCCGTCCTCGTCGTCGTCATCACCACCGTCGTCGTCTTCGTCGTCGGCGCCGCCGTCCTCGCCGTCGAGCAGCGGCGGCGGGTCCTCGTCCTCCGCGCCGCCGTCGAGCGCACCGCCCAGCTCCAAGGCACCGCCGTCGAGCGCGCCGCCGACGACCACCAGTGCGCCTCCGAGCAGCGCCCCGGTGACCAGCAGCGCCCCGCCGCCGAGCGACCCGGTGACGAGCAGCGCGCCCCCGCCCAGCGACCCGGTCACCAGCAGCGCACCGCCGCCCCAGACCACGAACGCCCCGGCCACCAGCGAGCCGGCGAGCAGCGCACCCGCCACGAGTGAGCCCGCGTCCTCCGGGCCCGCCTCGAGCGCGATCATGTAGCGCCCCCGCAGAACCCGGGAGTCACCGGATGCATTCAGGATCACCGACGTCGGGAGTGGGCCGGGTCATCGCCGGCCGTTATCTGCTGCTGAACCGGCTCGGCAGCGGCGGCATGGGCCATGTCTGGCTCGCCCACGACCAGAGACTCGCCTGCGAGGTCGCGCTCAAGGAGATCGTGTTCCGGGGCCCGGGGCCGGTCGGGGACGAGCTGGAGGCCCGGGTCGCCCGGGCCCGCGCGGAGGCCCGGCACGCGGCGGGGCTGCGCGGCCATCCGCATGTGGTCACGGTGCACGACGTGCTGGAGCACGAGGGGCTGCCGTGGATCGTCATGGAGTACGTGTCGGGCGCCGTCGACCTGCGCGACCTGGTGCAGCAGCGCGGCCCGCTCGCGCCCGCGGAGTGCGCCCGCATCGGGCTCGCCGTCCTCGACGCGCTGACCGCCGGGCACGACCGGGGTGTCATGCACCGGGACGTGAAGCCGGCGAACATCCTGCTGGCGCCGGACCGCACCGGGGCGCCGTACGGTCGCATCCTGCTCACCGACTACGGCATCTCGGTGCAGCCGGACGGCGGTGAGACCCGGTACACGCTGGCGTCGGTGCTGGTGGGGACGTCGGGCTATCTGGCGCCGGAGCGTGCCACGGGCGGGCCGCCGACCCCGGCCGCCGATCTGTTCTCGCTGGGCTGCACGCTGTACTTCGGCGTCGAGGGCCGCGGCCCCTTCGAGCGGGAGTCGAACCTTGCCGAGGTCACCGCGGTGGTCATGGAGGAGCCGCGCCCGGCCGTCCGTGCCGGTGCGCTGGGCCCCGTGGTGCAGGCGCTGCTCGCGAAGGATCCGGCGCGGCGGCCGTCCGCGCCGGAGGCCGAGGCGGCGCTGACACGGATCGTCACACCGCAGGCCGACTCGTACGCCCGCACCCAGACCGACCTCGGCTCGCAGCCGCCGTGGGCCGGGATGGCGCCCGCTCCCGCGCCTCCCCCGCCCGGGCCGGGCCCGGGGCCCGCGTCGAACGGCTTCGGGCCCGTCGTCGTCGCTCCCGGGCCCGCCCACCGGCGCCGCGAGCTGCCACGGGTCCTGCGGGCCGTTCTCGCGGCCTCCCTCGGCCTGGTGCTGGCGCTGGGCGGTGTCTGGTACGCGATGGCCAACCGTGGCGAGACGGCCGACGGCGGCAGGACGTCGCCGTACGGTTCGGCCGTCGGGCTCGCCGAGCCGCTCAAGGACGGGGAGTGCGTGACCGCCGACTGGCCGGGCTCGGCGCGTTTCCAGGGCACACCGCGACTGACGCCGGACCCGACCTGCCAGGCCAAGGCGCCCGACGGACAGGTGATGGCGTTCGTGTCCGCCGCCTCCGCGGGCGAGGCGCGCAAGCTGGGCCCGGAGCGGTGCGAGCAGCGGACGCAGGAGATCCGGGAGCGCCTGGCGGACGTCCGCAGCCTCGCCGTCGTGCCGAGCGACGCCGGTTTCGACACCGCGGGCCGGCGCACCGCCTGTCTGGTGCTGGGCGCCCACGGGCCGGTCTTCGGGCCGCTCGGCGATCACCGGAAGGTCGGCTCGGCCTTCACCGACACGGCGAACATGCAGCGCCGGGACTGTCTGCAGGCCCGTTCCAACCGCGACGCCCGGCTGGTCTCCTGCGCCGGCCCGCACGACGAGCAGGTGCTCGGTTTCACCCGGCTGGGCAAGGACGTGACGCTCACCGAGGCCCGTACGGAGTCGGATGCGGCCTGTGCGAAGGACGTGCCGCCGAGCGACTACGGCTTCGACCCCTCGGTCTACACCTCCGGCTCCTGGACCAGCCAGGGCGCGTGGAAGTCGGGCACTCATTTCGTCGTGTGCACCGCCCGGAAGCAGAACGGGGGCACCATGGAGGGGGACGAATCCTGAGGAGGGTGTTGCGATGCCCGGTTCTACGGACGGTTCTACCAAGGCGATGGGGGTGCTCACCGTCGGCGGTCTGGTCGTGGTGACCGCCTACACGGTGGCGCTCGGCTCCAACGGCTGGCTGTGGTTCGGCTGGGTCGTGCTGGGCCTGCTCACCCTCGGGATGGTCGCCTCCCGCAGCTCCTGAGGCTCCCGCAGCTCGTCGGACACCCGCGGCGCGTGACCCTCATTCCTGGGTCATCCGCCCGGCCGAGTGCACCCCCGGCTGGTATTTCGGCAGCCGGGCGGTGATCTTCATGCCCGCTCCCACGGCGGTCTCGATGACGAGCCCGTAGTCGTCGCCGTAGACCTGGCGGAGCCGGTCGTCGACGTTGGACAGGCCGATGCCGCCGGACGGGCTGATCTCGCCGGCGAGGATGCGGCGCAGCAGGACGGGGTCCATTCCGGCGCCGTCGTCCTCGATGACGACCAGGGCCTCGGCGCCGGCGTCCTGCGCGGTGATGCTGATGTGGCTCTTGCCCACCGGTGCCGCCTTGCCCTCCAGACCGTGCTTGACGGCGTTCTCGACGAGCGGCTGCAGGCACAGGAAGGGCAGGGCGACCGGCAGCACCTCGGGGGCGATCTGCAGGGTGACGGAGAGGCGGTCGCCGAAGCGTGCCCGCACCAGGGCCAAGTAGTGGTCGATGGCGTGCAGTTCGTCGGCGAGGGTGGTGAAGTCGCCGTGCCTGCGGAACGAGTAGCGGGTGAAGTCGGCGAATTCCAGAAGGAGTTCGCGGGCGCGCTCGGGGTCGGTACGGACGAACGAGGCGATCACCGCGAGCGAGTTGAAGATGAAGTGCGGGGAGATCTGCGCCCGAAGTGCCTTGATCTCGGCCTCGATCAGGCGGGTGCGGGACTGGTCGAGGTCGGCCAACTCCAGCTGGACGCTCACCCAGCGGGCGACCTCGCCGGCGGCCCGGACGAGGACGGCGGACTCGCGGGGTGCGCAGGCGACCAGTGCGCCGTGCACACGGTCGTCGACGGTGAGCGGGGCGACGACCGCCCAGCGCACCGGGCAGTCCGGGGTGTCGCACTTGAGCCGGAAGGCCTCGCCGCGACCGGTCTCCAGTGGTCCGGCCAGGCGTTCCATGATCTCGGTGCGGTGGTGGCCGCCCACACCGTCCCAGACCAGGACCTCCTTCTGGTCGCTCAGACACAGCGCGTCCGTGCCCAGGAGGGTGCGCAGTCTGCGGGCCGACTTGCGGGCGGTCTCCTCCGTCAGCCCGGCCCGCAGCGGGGGTGCGGCGAGCGAGGCGGTGTGCAGGGTCTGGAAGGTGGCGTGCTCGACGGGGGTGCCGAGACCGCCGAGGCTCTCGGGACGTGCGGTGCGCCTGCCGAGCCAGAAACCGGCGGCCAGCAGTGGGAGTACGGCCACGCACAGGCCGGCGAGGAATCCGCTCATGCCTTCACCTCCGCACGCAGGTCCTCCGGCAGATGGAACCGGGCCAGGATCGCCTCCGTCCCGGTCGGCACCCGACCCGGGGTGGCCAGGGACACCAGCACCATGGTGAGGAAGCCCAGCGGCACGGACCAGAGCGCGGGCCAGGCGAGCAGCGCGTGCAGCGGGCCCGTACCGGGGAAGTCGGCCATGGTGACGGCCACCGCGACGAACGCGGAGCCGCCGCCGACCAGCATCCCGGCGGCCGCGCCCGGCGGGGTCAGCCGCCGCCACCAGATGCCGAGGACGAGCAGCGGGCAGAAGGACGAGGCGGACACGGCGAAGGCCAGGCCCACCGCGTCGGCGACCGGCAGCCCGCCCACGAGCACGCTGGCGGCGAGCGGCACGGCCATGGAGAGCACCGTGCCGAGCCTGAAGTGCCGTACGCCGCGCGTCGGCAGGACGTCCTGGGTGAGCACGCCCGCGACGGCCATGGTCAGCCCGGACGCCGTGGACAGGAACGCGGCGAAGGCCCCGCCCGCGACCAGCGCGCCGAGCAGGTCGCCGCCGACGCCTCCGATCATCCGGTCGGGAAGCAGCAGTACGGAGGCGTCCGCATTGCCGGTGAGGGTGAGTTCGGGGGTGTAGAGCCGGCCGAGGGCGCCGTAGACCGGCGGCAGGAGGTAGAAGACGCCGATCAGGGCGAGCACGGCGACCGTGGTGCGGCGGGCCGCCACGCCGTGCGGGCTGGTGTAGAAGCGGACGACCACGTGCGGCAGGCCCATGGTTCCGAGGAAGGTGGCGAGGATCAGTCCGTACGTGGCGTACAGCGGGCGTTCCTCGCGGCCCGCGGCGAGCGAGGTGGACATGCCGCCGTTGCTGCCGCGGTCGGCGGCCGGGACCCGGTCGCCCTTGGCGAAGGTCAGCCGGGTGCCGGCCTCGATGTGGTGGGTGCCGGCGGGGAGTTGGAGCCGCTGGTCGTCGTGCGGGCGGCCGTCGACGGTGCCGCTGACGGTGACCGTGAGCGGCCGGTCGAGGGTGAGGTCGACGCTGTCGTCGACGCGTACGACGCGCTGCTCGCGGAAGGTCGCCGGTTCCTCGAAGGCGTGGCTGGGGGCGCCGTCGCCCTGCCAGGCGAGGACCAGGAAGAGGACGGGCACGAGCAGGGCGGTGAGCTTGAGCCAGTACTGGAACGCCTGCACGAAGGTGATGCTGCGCATGCCGCCGGCGGCGACGGTGGCGACCACGACGACGGCCACGATCAGCCCGCCGAGCGAGTCGGGGGCGCCGGTGAGCACCGTCAACGTCAGCCCGGCGCCCTGGAGTTGGGGCAGCAGATACAGCCAGCCGACGCCGACGACGAAGGCCCCGGCAAGCCGCCGCACGCCGTGGGAGGCGAGCCGGGCCTCGGCGAAGTCGGGCAGGGTGTAGGCGCCGGAGCGGCGCAGCGGGGCGGCGACGAAGATCAGCAGGACGAGGTAGCCGGCCGTGTAGCCCACGGGGTACCAGAGCATGTCGGGGCCCTGCACCAGGACCAGGCCCGCGATGCCGAGGAAGGAGGCGGCGGAGAGGTACTCGCCGCTGATGGCGGCCGCGTTGAGGCGGGGGCCGACGGTGCGGGAGGCGACGTAGAAGTCGGAGGTGGTGCGGGAGATGCGCAGACCGAACGCGCCGACCAGTACGGTCGCCACGACCACCAGAGCGACCGCCGGGACGGCGTAACTGGAGTTCATCGGTCTTCTACGAGCCGCACGAAGTCCCGTTCGTTGCGCTCGGCACGCCTCACGTACCAGCGGGCGAGCAGGACCAGGGGGGCGTACAGGCAGAAGCCGAGGACGAGCCACTCGAGGCGGTGGGCGTCCGGCATGGCCGCGAAGAGCAGCGGCAGCGGGCCGATGAGCAGGCCGAGGACCGCGAACACCGTGAGGGCGGCGCGGAGTTGGGTGCGCATGAGGGAGCGGACGTAGGTGTGGCCGAGGGTGGTCTGCTCGTCGATCTCGGTGCGCGGCCGGTAGTAGCCGGAGGCGCGGCGGGTGCGGCGGGGCGGGCCGGTGACGACGACGCGGCGCTCGGCGGGGTCCTGGTGGGGCACGGTCAGGGCCTCCTCATCAGTAGGTCCCGCAGCTCGCGTGCGTGGCGGCGGCTGACCTGGAGGTCCTCGCCGCCGACCACGACGCTCACCGTGCCCGCGTCCAGGCGGAGTTCGCCGACGTGCCGCAGGGCGACGAGGTGGCGGCGGTGGATGCGGACGAAGCCGCGGGAGCGCCAGCGCTCCTCCAGGGTGGACAGCGGGATGCGTACGAGGTGGCTGCCCTTGTCGGTGTGCAGGCGAGCGTAGTCGCCCTGGGCCTCGACGTGGGTGATGTCGTCGACGGACACGAAGCGGGTCACGCCGCCGAGTTCGACGGGTATGTGGTCGGGGTCGGGCTCGTGCACGGGGATGCGCGGGGCGCTGCCGGTGAGCTCGGCAGCGCGGCGGACGGCCTCGGCGAGGCGTTCCTTGCGAACCGGTTTGAGGACGTAGTCGACGGCCTTGAGGTCGAAGGCCTGGACGGCGAAGTCCTCGTGGGCGGTGACGAACACGACCAGCGGCGGCTGGGCGAAGCCGGTCAGCAGCCGGGCCAGGTCGAGCCCGTCGAGACCGGGCATGTGGATGTCGAGGAAGACGACGTCGATCGCCTCGGGACCGCCCGGACCGGACTCCAGCGCGCGGTTGATGCGGCGCAGCGCCTCGGTCGCGTCGCCGGCGCCCTCCGCGCTGCCGATGCGGGGATCGGCGTTGAGCAGATAGAGCAGTTCCTCCAGCGAGGGGCGTTCGTCGTCGACGGCGAGGGCGCGCAGCATGAACCCGGAGTGTAGGTGGAATCCGTACGCCTGGACATGTGCCGGGGCGTTGACGTTCCCGCTGGATACAGTGCCCACATGAACAGCAGGCCGGCCCCCTTCGACGAGCTCGACCGGAAGATCATCACGGCCCTGATGGCGAACGCCAGGACGAGCTTCGCCGAGATCGGCGCGGCCGTCGGGTTGTCGTCGACGGCGGTGAAGCGGCGCGTGGACCGGCTGCGCGACACGGGCGTGATCACCGGGTTCACGGCCACCGTGCAGCCGGAGGCGCTGGGCTGGCGCACGGAGGCGTACGTCGAGGTGTACTGCGAGGGGGCCGCTCCCCCGCGACGGCTCGCGGAGGTCGTGCGCAACCACCCGGAGATCACCGCAGCGATGACGGTGACCGGCGGCGCGGACGCGCTGCTGCATGTGCGGGCGCGGGACGTGGAGCACTTCGAGGAGGTGCTGGAACGCATCCGCGTCGAGCCCTTCATCCGCAAGACCATCAGCGTGATGGTGCTGTCCCACCTGCTCCCGGAAAGCCCCGAAGCGGGCGCCACCCAGCCCGCGCCCGAATAAACATCCGAGCGCGCAGCGAACCTGCGCCCTCTCGGCCAAAGACGCAGCATTCCTGCGCGGACACGCAATTCTCGTTGCTTGTCGCCCGTCTCCGTCACTTCCTACCTTGGTGTCAACCCCAGTCGACACCGCAGGAAAGCGGAGGAACCCCTCTGTGTCCGACTCCCGTGTGCCGCGCCGGCGGCGCTTCCTCGTCTGCGAACCCAGACATTTCGCCGTGCAGTACGCGATCAACCCCTGGATGCAACCCGATGTCCGCGTCGACGTGGACCTGGCCCACGAGCAGTGGCAGGCGCTGATCGGCGCCTACCGGGCCCACGGCCACACCGTCGACACCCTGGAGCCGGCCCCCGGTCTCCCGGACATGGTCTTCGCCGCGAACTCGGCGGTCGTCGTGGACGGCCGCGTCTTCGGCTCCCTCTTCCACGCGCCCGAGCGGCGCCCCGAGTCCACGCACTACGACACGTGGTTCAAGTCGGCCGGCTTCGCCGTCCACCGCCCCGAGTCCGTGTGCGAGGGCGAGGGCGACCTGGTCTGGACGGGACGCTACGTCCTGGCCGGCACCGGATTCCGTACGACCCGGGAGGCGCACCGCGAGGTGCAGGAGTTCTTCGGCCACCCGGTGATCAGCCTGACGCTGGTGGACCCGCGCTTCTACCACCTGGACACGGCGCTGTTCGTCCTGGACGACGACAACGTCTCCTACTACCCGGAGGCGTTCTCGCCGGGCAGCCGGGAGGTGCTGGCGCGGCTGTACCCGGACGCCGTGCTCGCCACCCTGGACGACGCACTGGCCTTCGGCCTCAACTCCGTGTCCGACGGCAAGAACGTGTTCATCGCGCCCCAGGCCGAGTCCCTCGCCACCGCCCTCGCCGACCGCGGCTATGTCCCCGTGCCCGTCGACCTGTCCGAGTTCCGCAAGGCAGGCGGCGGCATCAAGTGCTGCACCCAGGAGATCCGTTCATGACCGCTCCCGTGACCACGCGCACGTCCGCCGACCTCATCCGCGCCGAGGAACCGGTCCTGGCGCACAACTACCACCCGCTGCCCGTGGTCGTCGCGCGCGCCGAGGGCACCTGGGTGGAGGACGTCGAGGGCCGCCGCTACCTCGACATGCTGGCCGGTTACTCGGCCCTGAACTTCGGTCACCGCCACCCGGCGCTGATCGACGCGGCCCACCGCCAGCTGGACCGCCTCACCCTCACCTCGCGCGCCTTCCACAACGACAAGCTGGCCGAATTCGCGGAGCGGCTGGCCGAGTTGACCGGCCTCGACATGGTGCTGCCGATGAACACGGGCGCCGAGGCGGTCGAGTCCGGCATCAAGGTCGCCCGCAAGTGGGCCTACGAGGTCAAGGGCGTCCCGGCCGACCAGGCCACGATCGTGGTCGCCGCGGAGAACTTCCACGGCCGTACGACGACGATCGTCAGCTTCTCCACGGACGAGACCGCACGGGCGGGCTTCGGCCCGTTCACCCCGGGCTTCCGGATCGTGCCGTACAACGACCTGGCGGCGCTGGAGGCGGCCGTCGACGAGACGACGGCGGCCGTGCTCATCGAGCCCATCCAGGGCGAGGCGGGCGTCGTCATCCCCGACGACGGCTACCTCACCGGTGTACGCGAGCTGACCCGGCGCAAGGGCTGCCTGTTCATCGCCGACGAGATCCAGTCGGGGCTCGGCCGCACGGGCCGCACCCTCGCCGTCGAGCACGAGGGCGTCGTCCCGGACGTGCTGCTGCTCGGCAAGGCGCTGGGCGGCGGCATCGTCCCGGTGTCCGCGGTGGTCGCCCGCCGGGACGTGCTCGGTGTGCTGCGCCCGGGCGAGCACGGCTCGACCTTCGGCGGGAACCCCCTGGCAGCCGCGGTCGGCACGGCCGTCGTCGAACTGCTCGAGACGGGTGAGTACCAGCGCCGGGCGGCCGAGCTGGGCGTGGTTCTGCGGGGCGGCCTGGCCGCGCTGGTCGGCAGCGGCGTGACCGGCTTCCGCGCCCGCGGCCTGTGGGCCGGCGTCGACATCGACCCCGCCATCGGCACCGGCCGCGAGATCAGCGAACGGCTCCAGCGCGAGGGCATCCTGGTGAAGGACACCCACGGCTCCACCATCCGGCTGGCGCCGCCGCTGACGATCACCGGGGAGGAGCTGGAGTCGGCGCTGGGTTCGCTGGAGCGGGTACTGGCGCAGAAGGCCTGACCCACAGGGGTCCCACGGCTCCGCCGCGCCGCCCCTCGTCCCGCCCCGCACCCCCGCTCCCGCCGGGCCGGGTGCATACCTCCACTCCATCCTGGAAGGGTGAAGATGGGGACAAGAGGTGGTAGACCACTCTCAGCGACAGAGAGGTCGGCCGTGGGCACTCACGAGGAGCAGGACGTCGCCCGGCAGCGGTTCGACGTGGCCGATGCCGTGCCCTTGTTGCTCGACGCACAGGGCGTGGTGACCAGCTGGACGCGGGACGCACAGCGGCTGCTGAACTATGCCGCTGCCGAGGTGGTGGGCACCCGGGTGACCGGGCTGCTCACCACCGAGGACGCCGCGCGCCTGCCCGAGCTCGCCGAGCGGTGCCGCAGGGACGGCGGCTGGGCGGGACTGCTCACCGCCCGCCGCAAGGACGGCCGGCCGGTCCGCGTCATGGTGCGGGTCACTCCGGCGGTCGAACCCGGCGGAGTCGCGCACTGGCTGGTGCTGGTCTCCGACATGGCCGACGCCGGCGGCTGGGACATGAGCCGCCCGGTGCTGGAGCAGATGGTCAACGGCTCGCCCGTCGGCATAGCGATCGTGGACGCCAACCTGCGCTTCGTGTGGTCCAACGACGCCCTGGCGAAATTCGGCGGCGGTTCGCCGCAGGATCGGCTCGGGCTGCGGATGGCGGACATCCAGCCGGGCATCGACACCGAGGCGATCGAGGAGCAGATGCGGCAGGTGCTGGCGACCGGCCGGGCGGTCGTCGGGTACGAGCACGTGGGCCGCATACGGTCCGCACCGCACCGCGAGACGGCGCACATGATGTCGTTCACCCGGCTCGACGACGACCGGGGCCACCCCATGGGCGTCTACTACACCGTCGTCGACGTCACCGAACGGCACCGCGCCCGGCAGCGGCTGGCCCTCCTCGACCGGGCCGGCGAGCACATCGGCCGCACGCTGGACATCGTGCGGACCGCGCAGGAGCTGGCCGACGTGGCCGTGCCCGGGTTCGCCGACTACATCTGCGTGGACCTGCTGGAGTCGGTGCTGCGGGGCGCCGAGCAGGCCCCCGGACCGCTGAGCGACGCCCATCCGGTGCCGCTGCGCCGGGCCGGCCACCAGTCGGTGCACCCGGGGACGCCGGAGGCCGTCGTGGAGATCGGCGAGGTGGCCGCCTATGTCGCCGGGTCGCCCCCGATCCGCAGTCTCACCACGGGCCGGTCCTGGCGCGAGGAACGCCTCGACCCGCTCGCCAAGGAGTGGGCCACCGGCATTCCGGGCGGCCGGGAAGCCACCTTCCTGGAACTCGGGCTGCACAGCGTGATCATCGTGCCGATCCGTGCGCGGGGCGTCACGCTGGGCGTCACCACGTTCTTCCGGCGTGCACGTCAGGAGCCGTTCGACGAGGACGACCTGAGCCTGGCCGAGGACCTGGTGTCGCGGGCGGCGGTCTGCGTGGACAACGCCCGCCGCTACACCCGCGAGCGCAATGCCGCGCTGGTGCTGCAGCGCAGCCTGCTCCCCCACCGGCTGCCCGAGCAGAACGCGGTGGAGGTGGCCGCCTGCTACCGGCCGGCCGACGAACTGACCGGCCTGGGCGGCGACTGGTACGACCTCATCCCCCTGTCCGGCGCGCGCGTCGCCCTGGTGGTGGGCGAGGTCCCCGGACACGGCATCGACGCCGCCGCGGCCATGGGGCGTCTGCGCACCGCCGTACGGACCCTCGCGGCGCTGGATCTGCCGCCCGAGGAGGTGCTCGCGCACCTCGACGACCTGGTCGCGCAGACCGCCCGCGAGGAGGGCGTCGATCCGGACGGATCGGATTCCGGCGGCGTCCAGGTCGCGGGGGCGGGGTGTGTGTACGTCGTCTACGACCCCGTCGACGGGCAGTGCTCGATGGCCGCCGCCGGACATCCCGCGCCGGCCGTCGTCCTGCCCGACGGCACCGTCAGCTTCGTCGACCTCCCGCAGGGGCCGCCGCTCGGCGCGGGCGGACTGCCCTTCGAGGCCGTCGAGCTGGCCCTCGCGGAGGGCAGCACACTCGCGCTGCACACCGACGGTCTGCTGGCCCGCGGCGAGGACTGGGCCGTCGACGCGGGCCGCGACCGCCTGCGCCGGGCCCTGGAGCGGGTCGCGCCCTCGCTCGACCTGCGCTGCCGGGCCGTGGTCGACGCACTGGTCCCGGACCGCCCGTACGACGACGTGGCCCTGCTGATGGCCCGCACCAGGCTGCTCGGCGAGGACCAGGTCGCCGACTGGGACCTTCCCGCCGACCCGGCCATCGTCGCCGACGCCCGCAAGGAGGCCGCCCGGCAGCTGGCCGAGTGGGGCCTGGAGGAGTTCGCCTTCACCACGGAACTGGTCGTGAGCGAGCTGGTCACCAACGCCATCCGGCACGCGGACGGCCCGATCCGGCTGCGCCTGATCAGGGAAAGCGCCCTGATCTGCGAGGTCTCCGACGGCGGCGCCACCGCACCCCATCTGCGCCATCCGCGCACCACCGACGAGGGCGGCCGCGGGCTGCTGCTGGTCTCCCAGTTCACCCAGCGGTGGGGAACCCGTTTCGTCCCCGAAGGGAAGGTCATCTGGGCCGAGCAGTCGCTGACGGAATCTCCGGCCTGACACAACGGGGTCAGTACATACGTCGTACGACGTAGGAAAATAGAGCGAACCCGGCAGTTAGGCGGAAGCCATGAACGATGCGGCGATCGACTACGCGGCGGTGTTCCAGTGCCTGCCGGGGATGGTGGCGCTCCTGACCCCCGACCTGGTCTACGCGGACGCCAACGAGGAGTTCCTGCGCAATGCGCGGCGCACCCGTGAGCAGGTGGTCGGCCGCTATCTGTTCGACGTCTTCCCCGACAACCCGAACGACGACGGCGCGTCCGGCATGCGCAACCTCGCGGCCTCACTGCAGCGGGTGGTCGACACGGGCGAGCGCGACACCATGGCCCTGCAGCGGTACGACGTCGAGGACCCCGAGCAGCCCGGCGAGTGGGAGGAGCGCTACTGGAGCCCGGTCAACGCGCCGGTGATCGGGCCGGACGGCAAGGTGGTACTGCTGGTGCACCGGGTCGAGGAGGTCACCGAGCTGATCAAGGCCCGCGGCGGTCCGAGCGGCAGCCGGGGCCGCGTCCTCGAGGCCGAGCTGTACACCCGCGCCCGCGAACTGCAGGAGCTCAACGAGCGGTTGCGCCAGGCGCACGCACGTGAGCGCGAGGTGGCCCTCGCCCTGCAGGAGGCGATGCTGCCCGCCCGCCGGCAGGTCGGCCATCACGACGTGGCCGTGCGCTACCGGCCCGCGGTCGGCGCGCTGAACGTGTGCGGGGACTGGTACGACCTCGTCGACCTGGTGGGCGGCAACCGGATCGGCGTGGCGGTGGGCGACGTGGTCGGGCACGGCCTGGCGGCCGCAGGGGTCATGGGCCAGCTGCGCAGCGCGCTGAGCGCCGCCTCCCGCGTGGCCGTGGGGCCGGGCGAGGCGCTCAACGTGCTCGGCCGGTACGCGAACGTGGTCGACGGCGCCGAATCGGCCACGGTGGTCACGACGTTCATCGACTTCGACGAGTACACCATCACGTACAGCAGCGCGGGCCACCCGCCGCCGGTGCTCGTCCATGCCGACGGCCGCGTGGAGTTCCTCGACCGGGCCACCGACCCGCCGCTGGACGCCCGCCCCGAGCCGATCCCCCGGCCGGAGGCCTGCACGACGTACAGCGAGGGCGCCACCCTCGTCCTCTACACCGACGGCCTGATCGAGCGCAGACACGAGGACATCGACACCGGCCTGGCCCGCCTCGCCGACTCCCTCGCCCGCCACCGCGCGGAGGCCCCCGAGCGGCTCGCGGACTCGGTCCTGCTGGAGCTGTTGCCGCCGGGGGGCGCCACCGACGACACGGCCCTGGTCATCGTGCGGCTGTGAGACCGCGGAACGCCCGCCGCGCCGCCGACCTGCCCGAAGCCTCGATCTTCCGCCGTTTGCCGCGGGAGGGTGCGCCGTCCATCTCGAAGGGTGAACACTCTGAGCAATGGGGTCGTTACGCACAGGAAGGAACGCCCGACAGTGACGCCTCACCCGAAGAGCAGGCCGTATCCCCGGGCCATCGGCGCGGCGGCGGTCTGTGGCGCCCTGGTCCTGACCGGCTGCGGCGCGGAGCACAAGTCGTCCACCCCCTCCGGCACGGCGCCCGCCACTCCCCTCGCCTCCACCACCATCGCCGCCGGTGGCATCGCCTGCGGCAAGGCGGCCAACCTGCTGGCATCCGGCTCGACCGCGCAGCAGTACGCCATGCGGTACTGGATCAAGAACTTTACGCGGGCATGCCCAGGCACCCGGATCACCTACAACGGCACCGGATCCGGAGCCGGGCAGACGGACTTTCTGCAGGGCCGCACCGCGCTCGCAGGCTCCGACTCCGCGCTGAGCCCGGATCAGATCGCCCAGTCCAAGAGTGTCTGCGCCGACGGCGGGCGCGCCGTCGACCTGCCGATGCTCGGCGGCCCGATCGCGGTCGGCTACAACGTCCGGGGAGTCAGCAAACTGGTCCTCGACGCCCCCACGCTCGCGAAGATCTTCGACTCGCAGATCACCATGTGGAACGATCCCGCGATCGCGAAGCTCAACCCGGGCACCACGTTGCCGAAGATGCCGATCCGGCCGTTGCACCGCGCCGACGCCTCGGGCACCACCGACAACTTCACCTCCTACCTGAGCGCCACCGCATCCAGCGCCTGGCCGTACAAGCACGGCAAGCAATGGGTCGCCAAGGGCGGCCAGTCCGCCACAGGCTCCTCAGGTCTGGCCACCAAGGTCAAACAGACAGCGGGCGCGATCGGCTACTTCGAATTGCCGTACGCCATCGACAACGCCATCCCCACGACCTCCATCGCCACGGGCGCCCCTTCCCCCGTCGACCCGAACATCATCAACGCGTCGAAAGCCATCGCAGGAGCGAAGATGTCCGGTAGCGAGGGCGACATCACGCTCACCCTCGACTACACGACCAAGGCCGCGAACGCCTATCCCATCGACATGGTCACCTACGAAGTCGTCTGCAACAAAGGCAACAAGCCGGCAACCTGGCCCGCCACCAAGGCTTTTCTCGCCTACATCGCCGGCCAGAAAGGCCAGCAGGACCTCAGTTTCGAGGGCTACGCCACGCTCCCCGCCGACGTCATCGCCAAAGTCCGAGCCAGCATCGACAGCATGCCTTGACCGCATACGCAGCAGCGAGCCGGTCGCCTTCCGGCCCGCCGACACCGGCATCTCGACGCCATCGACGCCTGCGCCCGAACCGCGGGACGGCCGGCAAGACGGCCAGTTCGCCAAGCACCAGCAGGACGAACCCGGCCTTCGGCAGCACCGAGCCCAGCAGATCGCCGCGCGAGCGGTATCCCCAGTCGTCGGCGGCGACCGTGGAGCCCTTTCTCGTCGGCTCGCTGCCCGCGTCGACATACCCCTCGCCGGTACGCTCGCCGGCGAAACGCCACGTCGCGCGGCAGGTGTACAACTGTGTGCCCTTGTAGCTGTGGGTCGTGCACCGACGCACGTCCAGCACGCCGGCCCGCTCCCCCGTGGCCAACGGCTCGACTTGGTCTGTTCCCCGCCAGCAGCTACGAACTGCGGTCGAGAGGGCGAACGTTGCCTGATCCGGCACTAGCCGACACGGCCTCCGGCGGTGTGCTCGAGGATCGCCGGGACGATCGTCGCCCAGTCGGCTCGCTCGACCCCGTGGCCGGCGTCCTGCAGAGCCAACAGCCTGCCTGCGGGGATCTGTTCTGCGAGTGCCTCACCGTGACCGAGCGGGAACATCGGATCGGCGGTCCCGTGGATCACAAGCGTGGGCACGGCGATCGAGGACAGGGGCGGTTGTGAGCCTTCGCCGTCCGGCAGTACATCGTGGTTGCGGGCCGCGGCGAAGTCGTGTGCGCGCTCGACGTCGCGACGGACAAGGCTACGGGCGGCAGTCTCGTCGAACGGGCGTCGTCCCCCCGAGAGCATGCGCGCGTAGGCGACCAGGTAGTCGATCACCGACTCTGCTTCCGACCAATCGACCTGCACGGACGAGACGAACCGCATGAACTCCTCGGTCGGCCCAGGAAGCTCGCGGTCGCCGGGCACAGCGGAGGACGTGCTGATCAGGACGAGCGACAGGACGCGGTCGGCGTAATTGAGCGCGAGCAGTTGCGCGAACGCTCCTCCGGCCGAGACGCCCACGACGTGCGCGGCTGGGATCTCATGGGCGTCGAGCACGCGGGCGGCGTCACCGACCAGGTCCGACGCGGTGTACCCGGGACGGCCCGGCTCGTAGGTGACCGATCGGCCGGTGTCCCGGTGGTCGTAACGAATGACGAACCGCCCGCCCCCGGCGAGCATCCGGCAAAAGCCCTCCTCCCACCAGAGCATCGAAGCCCCCGTGCCCATGATGAGCAGGACGGGCGGATCCGACGGGTCGCCGAAGGATTCGGTGCACAGCTCGATGCCGTCCGCCTCGATCATGCGCTCGGCCATCGCCGGCTCCCTTCTCCTGCCGCTCCTGACCGATTGTGCCCATCCGTCGGGGCATCGGTCAGGCAGCAGCCCGGTTGCAGACTCCGTGGCGCCGGCGGGCTGCGAAAGGGTTTGGCGGCGCTGAGTTGAGTGGCCGTTCTCCCAGCCGATGCCTGGCGGGAGGGCGGCGTAAGTGGCGTCACCACAGGACAAGTAGGGCGAGCCAGGACGTCCTGCCGACTATCGCTTTGGGAGTGATCGCGGTAGCCCGAACCATGGAAGCACGCTGTTGTCGAAGCGGGTCATGGCGCAGATCCGGTCGCCGGTAAGGGTGAGGACGTAGAGACCGGTCCCGTGGCGGATGCCGGTCGGGGTGCGCAGGTAGGCTCCGAACGCCGGTTGGCCGTTGGCTCGCGTGGGGATGAGGTCGAACCTGCGTCCTGCGCGGAAGATGCTGGCGCAGAAGCGTGCCGTGACTTCTCGGCCCTGGTACTCGAAAGGCATCGGCGGCATCGACATGAAGACGTCGTCGGTGAGTAGGGCCACCAGCGCATCGACATCGGCCGCCTCCCACGCGCGGACGAACTTCGCCACGACCGCCTCCTCGGAGGGTGACTCGGAGGCGGGCTGCGGCCGACGGTCGTCGCTCGTGGGCCGTTGGTGCTGCAGGCTGGCGCGCGCCCGCTTGAGGACGCTCTTGACCGACTCGACGCTGGAGTCCAGCATGTCGGCCACTTCGTCGGCGTGGAATCCGAGGACGTCGCGCAGGATGAGCACGGCCGTCTGGCGTGGCGGCAGGATCTGCAGGGCAGTCACGAAGGCCAGGGAGACGGATTCGGTCTGCTCGTAGCGGGCCTCTGGGCCGAGCGGGGCGTTGACGGCACCCTCGATGAGGGCGTCGGGGTAGGGCTCGAGCCAGACGACTTCGCCGAGTCGGGTCGGCTCGGGCGGTTCGACATTGGGCACCTCCCAGGGCCTGCCAGGGCGTCGGGCTGCCGACCGGCGTGCGTTGAGGCACCGGTTGGTGGCGATCCGGTACAGCCAGGTGCGCAGCGAGGAGCGCCCCTCGAACCCCGCGAAGCCCCGCCAGGCGGCCAGCAGCGTGTCCTGCAGAACGTCCTCGGCGTCCTGGAACGATCCGAGCATCCGGTAGCAGTGCACCTGCAGCTCCCGGCGGTACGGCTCGGTCAGCTCCCGGAACGCCTCGCCGTCCCCGGCCCGCGCCCGGGACATCAGGTCGCCGGTTACCACCCTTGCGTCACCTTCTTCCTGCACCTCGCGGCACTTCCATCGTGTACGGACACCGCCCGAAGAGCGAAGGGGGCGGTCCGCGGGCGCCCCCTTCGCGACGCCGCGGTGTCTACCCCAGCAGTAGTCGGCAACGCCAACCAAGGAGAACCACGATGGGAAAGATCATCATCAGCGAGAACGTCTCACTCGACGGTGTCGTCCAGGACCCGACCGGCGACGAGGGCTTCAGCCGCGGCGGCTGGTTCCTTCAGCTGGGGGACGAGGACCGCGAAGCGTGGGCCAAGCGCCTGCTCGACGAGGCACTGGGCGCCGAGGCCCTGCTGCTTGGCCGGCGTAGCGACGAGTGGTTCGCCGCGCGGTGGCTGTCCCGCAATGGCGAGTGGGCGGACAGGTTAAACAGCTTGCCCAAGTACGTCGTGTCCTCCACCCTCCAAGAGCCCAGGTGGAGCAACTCGACGGCATTCAAGGGCAGGGTGCTCAACGGCGACGTGGTGGACGAGGTCGCGAAGCTGAAGCAGGAGCTGGACGGCGACATCGTCGTCTACGCCAGCACCCAGCTCGTGCACACACTGCTGGAGCACGACCTCGTTGACGAACTGCGGCTCACCATCTTCCCGGTCGTGCTCGGGGCCGGCGAGCGCCTCTTCGGCGAGACCACCGGCAGGGAACCCATGCGCCTCATCGACACCCGCACCGTTGGTGACGGTCTCGCCTTCCTCACCTACCAGCTCGTCCGAGACGCATGAGTGCTGTGCCGTAGACGGAGGTGATTCGGCTCAGGCGGTGGCGGTCAGGGGTGCAGTGGCTTCCCAGACGAACCCGTCCGGGTCGCTGAACGGGCCGGCGGCGCTGGAGAGCACGAGCCGGTGCGATCCGGTGCCGTCGACGGGGACACCCGCATCCTTGGCGAGAGCACGGCGCTTGTACAGAGCGAGCTTGACGGGGCCCGACCCGGTGGCGAACTCGACGTACTTGCCGCCGAAGCTCTTACCCACACTGAGGCCCTGCTCGACGTAGAACTGCTTGCTGGCCTTCACGTCCTCGACGCCCAACAGCAGCACGAGCTCGCCGAAGTCCCGGGTGACCGGGGCCGTGTCCTTCCTTGCCGACGTCGCGATCTTCCAGATTGTGCCGTCCGGGGCCTGAACGACGCCGCCGTAGCCCCACAGCGACTTCGAGGTGGGCTTGAGGGCGGTGGCGCCGCCGTCGAGGGCGGCGTCGACGAGGGCGTCGACGTTGCCCGGCTGGGACACCACAAGCGCAGAGTGAAGCCGCGGAAACCGGTCGTGGGGGCCTCGGAGGCGCGCAGGCGCACTTGCGACGGGTCCAGCCCGAAGGCGGCGGAGTAGAAGCGGCCGGCGGCCGTGGTGTCGGCCACCTCAAGTGTGATGGAGTCGATGGAGTTCATGTCTTCGACGGTATGGGCGGCCGGGTCACCGATGCTTCTCGAAAACTGCTCAGTCCGGCTGCGGCACGGGGCCACGAGCTCGAGCGGCTCTCCGACCACCGCCCCGCCCACTGGTCGTCTACTTCGTCCTGGGTCTCGCATGGTTCTCGTCCGCGCTGTTTCCGGAAGTGCTGCGGCATCTGACCGAGCGGCTGCGTGTGGGACTTGTGGACCAGCTGGCGGATCGCGGCGAAGTCCTCGCTGTTTGTAAAACTCACGCTCTAGGAAACCTGAGTACAGAGGGTGCAGTCGGGGTGTGTTGGTTTTCGAGGTCGCCGACACGGATGTGAAGCTCGGCTGCACTCCTGTCCGAGCGCGACGAGACGTGCCCCGCGGAGCGAGCTATGCACCCTCGTCGGCACCGCGCAGGGAATGGATCATGCTTTGCAGGATCCGGAACGCCTCTGACTGCTCGGTCCCGGTCAGGCCGGCCAGCATTCTGGCCTCGACGGACCGGACGGCGGCGCTCGCCTTCTCGAGGCTTCGCCGGCCGCGGGGCGTGAGCCGCGTGGGAAGCACCTTCCCGACGGGTGCCTCCGCGGGCCTGGTCACGTAGCCGTCTCGTTCCAGGGCCTGGAGCAGCACGTTCATCGTCTGCCGTGTCACGAACGCGCCCCGTGCGAGCTCGGAGTTCGACAGGCCCGGCCGTTGCGCCAGCAGCTCGAGGCAGGAGTAGTGCGTCACGCTCATCCCGAGCGGCCGCAGCACTTCCTCCATGGCCGCGCGCAGCGCGCTCGACGCTTCTTTGAGCAGGTAGCCCAGTGACGTCTCCAGGTCGACGCCGACACCTTCTTGACTCATGTCAGTATTCTGACATACGTTGATGCGTGTCAGAAAACTGACATGCAAAAAGGAGTGTCATCATATGCCCGCCACCGGCCCCGACTTCATCTCGCTCCAAGTACGCGACCTCGACGCTTCGCAGGCGTTCTACGAGCAGTACCTGGGCCTCGTCCGCTCGCCCGCCGGACCTGCGCACGCCGTCGTCTTCGAGACGAAGCCGATCGCGTTCGCACTCCGCGACGTCATTCCCGGCACCGACCTCGCATCCGTCGCCCAGCCCGGCATCGGTGCCGCGATCTGGCTCCACGCCACAGACGTCCAGGCCATCCACGACGCGCTCGTCACCGACGGTCACACCATCGTCTCCGCACCGATCGACGGCCCCTTCGGCCGGACCTTCACCTTCGCCGACCCCGACGGCTACCAGGTCACGCTCCACGACCGCGCCTGACCGACCCAACCCCACCGGACCATCATCAGCGGTTGCGCCCCCCGCTCGTGCGCGACGCCACCTTCCGCCCTGCCGACCTCACGACGTTCTGCCAGCCGGATCACCTCGGCCTGGAAGTGGTCGGCCAACAGCTGCGCGACTGTCCGGGGGTGCCGCGCGACAGCGTGCCGCGCCGACCGGCGCACATCCCGCTCGGCTGGCGGGCAACGATCCTGCACGTCCCATCCACCGCCACCGCCGTTCGGACTGCGGGCAGGTCCGGCGCCAAGACACGACCGCGGCCGCCGCGCCTAGGGCGAAACTCCCGCCGCAGGCGGTGATGCGGGCGTTGAAGAGTGTCGTCATCGACCGGATGTCGATCGCCCGGATCGCCGCCGGGCTCGGGGTGTCCTGGCGACCGGCCGCCAATTGCTGATCGCCGACCCGACCCGCTTCGACGGTGTCCAAGCCTTAGGCGTGGATGAGCATGCGTGGCGCCACACCCTCCACGGGGACAAGCTCGTCACCGTCATCACTGATCTCACCCCGGTCCGCGACGGCACCGGACCGTCGAGACTGCTGGACATAGCCGAATGCCGACCCAAGCAGGTGTTCAAGACCTGGCCCGTAGGCCCAGAGGCCAGCGTTCCGCGACGGGATCAGATCGCGGCCATGGACGGCTTCACCGGCTTCAAGACCGCCGCAGCCGACGAAGTCCCCGATGCAGTCGCGGTGATGGACCCGTTTCATGTTGTCGCCCTGGCCGGCGATGCGCTGGACCGATGCCGCCAACGCGTCCAGCAAGACACCAACGGGGCCCGCGGGCGGCCGGGTCGGTGATCCGCTCTACGGCATCCGCACAGTGCTGCGCACCGCTGTCAGCCAGCTCACCGACCGCCAACACGCCCGACTCGCCATCGACGGTCCGCAGGTACCGTCCGTGAGCCTCACAACGGCACGGCACGCCCTTCACGGGCCAGCTCCCCGGCGAAGCCGAATACATCGACTACGGCTTCTATTGCCGCCTCGAACCGAGCGGCGACGAACCCTGCAATGCCGACGGCATTGGCACGAAGCTTGACTACAACCGTCCCTACCGCGCATGCCGTTGGGACGTCGCCAGCCGGCGAATGCCCCTGTTGCGGCCTGTGCCCGGCGCATGCAAGGTGTCGACGCCATCGGTTGGGACATTCGCCCTGCCACCGAGTTGCTTCGTGGATTCCTTGGCCCCGAGCAGGTTGATGGCGGTCGCGTACCGGTCGGTCATCTGGCCTTCGCGCGTGAGTTCCGCAGCTTCCCGGTCCTTGTCCTGCGTGTGGGTGAACAAGTCACGGATGTGACGGAAGTTGCGATGCGTGTAGTGGAGCCCAATGCCTGCGACGATCCCGGCGCCGACTGCTACGACGGCTGTGCGGAAGCCACCACCAAAGCCGTCGAGCACAGGAAGACCGCCGCATTCAAGGGCCACATGCTCGCCACTGAGCAGCCGTGATTGCGTCACGCTGCGGCTTCCGGTTGATACCTACCCGCCAGTAGCAGCACGCTGGTCCGGCGGTCGTCCCCACCCGCACGAAACACCCCAACCGCCACACCTGACGAACCATCAGGAACCTCAGCATTGGGTCAGGATTGGGTCAGCATCAGTCCGATCAGACCCGGTTCCACCCGACTACACCTGCACATAGACTGGCACCCCACCCCGTGCCCTCTGACCAGCTAGAACGCGGCGGTTGAGCCGATCCGCTAAAGTGAGGAGCGACCCCTTGTTCTATTACGTACTCAAATACGTGTTGTTGGGACCTCTGCTGAGACTGGTCTTCCGGCCTCGCATCGAAGGCCTCGAGCATGTGCCGGCCGAAGGTGCGGCGATCGTCGCCGGCAACCATCTGTCGTTCTCGGACCACTTCCTGATGCCGGCGATGCTCAAGCGCCGTATCACCTTCCTCGCGAAGAAGGAGTACTTCACGGGTCCGGGTATCAAGGGTCGTCTCACCGCGGCCTTCTTCCGCAGCGCGGGCCAGATCCCGGTGGACCGCAAGGGCAAGGAGGCGGGTCAGGCCGCGATCCGCGAGGGCCTCGGCGTGCTGCGCAAGGACGAACTGCTCGGCATCTACCCGGAGGGCACGCGCTCGCACGACGGCCGCCTCTACAAGGGCAAGGTCGGCGTCGCGGTGATGGCACTGAAGGCCCAGGTCCCGGTGATTCCCTGCGCGATGATCGGCACTTTCGAGGCGCAGCCGCCCGGCAAGGTCATCCCGAACATCCACCCCGTCGTCATCCGCTTCGGCAAGCCCCTGGACTTCTCCCGCTACGCGGGCATGGAGAACGAGAGGGCGATCCTGCGCGCCGTGACCGACGAGATCATGTACGCGATCCTGTCGCTGTCCGAGCAGGAGTACGTCGACGAGTACGCGGCCGTCGCGAAGGCGGCGCAGACCGAGGCGGCCGGGGCCGCGGAGAAGAAGCGGCCCTTCCCGCGAATGCCGCTGGGATAGGGCGAGTTGAACAAGTGCGAGGGGCGGCCGGGTTGTTCCGGCCGCCCCTCACTTCGTTCTCGTACGACTACCGGTTACGGCTTGGGCGTGGCGTGCGGGGTGCAGGTCACGTCCGCGGCGTCCAGCTTGCCGGTGAGCAGGTAGTCGTCCACCCGCTGGTTGATGCACGGGTTGACCAGGCCGGTCACACCGTGCGAGCCCGCGTCCTTCTCGGTGATCAGGCGGGAGCCCTTGAACCGCTCGTGCAGTTCGACGGCGCCGTCGTACGGGGTGGCGGCGTCACGCGTGGACTGCACGATCAGCACCTGCGGCAGACCCTTGTGGGTCTTGACGTTGACCGGGTTCTGCTGCTTGACCGGCCAGGTCGCACAAGGCAGGTTGAGCCATGCATTGGCCCAAGTCATGAACGGATACTGCTTGTTGAGCTCGGTGTTGTCCTTGTCCCACTTCTTCCAGCTGGTGGGCCACTTGGCGTCGGTGCACTCGACGGCCGTGTAGACGGCGTTGCCGTTCTCCGAGGCGATGTTGCCCGCGGTGTCGGACAGGTCCGGGGCGGCCGCGTCGACCAGCGCCTGGGTGTCGCCGGCGAAGTACTTGCTGAAGACCGTCGCGACCGGCACCCACGAGGAGTCGTAGTACGGGGCGCTCTGGAAGAAGCCGATCAGCTCGGCCGGGCCGACGACCCCGCCGATGGGGTTCTTCTTCGCGGTGGCCCGAAGCTCCAGCCACTTCGACTGGACCGCGGCACGTGTGGTGCCGAGGTGGAAGGCGGCGTCGTTGGCGGCGACCCAGTCCTCCCAGTCCTTCCAGCGGCCCTCGAAGGCGACGTCCTGGTCCAGGTTGGCCTGGTACCAGATCTTCTCCCGCGACGGGTTGA
Organism: Streptomyces sp. NPDC001663; assembly: GCF_042893105.1. NCBI lineage: Bacteria > Bacillati > Actinomycetota > Actinomycetes > Kitasatosporales > Streptomycetaceae > Streptomyces > Streptomyces sp. NPDC001663. The sequence continues at coordinate 211,924 of NZ_JBIAUR010000006.1, read as the reverse complement.
CCACGCTGTCCACGATCATGCGGCGCAGGTGGCCCGGGAACATCGTGCCGTAGACGGCGCCGATGTAGGTGCCGTAGGAGACGCCCAGGTAGTTGAGCTTCTTCTCGCCCAGCGCGGCACGGATCACGTCCAGGTCGCGCACCGTGTTGGGCGTGGTCATCTGCGCGAGGACGTCCTTGCCGCTGCGGTCGGCGCAGCCCTCGGCGTACTCGCGGGCCAGCTTGCGCTGGGCCGTCTTGTCGGCCTCGCTGTCCGGCACCGGGTCCATCTTCGGGGCCTTCACGAACTCCTGCGGGTCGATGCAGGAGATGGGCGCCGAGTGGCCGACGCCGCGCGGGTCGAAGCCCACGAAGTCGTACGCCTTGGCAGTGTTGGCCCAGATCGGGTTCTTGGTCGTGACCCGGCGCGGGAAGCGCAGGCCGGAACCTCCGGGACCACCGGGGTTGTAGACGAGCGCGCCCTGGCGCTCCTCCTTCGTCCCCGTGTTGCCGATGCGGTCGACGGCGAGCTTGATCTGCTTGCCGTACGGCTTGGCGTAGTCGAGCGGGACGCTGACATAGCCGCACTGAATGGGCTTCTCGAGCCCCCAGTCCGCGGGACAGTCCTGCCAGTCGATGCCGGCCTTGGCGGCTCGCGCGGCGGTGATCGCCGCGCCACGGGCCTCACGGTCCTGCCCGTGCCGCGAGCCGGCGCTCGCGTTCGCGGTCGGCGCGGCGACGGCACCGGCTATGAGCGTCGCGGTGACCAGCGCCCCTGCCGAGCCGAGCACCGTCGTCCGCCTGTTCCGTCTCATATCCCTCAAGTGGGATCTCCCCCCAACGTCTTTGCGATTGGTAGAGGGATCCTCGCGGCTGTGAGCTGCCTGGGAACAGGGGTCGTTGACCTTCTTTGCCAATCCGATAAACGGAGAGACCCGTCCCGCTCAGCGGTGACTCAACCGAGCTCGGCGAGCGCCTCGTCCAGCACCCGCCGCAGCCGCAGCGCGTCGGCCGCCACAGCGCTCACGAGCACAGCGGGCCCGGCGAGCGGCACCAGGGCGGCACCGTCCCCAAGTACCCGGGCCGCCACCGGTTCCACCCCGAACTCCGGCCGTACGACGACGAGTTGCCCCACGGCCCGATGCCCGCCCAGCACGGCGGGACCGTCCCACCCACCGGGCGCTCCAGGCCCGCAGGCCAGTTCCTGATCGAGCACGACGCGCCCCGCGACGCGCACCGTAAGACGACTGGCAAGCCGCCCGGGTTCCTCCCCCACCCGACCGAGTACCTGCTCCTCACGCAGTACGAGCCGCGCGGCGGCACCGAGTTCGACCCGGGTGGTGACGTACAGGTCACTGCCCTTGGCGGAGATCAACTGCTCGGGCAGCCAGACCAGTTCACCTTGGTCGGCCACCCGGAGCCGTACGTCGTAGTGAGCCTCCCCCTTCGCCTGCCCGGGCAGCGCGATGGTGGCGGCGGCCGACCCGACGCGCAGCCGCGCGCCGCTCTCCACCTCCGCCTCCACGGCGAAGGCGTCGCCGCCGAGCGGTCCGCTCATCGCCCCGACGAGCATGACCCGGGCCTCGGTGCCGCTCCCCCGGGTCCGCCGCAGCGCGAGCGGTCCGTCGCCCTCCAGCACGGGCAGGGCGGTACCGCCTCTGCCGTCCTCCCGGGCGACGATCCGGGCGGTGGCCCGCACCCCGCTCACGGTCACGCCGTCCAGGCGGCGAGCTGCGCCCGCACCCACGCGGCGACGTCGCCCACACCGGCCTCGCTCCTCAACGACTGGAAGACGACGGGCAGTTCGGCACGCTGGGCCTTGGCGTCGGCCGCCATCCGCGCGAGGTCGGAGCCGACGTGGGGCGCGAGGTCGGTCTTGTTGACGACGAGCAGGTCGGCGGTGGTCACACCCGGCCCGCCCTTGCGCGGAATGTCATCCCCGCCCGCGACATCGATGACGAAGATCTGCGCGTCGACGAGCCCCTTGGAGAAGGTCGCGGTGAGATTGTCCCCACCGGACTCGACCAGGATCAGATCCAACGGCCCGACCTCGGCCTCCAGGTCCTCGACGGCCTCGAGGTTGGCGGAGATGTCGTCCCGGATCGCGGTGTGCGGACAGGCCCCCGTCTCCACGGCAGTGATCCGCTCGGGCGGCAACACGGCTTCCCTGAGCAGGAATTCGGCGTCCTCGCGGGTGTAGATGTCGTTAGTGACGACGGCGAGGGAGAGTTCGTCGCGCAGGGCGCGGCAGAGCGCGGCGACGGTGGCGGTCTTGCCCGACCCGACGGGACCGCCGAGCCCGATCCGCAGGGCACGGCGGGAACCGTCGGGCCGGTGAGCATCGGCGCTTATGGCGGCGGGGCCGTCGTGGGTGTGGTCGAGGTGCATATACGGCTCCTATACAGCTGTGCCTGGCACTTCGGCCCGTCCGGCGTTTGAGGACGAGGCCGTTCAGGCCGATCGGGGGTCCAGGGGGCGGAGCCTCCTGGCGGGGTCGAAGGGGCAGATCCCCTGGTGGTGGGACGGGTAGGGGCGGCGGGGGCGACAACCTCCTACGACGCGAACAGCCGTACAGCCCAAGCGGCATGCACCTCCGCCCCGATCTCCAACAACGGCGCAGAAGCCGCAGGCAACGCATCGACCCCGTCGTCGACAACGGCCCGCGCCGCCTCCACCGCCCGATCCGCGACGCGATCCACCTCCGGCGCCAGCCGAGCCAACACCCCCGTGGCATCGAAGGGATCAAGACTCAGCAACCGCACCGTCGCACTCGCCGGCCCACTGACACTTTCGTAGGCCGCGCAGTAAGCCGCATCCTCGGCCCCCAGCCCCGCCGCCCGGGCCGCAAGCCCCAACACGACCGGCTGATGGGCCCCCTTGGGGAACTCCCGTGCCAGGCCGTCGAGTTCAGCAGAAGGCCAGGTCGCCCGAGCCGCCCGCATCAACTGCCGCCCCAGCTTCCGCGCGGCAACCCGCAACGCAGGCGACGGCGTCCGCGCGTCCGCAGCCGCGTCCAACTCCACCGGATCCACACCGAGTACGGCAGCGGCGGCGAGCGAGGCCGAGACCAGACCCGTGGTGTGCAGCCGTCCCCGGCAGAAGGACTCCAGGCTCGCCGCCCCGGTGATCCGCCCGGCCTTCACGGCCGCCTCGGCCCCGCCGGAGTGCGCATGCCCCCCGGCGGGAAAGCGCCCGTCGGCCAGAACCAGTAGTGCAGCCCTGGACATCAGAAGAGGAAGTACCGCTGGGCCATGGGCAGTTCGGCGGCAGGCGTGGCCTCCACCAGCTCCCCGTCGATGTGCACGGCGAAGCTGTCGGGGTCGACCTGCACCCGCGGCCGGGCGTCGTTCTCCCGCATGTCCGCCTTGGTCACCCCGCGCGTCGACTCGATGGCGACGAACCGCTTCGCGAGCGAGAGCCGCTCCGGCAGCCCGTCCTCGATGGCGAGCGGGGCAACGAAGTTGAAGGAGTTGGAGGCGGGCGCCCGCCCGATCGCCCCGTACATCGGCCGCGGCAGGATCGGCTGCGGCGTGGGGATCGAGGCGTTGGCGTCGCCCATCTGCGCGTAGGCGATCTGCCCGCCCTTGACGACCAGATGCGGCTTGACGCCGAAGAACGCGGGCTCCCACAGCACGAGGTCGGCGAGCTTCCCGGTCTCCACCGACCCGACCTCGCGCGCAAGTCCCTGCGCGACCGCGGGATTGATCGTGTACTTGGCGACGTAGCGCCGTACCCGGCGGTTGTCCGCACGCCCGTCCCCCGGCAGCGCTCCGCGCCGCCGCTTCATGACGTGCGCGGTCTGCCAGGTCCGCATGATCACCTCGCCCACGCGCCCCATGGCCTGGGCGTCGGACGAGATGATGGAGATGGCGCCCAGGTCGTGCAGTATGTCCTCCGCCCCGATCGTGGACGGCCGGATCCGCGACTCGGCGAACGCCAGGTCTTCGGGCACCGCCGGGTTGAGGTGGTGGCACACCATCAGCATGTCGAGGTGTTCCTCGGCGGTGTTGACGGTGAACGGCCGCGTCGGGTTCGTCGAACTCGGCAGCACATACGGCTCGGAGACCACGGTCATGATGTCCGGCGCATGCCCGCCGCCCGCGCCCTCGGTGTGGTACGCGTGGATACCGCGTCCGCCGATCGCGGCGAGCGTGTCGCCCACGAACCCGGCTTCGTTCAATGTGTCCGTGTGGATGGCGACCTGGATACCCGTCTGGTCCGCCACGGTCAGCGAGGCGTCGATGACGGCCGGGGTCGATCCCCAGTCCTCGTGCAGCTTGAGACCCAGCGCACCGCCCCGGATCTGCGACAGCATCGCCTCGCGCGAGACGGTGTTGCCCTTGCCGAGGAAGCCGATGTTGAGCGGGTACTCCTCCATCGCCTCCAGCATCCGCGCGAGGTGCCACGGGCCCGGCGTCACGGTCGTGGCCTTCGAGCCCTCGGCCGGACCGGTGCCGCCACCGACCAGTGTCGTGACACCGGCGGACAGCGCCTCGTCGGCGATCTGCGGACAGATGAAGTGCACGTGCGCGTCGATGGCGCCGGCCGTCAGGATCCGCCCGTTGCCCGCGATGACCTCGGTCTCCGGGCCGATCACCAGATCCGGATGCACCCCGTCCATCGTGTCGGGGTTGCCGGCCTTGCCGATCCCGGTGATCCGGCCGTCACGGATGCCGACGTCGGCCTTGACGATCCCCCAGTGGTCGACGATCACCGCACCGGTGATGACGGTGTCCGGGGTGCCTTCTGCGCGCGTAGCACGCGACTGGCCCATGGACTCCCGGATGACCTTGCCGCCGCCGAACACCGCCTCGTCACCGGCGAGTCCGGGCCCGCCGGAACGATCCTCCTCGATCTCGACGACGAGGTCGGTGTCGGCGAGCCGGATGCGGTCGCCGGTGGTGGGGCCGAACAGGTCGGCGTACGCGGCACGCGAGATCTCAGGCATCGAGGGCACCTCCGGTCTCCCCGCGCAGCCCGGGCACCACTCGGGCACCGGAGAGCGGGACGAGTTCTACGTCTACGGGGATTCCGGGCTCGAAGCGCACGGCCGTACCCGCGGCGATGTTGAGCCGCTTGCCGCGCGCGGCTGCGCGGTCGAAGTCCAGACCGGGGTTGGCCTCGGCGAAGTGGTAGTGGGAGCCGACCTGGACGGGCCGGTCGGCGGCGTTGAGGACGGTCAGGCGGGTGACCTCGCGGCCCTCGTTGTACACAACGGGCTCGTCCGCGAACAGGATCTCGCCGGGAATCATCGAGGCCCCCTCAGACGATCGGGTCGTGGACGGTGACGAGCTTGGTGCCGTCCGGGAAGGTCGCCTCGACCTGGACGTCGTGGATCATCTCGGGGATGCCCTCCATGACGTCGTCCCGGGTGAGCAGCTTGCGTCCCGAGGCCATGAGCTCGGCGACCGTACGGCCGTCACGGGCGCCTTCGAGGATGTGCGACGTGATGAGGGCGACGGCCTCGGGGTGGTTGAGCTTGAGCCCGCGGGCCCGGCGCTTCTCGGCCACGTCGGCCGCCACGTGGATGAGCAGCCTCTCTTGCTCGTGCGGGGTCAGTTGCACGTCCCACCTCACAGTCCTCGCTCCGGACCGTGCGGGGTCCGGTTGCCTCAGCCGCCGGGAAAAGTCCCTGGTGGCGTGGATCGGCAGGCTAGTTGGACCGAGTTTCAAGCAAGTTAACCGAGCTGTGATCCTGCACGCTCATCAACGCCCGTAGACCGTCCCGCAGGACCTCGCTCGACGCCGGCCCGAACAGGGCCTGCTGCGCGAGGAAACCCATCGCGGCGGCCATCATCGTGCGGGCCACGCGGTCCGGGGGCACGTCCGACCGCATCATCCCGGCGTCCTGGTACCCCTCGGCGATCCGTGTCCACGCATCCTGGACGGCGCCGTAGCCCTCGCGCAGCAGGGCCGCGAGCTCGTCGTTGCGGAGCGTCTCCGTCCAGACCTGGACGACCAGCCTCGGGAACGCGGGCCGCCCGTCCACGGTCACGGACTCCCTGCTGGCGAGGACGCCGCCCAGGACCGACGCCACCAGAAGGTCCGGAGGCGGGGGCGGGCTGCTGTGGGCCGCCGCCTCGAAACCCTCGTGGACCTGGCCGAGCACCTCGCCGACGATCGCGGCGATGAGCTCCTCCTTGCCGCTGAAGTAGCGGTACACGGCTCCGGCCGACAGATCGACCTCCTTCAGCACGTCCTGCATGGACGTGGCATGGAACCCGTTGCGGGCGAAGCAGCGCGCGGCGCCGTCGAGGATCTGCCGGCGGCGGGCGTCGAGGTGTTCCTGGGATACGCGGGCCATGGTTCCCAAATTAAAACGAACATTCCTTCTTGACAAGGGACCCCGGACGGCAGGACGGTGGTGCCACAGCTAAAACGAACGATCCTTCTTTTTGACTCCGCCCCGAAGAGGAAGCCCATGTCCGCCACATCCGCTACCCCCGCAAGGACACAGACCCGCCGCCTGATCGCGGTCGTCGTCCTCGTCCCCGTCCTCGCCGCCCTGGCGCTGTGGGCCTTCGCCTGGCCCGCCGCCCGCACCGCCCCGCGCGACCTGCCGCTCGGCGTGGCCGGGCCCGCCGCGGCGACGGTCCAGGTGGAGAAGCAACTGGCGCAGCACAAGGGTGCGTTCGAGATCCACCGCTACGCCGACGAGGCCGCGGCCCGCGACGCCATCGAGGACCGGACCGTATACGGCGCGGTCGTCGTCACCACCCAGGGCCCCGAGCTGCTGACCGCGTCGGCCGCAGGCCCCGTCGTGGCGCAGATGCTGCAGCAGGCGGTGGCACAGCAGGCGTCCGCCGACGGCACTCAGGTCCGGACGGTCGACGTCGTGGCCGCACCGGAGAAGGACCCGCGCGGCGCGGCCCTGACCGCCAGTGTGCTGCCGCTCGCCCTGGCCGGGATCACGGCGGGCGCGGTGGTGACGATGCTCGGGCTGCGCGGATTCCGTGCCGTGACCGCGCTGGTCGGTGCTGCCGCCCTGGTCGGCGTGGCCGGCGCCGGCATCGCGCACAGCTGGCTCGGAGTGCTCACCGGTGACTGGTGGGCGGAGGCCGGCACGCTGGGCCTTGCGACGCTGGCCGTGAGCGGCGCGGTCGCCGGACTCGCCGCACTCGTCGGTCAGGCCGGCATCGGGCTGGTCGCCGGTGTGGTGATGCTGTTCGGCAACCCCTTCTCCGGCGCGTCCTCGGCGCCGCAGATGCTGCCGGAGCCGGCCGGCACGATCGGCCAGTGGCTGCCGCCGGGCGCCGGCACGACCCTGCTCCGGTCGGTGTCGTTCTTCGACGGCGCGGCGGCGACCGGCCCCGCCCTGACACTCACCTGGTGGGCCGCGCTGGGCCTGGGCGCCGTAATCCTCGGCAACGCGCTCAAGGGACGCACGAAGACCGCGGAGCCGACCGTCGATCGGCAGCTCGCCCCCGTCGGCTGACCGCCCGCCACCTCACCCCAGGACCGGCCGTGCACCCCGCAGTAGCGGACGGGGTGCACGGTCTTTGCGTTGCGTCTCTTACGAGGCGCCGCTTCCCCGGTGGTGCGCCGCGATGCCGAAGCGCTGCTGTTCGCGAGGAGCGGACGCCACCTCGCGGACCGAGGAGACCGAGCTGATCACCTGCTCCTCGGCCGGTTCCTCGAGCTCCTGGAGCTTTTCCAGTCGTGCCAGGTCGGCGGCGGAGACGAGGGCGACGAGGGGCTTGCCGTGCCGTGTCACGACGACGCGCTCACCGCCGTACACCACCCGGTTGATCAGGTCGGCGAGCTCAGCCCTGGCTTGCGTCACCGGAATCTCGTAGGCCATACCCCCATCATAACGTCACGTACGTCCTGTACATTTTTTACAGACGCCGAAGGAGGGGTACCCATGACCCGACCGACCGCCCGCTACGTCCTGCCCGAGTTCACCGAACGCACGAGTTACGGAACCAAGTCGATGGATCCGTACTCGAAGCTGCTGGAGGAGCGGATCGTCTTCCTCGGCACGCAGATCGACGACACCTCGGCGAACGACGTGATGGCGCAGTTCATGTACCTGGAGCACAAGGACCCCGACCGGGACATCGCGCTGTACATCAATTCGCCGGGCGGCTCGTTCAGTGCGATGACGGCGATCTACGACACGATGCAGTACGTCACCTGCGACGTGGAGACGACCTGTCTGGGCCAGGCGGGTTCCTCCGCCGCGGTGCTGCTGGGCGCCGGCGCGCCGGGCAAGCGGTTCGTGCTGCCGGGTGCCCGCGTGGTGATCCACCAGCCGGCTCTGACCGAGCCCGTCGAGGGACAGGCCAGTGATCTGGCCATCCAGGCAGCGGAGTTGACGCGGACGCGCAACCGCCTGGAGGAGATGCTCGTACGGCACACGGGACGCAGCCCGGAGCAGGTCAACGCGGACATCGAGCGGGACAAGATCCTGGACGCCCAAGGGGCTGTCGACTACGGGCTGGTGGACCAGATCATCCCCAGCCGCAAGGCCACCCTCGCCCCGCCCACCGGGCGGTGAGCGTCCGGTGCTCCCACCCGAACTTCCGCCGTTGCCCGCACTCACGCGCGCCGAAGGCGAGTTGATCGACCGCTACCTCGACGTGGTCGACCTGCTCGGCCGCATCAACCCGGCGCACCACGGGGACACGTACCGCGGACTGCGCGCCGCGCAGGCGCTGGTGAGCAAGGCCGCCGAACTGCGCGACGCGCTCGCGCTGATGCACCAGCGGGGCGAGACCGAGCTGCACGCCCCCACGCTCGGGCGGGCCCTCAGGGTCCTGGACGGAGAGCGGCGCACGGCCCGGGTCACCGTGCCGCCGCAGACCGACAGTTGACGCACGTACGACCGGTCCGGACGCCCTGACCCGACGGCGAGGCGTCCGGACCGGCGTTCAAACGGACCAAATGGCGTACCCCCTTTTGGAGTAGACACGGCTCCCTTTTCACGACCGTCAGGGTTGCGCAACGCGCGTATCCAGAGGGCGGAATGAACTGTTCCGCCGCAGGTCCGAGGCTCGTCGGGGGCCTCAACGCCCCCTCGAACACAGGGGTGTCCACCCGAACGGGTGAGTGGTGAGTAACAACACAAACACCCGTTTCCATTGGGATTTTCGGACTTCTTTAGGTGAAGATCCCTTCCTGACGACAAGCCCCCGCCGCAGCGGCGGGGCGGTCCGGGCGGACGCCGAGTCCTGCCGCCTCCCGGATGACCGGTCGACAGGAGTGGATCGGCAGGAGTGGAGGACCCAAGCAAGACGGGTCGCCGGAACGGTCACGCCATGACCGGGTCGAGCAGCCCTTGGGGTGAAGCCGCGTCAGCGGCCGGGCAACTTCGCCAGCCCGAATCCGACAGGTCATCCTTCACAGGCGGCTGACGAAGGGTTGCGCATGACTGCGCTCAATCGTGTCCCGTCGCTGATGGCCCGGGCCGGTACGGCCTCGGCTCTGACCATTGCCGCTGTGGGCGGCTCCATCGTGGTCCCGGGTGTCGCCTCCGACGCCGCGGCCGCCACGCCGGCGACGAAGGCACTTCAGATCGCGGCCTCGAAAAAGGGTTCCCCCTACAAGTGGGGCGCCACGGGGCCACGGCGATTCGACTGCTCAGGGCTCACGCTGTACTCGTTCAAGAAGGCGGGCAAGAAGCTGCCCCGTACGGCGGCCCAGCAGTACAACAAGACCCACCACATCTCGTCGAAGAGCCGCAAGGCCGGAGACCTGGTGTTCTTCCACTCGGGCTCCAACGTCTACCACGTGGGCATCTACGCCGGGAAGGGGAAGATCTGGCACGCCCCGAAGACCGGGGACGTCGTAAAGCTGCAGAAGATCTGGACCAAGAGCGTCTGGTACGGCCGGGTCAGCTGACTCTCCCGCGGGGGCGACGCCGACCTGACCGGCCGTCGTCCCCGCGGGCCTGCCCCGGACCCTGCCGGTCACCCGTACGCCCTCTTCGCCTTCCCGCTGCCCCTTGCCTTCGCCCCGCGCTTCCCGTCCCTCGGCACGGTCCAGCGCGCCCTCCGCCCTGCAGCGCCGGCTTCCGCTACGGCTCCTGGGGCCCCCCGGCCGTCACCGGCTGGGCCGGCACGGTCCACGGGAGTTCGATGGAGACCGTCTTGCCGCCCTCGCGGGTCGGGCGCACCTGGAGGCGGCCGCCGCACTCGGCGGCCAGCCAGCGGATGATCACCATGCCTCGGCCGTTGTCCTGCTGGACGGCGGCCGGCAGTCGTTTCGGGAAGCGGGGGTGGCTGTCGGTGACGCCGATGCGCAGCTGTTCGTCACGGTCGAGCTCGATGTCCACCGTGAAGGTGGGTGACTGCCCGAAGGTGTGCTGTACGGCGTTGGTGGCGAGTTCGGAGACGATGAGACGGATCGTCTCGGCCACTTCCGTGTCGGCCGGCAGCCCCCACTCCGCCAGGGTGGTGACCACGTAACCGCGAGCCGCGGAGACCGAGGCGGGAACGCTCGGCAGAGTGACGGATGCTTCCAGATGGTCTGCCATGGCGCGGTCGTCCCTTTCCCACGGGACCGGAGTCCGACACGGAGCGGATGGTTCGAGTACGGTCCCGGACTGGTGCTTCTTCGCCAGACTGCCATTACCGCGCCGGTCACGGGTGGGATCCACCAAGATATGCATATATCTGTCGCTCAAAGCGGTGAACTCTGCGACGGGAGACCGTATTTGGGTGGCCCGGAAGGAGTAAGGAGTAGCGCATGCAGCACGGTCCCGCGGTACGCCGCCGGAAGCTGGGCGCCGAACTGCGTGCGTTGCGCACGGGTGCGGGGCTCACCAGTGGCGAGGCGGCCCGAATGGTGGGCTGGCACCAGTCCAAGGTGAGCCGGATCGAGACCGGGTCCAGCGGGGCAAAACCGGCCGATGTGCGGTTACTTCTCGACGTCTACGGCGTGGCCGACGCCCAACTGCGGGAATTGATCCTGGTGTTGGCGGGTTCCGACGAGGGCAGCGGCCGCCATCATTGGTGGCACGCCTATCGCGGCGTACTGCCGCCGACCTACCGGGATTTCATCAGCCTGGAGTCCCAGGCGAGCGCGATGCGCACCCTGGAGACCTCCGTCGTACCCGGTCTGTTGCAGACGCCCGAGTACGCGCGCGCGGTGACCCGCGCTGCGGTCGACGGGCTGGACGACGAGCGGCTCGACGCCCTGGTCGAGGTGAGGCTGGCCAGGCAGGACGTACTGCGTGCCGATCCGCCGCTGGAGCTGAGCGCGGTGCTGGACGAGGCGGTGCTGCACCGGGAGATCGGCGGCCCCGACGTCATGGCGCAGCAACTCGGGCGGCTCGTCGAGGCGGCGCGTCTACCTCAAGTGCGGCTTCAGGTACTGCCGTTCGCTGCCGGGGCGCATGTCGGCGTCACCGGACCTTTCGTTATCTTCTCATTTTCGCGCACTTCTGATCTGGATGTGGTTGTTCTCGACCACTTGACGAGTAGCCTCTACCTCGAACGGAAAGAAGACCTCCAGGCCTATACCGAGGCCTTCAACGCCCTTCAGATCCACGCCCTTTCGCCCGAGGACTCGTTGGATTACATCGCCGGGATAGGTGACGGCGCGTAACGCGTAAGGAGGCACCATGTCTGCACTGCCTCGGAACGTAACTTCCAGTACCGATCTGCACGGCGTGCGGTGGCTGCGCAGCAGCTACAGCACAGGCGCGAACAACTGCGTCGAGACGGCACTGCCGCACTCCGGCCCCTGCGCCGGGCTGCTGGCCGTGCGCGACTCCAAGGACCCGGCCGGACCCGCGCTGCTCTTCTCCCCCGAGAGCTGGGCGGGCTTCACGGCCGCGTTCCGTTCCTGATCAGTTCCGCATCGTGCGACACACGGCCGTGTCACGCCGACTCATGGTCGCGTCTCGCCGATCACACGCACAGCGCGTTCGATCTGCTCCCCGGAGAGGTCCGCGCGGGCGGTCAGCCTGAGCCGTGAGATGCCGTCCGGCACGGACGGCGGACGGAAACAGCCCACGGCAAGGCCTGCCGTACGGCAGTCGGCCGCCCACTGCACGGCCTCCTCCGGGGACGGCGCGCGCACGGAGACGACCGCGGCGTCCGGACGTACCGCCTCGTGACCCGCGGCGGTCAGGCGTGCGTGCAGTTCGGCCGCCACCTCGCGGGCCCGCGCCGCGCGCTCCGGCTCGCGGCGCAGCAGCCTGAGGGCCGCCAGGGCCGAGCCCGCCGCCGCGGGGGCGAGGCCCGTGTCGAAGATGAACGTGCGGGCCGCGTTGACCAGGTGGTCGATGACCCGGGCGGGCCCGAGCACCGCTCCGCCCTGGCTGCCGAGCGACTTGGACAGCGTGACCGTGACGACCACGTCGTCGGCGCCCGCGAGTCCCGCCGCCTGCGCCGCGCCCCGGCCGCCGTCGCCCAGGACGCCGAGCCCGTGGGCGTCGTCGACCAGCAGCCCCGCACCGCGCTCCCGGCACGCGGCGGCGTACTCGGCCAGCGGGGCGGCGTCGCCGTCGACGGAGAAGACCGTGTCGGAGACGACGACCGCGGTGCCCTCGTGCGTCCGCAGCGCCTTGCGGACCGCCTCCGGGTCGGAGTGCGGCACGACCTGTGTGGTGCCGCGGGCCAGCCGGCAGCCGTCGATCAGCGAGGCGTGGTTGCCCGCGTCGGAGACGATCAGCGAGCCGTGCGGGGCGAGCGTGGTGACCGCGGCGAGGTTGGCCGCGTAGCCGGAGGAGAAGACGAGCGCCGCCTCGAAGCCGCAGAAGTCGGCCAGTTCGCGCTCCAGCTCGGTGTGGAGTTCCGTCGTACCGGTGACGAGCCGCGAGCCGGTCGAGCCGCCGCCCCAGGTCCGCGCCGCCCCGGCCGCGCCCTCGGCGACGGCGGGATGGTGGGCCAGACCCAGGTAGTCGTTGCTCGCGAGATCCAGGAGCGGGGAGTCGGCCGGGCGCGGGCGCAGGGTCCGTACGAGTCCGGCGCGGCGGCGCAGCTCCGCCTGCTCGTCGATCCAGCCGAACGCCATGACTCCTCCGGGGCTTTTGTAGGCAGTGGACAGACACTAGCCGCAGCGGCCGCACCCCATGATGTGGCAATACCCACACGACGAAGTGCCTCTCTTGTTCAATCTCTCCTTGGCCGGGAGCGCTTCCTTAGGACAGGATCGGCTCTCATGGACCTGCTGAACACGCTGGTGGACAAGGGGCTTCGGCGCGAGCTGCCGACCCGCGAGGAAGCTCTGGCCGTCCTGGCCACTTCCGACGACGACGTGCTGGACGTGGTGGCCGCGGCCGGAAAGGTGCGCCGGCACTGGTTCGGCCGACGGGTGAAACTCAACTATCTCGTCAACCTCAAGTCCGGGCTGTGTCCGGAGGACTGCTCCTACTGCTCCCAGCGGCTCGGCTCCAAGGCCGACATCCTGAAGTACACCTGGCTCAAGCCCGAGCAGGCCTCCGAGGCCGCGGCCGCCGGTCTGGCCGGTGGCGCCAAGCGGGTCTGCCTGGTCGCCTCCGGGCGCGGGCCGACGGACCGGGACGTGGAGCGGGTCGCGGGCACCATCAAGGCGATCAAGGAGCAGAACGAGGGCGTCGAGGTGTGCGCCTGCCTCGGTCTGCTCTCCGACGGCCAGGCCGAGCGGCTGCGCGAGGCCGGCGCGGACGCCTACAACCACAACCTGAACACGTCCGAGGGGACGTACGGGGACATCACGACCACGCACACGTACGCCGACCGGGTCGACACCGTCAACAAGGCGCACGCGGCCGGTCTGTCCGCCTGCTCCGGGCTGATCGCCGGCATGGGCGAGAGCGACGAGGACCTGGTCGACGTGGTGTTCTCGCTGCGCGAGCTGGACCCGGACTCGGTGCCGGTCAACTTCCTGATCCCGGTCGAGGGCACCCCGCTGGCCAAGGAGTGGAACCTCACGCCGCAGCGCTGTCTGCGGATTCTGGCGATGGTGCGGTTCGTCTGCCCGGACATCGAGGTGCGCATCGCCGGCGGCCGCGAGGTCCATCTGCGTTCGATGCAGCCGCTCGCCCTGAACCTGGCCAACTCGATCTTCCTCGGCGACTACCTGACCACCGAGGGCCAGGCCGGCCAGGCCGACCTGGAGATGATCGCGGACGCCGGCTTCGAGGTGGAGGGCGCCGACCAGGTCACCCTTCCGGAGCATCGGGTGACGGCGGGCGGAGGCTGCGGTTCGCACGCCGGTGCCGGCTGCGGGTCCCACGAGGACGCCGGGTGCGGGTCGCACGAGAGCGGCGGGGTCTGCGGTACGGCCGCCACGGCGCCCGCGGTCAACGAGCCCCGCACCGACCTGGTCGCCCTGCGCCACCGCGGCGTCGGAACGGACCTCGCACCCAATGCCTGACCTGCCCGTGTCCGAGCTGCTGGAGCTCGACCGACGGCATGTGTGGCATCCGTACGGGCCCATGCCCGGCCGTCAGGAACCGCTCGTCGTGGAGTCGGCGAGCGGGGTGCGGCTGCGGCTGGCGGACGGCTCCGGCGAGCTGGTCGACGGCATGTCGTCCTGGTGGTCGGCGATCCACGGCTACAACCACCCGGTGCTGAACGAGGCCGCGCGCGAGCAGCTCGGCCGGATGAGCCATGTGATGTTCGGCGGGCTGACGCACGAGCCCGCCGTACGGCTTGCGAAGCACCTTGTCGACATGTCTCCCGAGGGCCTGGAGCACGTCTTCCTCGCCGACTCCGGTTCGGTGTCGGTCGAGGTCGCGGTCAAGATGTGCCTGCAGTACTGGCGTTCGCTGGGCCGTCCGGCCAAGCAGCGCCTGCTGACCTGGCGCGGCGGCTACCACGGCGACACCTGGCAGCCGATGTCGGTGTGCGACCCCGAGGGCGGGATGCACCAGCTGTGGAGCGGGGTGCTGCAGCAGCAGGTGTTCGTGGACCCGCCTCCGGTCGAGTACGAGGAGTCGTACGCGCAGCTGCTGCGTTCGGCGATCGAGCGGCACGCCGACGAGCTGGCCGCGGTGATCGTCGAGCCGGTGGTGCAGGGCGCGGGCGGGATGCGGTTCCACTCCCCCGCGTATCTGCGGGTGCTGCGCGAGGCCTGCGACGCACACGGCGTGCTGCTGGTGTTCGACGAGATCGCGACCGGCTTCGGGCGCACGGGCGCGCTGTTCGCCGCCGACCATGCGGCGGTGACGCCCGACGTGATGTGCGTGGGCAAGGCGCTGACCGGCGGCTACCTGACCATGGCGGCCACGCTCTGCACTGCACGCGTGGCGGACGGGATCTCGCAGGGCGAGGTCCCGGTCCTGGCCCACGGCCCGACCTTCATGGGCAACCCCCTTGCGGCGTCCGTCGCCTGCGCCTCGATCGAGCTGCTGCTCGGGCAGGATTGGCTCGGCGAGGTCAAGCGGATCGAGACGGGGCTGCGGGAGGGCCTGGCGCCGACCCGCGAGCTCCCGGGCGTCAAGGACGTACGCGTCCTCGGCGCGATCGGTGTCGTCCAGCTCGACCATGACGTCGACATGAAGGCCGCCACGGCCGCCGCCGTGCGCGAAGGCGTGTGGCTGCGGCCGTTCCGCGACCTGATCTACACGATGCCGCCGTACGTCACCGGGGACGAGGACCTGGCACGGATCGCACGCGCGGTGTGCGCGGCGGCACGGGAGGGATGAGCATGCCGATCCTGGTGATCACGGGCACGGGCACGGAGGTCGGCAAGACCATCACGACCGCCGCCGTCGCCGCCTCGGCGGTCGCGGCCGGCCGGTCGGTGGCCGTGCTCAAGGCCGCGCAGACGGGTGTACGGCCGGACGAGCGCGGGGACGCGCAGGAGGTGGCGCGGCTCGCGGGTGCCGTGACGGCGACCGAACTCGCCCGCTATCCCGAGCCGTTGGCGCCGGGGACGGCCGCGCGGCGGGCCGGTATGGCGCCGGTGCATCCGCGGGACGTCGCCGAGGCCGCCGCCAAGCTGGCCACCGAGCACGATCTGGTGCTGGTGGAGGGCGCGGGCGGACTGCTCGTCCGGTTCGACCCGGCGGGCGGAACACTGGCGGACGCGGCGGAGATGCTGCGGGCGCCGGTGCTGGTCGTGGCGTCGGCGGGCCTGGGCACGCTGAACACGACGGAGCTGACGGCGCGTCAACTACGCTCGCGGAGCGTGGAGTTGCTGGGTGTCGTCATCGGCGGCTGGCCCGACTCCCCGGATCTCGCGATGCGTTGCAACATCACGGACCTGCCGGACGTCGCCGGGGCCCCGCTGCTGGGCGCGCTGCCCATGGGCGCCGGATCGCTCGCCCCCGCCGACTTCCGTGCCACGGCACCGAGTTGGCTGGCGCCGCGGCTGGACGGGACGTGGGACGCGGAGGTGTTCCGGGTGCGCGAGGCGCCCTAGGCGCCGTCGGAATGCCCGCTCGCCTCGACGAGCCGGGCGAGGTTCGCCAAGGCCATGCGGGTGCCCGTCTCGTTGTCGGCGGCGGGCACCGCGTCGGGGATCCCCTCGTGCAGAATGCGGACGTCGGTGCCGCCGTCCGCGGCGGTGAGCGTGGTCGTCATCGTCATCGTGCCCCGCAGGGCGGGATCCGCGGTCTCGAACTCGAGCACTTCGACGACCTGCTCGTTCGGCACGAGCTTCGCGAAGTGGCCGTGGTACGTGTCGGTGTGTGAGGCCGACTTGCCGGTGCCGACCGGTGTGTCGTAGGTGAGCGAGACGCGGAACCTTCCGCCTTCGCGGGCGTCGAACTCGTGCACGTGACTGCTCATGCCGGCCGGCACCCGCCACTCCGCGATCGCGTCCGCATCCACCAGCGCCCGGTAGACCGCCGAAGGCGGGGCGTTCACATGCCGGGAGACCTGCGCCGAGTACATGGAGTCAACATAGCCCCCGGCGAAGGCGCACCCCTCCGGCAGCGCCCGCAGCTTGCCGATCATAGGGGTGGGTGCTTACGTCACGGTGATCACGGCCTTGCCGCGGGCGTGACCCCGTTCCACATGGCGCAGGCCCTCGGCCGTGTCGGCCAGGGGGTGGGCCCGGTCGACCACCGGGGTGAGCTTGCCGGCCTCGATGAGCGCGGTGACGGCGAGCAGGTCCTCGTGGGTCGGCCCGGCCGGGGCCGCCGGGAGGATCGCGCGGAGCCGCTGCCCGACGACCGCGTTGACCGCGGCCACTTGCAGCAGGGAGCCCACCGCGCCGAAGAGATGGCCGGGCGAGCCGCCGCCGTTGGCCACCAGGGTCCCTGTCGGGGTGAGCGCCTGGCGTACCCGGCTCAGCGGGTGGTTGCCCACGTTGTCGAGAATCACGTCGTAGCGCACCCGCCCGTCGGTGAAGTCCCCCCGGGTGTGGTCGACGACGTGCGTGGCGCCCAGCGAGCGCACCAGGTCGACGTTCCGGGTGCTGCACACCCCGGTGACCTCCGCATCCAGGGCCGCGGCGATCTGTACCGCGAACGTGCCCACGCCCCCGGCTGCCCCGTTGACCAGTACGCGCTGCCCGGCCTGCACCCGGCCCACGGTCCGGATGCCGCGCAGGGCGGTCACCGCCGCCATCGGCACGGCCGCGGCCTCCTCGAAGGTCAGGCGGGCGGGCTTGGGCACCAGTAGGTCCGCGGCGGTGCGCGCGTACTCGGCAAAGGAGCCCGGGCAGAAGCCGAGTACCTCGTCGCCGGGCCGAAGCGTGCTCACGCCGGGGCCGACCGCCTCCACCTGTCCTGCCGCATCGATCCCGGCCACCCGGGACTTCGGGCGCAGCAGCCCCACGCCTCCCATGAGCCGCGCCACGTACGGGTCGCCGCGCAGCATGTGCCAGTCGTAGGGGTTGAGCGCAGCCGCGTGCACCCGCACCAGGACCTGGTCCGCCCCGACCTCGGGCCGGTCGGTGTCCACCAGCAGCAGGGTGTCCGGCGGGCCGAACCGCTCCTGAACGATTGCCTTCATCACGTCTCCCCCACTCGGCGCACCTCGTGGTGTACGGCGTACACCATTGAGGGCACGGTAGGTGTACGCCGTACACCCGTCAAGGGGTGAAGAGGATCGCGGCCCGGAAGCTGCCCCGGGTCCTTGGTCGAGGGTTCAGGTCGTGCCGTAGAGCCGTTCGAGGCCGTCCAGCGTCAGGTCCAGGGCGAACTCGAACTCGAACTGGTCGTCACAGCCCGAGCCGACGACGGACTCCTGGTCGTGGGCGACCGCCAAGGCCAGTTCGGTGATGTGGGGATAGCGCGCGGCCATCTCCTCGGGCGGAATCGCGTCCGGATCGGGCTCGCGGTCGGAGCGGTCGGCGGAGTCCTCGAACAGCTCCTGGGAGAAGCCCAGCAGGCGGCTGCCCATGACGTGCATCGCGTGATGGACCAGGTCGATCGAGAATCCCCCGGCCCGGAAGATCCCGATCATCGAGTCCAGATACGCCATGACCGCAGGGGTCGGCGTGGTCCGCGCCTTCATCCGTGACTCGATGACCTCGGGTGCCCACGGGTGGCGCAGCAGCATCCGGCGGGCCGACAGCACCCGCCGGCGAATGGTGGTCTTCCAGTCGGTGTCGCCGGCCGGTGGATCGATCTCGGCGACGATCTCGTCGATCATGCCGTCCAGCAGCTCGTTCTTGTTGGCCACGTGCTTGTACAGCGCCATGGGCACGACACCGAGCGCCTGCGCGATCTTGCGCATGCTCAGCGCGTCGGCTCCGCCTGCGTCGGCCAGGGTGACGGCGGTTCTCAGAACCCGCTGCTTGCTCAAGGGTGCGCGGGGCTGCGCGGCGGCGCCGACCTGCGTGGTTATCTCCACCATCCCCTCTCGCACGGGCAAGGCCCGAGCCAGACCTCGATCCCCTCGCCGAATCTACCGCGTCCCCCTGCGCGTTCCCACAAGCGCATTCGCCTTACACACGGCGCGGATCAGGGCACCTTCCCGGCGTTCTCGTGCCGGCCGGGCACGCGCCGCCGGATCGCTCGCGTCCCGTCCGTGTGATCGTCGGCCAGTGTCCGGATCAGGCCGTGGTCGGGGGACAGCCGGCACGCCGGGTCCGTGCGGGCGGCGTCCCCGGTGAGCGCGAACGCCTGGCAGCGGCAGCCGCCGAAGTCCTCGTCGCGGCGGGAGCAGCTGCGGCAGGGGTCGGCCATCCAGTCGGTCCCGCGGTAGCGGGTGAACGCCTTGGAGTGGTCCCAGATCCAGGCCAGCGAACGGTCGCGGACGTTCGGCGGGTCCAGGTCCGGCAGGGAGGCCGCGGCCGGGCAGGGAAGGACGGTGCCGTCCGGGGCGACCGTCAGCGAGACCGCTCCCCATCCGCCCATGCACGGCTTGGCCACGCCGTCGAAGTAGTCGGGGACGACCCAGACCAGTTCGGGGCCGTCCGGCGTGAGCCGCTTCCGCCATCGCTCCACGGCGTCGCGTGCGCGGGTGAGCTGGTCGCGGGTGGCGAGCAGCGCGGCGCGGTTGAGCAGACCCCAGCCGTAGAACTGCGCGTTGGCGAGTTCGATGCGGTCCACGCCCCAGGACACGCCCAGTTCGACTACGGCGTCGATGGCGTCGAGGTTCTCGCGGTGCAGGACGACGTTGAGGCCGAGAGGGAGACCGGCCTCCCGTACGAGCGCGGCGGCGCGTTCCTTCTCGGCGAAGGAACGGCGTCCGGCGATCCGGTCGGAGGCGCGCGGGTCGGCGTGCTGGACGGACAGTTGGACGCTGCGCAGCCCGGCGGCGGCGAGCGCGGACAGCCGGGCGCGGTCCAAGCCCACGCCGCTGGTGACCAGTTGGGTGTAGATCCCGGCGCGCTCGGCCGCGGTGACGATCTGTTCCAGGTCCGAGCGCAACAGTGGTTCGCCGCCGGAGAGATGGGTGTGGACCACGCCCAACTCGCCCGCCTGGCACATCACTTCCGTCCACCGCTCGGTGCTGAGCTCACGCGAACGCCGCGTCAGCTCAAGGGGGTTGGAGCAGTACCCGCAGTGCAGCGGGCAGGCGTGGGTGAGTTCGGCCAGCAGCGCCCAGGGGCGGGCGGGCGCGGGTACCGGGGCGGCGGTGGGCGCCGGGTCGGCGACGGTCATCGGAGCCAGCCCTCCATGCGCAGCCGTTCGAGGAAGGCGGGGACGTCGGTGGTCACGGAGGAGCCGGGGAAGCGTTCGGCCAGTTCGTCGACGATGTCGCGCACGCTGCGGGTGCCGTCGCACAGGCCGACGATCGTTCCGGCCCCTCCCTTCAGGACGACGACGCGCTCGGGAAGGAGCAGCAGGTCCGCGTCGCGTGCGCGGTCGTGCCGCAGGACGATGGCCGGCGCGAGCGCGGGCCGCCAGTCGGCCACGGTCGCCGCTCTCACACCTGCTCCCGGTGGCCGGCCTGGTCCACGGCGTCGAGCAGCGACCACAGGACGTCGCACTTGAAGCGCAGTGCGGCCACGGCGCGCTCCTGGTCGGGCCGGGTGCGAGCCCAGCCGAGCACGAGGTCGAGTGCCTCACCGCTGTCGCGCCGCCCCTGGGAGACACGGGTACGGAAGTAGGCGAGGCCCTGGGGTTCGATCCACCGGTAGTGGCGTTCGAAGGCCTCGATACGGGTGGTCATCAGATCCGGCGCCGACAGCTCGGTCAGCGACGCGGCGACGGCTTCGAGCGGCGGGCGCAGCCGGCAGAAGTTGACGTATCCGTCGACCGCCAGCCGGACGCCCGGCAGCACGGTGTCGGCGCGCAGCAGCGTCTCGCGGTCCACCCCGGCCGCCTCACCGAGCCGCAGCCAGCGCTCGATGCCGCCCTCGCCGTCCTGCAGCCCGTCGTGGTCCTGGATGCGGCGCAGCCACATCCGGCGCAGTGCGGGTGTGTCGAGTTTGGCGGTGATCAGCGCGTCCTTGACGGGGATGTGGCGCTGGTAGTGGAAGCGGTTGGTGATCCAGCGGCGCAGCTCCTCGCGGCTCAGATCGCCGCTGTGCATACGGAGGTTGAAGGGGTGGCTGTCGTGGTACCGCTCCTCCCCCACCGCGCGCAGTCGTGCCTCGAACTCCGCGGGGCTCCAGGGCTCGGCTAGCAGGGCGGGTGCCGTGGTCACGGCGGCCGGATTCAAAGCTCGATCACCATCCCGTCGTTCGCCACCTCGAGGCCCAGCCGCGCCAGCCGCTTGTGCTGCGGGGCCGCCGGATCGACGAGGGGGTTGGTGTTGTTGAGGTGCGTGTACAGGCATCGGGCGGTCAGGCCGGCGAGCCGTTCGGCCGTGCCGTCCGGTCCCTCGATGGGCAGGTGGCCCATGCCGGTGGCGGTGCGCTCGGAGATGCCCGTGCGGCGGGGCTCCTCGTCGTCCCAGAAGGTGCCGTCGACGATCACGCAGTCGGCCTCGACGGCGGCCTGCTGGAAGCGGTCCGGCCAGGCGGCCAGGGCCGGGGCGTAGAGGGCGGTCGCGCCGGAGGCCGGGTCGTACAGGCGCAGTGCGACGACCCAGGCGTCGTCGTCCGGGGCGTCGGCGGCGTAGCGCGGCCGCTTGCCCGACACCGGGATGCCGCTGAGCTGCAGGCCCGACGTGCCGGGGTCGAGGGGTTCGGCGCCGCGTGGCTGCAGCTCGCGCCAGGTGATGGAGGTGTACGGCGCCAGTACGTCGCCGAGGTGCAGTCGGTCCAGGAGCGCCTGGCGGACCGGGGCCGTGGTGATCACCTCGAGGCCGTCGGCCTCGCGCAGCCGGGCGATGCCCAGGGTGTGATCGAGTTCGGCGTCGGTGAGGACGAGTCCGGCGATCGGTGTCTGCCGGCGCCCGGGCCCCGGGTGGAGTTCGGGGCGGTTCTCGATCTGGTCGCCGATGTCGGGTGTCGCGTTGACGATGTACCAGCGGCCGTCGTCGGTGCGTACGGCGAGGGAGGCGTGACGGCGGCGCCGGTGCGGATGGGCGCGTGCCCCGGAGCAGCCGGGGCACGCGCAGTTCCACTGGGGGATGCCGCCACCGGCGGCGGTGCCGAGTACCAGCAGCAGCATGGCGTCGGCTAGCGGGAGCTGAGGGAGTAGGCGGTGACCTCGAGTGCGGTGTCGACGATCTCGTAGGAGGGCGGCTGCCAGGTGACCTTGTCCGTCTCCTTCGAGGGGACTTGCTCGACGGGCTTGAGCTGCTGCGTGGCCTCGTTCATGACTGGTACTTCCTCTCTGGGCTTTCCGTGGGTGGTTTCCGGGCGGGTGGTCACTTGATGGATACGCGGAGGATCTTGTCCTTGCCGTATCCGAGATCACTGGTGCCGAGCCACAGTTCGTCCTTGCCGGGCACCTTGGCCATGGCGCGCAGGCGGCCGTACTTGCCGGGGAAGAAGTCGACCGGCGTGCCGACGTACTCGCTGTCCCCCACGATCGGGATCCGCCACAGCCGCTTGCCGCGCAGCGACGACACGTAGAGGACGTTGTTGACGATGACGACCTGGGAGGGCACGCCCCACTCCGGGTGGAAGACGACGCTCGGGTTGGTCATGCCCTGGTGGTCGCAGGTGCCCTCGCAGACAGGGAACCCGTAGTTGGCGCCCGGCTTGATGAGGTTGACCTCGTCCCAGGTCTGGTCGCCGACCTCCGCCTCCCACAGGCGGCCGTTGCGGTCCCAGGCCAGGCCCTCCGGATTGCGGTGGCCGTAGCTGTAGATGCGGTCGCCGAAGGGGTTGCCGGGCGCCGGGGCGCCGGTCTTGGTGATGCGGAGGATCTTTCCGTTGAGCGACTTCTTGTCCTGCGCGAGGTTCGGCGTGTAGGCGTCGCCGGTCGTGACGTAGAGGTAGCCGTCGGGGCCGAACTTGATCTGGCCGCCGTTGTGGTTCCCGATCCGCTTGATCCCGGTGATCAGCGTCTTGTAGTGGCTGAGCTTCTTGCCGTCGTAGTCCATCCTGACGATCTGGGTCTGGGTCTTCGTGGTGTGCACGAAGAACACCTGCTTGTCCTTCTTGCCGTCCCAGGTCGGTGACGGCTCGACACCCAGCAGGCCGCCGGGGCCGTCGTCATAGGGCTCGGGGACTGTGTTGGGCACCTCGCCGACGTCCGTCCTCTTGCCGTCGAGGCCGAGGCGGTAGACCTGGTAGGTGAGCCGCTCGGTCACCAGCGCCGAGCGTCCGTCCGGCATGAACGTGATGTCCCAGGGCGTCTGCCAACCCGTCGAGAACGTGGTGACGTCGGCCGGGGCGCCGCCTTCCATGGCAACCGTGTCGGCGGTGACGGCATCCCCGTCCGCGGTGGTGGGCGGAGCAGCGGCGGCGGGCGCCGGCTGCGACAGGCCGGTCGCCAGCAGCGCGGCCGCGGCGGCGAGCGAGGCGAGGACGAACCAGGACGGGCGTCTCACCGGGCGGCCTGGAGCTGACATGTCGACACCCTTCGTCGTTCCTCGAGCCGTCGTGGCGCAGCGTGTCCGCACGGCTGCGAGGAGCAGCGTATTTGCCCGGAGTCGTCCCGCTTTGCAGCGACATCTGCACGATGAGCGACCGATCTGCCATTCGGATGAGCGGCGCGGCCTCGTCACCGGGTGGTGCCGTCGTCGCCGAAGAGCCGTACCAGTTCGATCCGTGAGCGGATGCCCAGCCGGCTGAACACGCCCCGCAGATGGTGGTCGATGGTGCGGGGGCTGAGGGCCAGGCGGGCGGCGATCTCGCGGTTGGTGGCGCCGTCGGCGGCCATCCGGGCGATCAGTTGCTGCTGTGCCGTCAGGCGCGTGGTGGGGTCGTCGCCGCCTCCTCGCGATGCGGTGGCGGGTGCGCCCAGCGCACGGAGTTCGGCGCGGGCCTGCGCCGCGCAGTGCGGGGCGCCGAAACAGTCGAACGCCTCCAGGGCGCCGGCGAGACGGTCGCGTGCCTCCGTACGGCGGCGCAGCCGGCGCAGCGCACTGCCGAACAGCAGCTCCGTGCGGGCGCGTTCGAAGTCGCGGGTGCCGCGCGCGTGCAGGTCGAGCGCGGTGCGGTAGTGCTCGACGGCCTCGGCGCCGGGCGCGAGCAGGGCCCGGCAGCGGGCGCTGAGGGCCAGGTCGTCGGGGCTGCGCACGGCGGTGGCCCAGCGGTGGTAGTCGGCGTGGGCGGCCCGGGCGACACGGGTGTCGCCGGTGCGGACGGCGGCCTCCACGTAGTGCGGGGTGGCCAGATGCCGGATGGCTCGGTGGCCGTGGCCCGGGCCGAACCCGGCGAGGGCGCGCAGCCGGACCGCCGCACCGGCGAAGCGGCCGTCCGCCAGGTCGAGGAAGGCGAGCGCCCACTGGGCGAGCGCGGCGGGCAGTCCCAGACCGCGGGGCAGGGCGTACGACCGTGCGGCCGCCGCGCGCTGACGGCAGGTGTCGGCGTCGCCCGTGACGGCCGCGAACATGGCGAGGGCGGCCTGCAGATGGCCGGCGCCGTTGTCCTGGCCGGTGGCGTAGGCCTGGCGCAGGGCGTCCGTGGCGGTGGCCGCGCCGGCGTGCGGGCGCCCGGTCCAGAACTC
This sequence comes from Streptomyces sp. NPDC001663, assembly GCF_042893105.1. Classification (NCBI taxonomy): domain Bacteria; kingdom Bacillati; phylum Actinomycetota; class Actinomycetes; order Kitasatosporales; family Streptomycetaceae; genus Streptomyces; species Streptomyces sp. NPDC001663. The sequence goes on along the minus strand of NZ_JBIAUR010000006.1, from coordinate 187,660 downwards.
GGCGTAGGCCCGGAACTCCTGTGCCTGCACGGCAGTTGCGGTCACGCCACGCGCGCGTGCCGACGCGGCCGCCCGCACCGTGGCGGTGGCGGCGCGGGTGTGGTCGCCGAGCAGAAGGGCGGCGATGCCGGCGTGCACCAGCAGGGTGGGGTCCCCTCCCGGACCGCACCGCCCGGCCGCCGCCTCCAGCAGATCCCGCGCGTCCTCGTACCGCCCCTCGAACGCGGCGGCTAGCCCGCCCAGCGTGCCGGGCGGCACGACCCCCAGCCGCTCGGCCACGCCCGCAGCCTCGCGGCAACGGCGCAGGTCACCGGTGTACATGGCGGCTTCGGTGGCTCGGGCGAGGATGTGGGCGGCGGGGGCCGTGCCATCGGTGGCTGCGGAACCGTCGGGCGCCGAAGCACCGCCGTTGGCCGACGCAGCGTCGACCGCCGCAGGGCCGCTGGCAGGCGCAGAACCGTTCCCTCGCCCATCCGTGCCGGTCTGCGCCGCCGCTGCCAGCAGTGCGTCGAAGGCCTCCGTCGCATTCCCCGCGCGAAGTGCGAACAAGCCTGTCAGGGCGTCGTCGGCCGTGGCGGTGGCCGCCAGGCGGTGGGCGCGGTCGGCGTCGCCCGCGTGCCAGGCGTCGGTGGCGGCGCGGGTGAGCAGGCGGGTCTGTTCGGACGGGTCGGGGCAGAGCCCGGCGGCGCGTTCGGTCAGCGCGCGGGCCAGCGTGAGCTGGCCGGTGTCCCGTGCCTGGCCCGCGGCGGCGCCCAGCTCCGTGGCGAGCCGTCCGCTCGGGCCGAGCGCACCCGCGCCCCGGTGCCAGGAGCGGCGGGGGGTCTCGCCGCCGCCGCGCAGCACGCGGGCCAGCAGCCGGTGCACGTCACGCCGGTCCGCCGGGGAGCCGGCCTCGTACGCGGCGATCCTCGTCCAGGCGTCGCGGAAGACGACACCGCCCGCTCCCGCGTGCGCGATGCCGGCGGTGTCGGCCGTCTCCAGCGGGCGGGTGTCCAGGCGTGCGGCGGCGACCGCGCGCAGGAAGGCGTGGGTGGCGACCGGGTACTGGTCGGCCGCCGCGAGGAGCAGCAGGAGGCGGGTGTCGTCCGGGAGCGCCCGGATCTCCGCGCGGTGCGCCCGCAGCAGGGCGGGGGCCAGTGCGGCGGGGTCCGTGGGCAGCGGGTCGAGGCCGGCCGACTGGCGCTCGGTGAGCAGCGGTACGAGTTCGGCGGCGGCGCGCGGGTCGCCGTACACCACGTGCAGTACCCGGATCCGGACGCCCTCGGGAAGCGCGGAGGCGTCGCGCTGCGGTGGCGAAGTGCGGTCGAGGGGCGGGGGGTTCACCTGAGTCACCACACGAATGACGTTACTGGCGAGTTAATTGACCCGTAAAGACCGGCGATTTCGCCGATGCGGCGCGCGTAGACCCGATCCGACACTCCTGGCAACCCCACCCGTACCAGGAGGCATCATGCAGCGCTTCAAGCGTCGCATCGTCACGGTCGTGTCGGCCGTGGTCTCATCGCTCCTTCTGTCTCTCTCCCTGTCCGCCGCGCCCGCTCACGCGGCGACCCACAACCCGATCGTCTTCGTGCACGGCCTGAGCAGTTCGGCGAGCAGCTGGGACGACTGGATCGCCGACTTCGAGGCCGACGGCTACTCCTCCTCCGAGCTGTTCGCCTGGTCGTACGACTGGTCGCAGTCGAACGTCACCACCGCCCAGCATCTGGCCACCGAGGTCAAGAGCGTGCTCGCGCAGACGGGCGCCTCGAAGGTCGACCTGGTCGTCCACTCGATGGGCGCCCTCGGCTCGCGCTACTACCTCAAGAACCTCGGCGGGACCTCGTACGTCGACGACTTCGTCTCGGCGGCGGGCGTGAACCACGGCACGACGACCGCCTCGTGGTGCAAGTGGCTCTACACCTCCTGCGCGGAGATGTACACCGGAAGCTCCTTCCTGACCTCGCTGAACTCCGGTGACGAGACACCGGGCAGCGTCTCGTACGCCAGCTACTGGTCGAACTGCGACGACGCGCTCACCCCGGACACCACCGCGATCCTGAGCGGCGCGACCAACGTCGAGGTCGGGTGCATCTCGCACACCGACATGAACAACGACCACGGGGTGTACGAGCAGGTGCGGGACTTCATCGCGTGAGCCGAGCCTGACAAAAGACAGCGGGGGTGCGCGGGGCCCGTACGGGGGAGAATCGTGGCAAGGCCCGTCCTGCACAGGAGGTCCCCATGCCGCTACGGTCCCCCGGCGCCACCAAGGTGGCGCGGGATCCCGTGCACCATCCGCTGTTCGCCCGCTACTACGCCCGGATCAGTGTGTCCGCCGAGACCCGGATGGGGATGGGCGGGATCCGCGACCGGCTGCTCACCGGTCTGTCCGGGCGGGTGATCGAGATCGGCGCGGGCAACGGACTGAACTTCGCGCACTATCCGAGCACGGTCTCGGAGGTCGTGGCGATCGAACCGGAGCGCACGCTACGGCAGTTGGCCGTCGAGAACGCCCTGCGCGCCGAGGTCCCGGTGGACGTCGCACCGGGCGCGGCGGAGGCACTCCCCGTCAAGAGCGAGGCCTTCGACGCGGTGGTGGTCTCGCTGGTGCTGTGCAGCGTGCGCGACGTGCCGCGGGCGCTCGCAGAGGTACGACGGGTGCTGCGCCCCGGCGGTGTCGTGCGGTTCTTCGAGCACGGGCGGGGCGGCGGACCGGCGATGGTCCTCACCCAGCGCGCCCTGGACCGCACCCTGTGGCCGCCGCTCAACGGCGGCTGCCACCTGGCCCGCGACCCGATCGCAGCCCTGCGGAACGCCGGGTTCGAACTCGGCCCCTACCGGCGGCTGTTGATGCCGGACAAAGGGCCGAAGCTGCCCACCTCGTACTGCGTGCTCGGTACGGCGTGGCGGCCTGAGACCGGCGAAGAGGCCGCCTGATCGCCCCGCTCACATGGTCCAGCTGCGCAGCTCCGCCGCGATGTCGTACACCGTGGCATTGCCCTTCTTGACCAGGCGCGCCAGGTCGCGCACCTGCACCGGCGAAGTGGTGACCCTGAGGCCGCTGGCGACGAGGTAGGCGTATGCGACGGCCGAGGCGAAGAGGGCGTTCGAGCGCTCCAACGCGGGCACGTGGATGAGGAGTTGGAGCAGGGCCGCCGCGCGTGCGTGCGGGTCGTCGTAGACCGGGACGTCGAAGATCTGGGCCTCGTGGCGCGCGACCGCCGCGACGAGGGCACCCCAGTCAGTGACCTGGGGATCCCCGGGCGTCTTCTGTTCGGCGAGCATGAGAAGCCAGGCGAGATCGATGCTGAGGTTGCTCAAGGGATCAGCGGCGAGCTTCGCGCGTGTTGTCGTCCTCGCTGCCGAACTCCTCGGCGAAGACCGCCTCGTACTGCTTCATGAAGTCTGCGGCGGCCTCCACGAACGTGTGGCCGACCTCTCCGGTGTCCTGTTTCACGAGTTCCTCGATGTAGCGGTTGACGCTCATGCCACGGGCCAAGGCGCGCTCACGGGCGGCGCGGGCCGTGCCCTCGTCCACTCTCACGTTCAGCTGGGTCTTCGCCATACTTCGAAGCTAGCGCTGAAGTGCTAGCGCGACAAGAGGTCCTCCCAGGGGTGGAAAGTGCCCCTTACACGGGTCTCAGGGGCCCGACCTGCGGTGGAGACCACCCTGGACCTCCGGGGGATTTCGACTGTGCTCAGGATCACACTAGGCTCGGCCGGGACGAGGAGGTCGAGTGTCCATGAGCGAGGAGGCGGCCTTGTCCACACCTGCTGCGGAGCACGCCCCGGGCCATGCGTCGGCCGACGGGAACGCGGCCCGCGCCCGCGGTCTGACCAAGGCGTACGGCTCGGGCGAGACGACCGTGCTGGCCCTCGACTCGGTGGACGTGGACATCGCGCGCGGCCGCTTCACCGCGGTCATGGGCCCTTCGGGCTCCGGAAAGTCCACGATGATGCACTGCCTGGCGGGCCTGGACACGGTGTCGGCCGGGCAGGTGTGGCTCGGCGACACCGAGATCACCGGGCTGAAGGAGCGCGAGCTGACCCGGCTGCGCCGGGACCGGATCGGCTTCATGTTCCAGTCGTTCAACCTCATCCCGACGCTGAACGCGGCCGAGAACATCACCCTGCCCATGGACATCGCGGGCAAGAAGCCCGACGAGAAATGGCTGGACCAGGTCATCGACACGCTGGGGCTGCGGGACCGCCTCAAGCACCGGCCAGCCCAGCTGTCCGGCGGTCAGCAGCAGCGCGTGGCCTGCGCGCGGGCGCTGGCCTCCCGGCCCGAGCTGATCTTCGCGGACGAGCCGACCGGCAACCTCGACTCCCGGGCCGGCCTCGAGGTTCTCGCCTTCCTGCGCCGGGCCGTCGACGAACTCGGCCAGACGGTCGTCATGGTCACCCACGACCCCGGCGCCGCCGCCCACTCCGACCTGGTGCTGTTCCTCGCGGACGGGCGCATCGTGGACGAGATGCAACGGCCGACGGCGGAGGCGGTGCTGGAACGAATGAAGCGGTTCGACGTGATCCGCAGCCAGTTCGAGGACGACGGCCCCTCCGCGGACGTAACCGACGGCCCCTCCACCGACGTGACACTGGACAAGGACTGAACCCGTGCTGAAGGCGACGCTCAGGAGCTTCCTCGCGCACAAGGGACGCCTGCTGCTCTCCGCGCTGGCAATCGTCCTGTCCGTGGCGTTCGTCGCGGGCAGCCTGATCTTCTCCGACACGGTCACCCGCACCTTCGACCGGCTGTTCCACTCCACGTCCGCCGATGTGACGGTGGAGCCGAGGCAGGACCTCAAGTCCCAGGTGCCGACCGGCGAGGCCGAGACCGTGCCCGCCGCGCTCGCGGAGCGCGTGGCGAAGGTCGACGGCGTCGCCTCGACCCACGCGGACGTCAGCGTCGAGAACATCACCGTGGTCGACAGCAAGAACAAGTCCGTCGGCCCCACCACCGGCGCACCCACCATCGCCACGGACTGGTACCTCACCGCCCGCAGCCCCGTGAAGCTGACCTCGGGCCACGCCCCGCAGTCCGGCGGCGAGGCGCTGCTGGACGCCGACACCGCCGACAAGAAGCATGTGAAGATCGGCGACACCCTCACCGTGCTGGCCCAGCCGGGCACCTTCAAGGTGCGGATCGTCGGCATCGCCACCTTCACCACCACCAACCCGGGTGCGGCCCTGGTCTTCCTCGACCCGAAGACCGCCGCCACCCAGCTGCTCGGTTCGGCGGGCAAGGCCACCAGCATCTCGGTGGACGCGGCCAAGGGCGTGAGCGACGCCCAGCTCAAGACCCGGATCGTCGCCGCGGTCGGCACCGGCACCTACGACGTCAAGACCGCCGACGAGCAGGCCAAGTCGGCCACCTCGGACCTCGGCGGGTTCCTCGACGTGATCAAGTACGTGATGCTCGGCTTCGCCGGGATCGCCGTCCTGGTCGGCGTCTTCCTGATCGTCAACACCTTCTCCATGCTGATCGCCCAGCGCACCCGGGAGCTGGGCCTGCTGCGGGCCCTCGGCGCGGACCGGCGGCAGGTGCGGCGGTCCGTGCTGACCGAGGCGATCCTGCTCGGCCTGGTCGGCTCGACGCTGGGCCTGGCGGCGGGCATCGGGCTCGCAGCCGGGCTGATCAAGCTCATGAGCGTGTTCGGGATGAACCTCAAGACCACGGAGATGGTCGTCGGCTGGGGAACTCCCGTGGCGGCGTACGTCGTCGGCGTCGGTGTCACCTTCGTCGCGGCCTACCTGCCGGCCCGGCGCGCGGCGGGCGTCTCGCCGATGGCCGCGCTCGCCGACGCCGAGATCGCCGGTATCGGAAAGCCGTTGCGGGTGCGGGCGATCGTCGGCTCGGTCGTCGGGGTGCTCGGCGCCGCGGCCCTCGTCGGCTGTGCCACCGCGACGAAGACGGCCTCGTCGGCCTCGCTGCTGGGGCTCGGCGTCGTACTGACCCTGATCGCGACCGTCATCGCGGGCCCTCTCCTGGTCCGCCCGGTGATCCGCGTGCTGGGCGGCGCCTTCCCGGCCCTGTTCGGCTCGGTCGGCCGCATGAGCCAGCGCAACGCCCTGCGCAACCCGCGCCGTACGGGCGCCACCGCGGCCGCCCTCATGGTGGGCCTCGCCCTGGTCGGCGGCATGTCAGTGGCCAGCGCCTCCATGTCGAAGTCCTTCGACCAGCAGATCGACAAGACGCTGGGCGCCGACTTCGTGATCCAGAACAGCAACTTCGTGCCGTTCTCGCAGGAGGTCACCGACAAGGTGCGCGGCACCGAGGGCGTCGGTCTCGTCGTACGGCAGCGGTTCGCACCGATCGCCGTACGACTGCCGGACGGCAAGCGCATCGAGACGACCGCGGCGGGTTACGACAACGGGGTCGACGACGTCGCCCACGTGACGTACGCCTCCGGGAACTCGGCGGCGGCACTCGCACCCGGCAGCCTCGGCATGGACGTCGACTTCGCCAAGGACCACGGCGTCCGGGTCGGCAGCACGATCCCCGTCGAGTTCCCCGCCGGAAAGAAGACGGAGTTGAAGGTCACCGCGCTCACCGACCAGGACAACTCCGGCGGTTTCGGGATGCAGGGCGGGCTGTTCTTCGGGATCGCGACGGTCGAGAAGTACGTGCCCGGCGGGCAGGACTCCGCGCTGTACGTGAACGCGGCCTCCGGCACGAGCCCCGACCAGCTGCGCAAGAACCTGGACACGAACCTCGAGCCGTATCCGCAGGTCCAGGTGCGCGACCAGGCCGACTACAAGAAGCTGGTGCACGACCAGATCGCCGTGCTGCTCTACCTGGTGTATGCGCTGCTCGGGCTCGCGATCATCATCGCGGTGCTCGGCGTCGTCAACACCCTCGCCCTGTCGGTCGTGGAGCGGACCCGGGAGATCGGCCTGCTGCGGGCCATCGGGCTCGCCCGGCGCCAGCTGCGCCGGATGATCCGGCTGGAGTCGGTGGTGATCGCGGTGTTCGGTGCGGTCCTGGGGCTCGCGCTCGGCTTGGTGTGGGGCGTGTGCGTCCAACAGGTGCTGGCCCTGCAGGGCATGAAGGCGCTGGCGATCCCGTGGACCACCGTCGTCGCGGTTGTGATCGGCTCGGCGGTGGTGGGCATCGTGGCGGCGCTGCTGCCGGCGCTGCGTGCCTCCCGCATGAACGTACTGGCGGCGATCGCGCACGAGTGATGGGATGGCGGCAGGTCCTCAATTCGCTTGCCGGTGAGGAGAGTTCATGCCGCGCCCCTTCCGCTTCGGAGCAAGCCTGATCACCCCGTCCCCCGCCGCCGAGTGGCGCGCCAAGTGCCGACGTGCCGAGGAACTCGGCTACGACGTGATCCTGGTCCCCGACCATCTCGGCATGGTCGCCCCCTTCCCGGCACTGGTCGCGGCGGCGGAGGCGACCGAGCGGCCGCGACTGGGCACCTTCGTGCTCAACGCGGGCTTCTGGAACCCCACGCTGCTCGCCCGCGAGGTCGCCACCACGGACGCTCTGACCGGCGGGCGCCTCGAACTCGGCCTGGGCACCGGCTATGTACAGACCGAGCACGACACCGCCGGACTGCCCTTCGGCTCGGCGCGCGAGCGGGTGGACCATCTCCGGCGCACGGTCGAGGAGTTGGAGCGGCTGCTCACCTCCGACGAGCAGCCGCAGCCCGTCCAGCAGCCCCGTGTGCCCTTGATGATCGGCGGCAACGGCAACCGGATGCTGCGACTCACCGCCGAGCACGCCGACATCGCGGCCTTCGCGGGGGCGTATCTCGAACCGGGCAGCACGACTGGAAAGCTCGCCCCTACCACCGCCGAGGAACTCGACGAGCGCGTCGCCCGCTACCTCCGGCTGGCCGAGGCCCGCAAGGAACCGGCCGAACTGAACCTGCTCGTCCAGATGGCGGTCGTCACGGAGGATCCGGAGGCCGTTCTCCGGCCGCTGCTGTCCCGACGTCCGGAACTGAGCCTGCACACCGTGCTGGAGCTGCCCGCCATCCTCGTCGGCACCCTGGACGAGATCGTCGCGAAGGTGCTGGCACAGCGCGAGCGGTACGGCTTCTCGTACGTCACCGTGCTCGAACCGTACATGGAGGCGTTCGGTCCCGTCGTGGAGCGCTTGCGGGGCCGGTGACGGGGCGCGATGCGTGCATCCGCCATGGACGTACTGGCGGCCGTCCCACCCGAGTGATGGAATCACGGTGAGCACTCAAGTCGCTTGCTGCTGAGGAGAGTTCATGCCGCGCCCGTTCCGTTTCGGAGTCAACCTCAACGCCGCCGCCCCCACCGACGCATGGCGCGCCAAGTGCCGGCAGGCCGAGGAACTCGGCTACGACGTGATCCTGATCCCCGACCACCTCGGCAAGCCCTCGCCGTTCCCGGCGCTGGTCGCGGCGGCAGCGGTCACCGAGCGGCCGCGGGTGGGCACGTTCGTACTCAACGCGGGCTTCTGGAACCCCACGCTGCTCGCCCGCGAGGTCGCCACGACCGACGCCCTGACCGGCGGACGCCTCGAACTCGGACTTGGCGCGGGTTACGTCAAGGCGGAGCACGACAAGGCCGGGCTGCCGTTCGGCTTGCCGGGCGAGCGGGTGGACCATCTGCGGCACACCGTCGAGGAGTTGGAGCGGCTGCTGACCTCCGACGAGCACCAGCCGCAGCCGACGCAGAAACCGCGGGTGCCGCTGCTGATCGGCGGCAACGGCAACCGCATGCTGGAGCTGGCCGCCGAGCACGCCGACATCGCGGCCTTTGCGGGCGCGGCCCTGGTACCGGGCAGCACCGACGGACAGGTGACCCCGGCCACCGCCGAGGAGCTCGACGAGCGCGTCGCCCGCTACCTCCGGATGGCCGAGGCCCGCAAGGAACCGGCCGAACTGAACCTGCTCATCCAGTCGGTGGTCGTCACCGACGACCGCGAGGCGGTGGCCGCGCCGTTCCTGCGGCGCATACCGAACCTGACCCTCGAACAGGCACTGGAGCTGCCCATCGTGCTGATCGGCACCGTGGACGAGATCGTCGCGCAGGCGCTGGAGCGGCGCGAGCGGTACGGCTTCACGTATCTGACGGTGCTCGAAGGGTCCATGGAGGCGTTCGCGCCGATCATGGAGAAGCTGCGCGGCCGATGACCGTCCGCCGACCGTCCGCATGCCGGAATTCCGCCTCCCCGTCCGGCGCCCGTGATGGGATCGCGGCATGACTGATCTGCGCATACGGGCCGCGACGCCCGCCGACCTCGACACCGTGCTGGCCTTCTGGAAGACGGCCGCCGAGGGCACGAGCATCAGCGACGACCGGGACGGTGTGGAGCGACTGGTCGCCCGTGACCCCGAGGCACTGATCCTGGCCGAGCGGGGCGGCGAACTCGTCGGCACCGTGATCGCCGGCTTCGACGGCTGGCGCTGCCACCTGTACCGGCTGGCGGTGCACCCGGAGCGGCGGCGGCAGGGCATCGGCTCGGCGCTGCTGGCCGCCGCGGAGGAGCGCTTCGTACGGCTCGGCGGGCGGCGCGGGGACGCGATGGTGCTGGTGCGCAACGAAACCGGGCAGCACGCCTGGCGGGCGGCCGGGTACACGCCCGAGGAACACTGGCGACGCTGGGTGAAGCACCTCACACACTGATCGCCTTTGCCGATCCTTTACCATTGCGGGAAAGCATCCGGATCCGATCCGGTCCTCCAATGAAAGGTGTGAGCGTCCGCCCATGGGCGAGCCTCCCAGTAGTACGCGCAGTGCACGACATCGCGCGTTCCTCCCGCCCCTGCCCGACGATGGGACGGAGGTGACCCGATGACCGAAGTGCTCCTCCTGCTGGTGGCGATCCTGCTCTCGCTGGCCTGCGGCGCCTTCGTCGCGGCCGAGTTCTCGCTGACCACGGTCGAGCGCGGCGAGCTGGAGCGCGCCGTCGAGCGCGGCGAGCGCGGCGCGTCGGGTGCCCTGAAGGCCGTCCGGAGCCTGACGTTCCAGCTCTCCGGCGCCCAGCTCGGCATCACCGTCACCAACCTGGTCGTCGGCATGCTCGCCGAACCCTCGATCGCCAAGCTGATCGCGGGCCCGCTCGAGGCGCTCGGCATCTCCTCCTCCGCGGCGAGCTCGCTCGCCCTGGTGCTCGGTACGGCGCTGTCGACCGTCTTCCTGATGGTGGTCGGCGAGCTGGTGCCGAAGAACTGGGCGATCTCCTCGCCACTGGCCGTGGCCAAGCGGGTGGGCAATGCGCAGCGCCTGTTCAGCGCGGCCTTCCGCCCCTTCATCACCCACCTCAACAACACGGCGAACCGCGTAGTACGCCGCTTCGGCCTGGAGCCCACCGAGGAACTGGCCTCCGCACGCAGCCCCAAGGAGCTGGCGGCGCTGGCCCGGCACTCCGCCAAGGAGGGCGCCCTGGAGGCGGACACCGCCGAGCTGTTCGTACGGACCCTGAACCTCGCCGACCTGACCGCGGAGAACGTGATGACGCCACGCGTCCAGGTCATCGCCCTCGACGTCCAGGCGACCTGCGAGGACGTGGCGAACGCGACCCGGGCGACGGGGCTGTCCCGGTTCCCGGTCTACCGCGGCAACCTCGACTCGGTCGTGGGCACCGCGCACGTCAAGGACGTCCTGGCGATACCCGCCGAGCGCCGCACCCGCGTGCACGTCTCCGAGATGATGCGCGAACCGCTCCTGGTCCCGGAGACCCTCACCGTCGACCGGCTGCTGGACCGCCTGTCCGGCAAGCGCACCATGGCCGTGGTCATCGACGAGTACGGCGGCACCGCGGGCGTCGCCACCCTCGAGGACATCGTCGAGGAGGTCGTCGGCGAGGTCCGCGACGAGCACGACCCGCACGAGACGCCCGACCTGGCCACCGCCGGCAGCGACGACGAAGGCCGGACCCTGTACTCGGCCGACGGCTCCGCGCGCGTGGACCAGCTCGCGCGCGTGGGCCTCAGGGCGCCCGAGGGGCCGTACGAGACGCTGGCCGGTCTCGTGGCGACGGAGCTCGGCCGGATCCCGGCCGTGGGCGACCGCGTGGAGGTCGCCGGGTGGCAGCTCGACGTGGTGGACGCCTCGGGGCGCCGGGCCGCACGGGTACTGATGCACGCACCCTTCACCGACCCAGCCGATTCAACCGACGAGACCCACGCGAAGGACGAGCAGGGGGACGCCCGATGACCGCCGTACAGCTGCTGATCGGTTTTGCGACCCTCGTCGTCAACGCCTTCTTCGTCGGCGCCGAGTTCGCGCTGATCTCCGTACGCCGCAGCCAGATCGAACCGCACGCCGAGGAGGGCGACCGGCGGGCCAGGAGCGTGCTGTGGGGACTGGAGCACGTGTCCGCGCTGATGGCCGCCGCCCAGCTCGGCATCACCCTGTGCACCCTGGTCCTGGGTGTGGTCGCCGAGCCGGCGATCGCACATCTGCTGGAGCCGGTGTTCCACGCCCTGGGCGTGCCGACCAGTGCCGGGCACGCGGTGTCCTTCGTGATCGCGCTGGCCCTGGCGACGTATCTGCACATGCTGCTCGGCGAGATGGTGCCCAAGAACATCGCGCTCGCGGAACCGGTGCGCAGCGCGCTGCTGCTCGGTCCGCCGCTGGTCGCCCTGTCCCGGGCGCTGCGCCCGGTGATCTTCGCGATCAACGCCTTCGCGAACGCCCTGCTGAAGCTGTTGCGGGTGGAGACCAAGGACGAGGTCGCGGCCACCTTCTCGGACGCCGAGCTTGCCCGGATCGTGCGGGACTCCGGCGAGGCGGGCCTGATCGACGATCGCGCCCGGGAACGGCTGCACGACGCGCTGGAGCTGGGCCGCCGCCCGGTGCGCGACGTCGTCCTGCCGCTGGAACGCGTCGTCTACGCGCGCGTGGGCGTCACACCGGAGGAGCTGGAGCAGCTGTCGGCCCAATCCGGCTTCTCCCGCTTCCCGGTGGTGGACGAGAACCGCAGGATCGTCGGCTATCTGCATGTGAAGGACGCGCTGGACGCCCCCGGCCGGGACGTGCCGTTCCGGGTGCAGGACATGCGACCCAGCGCGCGCGTACGGGAGACCACACCGCTGGACGACGTCCTCACGGCGATGCGCGGCAGCCGCACACACCTCGCCGCCGTGCTCGGCGACGACGGGCGACTGGCCGGCCTGGTGACCATGGAGGACGTACTGCGGGAGCTGTTCGGGCAGCCGGCCTGAGCGGCCCGGAGGGGTACCCGGGCCGACCGACCGACGGGTATGGGCCCGGGATACCATCTCTGACGCCATGCAGAAGAACCCCACTCACACCAGCCTGGTCGCGGTCGGCGACTCCTTCACCGAGGGCATGTCGGACCTGCTGCCGGACGGCACGTACCGGGGCTGGGCCGACCTCCTCGCCGGACGGATGGCCGCCGTCACCCCCGGATTCCGGTACGCCAACCTCGCCGTGCGCGGCAAGCTGATCGGGCAGATCGTCGACGAGCAGGTCGACGTCGCGGCAGCCATGCGACCCGATGTGATCACGCTGGTGGGCGGCCTCAACGACACCCTGCGGCCCAAGTGCGACATGGGGCGGGTGAAGGGCCTGCTCACCGAGGCCGTCGAACGGCTGGCCCCGTCCTGCAAACAACTGGTGCTGATGCGCAGCCCCGGCCGCCAGGGTCCGGTCCTGGAGCGGTTCCGGCCGCGCATGGAGGAGCTGTTCGTCACCGTCGACGACCTCGCCGCACGCCACGGCGCACTGGTCGTCGACCTGTACGCGGCCCCCTCGCTCAGCGACCCGCGCCTGTGGGACGTGGACCGGCTGCACCTCACGGCCGAGGGCCACCGCAGGGTCGCCGAGGCGGTCTGGCAGACACTCGGCTACGACCCCGAGGACGCCGACTGGCACACGCCGATGGCGGTGACGCCGCCTCCGGGGTGGGCCGCGCGACGGGTCGCGGACGTCCGCTTCGCCCGGCAGCACCTGCTGCCGTGGATCGGCCGCCGACTGACCGGCCGCTCCTCGGGCGACGGCCTGCCCCCGAAGCGCCCCGAACTGCTGCCCTACGAGGGCCCGGCGGCGTAACCGCCGATGACGACTCGGGTGATCAACGTCAGGGGCCGGATCCACGAGTTCGGCCCCCGGCTGGAACACGCCCCCGAGGACGTCGTCTACGTCGGCCGCCGCTGGACCATGGGAGGCTGGGACCTGCCCCGGCACCCGCTGTACAACCCCTTCGCCTACGACACCCCGAAGCGCCGCCGGGACGGCACGCGCGCCGAGGTCATGGCGATGTACCGGGCGTATCTGCTGGAGCGTCCCGAGCTGCTGGACCTGGTGCCGGAGCTGCGCGGGCGGACACTGGCCTGCTGGTGCGCGCCCGAGCTGTGCCATGCGGATGTGCTGGCGGAGCTCGCGGACTCGGAGCTGCGGTGACGCAGGTCTCGTAGCTTCCGACAAGGGGGGCTGTGGCGCTGGCCTGCACGAATCGCCAGTAGAATCCGTCTACGTGACTTCTGCGCCCGCCAAGCCCCGCATCCCGAACGTCCTCGCCGGACGCTACGCCTCCGCCGAGCTCGCCACGCTCTGGTCGCCCGAGCAGAAGGTGAAGCTTGAGCGGCAGCTCTGGCTCGCCGTGCTGCGGGCCCAGAAGGACCTCGGGATCGAGGTGCCGGACGCGGCGATCGCCGACTACGAGCGTGTCCTCGACACCGTCGACCTGGCCTCCATCGCGGAGCGCGAGAAGGTCACACGGCACGACGTGAAGGCGCGGATCGAGGAGTTCAACGACCTCGCCGGGCACGAGCACGTGCACAAGGGCATGACCTCCCGCGACCTCACCGAGAACGTCGAGCAGCTGCAGATCCGGCTCTCGCTGGAGCTGATGCGCGACCGCACGGTGGCCGTGCTGGCCCGCCTGGGCAAGCTCGCGGGCGAGTACGGCGAGCTGGTCATGGCGGGCCGCTCGCACAACGTGGCCGCTCAGGCCACGACGCTGGGCAAGCGGTTCGCGACCGCCGCCGACGAACTGCTCGTCGCGTACGGCCGGGTCGAGGAGCTGCTCGGGCGCTACCCCCTCCGGGGCATCAAGGGCCCGGTCGGCACGGCGCAGGACATGCTGGACCTGCTGGGCGGGGACGCGGGCAAGCTGGCCGACCTGGAGAACCGGATCGCCCGGCACCTGGGCTTCTCGCAGGCCTTCACCTCGGTCGGCCAGGTCTACCCACGCTCGCTGGACTACGAGGTCGTGACCGCGCTGGTCCAGCTGGCCGCAGCGCCTTCGTCTCTCGCGAAGACGATCCGGCTGATGGCCGGGCACGAGCTGGTGACCGAGGGCTTCAAGCCGGGCCAGGTCGGCTCCTCCGCGATGCCGCACAAGATGAACACCCGCTCCTGCGAGCGCGTGAACGGCCTGATGGTCATCCTGCGCGGCTATGCGTCGATGACCGGCGAGCTGGCCGGCGACCAGTGGAACGAGGGCGATGTGTCCTGCTCGGTGGTGCGCCGGGTCGCGCTGCCGGACGCGTTCTTCGCGCTGGACGGTCTGCTGGAGACGTTCCTGACGGTGCTGGACGAGTTCGGCGCGTTCCCGGCGGTCGTCGCGCGCGAGTTGGACCGCTACCTGCCGTTCCTCGCCACGACCAAGGTGCTGATGGGTGCGGTGCGGGCGGGTGTCGGCCGTGAGGTCGCGCACGAGGCCATCAAGGAGAACGCCGTCGCTTCCGCGCTGGCGATGCGCGAGCAGGGCGCCGAGCGCAACGAGCTGCTCGACAAGCTGGCCGCCGACTCGCGGCTGCCGCTCGACCGCGCCGAGCTGGACGCTCTGATGGCCGACAAGCTGTCCTTCACGGGCGCCGCGGCCGACCAGGTCGGCATCGTCGTCGGCCGTATCGAGGAGATCGTCAAGCAGCACCCGGAGGCCGCGGGCTACACGCCGGGGGCGATCCTCTGACCCGCTTCACTCCGGCGGAACTGGAGGCCGCCCGCGACCGTCTCGTCCCCGACGTGGTCGCGGACGGCCTCGATGTTCTGTTCTGCGGCATCAACCCAGGTCTGATGACGGCGGCGACGGGCCATCACTTCGCCCGGCCCGGCAACCGCTTCTGGCCGGTGCTGCACCTGTCGGGCTTCACGCCACGGCTCATGAAGCCGTCGGAGCAGGGCGAGTTGCTGTCGTACGGGCTCGGCATCACGAACGTGGTGGCCCGGGCGACGGCACGGGCCGACGAGCTGAGTACGGAGGAGTACCGCGAGGGCGGGCGGCAGTTGGCCCTGAAGGTGGACCGGCTGAAGCCGCGGTGGCTGGCGGTGGTGGGGGTCACGGCGTACCGGGTCGCATTCGACGACCGCAAGGCCCAGGTGGGGCCGCAGGAGCGGGTGATCGGGGACACGCGGGTGTGGGTGCTGCCCAACCCCAGCGGGCTGAACGCGCATTGGACGGCGCAGACGATGGCGGAGGAGTTCGGGCGGTTGCGGGTGGCGGCGGAGGCGTGACTCGTCAGACCGGGGCGACGTTCGTGGCGGCGAGGATCAGGCGAACCTCGGCCTCGGGTTCCGCGTCGGCCACGGCGACGATGAGCCAGCGGCCGGTGGCGTTCTCCCAGGCCCGAAGCTCCACTGCCTCGACGGCGAGTCGCGCCCAGGGCTCGGGTATCTCCTCCCCACGGCCAATGCGCTCCTGGAGGGTTCCCGTCCCCCAACGAGCCGGCGCTCCTCGCCAGGCGGTCAACTGCTCCGTGAGTGCTCGTTCCAGGGCATACACGTCACCCGCCGTCAGGTGGCCCTCCGGGCAGTCACCGTTGCTTGCCCCTAACACAACTATGTCGTGACCGGGCCCACCCGCGTCCCGGGACCACAGTTCGTCAACGAGGTCGAGGCACTTCGCGATGTCCATGTGATCCAGTATTCCGCCTACCACTGACAATTGGCGGGGTGTCAGGCGTCCCGCCGCCCCACACTCCACGCCCCCGCCAACAACGCCGCCCCCGCCCAGAGCCCCGTCACCGCAAGCCCCGTCCACGGCCCCAACGCACCGTCCCACGTCTCGTGGAACACCACCTGCCCCGCCCTGTCCGGCAGGACATCCGCCACGGAACCGGACATGTCCCCGATCACGAACGAGACGATCAGCAGAAACGGGATCAGGATGCTCAGCGTGGCGACGCCGCTGCGCAGCAGCGCGGTCAGACCGGCCGCCAGCAAGGCCATCAGCGTCAGATAGATCCCGCAACCGACCACACCGCGCAGTTCCTCGCTCCAGGTCAGCCCGTCCGCCTTCGCACCCAGGACGGCCCGCCCGACGACCATGCTCACACCTCCCGTCACCAGCCCCACGACCAGCACGGGTACGCCGACAGCCACCGCCTTCGCCGCGAACCACCGCCCCCGACTCGGCACCGCGGCCAACGTGGCGTGCAGGGCGCCGCTGCGGAACTCCGCGGACACGGCCGTCACGCCGAAGGCGATCGCCGCGATCTGGCCGAAGCTGATGCCGAAGAAGACCGAGAACAACGGGTCGAAGTCCGCTCCGCCGCTGTCGGTTGCGGCGAGCGCGGAGAACACGGCGGTGGCGGGCAGGACGGCACACAGACCGGCCACCAGCGACCGCAGCGTACGGATCTTGAGCCACTCCGAGTGGAGTACGGGCGTGAATTCCATGGTCAGGCCTCCTGAGGCTGTGCGGTGAACTCGGTCTCGGTGCCGGTGAGATCCAGATAGGCCTGCTCCAACGTGCCCTCTTCCGCGGCGAGTTCGAGGATCGGCACGCCCGCGGCGGAGGCGAGCCGTCCGATGTCGTCCACGCGCGCGTGGTCCACGGTCCAGTGCCCGTCCTCGTGCTCCACGGCGTCGTGACCGTGCCGGGCGAGGACGCTCTTGAGTGCCGTCGCGTCCGTCGTACGGATCCGTACGCGTGGCTGCACGCGCGCGTGGATGAACTCCCGCATCGGGGTGTCGGCCAGGAGGCGTCCGCGTCCGAGGACGACGAGGTGGTCGGCGAAGGACGCCGTCTCGCTCATGAGGTGGCTGGAGACCAGCACGGTGCGGCCCTGCCCCGCGAGCCGGCGCAGCAAGGCGCGGATCCAGATGATGCCTTCCGGGTCGAGGCCGTTGGAGGGCTCGTCGAGCATGACCACCTCGGGCTCGCCGAGCAGCGCGGCGGCGATGCCCAGTCGCTGGCGCATGCCCAGGGAGTACGTCTTCACGCGGCGCCGCGCGACCGAGGCGAGCCCGCTCTCCTCGAGCACCTCGTCGACCCGGCGGCCGGGGATACGGTTGCTCGCCGCCAGTACGCGCAGGTGGTCCCGGCCGGTACGGGATCCGTGCGCGGCCTGCGCGTCGAGCAGGGCGCCGACGTGGCGCAGGGGTTCGCGGAGTGTGGCGTAGGGCCGGCCGCCGACCGTGGCGGTGCCGGAGGTGGGTCGGTCGAGGCCGAGCACGAGCCGCATGGTGGTGGACTTTCCGGCGCCGTTGGGACCGAGGAAGCCGGTGACGCGGCCGGGTCGGACGCTGAAGGTGAGGTGGTCGACGGCGCGTCGGGTGCCGTACTCCTTGGTGAGGTTCTGGATGTCGATGCTGGTCATGGCAGCAGCGTGGCCGGTCGGGCGGGCGTTCTCCTCCCCCGGCGGTGCGGATCGTCTCCCCCACGCGGGGGAAGTCCGTTGTCAGTGGCGCCTGGCACGATGTCGAAATGGCCCGCTTTCTGCGCCCGTTGCTCCGGGGGACGACGTACACGCGCTTGCTGCACCTGTGGGTGCCGATGCTCATCGTCAGCGTGTGGCTCTACATCGACATGTCGACATGGTGGGTGCCCGCGGCCGCGCTCGTGCCGGTCGGGCTCATCCCGGCGGTGCGGCTTGGCGAAGGGGTGCAGGCGCGGCTGCTGCTGACGCCGAGTGAGCAGGACTCGGGCATCTCCGTGAGCCCGGCGGTGGCCTGGCGGGACCGGCTGCGCACCGTGTTGTGGCTCGAGGTGCGCATGGCGCTGGGCGCGGTGGCGATGGCGAGCTGCGTGTGGCTGCCGGGCCTGGCGTACGAGCTGGCCCGGATCGCGCTCGGATACGCGCCGGACGACGCCGTCCCGCTCCTGCGCGAGGCCCAACCGCACTGGGCGTACTGGCTGTTGGTGCCGCTGCCGCTCATCGCGCTCTACGGGGTCGTCGTCGGCCTGGGTGCGCTGATCACCGCAGTCGCGCGCCGGCTCCTCGGCCCGTCCGCGGCCGAGCGCCTCGAGGCGCTGGAAGAGCGCACGGACCAGCTCCTGGAGCGCAATCGCATCGCGCGTGAACTGCACGACTCCATCGGCCACGCCCTCACGGTGGCGGTCGTGCAGGCGGGTGCGGCCCGCGCGGCGGGCGACCCGGAGTTCACCGACCGGGCTCTCGCCGCCATCGAGGACACCGGCCGTGCCGCGCTGGAGGACCTGGAGCGGGTGCTCGGCGTGCTGCGGGAGGCGGAGCGGCCGGTGAGCAGCCGTCCGACGCTGGCGGAGGCGGACCGCCTCCTGGAGTCCGCGCGCGCGTCCGGCGCGAAGGTCGACTCGGAGGTCTCCGGTCCGCTGGAGTCCATCCCGGGCCCGGTCTCCCGTGAGGGCTACCGCATCCTGCAGGAGGCGCTGACCAATGTGCTGCGGCACGCGGGTGCCGTGCCGACACGCGTGCGCGTGACCGTCACCGACGGCACCCTCACCCTCGAGGTCCGCAATCCGCTGACCGCCGAGATACCGGGGCCCGGCCGGGGCAGCGGCCTGCGCGGCATACGGGAGCGTGCGGCCCTGCTGGGCGGCCGCGCGCTCACCGGTCCGGACGAGGGCGACTGGCAGGTACATGTGGAGCTGCCGCTGAGTTGATCTAGGCTGACCGGATGCCGGTGACCGTTCTCCTCGTCGACGACGAACCGCTCGTACGCGCCGGCCTGCGGGCCGTTCTGGAGGCGCAGCCCGACATCGAGGTCGTCGGGGAGGCGGCCGACGGGGCGGCGGTGATCCCACTGGTGCGGCAACTGCGGCCGGACGTGGTCGCCATGGACGTACGGATGCCGCTCCTGGACGGCATCGAGGCCACGCGCGCGGTGCTGCGGACGGTGGACGATCCGCCGAAGATCCTCGTGGTGACGACGTTCGAGAACGACGAGTACGTGTACGAGGCGCTGCGGGCGGGAGCCGACGGGTTTCTGCTGAAGCGGGCGCGGCCGGCCGAGATCGTGCACGCGGTGCGGCTGGTCGCCGAGGGCGAGTCACTGCTGTTCCCGGCCTCCGTGCGGCGGCTGGCCGCCGAGTACGGCGACGACGGCGGGAACCGGGCGGCCCGGGCCGCGATGGAGCGGGCCCGGCTGACCGAGCGGGAGGCCGAGGTGCTGCGGCTGATGGCCCGTGGACTGTCGAACGCGGAGATCGCCACCCGGCTGGTGGTCGGGACGGAGACGGTGAAGTCGCATGTCAGCGCCGTACTGGCGAAGTTGGGCGCGCGGGACCGGACGCAGGCCGTGATCGCCGCGTACGAGTCGGGGTTCGTGGCGCCGGGCTGATCCGCCGGAGGAGCCCCTGGCACTCGCCGGGGTCCGCCGCGCCGAGTACGATCCGGCCAACACGCGCACGAGCTGGGAGGACGGACGTTGGGGCGGCTGACCGGCGGGGATCCCTCGCTGCTGCGAAGGATCAACTCCGCGGTGGTGCTGCACGCGCTGCGCGCCACGGACTCCGCGACGCTGACGGAGATCACCCGGGTGACCGGGCTGTCCCGGCCCACCGTCGAGGGTGTCGTCGAGGGGCTCATCGAGGCGGGCTACGTCGTCGAGAAGGCGGCCGACGAGAGCGTCGTACGGCGGCAGGGGCGGCCCGCGCGAAGGTTCCGGTTCCGGGCCGAGGCGGGGCATCTGCTGGGCCTGGAGATCGGGCCGCACCGCGTCGCCGCGCTCCTGGCCGACCTGGACGGCCGGGTGCTGGGCGCCCAGGCCAAGGAGGTCGACGAGACGGCTGCGGCGGACGAGCGGCTGGAACGGCTGCGCACCGCCGTGGCCGAGCTGCTGCGCCGGGCCGGCGTCCCGCGCAGCTCCCTGCGGGCCGTCGGGGTCGCCACACCGGGGATCGTCGAGGCGGACGGGACTGTACGGCTGGGCACGGCGCTGCCCGAATGGACGGGACTGAATCTCGGCGAGCGGCTGAGCCGCTCCTTCAAGTGCCCGGTGCTGGTCGAGAACGACGCCAACGCCGCGGCCGTCGCCGAGCACTGGAAGGGCGCTGCGATCGAGTCCGACGACATGGTGTTCGTGCTGGCCGGCCTCAGCCCGGGCGCCGGTTCACTGATCGGCGGGCAGCTGCACCGCGGCTACGGAGGCGCGGCCGGCGAGATCGGCGCGCTGCACCTGCTGGGCCGCGAGGTGACCCCGGAGACCCTCCTGTCCACCACCGACGAGCCGCTGCACCCCCTCGACGAGCAGGCCGTCGCCGCGGTTTTCGCGCAGGCCCGCGAGGGCGACCAGCGGGCCCGCGCGGCCGTCGACCGGTTCATCCAGCGGCTCGTCCACGACGTGGCCGCGCTGGTCCTGGCCCTCGACCCGGAACTCGTCGTCGTCGGCGGCTGGGCGGCCGGCCTCGACGGCGTACTGGAGCCCCTGCGCAGCGAACTGGCCCGGTACTGTCTGCGCCCTCCGAAGGTGACGCTGTCCCTCCTCGGCGAGGCCGCGGTGGCGACGGGAGCGCTCCGGCTCGCCCTCGACCACGTGGAGGAGCAGCTGTTCGCGGTGGAGGGCACGGTGACGGCGCGACGCTGACGGGCGGCTTCACTGCACCACGCCGACCACGCGACACCCTTCAGGTGAAACGGCTCGCGCCCCGGAGGAGTTCCGGGGCGCGGTCGATGTGGCGGCAGGGCGGCTCAGGAGGCCCGGCGCTCGGGGTTCGGGTGGATCTCCACGCCGCCGGAGTCGCCGAAGGTCAGCCGGCAGGTGTCCGCGCGATACGTGGCGACGGAGAGCGCCGCGGTGCGGCCGTCGGCGATGAAACGGGTGGTGACGACGAGGACGGGCGCCCCGGGGAGCCGGTCCAGTTCCTTGGCGTCGTCCGCGCGGGCCGAGCCGAGCTCCACGGAGCTGTCCCGGCCCTCCAGCTCCAGCCGCTGCAGCTCGCGCAGCACGGCACGCGCGCGTGCCGGTCCGGACGGTGCGTCTATGGCGGAGAGGTCGGGCACCGACGACGCCGGGATGTACAGCAGTTCCGCGGCGACGGGCTGGCCGTGCGTCATGCGCGAGCGGCGCACCGTGTGCACGGACTCGTCCGGGTCGATCTCCAGTGCGGCGGCGACCGCGGCGGGCGGCGCCGTCACGGTGCAGTCGACGGCCTGCCACACGTCACCGGCGGCCCCCGGCCAGGCGTGCTGCTCGGTGCCTACGGCCACGCCCACGCGCGGCGGGGCGACGGTCGTACCGACACCGCGGCGGCGCTGCAGCCTGCCTTCCAGTTCGAGCTGCTCCAGAGCCTGGCGAAGCGTGGCGCGGGCGACGCCGAAGCGGGCGGCGAGGTCGCGCTCGTTGGGCAGGATCTCGCCCACGGAGAACTCGGAGTCCAATGCCTCACTGAGCACGGTCTTGAGGTGCCAGTACTTCGGTTCCGGCACCGATTCCAGCTGCGTGGTCCCCACCCTGTCCTCCGCAATCGCCGTGGTCCGGCGGCGTTTTAGCGCCCTTGTTTATTAAAGGTTGTTGCACTTATCTGCGACCATAGGGCGGCCCAAACCCTTGGTCAAGACCAATCCTCGATCCCACCGGGAAAGACAGAGAGCGGTTGCAGCGGCCCCTCAGGTCGCGGTCAGTGACAGCAGCTTGTCGGGGTTGCGGATGATGTAGACCGTCTGGATGCGGCCCTGGAAGACGTCCAGCTGGAAGACGCTGTCGGGCTTGCCGGCGGACAGCGCCACGAGGGCGGGGCCGCCGTTGAGCTCCATGAAACGAAAGGACGGGTCCGGTACGCCCTTCCGGGCGGCCCCGATGAGGAAGCGGCCCACCTTGTCGGCGCTCTCCAGGACCCGCAGCGGCGCCCGCGACTTGCCGCCGCTGTCGCCCACGAGCCGCACGTCGGGCGCCAGCAGCGCCAGGAGCCCGTCCAGGTCGCCCTCCCCCGCGGCGGCGAGGAACCGCTCAGTGAGCTCGCGACGCCGGGCGGGATCGACCTCGTAGCGCGGCCGCCGCTCCTCGACGTGCTTGCGGGCCCGCCCGGCGAGCTGGCGCACGGCCGGCTCGCCGCGGTCGAGCATGGCGGCGATGTCCGCGTACGGGTAGCCGAAGGCTTCCCTGAGCACGAACACGGCCCGCTCCAGTGGCGACAGCGACTCCAGGACGACGAGGACGGCCAGGGAGACGGAGTCGGCGAGCACGGCCTGCTCGGCGGTGTCCGGGACGGTGTCCCCGAAGTCGGTCACGTACGGCTCGGGCAGCCACGGACCGACGTACGCCTCGTTGCGGGCCTTGACCTGGCGCAGCCGGTCGATGGCGAGGTGTGTGGTGATGCGCACCAGGTAGCCGCGCGGCTCGCGCACGTCGCTTCGGTCGGCGCCGGACCAGCGCAGCCAGGCCTCCTGGACCACGTCCTCGGCGTCGGCCACCCGCCCGAGCATCCGGTAGGCGACCCCCAGCAGGACGGGGCGGTGCTCTTCGAAGACGTCGGTCCCGGTGTCCGTGGTCACCGCCCCATCCCATGCGACGCCTACGGCCATGTCTAGGAAAAATCCGCGTGTCCCGGAGCAGAATGACCCAGAGCCGCCCAGCGCGGGCGGCTGCGCCTTGCGGAGGTAGCCATGCGGTACGCGGTACTGGGCACGGGCGATGTGGGCCGTACGCTCGCCGGCAAGCTGGCGGAGCTCGGCCACGAGGTGACCTTGGGTTCCCGCACCAAGGACAACCCGACCGCCCTGGAGTGGGCGCAGAGCGCCGGTGCGGGCGCGCGGGCCGGCACGTTCGAGGAGGCGGCCTCGTCGGCCGAGGTGGTCGTGGTCGCCGTCGGCGGGCGGGTGGCACTGGCCGCACTCGAGGCGGCCGGGGCGGCGAACCTCGACGGGAAGGTCGTCATCGACGTCTCCAACCCCCTGGCCTTCGAGGAGGGGGAGCTGCGGCTGGCCCCCGTCGAGTCGGACAGTGTGGGCGAGCAGATCCAGCGCACGTTCCCGCACGCGCGCGTGGTGAAGGCGCTCAACACGGTCAACTGCCAGGTGATGGTGGACCCCTCGCTGGTGCCGGGCGAGCACCAGCTCTTCGTCTGCGGCGAGGACGCCACCGCCAAGGAGCAGGTCACCGCGCTGCTCGGGGAGTTCGGGTGGCCGCCGCACCGGGTGCTCGACCTGGGCGGAATCCGGGCAGCACGCAGCGTGGAGATGATGCTCCCCCTGTGGCTCGACCTCTTCCGGCATTTCGGGCACGGGGAGTTCAACCTGGAGGTGCGCAGGGCGCGTTGAGGGCCGTACGACCGCGAGGTCGACCCCAACCAGGGGCTACCCGTCGGTAGCAATTGCTGACAAGCTGTCTACACGGCGTCCGTCAGCGAGCCCCAGACGAGGAGCACCCATGTCCGCCACCGTCTCCTTCAAGGTCCCCTCTGCGGGTGGCCCGCAGCCCGTGACCGTCTCCTACGCGCGCGTGGGCAGCGGCGAGCCGCTGCTCCTGCTGCACGGCATCGGTCACCACCGGCAGGCCTGGGACCCGGTGGTGGACATCCTCGCGACCGAGCGCGATGTGATCGCCGTGGATCTGCCGGGGTTCGGCGCCTCTCCGGGGCTGCCCGACGGGCTCGCGTACGACCTGCCCACGACGACCGCCGTGTTCGGAGCGTTCTGCGAGGCGCTGGAGCTCGAACGCCCGCATGTGGCGGGCAACTCGCTCGGCGGGCTGCTCGCCCTGGAGCTGGGCCGCGAGAAGCTCGTGCGGTCCGTGACCGCGCTGTCCCCGGCCGGGTTCTGGTCGGAGGCCGAGCGGCGCTACGCCTTCGGCGTCCTGCTCACGATGCGGCGCATCTCCCGGCGGCTGCCGCTGCCCCTGGTCGAGCAGCTGTCCCGCTCGGCGGCCGGCCGCACCGTGCTCACGAGCACGATCTACGCCCGCCCCAGCCGCCGTTCACCCGAGGCCGTGGTCGCCGAGACGCTGGCGCTTGCCCAGGCCACCGGGTTCGACGACACCCTCCGGTCCGGCAGCGCCGTCCGGTTCACCGACGACATCCCCGGGCTTCCGGTCACCGTGGCCTGGGGCACCCGGGACATGCTGCTCGTGCGCCGTCAGGGGGTGCGCGCCAAGCGGATCATCCCCCGCGCCCGTCTGGTGCGGCTGCCCGGCTGCGGGCACTGCCCGATGAACGACGACCCGGCGCTGGTCGCCCGCGTCATCCTCGACGGCAGCCGCTGACCTGCCGCGCCGCCGGGTCAACGCGCCGGATCCCAGGGCGACTCCGGCGCCGACCAGGGCGCTGCCGACGGCCTGTGCGGCCCCGTAGGAGCCCGTTCCGACGAGCGGGGCCGTGCAGGCGGCGGCGACCGGGATGAGGCCGGAGAACAGCGTGGCGCGCTCCGCGCCGATCCGCTGCATGCCCATGTACCAGCACACGAATCCGACGACCGTGACGACCGCCGCCTGCCACAGCAGCGCGGCGGCCTCGGTGCCGTCGGGCCGCCGCAGCCACGCCGTGCCGTCCACGACCAGCCCGGCCGCCGCGGACTCGACCGCCGCGATGCCGCACACCGTGGCGGACAGCAGCCGCGGCCCCAGCGGCCGCAGCACGGGCACCGCGAGGACCGCGAAACCGACCTCACCGGCCAGCGCGCACGCCGAGAAGGCGATGCCCACGCCGTCCGTACGCCCCCAGCCCTGCACCGTGAAGGCACCGACGGCGACCAGCAACGCCCCGTACAGGACCAGGCGTTGGGGCCTGCGCCCCTCCAGGAGCGGGACGACGACGGCCACGACCACGGGCGCGCAGCCCACGAAGACGCCCGGTACCGCCGGTTCCGCGGTGCGCTCGGCGGCGATCACGGCCAGGTTGAAGCCGACCATGCCGACGGCGGCGAGCAGCGCCAGGCGGGCCCACTGGCGGGGCACGAGCGCCCGCAGCCGCGCCGCGGCCCCACGGCCGGCCAGCGGGGCGAGCAGCAGACACGCCAGGCCGTAGCGCAGGAACTGGCCGCCCGCGTACGGATAGTGGCCCAGAACGCTGTTGGCCGTGAAGGACCCTCCGACGAGGACACAGGCGAGCGCGGCGAGCAGGGCTCCGCGCGTGGTGGTGGCGTTCATGGCAGCGACGCTAGGTAGAGCAGCGGTCCGGTTTAAGGTCCATTTCCATGACGCCATCGGAGACCAATCGGGACGGCACTCCAGCTTCCGGCCCGGAGCAAGGGCACGCCGCCTCGCCCGCCTGGGAGCTGCTGCTGCCGGCCGCCTCCGCTCCGGCACGCACGCGTGGCCGCTCATTGCAGGCGGCACTGCGGGAGGCGGTGCGGTCGGGGAGGCTGGCGCCGGGCACGCGGTTGCCGTCGAGCCGGGATCTCGCCGCCGACCTCGGGGTGTCGCGGGGGCTGATCACCGAGGCGTACGAGCAGCTGACGGCGGAGGGCTATCTGCGCAGCGGGCGTGGCGCAGGCACTTGGGTCGGCGGTGCCGTGCGGGCCGCGCCTGCACGCGCGCGTGACCTCGCCCCGCACTCCCCCGGCACGCAGGCCGACTTCGTGCCCGGCACGCCGGACCTGTCGCTGTTCCCGCGCACGGCCTGGGCCGCGGCGCACCGCGCGGTGCTGGCGGACCTGCCCCACCGGGATCTCGGTTATCCCGACCCGCGCGGGCTGCCGCAGCTGCGTACGGCACTGGCGGAACTGCTGGCGCGGCGCCGGGGCGTGGTCGCTGACCCGGAGCGGATCGTGGTCGTCTCCGGGGTGGCCCAGGCGACGACGCTGCTCGGATTCGCGCTCCACGCGCGCGGGTTGCGCACCGTCGGCGTGGAGGATCCCGGAAGCCCTCAGCACAACGCGCTGTACGCCTCGGCCGGCGTCACCACCGTGCCGCTGCCTCTGGACGAGGACGGACTCGTCGTCGGGCCGTTGCGGGAGTCGGGCGTGCGGGCCGTCGTGACGACGCCCTCCCACCAGTTCCCCACCGGGATCGCGTACTCCGCCCGCCGCCGCACCGAACTGCTCGACTGGGCGCGGTCGGTGGACGGGTTCGTGCTGGAGGACGACTACGACGGCGACTTCCGCTACGACCGTGCTCCCGTGGGCGCGCTCCAGGGGCTCGACCCGGAACACGTGGCCTACACGGGCTCGGTCAGCAAGTCCCTCGCGCCGGGCCTCAGGCTCGGCTGGCTGCTCGTACCGGAGACGTTGGCCGGCGAAGTCGTCGAGCGCAAGCGGACCATGGATCTCGGCCATCCCACCCTGGACCAGGCGCTGTTCGCCCGCTTCGTGGAGCGCGGCGACTACGACCGCCAGCTGCGCCGCTGCCAGCGCGCCTACCGGGAGCGGCGCGACGCACTCGTGGCCGCCCTGGACGAGCACTTCCCGGGCTCACAGGTGGCGGGGATCGCCGCGGGACTGCACGTCATCGCCGCGCTGCCGGCACGGTACGGGCCGCAGGAGCGCTTCCTCGCGCGCGTGGCCGCGGCAGGTGTGGCGGTGCGTCCACTGACCGACTACACGCACGCGCGTGGCGGGCACGAACGGAGCGAGGGCGTACTGCTGGTCCTGGGGTACGCACACCAGTCACCGGCACGGATCCGGGCGGGTGTACGGCTGATGGCCGAGGCGACCGCCGCATGACCACGGGGTGACCGGCGCGGGAAACGCGCGGGTGGCTCATCCCTTTCGCCACCGGAATCCCCCTTGTCGTGCGCCGGTTCCCTTGTCCCTGCGGTCAGTTGTTCACTTGTGGTTTCCGTGTGCGCTGCGGCGCACCAGTAGTTGTGGCATCGCACACTGGCCGGATCCCGTCCCTGGAGGCGCATCCATGTCACACCGTCCGCTCCCCGGCCGCCGCAGCGTGCTGCGCGGCTCGCTCGCCGCGTCGGCGGCCCTGACCCTGCCCACCGCCCTCGGCGCGGCGCCGGCGTTCGCCCTGTCCGGACGTCCCAAGGCGGGTTGGGGCGTGCAGGCCGGAGACGTGACCACCGACTCCGGGCTGGTGTGGGTGCGTTCCGACCGGCCGGCCAGGATGATCGTCGAGACGTCGGCGACCGAGTCGTTCCGCAACCCGCGCAGATGGCACGGTCCGCTGCTCGGCGCGGACTCGGACTTCACCGGCACGACCCGGCTGCGCGGGCTCCCGTCGGGCGAGCAGATCCACTACCGGGTGCTGCTCGCCGATCCTGACGACCCGCGCCGCACCGGCGAACCGGTGGCCGGCACCTTCCGTACGGCGCCCGTGAAGCGGCGCAGGGGCGTGAAGTTCGTGTGGTCCGGCGACCTGGCGGGACAGGGCTGGGGCATCAACGAGTCGATCGGCGGCTACCGCATCTTCGACGCCATGGCGAAGGTCGACCCGGACTTCTTCCTGTGCAGCGGCGACAACATCTACGCCGACGGCGTGATCTCGGCGACCCAGGCGCTCCCCGACGGCAGCCTGTACCGGAACGTCACCACCGAGGAGAAGTCGCACGTCGCGGTCTCCCTGGCCGACTTCCGCGGCAACTTCCGCTACAACCTGCTGGACGAGGCGCTGCGCCGGTTCAACGCCCAGGTGCCGAACGTCATCCAGTGGGACGACCACGAGGTCCGCAACAACTGGTACCCGGGCGAGGTCATCGGTACCGGCACGCCCTACCCGGCCGGCACGAAGCTGGACGACCTGGCCCTGCGCTCGCGGCAGGCGTTCTCCGAGTACTTCCCGATCTCCACCGTCAGCGGGCGGCCGGACGGCCGGATCTACCGCGTCGTCAACCACGGTCCCCTGCTGGACGTGTTCGTGCTCGACATGCGGACGTACCGCAACGCCAACTCGCCCGACAACCAGACCACCGACCCGCAGGGCATCCTCGGCGCCGAGCAGCTGGAGTGGCTCAAGCGCGAGCTGTCCCGTTCGCGTGCCGTGTGGAAGGTCATCGCCGCGGACATGCCGCTCGGTCTTGTCGTGCCCGACGGAGTCGAGGGCAAGGCGAACATCGAGGCCGTCGCGCAGGGCGACCCGGGCACGCCGCTGGGTCGCGAGCTGCAGATCGCCGAGCTGCTGCGGTTCATCAAGCACCGCAGGATCACCGGCACGGTGTGGCTGACGGCCGACGTGCACCACACCTCGGCGCAGCACTACGACCCGTCGCGGGCCGCGTTCAAGGACTTCGAGCCGTTCTGGGAGTTCGTCTCCGGCCCGCTCAACGCCGGCGCCTTCCCGGCCAACGCGCTGGACGGCACGTTCGGCCCGGACCGGGTGTTCGTAAAGGCGCCGACCGCGTCGAACGTCTCGCCGGCCGAGGGCTACCAGTTCTTCGGCGAGGTCGACATCGACGGCGACAGCGGCGAGCTGACGGTGCGGCTGCGCGAGTACGACGGCACTGTGCTGTTCACGCAGACGCTGCAGCCGGGGCGGGTCGGACAGTAACTCCCGTACGCTCTCATCAGGGCCGCGCACCGGCGTCATCCCCCGGTGCGCGGCGCCGTTCCGTGCCCGCGAACTCCCCTTCCGGCAGGGCGTCTTCGCAGGTCAGGGCCGATTGTCAGTGGTCGCCTCTACGGTTTTTCCATGACGCGATCTTTGCAGGCCGTGGCCTATTGCCGACCCTCCGCGCTGGAGTCCTCGGCGGGTGAGCGACGCCTGGGACTCGAGACCTCCCGGGGCGCGACGCCGTCCGGAGTCGAGGACCATCCCCGGTTCTTCGCCGGGTTCCTGACGAGCCCTCAGGTCGCCTCCGCCGGGCTGTTGGCGGTGGCGGACGTGGCCGCCGCGCGCTACTACCAGCGGCAGCTGCGCGCCTCGCTCGACCCGGTGGTGACGGGCAACGGGGACCGGCTGCGCTTCGAGTCCTTCTCGGGCTGCGGCGGGGTGTACGCCCGCCTGGACGTGCTGGAGGCGGGCCTGGACGGCGGCGAGGTGGGGCACGGCACGACCAACGTCGACGTCAACAACCCGCTGCGCGAGGCTCTCTCCCGCATCGGCTCGGACGACCCGCTCCATCTGCGCGTCGGCCCCGAGGAGTTGGCGGTCACCACGCTGGACGGCCCGGTCGTGGAGAAGAAGGTGCCGCTGCCCGACCGCTGGCTGCGCGGATTCGCCGAGGCCCAGGTCATAGCGGCCGGCTTCGACCTGCGCGCCGAGCTGCCCGCGGGCGAGGCCGTCCGGTTCCTGCGTGCCCTGCCCCGCGGGGGTGGGCGGGGCGTTTCGGCCGGGCCGCGCTGGGTGGTGCCCGCGGGCCGCACTCTGCGGCCGACGACGCGGGCGGTGCCGGGCGCGGTGTGTCTGCCCGGCCCTGAGCGACTGATCGCGCTCCAGCGCGTGCTGCGACACGCGACGGCCCTGCGGGTGTACGGCCCCGCGGCCACCGGCAGCGCCTCCGCGGCGAGCGCCTGGGAAGCCGTGCTGCCGGGGATGCGGCTGACGCTGACCCTCTCGCCGGACGCCTCGCGCGGCTTCTCCGGCGAGGGCGGCGTCCTCGACGCGCTCGCCACCGACGAGGCCGCCGAGGACGCGGAACTCGTCTCGGTGCTCCTGGCGTGGGAGCCTCGCATCGACGTGGCCGACCTCGCCGCCTCCTCGGGGCTCACGGCCGAGCGGGTGCGGGCGGCCCTGGTCCGGCTGGGCACGTCGGGCCGCGTCGGCTACGACACGGCGGAGGCGGCCTACTTCCACCGCGAACTGCCCTACGACGCCGAGCGCGTGGAGCGCCACAACCCCAGGCTGCGCTCGGCCCGGGCGCTGGTGGCCGCCGGCGCGGTCGCCCTGGACGGCGCCCTCGGGACGGTGACCGCGGAGGACGGGCATGTGCACCGGGTGCGGGACGAGGCGGGGGTGTTGAGCTGCAGCTGCCTGTGGTGGGCGAGGTACCGGGGCGGGCGCGGGCCGTGCAAGCACGCGCTGGCGGTGCGGATGGTGCGGCGGGGTGCCGCGGTGGAGCAGGACAGGACGCGGGTCGACGGGGGTGTGCGATGAGTTCGCTGATGGAAGCGGTACGGGCGGGGCACACGGCCACGGTGGTCGACCTGCTCGACGAGATGACGGACGCCGAACGGCGGTCTGTCGTCCCCGAGTTGAAGGCCCTTCGCAAGGAGCTGAGGACGGCACCCTGGGAGGCGGATGCTCGCCGCGCCTACTCGCCGCTGTTCGTGGCCGGGGTGGCCTGCCAGACCGGTGCCGCGGCCGTCGCGACCTGGATCGCCGCGGCCGACATGCGCTGGTCGCAGACCTCGCCGGCCCTGCTGCTGCGCCTCCTCGGCGACCGCTCCCAGGAGTGGCTCGCCGACCTGACGCACCGGCTCGCACAGCGGCCGGCCACGTCCGGGGTGCCGTACGAGCTGATGGCGGGCCTGGTGTGGCTGTCGGGCTGCCCGGTGCCGGCCACGGACGCCTACGTGCGGGGCTGGATGGGCCACCTGAGCTGGGCCGTGCAGCGCAAGGGCACGCTGCTCGACCGCCTGCGGCCGGATCCGCATCTGCCTCAGCTCGTGGCCGCGCTCTTCGAGACGAACGACATCGGGGGTCTGCTCGAGTGGCCGCGCGGGGAGGGACCGGACAGTTGGACCGGGGCGCTCGTCCGCCTCACGGCCGAGGGGGTCCTGGACCGCAAGGTGATGGTCGACGCCTGTGTGGCACGCCTGCTGCGGGGTGGCACAACCACCGAACACCGCGTGTTCCTCCGACTGTTGAAGCTGCTCGAGCTCACTCGGGACGAGGAGCGGGAGCGGACCGCCGACTGGCTGGCCCTCGCCTCCGATGCGGTCTCTCCGGTGGCCTCGCACGCCCAGTCGCTGCTGGCCGCGCCGGCCCTCGACGGCGAGCTGGCGCCGCGTCAGCTGGCGGAGATGTCGGCGGCGGTGCTGTTCCGCACCGAGAAGAAGCTGGTGCGCGCCCAGCTCGTGCTGCTCGGCAAGGTCCTCACCCGGGACGCGGGCACGGCCGAGGAGTTGCTGCCCGCGGTCGCGCAGGCCTTCGGGCACGAGGATTCGGACGTCCAGGAGCGGGCGCTGAAGCTGGTGGAGCGGCACGTCAAGAAGGTCGAGAACGCCGACGTGCACGCCGAACTGGCTGCGGAGGCCGAGCAGTTGATTCCTGGACTGCGGGCCCGGGCGGCTCAGCTGCTGGGCACCGCGCCCGCGGCGGCGGCCCCGGTGGCGTACGAGGAGGTACTCCCGCCCGTCCCTGTGCTCACGCGCCTCGCCCCGGCTCCCGTCTCCGCGGCCGAGGCCGCCGAGGAGGTGGGGGCGGCCATGGCGTCCGAGCCCGGTGTGGCCGGGTTCGAGCGGGCGCTGGACGGCCTGGTGCGCCATGCGTACCGCGACCGGGAAGCCCTGCTGGAGGCACTCCAGCCCGTGCTCGCGCGCCGCTGGTGGAACAGCGCGGACTACGACTCCGAAAGCCGCTTCGACGGGGCCGACTTCGCCGTGTCGGACGCGGAGGACGGCCTGGACCTCCTCCTCGCCACCCTGCGCGGCAGGGTCCGCCTCAAGACACTGCACGCGTTCGTCCAGCACGGGTCCACGGCCCGCGAGTGCGGGCACAGCGGTCTCGCCCGGGCTTTCGCGGCCCGGCTGTGGGAGGTGGCGTACCGGCTGCAGACCGATCCGCTGCCGTTCCTGCTGTCGACCCCGACGTGGAGCACGGGCCTCCTGGAGCCGGACGAGCTGGTGGACCGTCTCGACGAGTACCGGCGCCTGGGCGCGCGGGTGTCGCCGGCGGACTTCGCGCAGGCGTTGCTGCGGGTGCGGCGCGCAGACCGGGCGGCTGCCGTGCGGGCCGCCGAGCGCGCGGCCGCCCTCGGCACGCCGGAGGGCACACGGCTCACCGACTGGCTGAGCGAACCGGGTCCCGGGCTGCCGACGGCCAGACGACGGATCTTCGGCAGTCGCATCCTGCTCGAGTGCGGTGAACTCCTGGAATTGCAGCAGGATTTCCCGGCGGAGTACCGGCCTCTGGGCCGACCGGTGAGCGTGTACGGGGACCGCTGGTACTGCTACCACTGGAGCGACGCCATACGGCAGCACTGGCTTGCCCTGCTCCCCGAGCGGCGCGAGCTCGTGGCCGCTCGGATGCTGCGGGACCTGTCCGCCGTGGCCGTGGACGATGCCCGGGGCGCCGCCGCCGTCCTGCCCCAACTGGCCGAGTCCGGCGGCGAGGCGGGCGAGGCCGTGCATCGGTGCCTGGCGTACGGGCTCGGCGCGCGGCATCCGGAGGACCGGCTCGCCGCCGTGGACGCGCTGCTGACACTGGCTGCACGCGGGCAGCTCGACACGGCGCGGCTGGGCGCGGATCTCGGGCAGCTGGTGCGGCGCGGGGCCGTGAAGCCGCTGCGGCTCGCGGAGTCGGCGAAGGTCGCGGCGGCCACCGGGGCCAACGCCACCATCTGGGAGATGCTGCGGCACACCCTGCCCGTCCTGCTCGCGGAGCTCGCGACCAACGGCACGGCGGCGTCGGCCCGCGGGCTCGGGGAACTGCTGGCCGTGGCAGCAGAGTGCGCCGAGCGGTCCGGGGCGCGGGGGGAGATACCGCACCTGGCGCAGACGGCGGACCGGCGCGGTTCCTCACGGCTGGTGACGCAGGCCCGTCGGCTGCGCAGCGCGCTGTCGCCGGAGGCGGCCGCCTGATGTGAGCGTGACGCCGCGCAAGACAACCGTATAAAAATCAACAAAAGGAGCATAACGACACTTTACCGATCAGTCACAAAGCGTTCGTGATCACGCAACACCCTTCCTTCACAGTGACTGCATGACTCGAGAAATGTCTGATGTGACGCCTGCGAAGCACAGCCGTCCCGCGCACCACTGGCAGAGGAGCGTCGGCGAACTCGCCGCCCTGGTCCACACATGGTGGTCACGCCGCCACGGTCACGCGCCGCCGGCGGACGATACCGGTGCCCGGCCACTGTCTCAGGAGCAGCAGGCCGGGCCGTCCGAGTCGTCGGTGCAGGCGCCGGAGAGCCTGCCCGGGGAGAGCACTCTGTGGCGGATGCGGACGACGGTGAAGGACGAACCGGGGTCGCTGGCCGCGCTCTGCACGGCGCTCGCCGGGCAGCGGGTCGACATCCTCAGCCTGCAGACGCATCCCCTGGCCGAGGGCACGGTGGACGAGTTCCTGCTGCGGGCCCCCGGTGGGCTCATGGCGTCCGAGCTCACCCGGGTGGTCTCGGGGGCAGGCGGCGTGGACACCTGGATCGAGCGGGCCGACGCCCACGACCTGGTGGACGCGCCGACCCGGGTGCTGGGCCTGGCCGCCCGCACCGCCCTGGACGCGGCCGAACTGCCGCTGGCGCTGCGGCAGTTGCTGGGCCGGTGCACCATCCGCCAGCTGCCCGGTACGCCGGTCGGCGGAGGGCGCGGGCCGGACGGTGTGCCGGTGGAGGGAGTTCTCGAGGACACGGTGCTGCGGCTGCGGGCGCCGGAAGGTGGAGTGATCACCGTGGAGCGGCCGTATCTGCCGTTCACGCCGGCCGAGTTCGCCCGGGCGCGGGCGCTGGTGGAGCTGGACGCCCGGCTCGGGCCGCGGGTGCCGCACAGCCAGGACGTGCTGACGCTGCCCGAGGGCAACGAGATCACCGTGCGGCGGGCCGATCCGCGCGACCTGGAGGCCGCGAAGGAGATGCACGAGCGGTGCTCCGCGCGGACGCTCGGGATGCGGTACCACGGGCCGGTCGGTGACGCCGCCCGCTATCTGAACCACCTGCTCAGTCCGCGGTTCGGCCGCACGCTGGCGGTGCAGACCACCTCGGGGCGTCTGGTCGGTCTCGGTCACCTGTTGTGGGACGGGGACGAGACGGAGGTGGCGTTGCTCGTCGAGGACAAGTGGCAGCGGCGCGGTATCGGTGCGGAGTTGCTGGAGCGGTTGGTGGCGATGGCGGTCGAGGCGGGGTGCGAGAGCGTGTATGCCGTGACCCAGGCGTCCAACACCGGGATGGTTGCGGCGATGCGGGGGTTGGGGCTCCCCCTCGACTATCAGATCGAGGAGGGGACCCTGGTGATCACGGCTCGGCTGGACGGGGACGCTCCGCTGGGCGAAGGTGCGGTTCGGGTTACCAACGCCGAAGCGCCGTAGGGGTTGGGTGGTCGTCGGCGTCTGCGGGTGCGTTGTGGATTGTGGCGCCCCGCGGCGGGGCTGCAGATCGACACAGCCCCGCGCCCCTGTCGGGGCGCGCCGGCGCCCCCAATGCCCTGTCCAGGTCCGTCCATAGGTCCTCGACGTCCTCCAAGCCCACCGAAAGCCGAAGCAACCTGTCGCTCACCCCGGCGCCCCGCCGGTCGTCCGCGTCCACGATGCGGTGGCTGATGGATGCCGGGTGCTGGATGAGGGTGTCCACGCTGCCCAGGCTGACCGCCGGGGTGATCAGGTGGACGCCGGCGATGACCTCGTGCGGGTCGCCGGCGGTCTCGAAGGCGATCATCGCGCCGCCGATGCGTGGGTAGTGGACGCGGGTGACGCGTGGGTCGGCGGCGAGGCGGCGGGCGAGTTCGGCGGCGTTCGCGGAGGCCGCCTTCACCCGCACCGGCAGGGTCGCAAGGCCGCGCAGCAGCAGGTAGCCGGCGAGCGGGTGCAGGACGCCGCCCGTGGCGAAGCGGACCTGCCGCAGCCGTCCGGCGAACTCCTCGTCGCAGGCCACCACGCCCGCCATCACGTCGCCGTGTCCGCCGAGGTACTTGGTGGCGCTGTGCAGCACCAGCCGGGCGCCGAGCGAGGCGGGGCGCTGGAGCACGGGCGTGGCGAAGGTGTTGTCCGCCAGCAGCGGGACCGAGCCGCAGGCATGGGCGACGGCCCGCAGGTCGAGTTCGGCGAGCGTCGGGTTGGCCGGGGACTCGACCATCACCAGGCCGGTGTCCGGGCGCAGGGCGTCCGCGATGCCGGCCGGGTCGGTCCAGGTGACCTCGGAGCCGAGCAGCCCGGCGGTCAGCAGGTGGTCACTGCATCCGTACAGCGGTCGTACGGCCACGACGTGCCGCAGACCCATCGACGCCCGTACGAGAAGGACGGCGCTCAGCGCGGCCATCCCGCTGGCGAACGCGACCGCTGACTCGGTGCCCTCGAGGCGGGCCAGCGCGGTCTCGAAGCGGGCGACGGTCGGGTTGCCGAGACGGCCGTAGACGGGCGGGCCCTCGGGCTCGGCGCCGGTGGTGGCGAAGGCGTCGATGCGGGCGGCCTCACCGCGGCTGTCGTACGAGGGATAGGTGGTCGACAGGTCGATCGGCGGCGCGTGCAGTCCCTGCCGGGCGAGGTCGTCGCGGCCCGCGTGCACGGCTTCCGTGGCCAGAGCTCTCGTGGCGTCCATGCGGGAAGAGTGAACAACGACCGGGTCACAGGAATCGAACACCGTGCTACGTTCGACCGATGGCCGAATCTGTCGTACTGGATCCGGTGGATCTTCATCTGCTGCGGCTGCTGCAGAACGACGCCCGGACCACCTACCGAGACCTCGCCGCCCAGGTCGGGGTCGCGCCCTCGACGTGCCTGGACCGGGTGACCCGGCTGCGCCGTTCCGGCGTGATCCTCGGGCATCAGCTGCGACTCGATCCGGCCAAACTCGGGCGAGGGCTGGAAGCCTTGCTGTCCGTGCAGGTCAGGCCGCATCGGCGGGAGTTGGTGGGGCCGTTCGTGGAGCGGATCCGGGCGCTGCCGGAGTCACGGACCGTCTTCCACCTCACGGGCCCGGACGACTATCTGGTCCATGTCGCCGTCGCGGACATGGCGGATCTGCAGCGGCTGGTCCTGGACGAGTTCACGTCGCGTCGCGAAGTGGCCCGGGTGGAAACGCGATTGATATTCCAGCAGTGGGACTGCGGGCCGCTGCTCCCGCCGTAGAGCCTCGGGGCCTGTCCGGCGGATTCCGGCGGACGCGCCCTACGCCCTCGGCTCAATCCGGGTGACGTGCGGCGGGCCGTCGTACGAGGATGGCCGCATGTCTGAGATCAAGAGCCCGCTGCCCCGCGAAGTCGCCGACGCGTACGTCGACGAGCTCGTCGCCCTCGATCCGATCACCGGCACCTTCCTCGGCGTGAAGGAGAGTTCCAGCAGGTTGCCCGACCTCTCGCCCGCGGGCGAGGAGGCGCAGGCCGAGCTGTCGCGCCGGACGCTGGCCCGGCTGGCGGAGGCGGAGCGGCAGCCCGGAGCGGACACTGATGTCGAGCGCCGGTGCGCGCGCCTGTTGCGCGAGCGGCTGCTCGCCGGGCTCGCCGTGCACGAGGCCGAGGAGGGCCTGCGTGCCGTCAGCAATCTGAGCTCCCCCGCCCATGCGGTGCGCCAGGTGTTCACCGTGACGCCGGCGCAGTCGGAGGAGGACTGGGCGGCGATCGCCGAGCGGCTGCGCGCGGTCCCGGCCGCGCTGGAGGGCTACCGGGAGTCCCTCGCCCGCGGCCTGGAGCAGAAGCTGTACGGCGGGCCGCGCGCCACCGCCACGTTCGTCGGGCAGCTCGGCCAGTGGGCCGACGCGGACGGCGAGGGGCACGGCTGGTTCGAGCAGTACGCGGCCGCCGGACCCGAGGCGCTGAGGTCCGAGCTGGACGCGGCGGCCCGCTCGGCCACCGAGGCCGTCGTCGCGCTGCGCGACTGGGTGCGGGACGTGTACGCGCCGGCGGTCGAGGGCGCGCCCGACGTGGTGGGCCGTGAGCGGTACGCCCGCTGGGTGCGCTACTTCAACGGCACCGATCTCGACCTGGACGAGGCGTACGCGTACGGCTGGTCCGAGTACCACCGGCTGCTGGGCGAGATGAAGGCCGAGGCCGAGAAGATCCTGCCCGGCGCGGCCACGCCGTGGGTGGCGCTGGCGCACCTGGACGAGCAGGGCACGCACATCGAGGGCGTCGACGAGGTGCAGCGCTGGCTGCAGTCCCTGATGGACGAGGCGATCGACAAGCTCGACGGCACCCACTTCGACCTGGCCGAGCGGGTGCGCCGGGTCGAGTCCCGGATCGCGCCTCCCGGCAGCGCGGCGGCGCCGTACTACACGCCCCCGTCGGACGACTTCTCCCGCCCGGGCTGCACCTGGCTGCCGACCATGGGCCAGACCCGCTTCCCGATCTACGACCTCGTGTCCACCTGGTACCACGAGGGCGTGCCCGGCCACCATCTGCAGCTGGCGCAGTGGAAGCACGTGGCCGAGAACCTCTCCCGCTACCAGGCCAGTGTGGGCATGGTCAGCGCCAACGCCGAGGGCTGGGCGCTGTACGCGGAGCGGCTGATGGACGAGCTGGGCTTCCTCACGGACCCGGAGCGCCGGCTGGGCTATCTGGACGCGCAGATGATGCGTGCCGCGCGAGTGATCATCGACATCGGCATGCACCTGGAGCTGACGATCCCGGACGACTCGCCCTTCCACCCGGGGGAGCGCTGGACGCCCGCGCTGGCGCAGGAGTTCTTCGCGGCGCACAGCAGCCGTCCCGCGGACTTCGTGGAGAGCGAGCTGACCCGGTACCTGTCGATGCCGGGTCAGGCCATCGGCTACAAGCTGGGCGAGCGGGCCTGGCTGCTGGGCCGTGAGAAGGCGCGCGAGCGGCAGGGCGACGGCTTCGACCTCAAGACCTGGCACATGGCCGCCCTCTCCCAGGGCTCGCTGGGCCTGGACGACCTGGTGGACGAGCTGTCCGAGCTGTGACGCACGAGGTCAACGCCGGAAGCCGCCTTCGGAGTTGATGACCTCACCGGTGATCCAGTCCGCCTCGTCCGTGGCGAGCCATGTGATGAGGCGGGCCGGGTCGTCCGGCATGCCCCAGCGGCCGGAGGGGAAGCGCGCGGCGATCGCCTCGTACGTCTCCCCCGTCGCGTAGCCCGTGTCCACGGGACCGGGGTTGACGGTGTTCACCGTGATCCCCTGCTCGGCGAGCGTGGTCGACAGGGAGCGCGTGATCGAGGCGAGGGCGCCCTTCTGCAGGGCGTAGGCGATCTCGCCGGGCATGCCGTCCGCGATGTCCTGGCCGGAGGTCATCATCACGACGCGTCCGCCAGGGGTACGGGACGGCAGTTCGGCGCGCAGTCGGGCGTACGCCTGGACGAGGAGCAGCACCGAGCGCGTGTCGACCGCCCAGTGGGCGTCGAGCATCGCGGCGTCGATCGTGTCGAGGGTGCCGTCGCTGCCGCTGAGGGCGTGGTTGGCGACGAGGATGTCGAGCCGGCCGCCGAGCGCGGAGGCGGCCGTGGCGATCAACTCGGCGGGCACGGCCGGGTCGGTGAGGTCGCCGGGGCCCGCGACGACCCGCGCCGCGGGGTCGCCGAGTGCCGCACGCACGGAGGCGATCACGTCCTCGGGCCGGTCGGCTCCCCAGGGCATGGCGGTGTCGTGCGGCACGTGGTGGTGCAGATAGACGCTCGCCCCGTACGCAGCGAGCCGCCGGGCGACGGCGTGTCCGATGCCGGCGCGTCTGCTGGCCCCGGTGACCAGGGCGGTACGGCCGCGCAGCGGCAGGGGGTCGCGGCGCAGGTCTTCGGGGGCGGGGTGCGGGAGTCGGGGCATGGACGACCATGATGGGGACCCCGCCGACTCGGCGCACGCGATTATCCGCGCGGGAGCGCCGAGTTGCCTGCTACATCGGCTGCCGCAGGTGCTACGGAAGCCGCCGCAGTTGTACGAGGCCCACCCAGGTCTCCGGTCCCGGCTGGACGTTGGCCGCGCGCACCGCGTATCGCCCCGGTTCGAGTACGACCCTCAGGCGGTCCGTCCGCTCGGTCTCGCCGCCGGGCCAGGCCGAGTCGAACAGCACGACGGCGCCCGGGACCTCCCAGCGGACCTCGTCCTCCCAGTCCGCCGTGGCGAGGGCGGCCGGGACGCCGGCCAGGAGTTCGTCCTCGGAGTTCGCGGCGCACCACCGTACGAAGGTGCCGTGTTCCGGCAGGTAGGCGGTCGAGGCGGGCTCGTCGCCGAGGACCAGGGCGGCCGAGTCGCCGACCGGGAGCAGACCGACGACCCCGTCGACCTCGCAGGCCCGGTCGTAGTCGGAGGCGGTCTCCTCGCCGTCGGCCCCGGCCCAGAAGGGCAGCACCGTCTCCGGCACCGCTATGAGCGGCCCACCGCCCGACTCGACCCACTCCAGCGCACCGGGATCCGCGTATCGCACCATGGCGCAGAACCGTACACGCACGGCGCTCGCACAAATTCGCTGTCCCCCAACCCTCCTCATGCGCCACTCTCGACCCTCATGACCGGCCGCACTCTTTTCCTCTCCCCGCGCGTGACCGCGACGGGCCACGCCCTGGCCCGTGCGGCGCGCGCTCGCGCCCTGCATGTCGAGACGCTGCGCGACTGGCGGGTGCCCGAGCAGTGGAGCGGGGGCGCGTCGCTGTACGCCGGTCCCCTCTTCGCGGACACCGTCGCCGGGGGGCTCGGTCTCGGGCTGCTGGAGGCTCCGGCGGACTGGCTGGCCCGGCTGCCGTACGAACTCACCTGCCGGGATGTCGAGTTCACGACGGTCGCCGAGGCGCGGCGGCTGCGGCGGCCCGCCTTCGTCAAGCCGCCGAACGACAAGAGCTTCCCCGCCCGTGTCTATCCGGACGGGAGCGGGCTGCCGGGCCCCGACGCGGTGGACGACACCGAGCCGGTGCTGGTGAGCGACATCGTGGCGTTCGCCGTCGAGTACCGGCTGTTCCTCCTCGACGGCGAGGTCCGCACCGGCAGCCGGTACGCGACGCGCGGCGAACTCGACGTCGCCCCGCTGGCGGAGGACCCGCGACGGGATGAAGTGCTGGCGTTCGCCGGGCAGTTGGCCGCATCGCAGCTGCCGAGCGCGATCGTGGTGGACGTCGGTGTGCTCGACGGCGACCGCTGGGCCGTCGTCGAGGCCAACGCGGCCTGGGCCAGCGGGCATTACGCCTGTGACGCCGACGCTGCGCTGGACGTGGTGCTGCGCGCGGCCCGCCCGGCGGCGGAGTTCGCCGCGGCGGACCGGCGGTTCCTGCGGCCACTGCCCGAGGTCGTACGGGACTGAGCAGTACGGCGGTGGTTCAGCAGCCGCAGTCCTCCGCGTCCACCGGTGCCGTCAGCGGGTCGGCGGCGCGGTGGTCGCGGCCCTGCCAGGTCTCGTACTCGAAGCCCTCGCGCGCCCAGTACTCGAAGCCGCCGAGCATCTCCTTGACCCGGTAGCCGAGTTCGGCGAGGGCGAGTGCGGCGCGGGTGGCGCCGTTGCAGCCGGGGCCCCAGCAGTACGTGACCACCGGCACCGTCCTGTCGAGGAGCTGCTCGGCCTGCTCGGGGATGAGCGCGGTCGGCAGGTGGATCGCGCCGGGGATGTGGCCCTGGTCCCAGGACGCGGTGGAGCGGGAGTCCACGACGACGAACCCGGGGTCGCCGCCGGCCGCGAGCGCGGCGGCGACGTCGGACACGTCGGCGTGGAAGGCGAGGCTCGCGCGGAAGTGGGCGGCGGCCTCGGCCGGGTCGGCGGGCGCGACGCGGAGTACGGGGTTCACGGTGTCAGTGGTCATGGTCAGGAATCTATGCCGGTCGGACGGTCATCCGAAGTGAGGATCCCTGGGGTTCCCCTTGATCTGCCGGGGAATCCCCTGCTATCTCTCGGCCATGACCACGTTTTCCCCGGACGCCACCGACTGGCGCATTCTCGACGTCCTCCAGCGGGAGGGCCGGGCCAGTTTCGCCGAGCTGGCGCGGGCCGTCTCCATGTCGCCGAGCGCGGTGACCGAGCGGGTGCGGCGGCTGGAGGAGGCGGGTGTCATCCAGGGGTACGCCGCCGTCGTGGACCCGGAGCGGCTGGGGCTGCCGATCCTCGCGTTCGTGCGCCTCAGGTATCCGAACGGCAACTACAAACCGTTCCACGACCTGGTCGCCGTGACGCCGGAGATCCTGGAGGCGCATCACGTGACGGGCGACGACTGCTTCATCATCAAGGTCACCGCCCGCTCCATGCGCCATCTGGAAGAGGTGTCGGGCAAGATCGGCGCCCTCGGCTCGGTGACGACGAGCGTCGTCTACTCGTCACCGCTGCCCCGGCGCCCGCTCGGTCACTGAGCCTCCGCCAACTTGAACACGCGCTCACTGCACTGAGCGTTCCAAGGCAGCCCGATGATCGGAAACCCACTGACAGGCCATCTGAACCTGCCTCACCGCCCCAGCGTCACGGAGCCGGGCCATGGCGGGGTCGCCCGCATCGGCCTGGGTCTCGATGCCCCGCCGGCACCGGTCCTGCCACCACAGGATCGTGGACACCAGGCGTTGCCGGTCGGGCAACCCGTAGCTGTCAACGATCAGCCTCATGCGTCGGGCTGCCTTCTCGACGTCGGTGACCGAAGGGCCCAGATCGAGGTACTGCCAGCAGACATGAGCGACGTCGTGGATCCGCGCGCCTGGTGCCGCAAGGTCCCAGTCGATGAATGCCACTGGGCGAAGCCCGCCACCGGACAGCTGATAGACCGTGTTCTTGGGCGACAGGTCGTTGTGGCACACGACCTCTTGGTCTCCGGCGAGCGGCGTGCCGGCCGTCAGGTCATGGAACTCACGCACGAGCCGGGCGACCGTCACCAGACTCTCGTCCGACGACACAGCAGCAGGTTGTCGCGGCTCCCATGCCACGTGGCCATCGAGGTAAGCGAGGACTTCACGGCCCTCGTCGTCCACACCGAGATACCGCGGAGCACCACCCCAGCCACTGGCTTCGAGCAACCTCAGCAGATCACCCACGAACCTCGCCGAGGCTGGACGACGCACCGTGTCCCCGACGCGAACGACCGCATTGACGAAGCCTCCGGGCAAGAACGACTCAGGCATCCATCCACCCTGCCTGATCGCTACCTCTGGCTCTCACAACTTGCCGACAGACGAGCACACCAGCCCTTCGACCTGCGACGTCAAGTTGGCGGAGGCTCACTGACCGCGCTGCCGCACCACCGACCCCGATCTGCCCTTCACGACCTCGAGTTGGGCATGGATGCGCCGTCTCAGGTCGGCCACGTGGCTGACGATGCCGACGCTGCGGTCGCGTTCGCGCAGGGAGTCGAGCACGTCGAGGACCTCGTCGAGGGTCTGGTCGTCGAGGCTGCCGAAGCCCTCGTCGATGAAGAGGGTGTCCAGGCGGCCCCCGCCCGCCTCGTCCGTGACGACGTCCGCGAGGCCGAGGGCGAGCGCGAGGGAGGCGAAGAAGGTCTCGCCGCCCGACAGGGTCGCGGTGTCCCGCTCGCGCCCGGTCCACGCGTCCACGACGTGCAGGCCGAGACCGCTGCGGCCGCGTCCGGCCCGGTCGTCGGAGTGGACGAGGGTGTAGCGGCCGGACGACATGCGCTGCAGCCGTACGGTCGCGGCGGCGGCCACCTGTTCCAGCCGGGCCGCCAGGACGTACGACTCCAGGCGCATCTTGCGCTCGTTCTCCGCGGAGGTGCCCGCGGTGAGGGAGGCCAGGCGGGCCACCCGGTCGTACTCCTCGCGCAGCGGGGCGAGCCGGCGTACGCCCGCCGCCGACCGGGCGGACAGGCGGTCGAGGTCACTGCAGCGCCCGGCGGCCGCGTCGCGCGCGGAGGCGGCATCGCGCAGCCCCCGCGCCGCGACGGCAGCGGCCCGTTCCGCTGCGGCCGGCTCGGCGGCCGGCTGCTGGGCGGCCGCCGCGGTGTCGGCCTCGGCGAGGACGGCGCGCACGGCGGCCTCCTCGGACTGCCGGGCGTCCAGGCGGTGTTGGAGCTCGCGATGGGCGGCGTCGTCCAGGAGTGCGGCGGCCGCGGCCTGTGGGGTGTCGAAGCCGGCGCGGAAGGCCGCGTCGGCGAGCCGGGCGTCGGCGTCCTTGAGCCGCTGGGCGGTGTCCTCGGCGACGCGCGCGGTGTCGGCGGCCTCGGTGAGCAGGGCGACCCGGCGCTCCAGCTGCGCGGCGCGCGCGGCCACACTGTCCGCGGCGCCCCGCGCCTGCGCCAACTCCTCTTCCAGACCCGCCCGTTCGCTGTCGAGCCGCTCCCGGTGGCCCACGCGTGAGGCGGCTCTGACGGCCGCCTCCTGTCGCACGGCGGTCCGCTGCTCGTGCTCGTGCTCCGTCCGCCGCAGCTCCTCACTCGCGGGGTGCAGCTCGGAGGCGGCACCGCGCGCCTGCGTGTACTGCCGCTCCAACTCCTGGACCTCTTCGGCGAGTCGGTCCGTGGGCGTGTCGCCCGCCTCGGCGGTGGCGGCGGCCAGCGCCTCCCGTACGACGCCCAGGCGCCGCTCGTCCTCGGTGCGCTGTTCGTCGGCGCGCTGGTAGGCGGCGAGGGCGCGCTCCTCCGCCTCGCGGTCGACGTGCCCGGCGACCTTGCGCGCGGGGGCGGGGTGCTCGGTGGCTCCGCAGACGGCGCACGGCTCGCCGTCGGTGAGGTTCGCGGCCAGCTCGGCCGCGATGCCGTTCAGGCGCTGTTCCTTGAGGTCGAGCCAGTGGGCGCGGGCCTCGGTGGCACGTTCGCGGGAGGCGAGCACCCGCGCGTGGGCCTTTTCGGTGTCGCGGGCGAACTGGTCGCGCTGGCGCGCGGCACCGAGCCTGCGCTGTGCGGGCTCGCGCTGCACGGCGAACTGCTCGGCCCTGGTCGCGGCCTCCTGCGCGGTTTCGATCCGGGTCTGCAGTGCGCTCCGGGTGGTCACCCAACCCGCAAGCCAGGCCTCGGCCTCCTGCAGGACGTCCTCGTCGGCGCGCTCCCGCCGGTCGAGGTCGGCGCGCTCCGCGACGAGCTCGGCCAGCCGCTGCTCGGCGCGACGGGCCGACTCCAGGCCGCCGAGCTCCTCGGCGGTACGCCGTGCGGCGGCGGCGAGCCCGGCCGCACCGGCGCCGGCGAAGGTCTCGGGCAGCACCGTACGCGCACGTGCCTCGGCGGCGGCCGCCCGCCGGTGCTCGGCGTCGGCGGCCTCCCTCAGCTCCAGCGCGGGTGCCACCGCCTCGGCCTTGCGGGCCCGCTCCATCCGCGCCTGCGCCTCCCGGTATGCGTCGGCGCCCTCCTCCAGCCGGGCGGCGCGCTCCCGGGCCTCCGTGAACCGCCGCTGCAACCGGGCCACTTCGCGTACATCGCCCAGCGCGCGCTCGGCGGCCGCCTGCGCGGACTCCGCTGCCGTGAGTCGGCAGTGGGCGATCGTCAGCTGTTCGCGGGCGGTGCTGCGGGCGACTGCGGCGGCGCTGATGACGGCCTCGGCCAGGCCGGGCTCGCCCGGTGCCAGCTCCGGCAGTTCCATGACACCGCCCGCCGCCTGCTGCATCCGGTGCGCGTCGGCCAGCAGCGCGGCGTCCCCCTCGCGCACCTGGGCCTCAGCGGCGCGGCGGCGCTCGGCGAGGCGCTTTTCGACCTCGGCGAAGCGGTGGGTGTCGAAGAGGCGGCCCAGCAGCTTGCCGCGGGCTTCGGCGTCGGCGCGCAGGAAGCGGGCGAAGTCGCCCTGGGGCAGCAGCACGACCTGGCAGAACTGCTCACGGCTCATGCCGAGCAGCTGCGTGATCTCCTCGCCGATCTCCTGGTGCGAGCGGCTGAGGTCCTTCCAGGCGCCGGCCGCGGTGTCGTACTCGCGCAGCCAGCTCTGGGCCTTGTCGACGGTCGTGCCTTTGCCGCGCAGCTTCGGGCGCTCCCAGGGTGGCTGCCGGGTGACCTCCAACCGGCGCCCCGCGACGGTGAGTTCAAGGGTGACCTCGGTGCGGGTCGTCGCCGAGGCGTGGTCGCTGCGCAGGTTCATGCCCTGGCCGCTCTGCCGGGCGCCGGGCACGGCGCCGTACAGCGCGTAGCACACGGAGTCCAGGACGGAGGTCTTGCCGGCTCCCGTCGGCCCGTGCAGCAGGAACAGCCCTGCGGCCGACAGTTCGTCGAAGTCGACGGACTGGGAGCCGCCGAAGGGTCCGAACGCCGTGATGTCCAGCCGGTGCAGCCTCATCGCGCCA
The DNA here is from genome assembly GCF_042893105.1 of Streptomyces sp. NPDC001663. Lineage (NCBI taxonomy): Bacteria > Bacillati > Actinomycetota > Actinomycetes > Kitasatosporales > Streptomycetaceae > Streptomyces > Streptomyces sp. NPDC001663. Next base: position 142,829 of record NZ_JBIAUR010000006.1, on the reverse strand, counting down.
CCTCCCGCACGGCCTCGTCGGCGCGCACCGCGTCGAACGCGTCCCGCAGCACGGCCTGTTCGCGCTCGTCGGGTCCGGCGCCGCGCACATGGCCGACGAAGTCCTCCGCGATCTGCTGGTCGCTGCGGCCCGCGAGCCGCCTGGCGTACGACACGTCGGGGTCGTCCGGCGCCCGCTCCGGGTCGAAGACCAGGCTGAGCGTGTGCGGGAAACGTTCGGTGAGCCGGGCCATGGGATCGGCCGGGCGGACCGGGTCGGTCAGGGTGGCCTCGACCCACGCCTCCTCGTGCCGCGCGAGCCCGGGGTCGGCGAGCAGGTCCTCCAGGGTGCCGCGGATGCGGGCCAGCGCGCGGGGCACCGGGCAGTCGATCCGCTCGGCTCCGGCGAAGCCGTCGGCGTCGAGGTCGACGAGCCACATGGTCTTGCGGTGGTCGGTCTCCGAGAACGAATACGGCAGCGGGGAGCCGGAGTAGCGGACCCGCTCGGTGATGGTCTGACAGCCGTGCAGATGGCCGAGTGCCGCGTAGTCCACGCCGTCGAAGACCCCGGCGGGCACGGAGGCGACCCCGCCCACGGTGATGTCCCGCTCGCTGTCACTGGCCTCGCCGCCCGTGACGAAGGCGTGCGCGAGGACGACCGACCGAGTTGCACGCGCGCGTGTGGCGAGGTCAGCGCGGACGCGGTCCATGGCGGCGGCGAGCACGGCCTCGTGGCCCGCCTTTTCCACCCCGAACTCGTCCTTCACCAGCGCCGGTTCGAGATACGGCAGCCCGTAGAACGCCACGTCCCCGTGCGCGTCGGAGAGCACCACCGGCGTCCCGCACGCCGACGGCTCGGTCCGCAGATGGATGCCCGCGCGCCCGATGAGCCCGGCGCCGACGCCCAGTCGGCGGGCCGAGTCGTGGTTCCCGGAGATCATCACCGTCGGCACGCCCAGGTCGGCGAGCCGGTGCAGGGCGTCGTCGTACAGCTCGACCGCGGCGAGCGGCGGCACCGCCCGGTCGTACACGTCCCCCGACACGACCACCGCGTCGACGCCGCGCTCACGCACGGTCGTGACGAGGTGGCCGATGAACTCGGCCTGGGCACCGAGCATGCTCACTCGGTGGAACGCCCGGCCGAGATGCCAGTCGGAAGTGTGCAACAGCCTCATGATCCCCGACCCTAACGGCCGGGTCTGACATCACGGGCGGTTACTCCCGTATCGGCCCGTCATGGGCCGTCATGAGCCTTGCCAGGACAGTCCGTTACGTCCGTTTCGCTCCGAACGTCAGGCGTCTCCGTAGGCCTCCCCGCCCAGTTCGAAGCCGGCCGTTCCGGCGGTCGCGTCGGCGAGCCAGGCGCGGAAGGCGTCGACGTCGGCGTCCGGCAGTGCGATCTCGATCGTGACGGCCTCTGCGTAACGGACGTCGCGCACCTCGCGCCCCGTCGAGCGCAGGTCGTTCTGAACCTTTCCGGCGCGCTGGTGGTCGACCGTCACCGTTGCCAGCCGGAACCGGCGGCGGGTGAGGGTGCCGAGGGTGTCCAGGGCCTCGCCGACCGCGCCGCCGTAGGCCCTGATGAGTCCGCCCGCGCCGAGCTTGACCCCGCCGTAGTAGCGGGTGACGACGGCGACGACGTACCGCATCTCGCGGCGCAGCAGCATCTGCAGCATGGGGACGCCCGCGGTGCCGCCCGGTTCGCCGTCGTCGCTCGCCTTCTGGACGGCGGCGTCGGCGCCGATGACGTAGGCCCAGCAGTTGTGGGTGGCGTCCGCGTGCTCCTTGCGCACGGCGGCGATGAAGGCCTGGGCCTCCTGCTCGGTGGCCGCCGGTGCGAGGGTGCACAGGAAGCGGGAGCGGTTGACCTCGGTCTCGTGCACGCCCGCGTGGGCGACCGTGCGGTACTCGTCCTGCATCGGGCCAGCCTATGCGGCGCGCGGGCTACTTCTTCCCGCCGCCCTTCCTGCCCCTCGGCACGATCATGCTCGTCAGCAGCGCGGTACCCGGGCCGAGCGCCTGCCAGGTGGTGCCGTGCCAGGCCAGCACCGCGATCGCCGAGGTCGGGAACTTCACCTTCACCTCGTCCAGCGCGTCGTCGAGGCTGTCCTCGGCCAGTTCGAGGACGAGTTCCTCGAGACCGGGGTTGTGCCCGACCAGGAGCAGCGTCTCGACCTCGGCGGACACCTCGTGCACGACGGCCAGCAGGTCGGACACCTCGGCGGCGTAGAGCCGCGGATCGTGCCGTACGGGCGGTGGGGTGCCCCACTGGGCGGAGGCGAGGTCCCAGGTCTGGCGGGCGCGTACGGCGGTGGAGCACAGGGCGAGGTCCGGAAGGCAGTCGATCTCGGCGAGCGCGCGACCCGCGGCCGGGGCGTCCCGGCGACCGCGGGCCGCGAGCGGGCGCTTGTGGTCGTGGACGCCCGCCGGCCAGTCCGACTTGGCGTGCCGCAGGACGACCAAGCGACGCAGCGGGCCGGCTCCCGCGCGCGCGATCATGCCGGGGTTCCGAGGTCGCGGGTGAGGTCGAGGCCGAGCAGCCGGTCGGCGTAGGCGTACGTCTCGAAGCGGGCGCCGTCCGGCAGGCCGGGTGCGGACTCCACCCAGGTCAGCACGTCGAGCACGGCGGGCACGTCCAAGTCGTCCTCCCAGGCGGTGCGCAGGCGTGTGCGCGCCTCGTCGGGGATGGGCCGAGACGGCTGCCGCGCCCAGGCGGCGACCGCACGGCGTCGGCGTACGAGGGTGTCATGGGCCTCGCTCAGGACGGCCGCGTCGAGCCGCATGGGCGTGCTCCGGTGCGGGGAAAGCAGCGCCAGGCGCAGCGCGGTCGGGTCCGCGACCTGCGCCGCGTCCGGCACGTCCGAGTGCACAGGAGCGACGGCGACCCGCACCCCGTCGGGGGTCGAGCCGCCCTCCTGCACCACATGGATGACCTGTGCCTCGCCCAGGCCGGGGCCGATGTCCCTCCTGTCCTCGAGGGGCCGGATGCCGAGCGCCGCGACCGCGACCCGCAGTTCCGCGTGCTGCCGCTCGCCGGTCAGCACTCCCCACACCGGGGTGCCGCCGAGTTCCAGGGCGCGTACGAGAAGGTCGGCGACGAGCAGCACACGCAGGGCGCCGGTGTCATAGCCGGGCACATGGGCCTCGACGCGGGTCAGCCCCCGGCGGACCGGGGCGGGGTCGACGGACTCGCCGGTTCGGGCGTCGGTGATGCGCAGCACCCGCCGAGCGTAGGCGGGTGGACGCCCTCGCGCAGGTATCCGGCACGAATTCCGGACAAGATGGCGGGATTCAACGAGCTGCGCGGACGCATACGCGCGCGTGCCGCGAGGGCAGCGAACGTACGGGGCCGCCGGCCGCCACGAAACTCGCCTGAATCACCGGGCCGTGTGGACGTCGCCCTGGGCCGTGAGGACGACGGGTTCCCGTTGGGCGAAGGCCCCCGCCTGGTCATGACCGGTCGACGGGCCCAGGGCCAGGCGGGTGACGATGCGGTAGCGGTCGCCCCGGTAGAGGGAGTGGACGTATTCGACGGCCCGGCCGTCGGTGTCGCTGGTGAGGCGCTCGAAGAGGAGCGCGGGAGACAGGTGGGGCACGCCGAGGATCTTGGCCTCGGCCTGGCTGACGACGGTTGGCTCGACGGTCTGCACGGCCTCGCTCACCTGGACCCCGTGCCGGTCGCGGAGGTGCTCGTACAGGTCGCCCGCCTCCAGTTCCTGTGCGGTGAGCGCGGGCACCAGGCTTGCGGGGATGTGCAGGTGCTCGATGGCCATGGGGGCACCGTCGACGAGCCGCAGGCGCGCCACGTAGACGATCTCGGCGGCGGGTGACAGGCAGAGTTTCCGGCCGACCCTGGCGCCGGCCGCGATCGTGGTGAATTCCAGCAGCCGGCTCGTCCAGACGCCGGAGGCCTGCGGAAGGGCCATGGCCTGTTGGTCAGGGACGAGTTCCTGGGTGATCTTCTCGGGTGCCACGAACATGCCACGGCCGTGTTCGCGCACGAGGAGCCCCGCCGCGACGAGTTCGTCGACGGCCGCCCGCAGGGTCGGCCTGGAGACGTGCAGGGCGGAGCACAGGGACCGTTCGGAAGGGATGGCGTCGCCGGGGCTGAGCGTCTCGATGAGCTCGAGGATGTGGTCCCGGACGCGTTCCCGCTTGAGAACGACCCCCGATTCGCCGCCACCGTTCATGTTGCCGCTCCTGCCCCCACCGTCCGCGAAATCACCTGACCAGTCCCCTCACTGCTTACCACTGGCCGGGAACTGGTCAGGCGCAGTGTAGCCACCTTTCGCCCCCTACTGCACGAGCCTACGACGGCCGCGCGGTCAACAACCAAGCAAGCGCGGAGGGTTGACGCCCACATTGGTCTATGCCACCTTCATCGACCAGAAAGAGGTCACCTGACCAGTTGCCGAACTGGTCAGATTCCATGCCCCCGCGCCGGCCGTGCTCGTACGCCAGACCCCCATCGCGGAAGGAACCTCCATGAAGCCCCGACCCGTTCCCAGCAGAATGCGCATCGCCGCAGCCGCCGCCGTTGCCATGGCCATGGGCACCGCCGGTCTCGCCGCCATGACCGGCACCGCGAGCGCCGCCGGCGACTCCGTGACGGTCCAGTACCGGACCAGTGCCACGGGCGCCACGGCGGACCAGGCCGAGCCCTGGCTCAAGGTCAGGAACACCGGCGACGGCTCCGTCCAGCTCAGCAGTGTCAAAGTGCGCTACTACTTCAAGGCCGACTCGGCCGCGGCCACCTACCGCTTCGCCTGCTCCTGGGCGGTCAGGGGCTGCGCCAACATCACCGGCACCTTCGGCACCCTGGCCAACCCCACGGCCACCGCGGACCGCTACCTGGACATCCAGTTCACCCCGGGTGCGGGCACGCTCTCCCCCGGCGCCGACACCGGGGACATGCAGTTGCGCTTCTACCGCTCGGACTGGCAGCCGCTCGTCCAGAGCGACGACTACTCCTTCAACGCCGCGCAGACGTCGTACGCGGACTGGCCGAAGGTCACCGCCCAGCTGTCCGGCAGCACCGTGTGGGGCACGGCCCCCGAGGGCAACGACCCGACGGATCCGCCGACCGACCCGCCCACCGATCCTCCGGCCGGTGGGCAGAGTCTGTTCGACGACTTCAACTACACCGGCTCCGGCGACCCGAAGATCTCGGCGAACGGCTGGAGCGTGCGCTCCAACTCCGGTGGACCCGGGGTGCCCGGCGCCACCTGGTCCCCGGAGAACGTCACCTTCTCGAGCTCCGGCGGCAACTCTGTCATGAACCTTCGGACCTCGACCGCGGGAACGGCCGAGAGCACCAAGCAGACCGAAGTCCTCACCAAGTCCGTGAAGTTCAAGAACGGCACCTACGCCGCCCGGGTCAAGTTCTCCGACGCACCGGTGTCCGGACCCGACGGCGACCACCTCGTCCAGACGTTCTTCACCATCAACGACCTCAAGGCGCCCATGGCCGACGACTACTCGGAGTACGACTTCGAGTACCTGCCCAACGGCGGCTGGGGCGAGCCCTCGAACATCCTGTACACGACGTCCTGGGAGACCTACAACCCCGACCCGTGGCAGGCCGTCAACCAGCACACGGAGTCCCGGCAGAGCTACGCCGGGTGGCACGATCTGGTGCTCACCATCGACAACAGCAGCATCAAGTACTACATCGACGGACTGCTCTTCGGCACACACGACGCCGCCTACCTGCCCGAGCGTCCCATGTCGATCAACTTCAACCAGTGGCTGATCGACCTCGCGGGCCAGACCGGTACGACTCCCCGCGCCTACGACGAGCAGGTCGACTACGTCCTGCACGTCAAGGACCGGGTTCTGACTCCGGCCCAGGTCACCGCCAAGGTCGGCGCCTATCGCACCGCAGGCACCACCTTCGAGGACACCGTCCCCGGCACCTAGCCGGTCGCAACAGGCAGCAGGGCGCGGCCGGTTGGTGCCGGGGCCCTGCTGCCTGCCGCCGAGCACCCGCAGTCATGAGGAATCACCGCGCTCCGCCCACTGTTGTCGGGCACAGCAGCTCTTGCACGCATCCCAGGGAGGGCGAACGTGTACGGCGACCCAGCAACGATCCGCAAGATCCTCACCGAGTCCGGCGACACCTGGGCGGTGGTGGGCCTGTCGTCGAACCGGGCGCGTGCCGCCTACGGCGTCGCCGAGGTCCTGCAGCGCTTCGGCAAGCGCGTCGTGCCCGTCCACCCCAAGGCGGAGACCGTGCACGGCGAGCAGGGGTACGCCTCCCTCGCCGACATCCCCTTCGACGTGGACGTCGTCGACGTGTTCGTCAACAGCGACCTCGCCGGACCGATCGCCGACGAGGCGGTGGCGAAGGGCGCCAAGGCCGTCTGGTACCAGCTCGGCGTGATCGACGAGGCCGCGTACGACCGCACCCGCGAGGCGGGCCTCGACATGGTGATGGACCGCTGCCCCGCCATCGAGATACCGAGGCTGCGCTAGCGGCAAGGGCGCGGGAGTCGGCCGGTCGCACAGGAACTTCCCGTACACATGGGATCGCCCCCGCACGGGGCCGCCCCACAAGTCGCCTGCGCACAAGGAACTCCAGCGGATGCACGAGCCCGGTTCGCCCGCCCCCTGCTGCATGCCGCCTGGCGGCGGCGGTGCCGAACCCGCGCGGATCTCACCGCCCGCGGCCCGGAGCGGCTCTGCCGATCCTGAGGGGACGGTCCTGCTGCCCGGCGGCGAATTCCTGATGGGCGCGGAGGACTCCGAGGGGTTTCCGGCCGACGGCGAGGGACCGGTGCGGGCCGTACGGCTCGACCCCTTCCGTATCGACGCCTGCGCGGTGACCAACGCGCAGTTCGCCGCCTTCGTGGCCGACACCGGTCACGTCACCGACGCCGAGCGCTTCGGGTGGTCGTACGTCTTCGCCGGATTCCTGCCCGGCACTCTGCGGCGCGGCGCACCGCGGCCCGAGGCCACGCCCTGGTGGTGCGGTGTCGAGGGTGCCGTATGGAACCGTCCTGAGGGTCCCGGCAGCACGGTCGACGACCGGGGTGACCACCCGGTGGTGCATGTGTCCTGGAACGACGCGGCGGCCTACGCCACCTGGGCCGGAAAGCGGCTGCCCACCGAAGCGGAGTGGGAGCACGCTGCGCGCGGCGGCCTGGAGCAGAAGCGCTATCCGTGGGGCGACGAGCTCGACCCGGGCGGCGAGTACCGCTGCAACATCTGGCGGGGCACCTTCCCCACCAAGAACACCGCCGCCGACGGCTACCGCGGCACGGCCCCGGTCGGCGCCTTCGAGCCCAACGGCTTCGGGCTGTACAACACCTCGGGCAACGTGTGGGAGTGGTGTGCCGACTGGTGGACCACCGACCACGGCACCGCGCACCCGGTCCACAACCCCACGGGTCCGGCCACCGGCACCGCGAAGGTCATCCGCGGCGGCTCCCACATGTGCCACCGCTCTTACTGCAATCGCTACCGGGTGGCCGCGCGCAGCGCGAACTCTGTGGACAGTTCCAGTGGTCACACAGGTTTCCGCTGCGTACAGAGCCTCTGAAGGGCTGTTCAGGAACCCCCCGGGCATTGGTCAAAACTTCACCATCTGTCTTCTGCTCGACCGCCACTGTTTCCTAATCTGCGACGTCGCACGCACTGAAAACATGTATTCATCTGGTGAGAGGTCGCTGAAAAAATGGTGAGCGTGGAGCAGACCTCCGTGGAGGAGGCCAGGGGTCCCGGCGGCCTCAGGCGTGACGTCGGACTGATCGGTCTGATGTGGGCCTCCGTGGGTTCCATCATCGGCTCCGGGTGGTTGTACGGCGCCGAGAAGGCGGTCGTGGCCGCCGGTCCCGCGGCGATCATCTCGTGGGTGATCGGCGCGGTCGCGATCGTCCTGCTGGCCCTCGTGCACGCCGAACTCGGCGGCATGTTCCCGGTGGCCGGTGGCACGGCGCGCTATCCGCACTACGCCTTCGGCGGCCTGGCCGGCCTGTCCTTCGGCTGGTTCTCCTGGCTGCAGGCGGCCACCGTGGCGCCGATCGAGGTCGAGGCGATGATCGGCTACGCCGGTCACTGGAGCTGGGCGCAGGGTCTGGAGCACAAGGACCAGACGCTGACGGCCTCCGGGATCGTCGTCGCCATCCTCCTGATGGCTCTCTTCGTCGCGGTCAACTTCTTCGGCGTACGGGCCCTGGCGCACACCAACAGCGCCGCCACCTGGTGGAAGATCGCCGTCCCGCTGGGCGCGATCTTCGTCATCGCCGCGGGCAACTTCCACCCCGCCAACTTCCACTCGGAGGGCTTCGCCCCGTTCGGCGCCAAGGGCGTGCTCAGCGCCATCAGCGAGAGCGGCATCATCTTCGCGCTGCTGGGCTTCGAGCAGGCGATCCAGCTCGCCGGAGAGAGCCGCAACCCCAAGCGGGACCTGCCCCGGGCGACCCTCGGCTCGGTCGCCATCGGCGCGGTCATCTACGTCGCCCTGCAGATCGTGTTCATCGCCGCGCTGCCGCACAGCACCTTCGCGAAGGGCTGGGCCCACCTCGACTACGTGGGCATCAGCGGTCCCTGGGCGGGCCTCGCAACCCTGGTGGGCCTGGGCTGGCTGGCCTTCGTCCTCTACGCGGACGCCATCATCTCCCCCGGCGGCACCGGCCTGATCTACACCACCGCCACCTCCCGCGTCTCCTACGGTCTGGCCAAGAACGGCTACGCGCCGAAGATCTTCGCCGCGACCGACAAGCGCGGTGTGCCGTGGTTCGGCCTGATCATCTCCTTCGTGACCGGCGTGGTCTGCTTCCTGCCCTTCCCGAGCTGGCAGCAGCTGGTCGGCTTCATCACCTCCGCGAGCGTCCTGATGTACGCGGGCGCGCCGCTGGCGTACGGCGTCTTCGCGGACAAGCTGCCGAACCACGAGCGCCCGTACCGGCTGCCCGCCGGCAAGGTGCTCTCGCCGCTGTCGTTCATCGTCGCCAACCTGATCATCTACTGGGCCGGTTGGGACATCCTGTGGCGCCTCGGCATCGCGGTCGTCCTCGGCTATCTGCTCCTCGGCGGCTACGCCTGGTGGGCCAACGCCACGGGCCAGCCCGACGCGCCCCGGATGGACTTCAAGGCCGCCCAGTGGCTGCCGGTCTACCTGCTGGGCATGGGCGTGATCTCCGCGCAGGGCGGCTTCGGCGGCACGGGCAACATCGGCCTGTGGTGGGACATCCTGGTCATCGCCGTCTTCTCCCTGGTCATCTACTACTGGGCCCGGGCCACCGCCTCCCAGTCCGAGGAGATCGAGCGGAGCATCGACGAGGTCGTGGTCACCGACGCGCCCGCGCACTGACCCGTCATCCCGTCCTGGCCCGTCGGCCGCGGCTCCCCTGCCGTGGCTGACGGGCCACCGTCATAATGCTCGCGTGACTTCCACGACCCCCCACCCCAACTCCCCTTCCCCGCAGCACTTTCCGGTCGTGATCGTGGGCGCCGGGCCCGCCGGTCTCACCGTCGGGAACATCCTGCGGGCCGCGTCCATCGACTGCCTGGTGCTGGAGGTGGAGACGCGCGAGTTCATCGAGCATCGGCCCCGGGCCGGCGTCATCGAGGAGTGGGCCGTCCGCGGGCTCGAACAGCGGGGCCTGGCGGCCAACCTGCTGGAGCGGGCCCAGTTGCACACCCAGTGCGAGTTCCGCGTCGGCGGGCAGCGGCACCGGTTCTCCTACACCGAGCTGACGGGGCATCACCACTTCGTCTATCCGCAGCCGTTGCTCGTCACGGATCTCGTACGGGAGTACGCGGACGTGCGCGGTGGTGAGATCAGGTTCGGCGTGCGGGACGTCCAGCTGCACGACCTGGACACGGAGCGGCCGTCGGTGTCGTACACCGATCCGGAGACCGGTCAACACCAGTTGGTGCACTGCGAGTTCGTCGCGGGATGCGACGGGGCGCGCGGGGTGACGCGGAGCGCGCTGCCGCCCGAGCGGGCCCGACTCGCCCGGCACGACTACGGCATCGGCTGGCTGGCGCTGCTCGCTCAGGCGCCGCCGTCCAGCGACTGCGTCGTCTTCGGCATCCATCCGCGCGGCTTCGCCGGACACATGGCCCGCAGCCCCGAGGTCACCCGCTACTACCTGGAGTGCCCGCCCGGCGACGACCCGGAGAACTGGTCGCACGAACGCGTCTGGGCCGAACTGCAGGAGCGGCTCGGCGCGGCCGACCGGCCGCCGCTCACGGAGGGGCGGCTGATCGAGAAGCGCGTCCTCGACATGCACAACTACGTCGTCGAACCCATGGTGTTCGGCCGGCTGTTCCTGGCCGGGGACGCCGCCCACCTCACCGCGCCCATCGCGGCGAAGGGCATGAACCTCGCCCTGCACGACGCGTTCCTGCTCGGCGACGGGCTCGTCGCGTACCTCACCAAGGGCGACGCCGGCACCCTCGACGGCTACTCGGCGGCGTGTCTCGGGCGCGTATGGGACTACCAGGAGTTCTCGCAGTGGCTGTCGGAGGTGTACCACGGCACCTCGTCGGGCGACGCCTACCGCGCGGGCACCACGCTCGCCCGGCTGCGCCGCCTCTTCGAATCCCCCACCGCGGCGGCCGCGTTCGCGGAGCAGTACCTCGGCAAGGATTCCGGTTCCTGACAGGGCGACAGAACGCACAAACCGCGCTACACCGTCCATAGGGCATCCAACGGGGGACGCCCGCGGTCAGGGCGAGGTGGTCCGGATACCTTTCACCGAGGGCGAGTTGGCCGTCAAACAGATCGACGCCAAGACCTGGGAGCTACTGGAACCGCTGGAGTACCGGGGCCGGAAGGACCCGTTCACCGTCCCCGCCGGGTTCCGGACCGACTTCGCCTCGGTCCCGGATGTCTTCGTCTGGCTGATTCCGCGGTACGGGGCCTACACCAAGGCCGCGATACTGCACGACCACCTGTGCCGGACGGCATCGGTGAACCGCAGTGACGCGGACGGCCTCTTCCGGCGCGCGCTGCGCCAGCTGGGCGTCTCGGTCCTGCGCCGGTGGATCATGTGGGCGGGCGTGCGGGCCGCAAGCCACGTGTCCGACGCCGGGTGGGGGCAGCGGGCCCTGTGGCTGCTGGTGACGCTGCCCGCCGGGGCGTTCCTGCTCGTGCCCGCAGTGGTCCTGACGGTCTGGTTGGCCCTCTTCTGGGTCCTCGAATGGATTGCGTTCGCCGCCACCCGGCAGTCCGCCCCCACGGCAGCCAACCCGCCGCGCTTCACTGGCGCTCCGAGCCCGGAGTCCTGAGACAGGGCCCTCAGTCGTGCAGCGGCCGGTCGCTGAGCCGGTGGTCCGCCACCTTCAGCGCCTCGTCCACCAGCCGCCGCAGATGGCCGTCGCGCAGTGAGTAGACCACCCGCCGGCCCTCCTTGCGCGTGTTCACGAGCCCGGCGAGCCGCAGCCGAGCCAGGTGCTGGCTGACCGCGGGCCGGGCCGCCCCGCACGCCTCCGTGAGGGTCGTGACATCGGCCTCGCCGCCGGTCAGGGCGTGCAGCAGGGCGAGGCGGGTGCGGTCGCCGAGAAGGGCGAGGAGTTCGGCGGCGAGGGCAAACTGTTCCTCGCCCGGGGTGCGCGGATGCGCATCGTGCGCAGTTGATAGGTGCATGCGTGCGCTCATACGCACATAATGGCCTCGTGGGCGTCCCGCGTCCACACCCGCGCGCACCGGAAGGGGCCATCGTGAGCGACCGGCACCACCATCACGACCACGATCACGACCACGGCGAGCATCAGCACACGCACTCCCACCCGCACCCCCACGCCCACACCCGTCCCCGCTCCAGGCTGCGCCACCTCCTCGCCCCCCACTCCCACGAGAGCGCCGACAAGCTCGACTCCGCACTGGAGTCCTCGGCCCGCGGCATGCGGGCGCTCTGGGTCTCGCTCGCCGTCCTCGGCGCAACGGCCCTGGCGCAGGCGGTGGTTGTGGTGGTGTCCGGGTCGGTGGCACTGCTCGGCGACACGGTGCACAACGCCGCGGACGCACTGACCGCCGTACCGCTGGGCATCGCCTTCGTGCTGGGGCGGCGGGCCGCCACGCGGCGCTTCACCTACGGCTACGGGCGGGCCGAGGACCTCGCGGGGATCGCGATCGTGCTGACGATCGCCGCGTCGGCGGCGTTCGCGGCCTGGGTGGCGGTGGAGCGGCTGCTCGATCCGCGTCCCGTCGCGCACGTACCGGCCGTGGCGGTGGCCGCACTGGTCGGGTTCGCCGGGAACGAGTGGGTGGCGCGCTACCGGATCCGGGTGGGCCGGGAGATCGGCTCCGCCGCGCTGGTCGCCGACGGGCTGCATGCCCGTACGGACGGATTCACGTCACTGGCCGTGCTGTTGGGCGCGGGCGGCTCGGCGCTGGGGTGGCAACTCGCCGACCCGCTCGTGGGGTTGGCGATCACCGCGGCGATCGCGCTGGTGCTGCGGGACGCGGCACGCGAGGTGTTCCGGCGGGTGATGGACGCCGTGGACCCGGAGTTGGTGGACCGGGCGGAGCGGGCGCTGCGCGAGGTGCCCGGTGTGCGGGAGGTCGGTGAGCTGCGGCTGCGCTGGATCGGGCACCGGCTGCGGGCCGAGGTCGCGGTGGTGGTCGACGGCGAGGTGACGGTGCGGGCGGCGCACGGGACAGCCGTCGAGGCCGAACATGCGCTGCTGCACGCCGTACCGCGCCTCACCGCCGCGTTGGTCCATGCGGATCCCGCGCCGGTGCCGGGCGAGGCGGACCCGCACATGGCCCTCGCCCACCACACGACGGCGTGAGACACCGGCGCCGGGTCAGGCGACGCCCAGCCCCTCCAGCACCACCGCGCCCGGCAGTTCCGCGAACGCCTTGCCCGGGACCAGGAGCTTGCCGCGGCGGCGGCCGCTGCCGACCAGGACGTACGGGAGGTCGACGACGGCCGAGTCCACCAACACCGGCCAGTCGGCGGGGAGTCCGATCGGGGTGATGCCGCCGTACTCCATGCCGGTCTCCCCCGTCGCCGTGTCCATGGACGCGAACGAGGCCTTGCGGGCGCCGAGTTGGCGGCGGACGACGCCGTTGACGTCGACCCGGGTGGTGGAGAGCACGATGCACGCCGCGAGGTTCGTCTCGCCGCCCCGCTTGCCCGCGACCACCACGCAGTTCGCCGACTGCTCCAGCAGCTCCCGGCCGTAGTGCTCCACGAAGACGGCGGTGTCGGCCCACTGCGGGTCGGTGTCGACGTAGACGATCTGGTCGGCGGGGACGCTGCCGGTCCAGTGGCGTACGGCGTCGGCGACGGGGCGGGTCAGCTCGTCGAGGGCGTCGGGGGCAGCGATGGCGATGTCGAAGTGTCCGATGGGTGCGCGCATGCCCCGCACGCTAACAGGACCGCCGGACCGCCCTCAGCGAACGGGCGGGACCGAGACCGCCATGACCATCTCCATCGGTACGTCGCCCTCGTTGCCGTAGATGTGCGGGGTGTTGGCCTCGAACGAGACGCTCGCGCCGGCCGGGACGCGGTACTTCTCGCCGTCGACCGTGAGCGTCAGCTCCCCCGCGGTGACGTGCACGAGCTCGACCGTGCCGGTGGGGTGCGGGTCGGACGGGCTGCGGTCGCCGGGCATGAGGCGCCAGTCCCACATCTCGAGCGGGCCGGGCGCCTCGGTGCCGGCGAGGAGGCGGTTGTAGCTGCCCGCGTCGGTGGACCACAGCCGGACGGCCTGCTCCGCGGAGACGATACGGACCTTGGGGCCCTGCCCGTAGTCGAGCAGCGTGGTGATGCTGATGCCGAGGGCGTCGCCGATCTTGACGACCGTGCCGATGCTCGGGTTGGTGCGGGCCTGCTCGATCTGGATCAGCATGCCGCGGCTGACTCCCGCGCGGGCGGCCAGCGCGTCCAGTGTGAAGCCGCGCTCGTTGCGCCAGCGCTTGACGTTGCGCGCCAGGGACTGGGTCAGCAGGTCGAGGTCCGACACATTCCGTCCAACTCTTCAGAGCTCGAGGACCATACCCTCGAGGGCAATATTCTGGATGACAGAGTTCACTTCACTGAACTACCGTGTGGTGCACCCGATCATTCACCGAACTGTACTGCGAGGCGAATCGTGACAGCACTCTTCGCCCTGGCCACAAGCCTCCTGTGGGGTCTGGCCGACTTCGGCGGTGGGCTGCTGACGCGGCGCACGCCGGCGCTGACGGTCGTGGTCGTCTCCCAGACGATCGCGGCGGCCGTGCTCGGCGCGGTCGTGGTCGTCACCGGTGGCTGGAGCGAGGCCGGTCCGCGGCTGTGGTTCGCGTTCGCGGCGGGTCTGGCCGGGCCGGTCGCGATGATCTGCTTCTACAAGGCGCTCGCCCAGGGCCCGATGGGCGTGGTCTCCCCGCTCGCCACGCTGAGCGTGGCCGTGCCGGTCGGCGTCGGGCTGTTCCTCGGCGAGCGGCCGGGGCTGCTGCAGGCCGCGGGCATCGCGGTCGCCGTCACCGGCGTGGTGCTCGCCACCGGGCCGCAGCTGCACGGAGCCCCGGTGCAGCGGCAGACCATCCTCCTCACGCTCGTCGCGGCGCTCGGCTTCGGCACCGTCTTCGCGCTGATCGCCGAGGCCTCGACCAGTGTCACGGGCCTGTTCCTCGCACTGTTCGTGCAGCGCGTGACGAACGTGCTCGCGGGCGGCGCGGCCCTGTACGTCTCGGTGCGGCGGGGCAACCCGGCGCTGCCGGACGGCCGTTTCCCCTGGGCCTCCGTGCCGGCGCTCGCCTTCGTCGGCCTCGCGGACGTCGCGGCGAACGGCACGTACTCGGTCGCCGCCCAGCACGGCCCCGTCACGGTGGCCGCCGTGCTCGCCTCGCTCTACCCGGTGGTGACCGCGCTCGCCGCGCGCGGCTTCCTCAGCGAGCGGCTCCGCGGCATCCAGGCGGCGGGCGCGGGCCTGGCCCTGGTCGGCACGCTGCTGCTGGCGACGGGTTGACTCAGGACTCGACGTCGTCCAGCTCGGCCAGCCTCGCCGCCGTCTCCTCGTCCAACTCCGAGAGCGCGCGCAGCTGTTCGGGGGTGACCCCGTCGGGGATCGGCACCGGCGCGGGCGTCCGAAGCGGCGGCTGCCAGCCCTCCGCGGCCGTCCAGCGCCGTACGACACGGGCCGGCGCCCCCGCGACCACCGCATGGTCCGGCACCACGCCTCGTACGACCGCCCCCGCGGCCACGACCACGTTCCGCCCGATCCGCGCGCCCGGCAGGATCACCGCGCCGGTGCCGATCCAGCAGCCGGGGCCGATCTCCACCGGCTCCATGCGCGGCCACTGCTTGCCGATGGGCTCGTGCGGATCGTCGTACGAGTGGTTCGTGGACGTCACGTACACATACGGCCCGAAGTAGCAGTCGCTGCCGATGGTGACCGTCGTGTCTGCGATGACGTGGCTGCCGCGGCCCAGGACGACGCCGTCGCCGATACGCAGGATGGGGTCCGGGCCCAGGTCGAGGTCGGGCATGAGGCCGGCGGTGAGGGTGACCTGTTCGCCGACGATGCAGTGGGAGCCGATGTGGATCCAGGGTTCGCCGAAGACCGTGCCGAGCGGGAAGGCGAGCCGGGTGTGCGGTCCCAGTGCGCCGAAGCGGAAGCGTCCCGGGTGCTCCGCGGTGACCGAGCCGGTGCGCTGCACCCAGGCCCAGCCCGCGTGGACGGCACGCTGGGTGAGGCTTCGCCGCCAGGATGAGAACGTGTTCTTGCGCTTCGGCACCCGCTCACCGTACTCAGCGTGAGGTGCGGCCAAGAGGTCGAGGAGCTGTGATCTTCACCCCACAAGGCCCCCACCGGGCCCCGCCGGAGCACAGGCCGCCGCGGTCCGGTTCACCCGCAATGGATGAGGTGGGGGTGCCGGGGCCGTGGTGCGCTGGTGAGATGACCCGGTGCAGCATCGTGAGACCCCTCGACCTCGTGGGACGGGTGGCGGGGTTCGCGCTGGGGACCGCCGGCTCGGTTGCCGACCGGGTCGTCCGGACGGTGATGTCCGCCGTCGTGGACCGTCTCGACCTGGACGAATTCGCCGCCCGGATCGACGTGAACCGCATCGCCGACCGCGTGGACGTGATGCGCGTGGCGGGGCGGGTCGATGTCGACCGGATCGCCGATCAGGTGGACGTCGACCGGATCGCCGACCGGGTGGACGTCGACCGGGTCGCAGTGCGGGTCGATGTGGACCAGGTGGCGGGGCGGGTCGACGTCGACGGCATCGCTGAGCGCATCGATCTCGACCGGATCGTCGAACGCATCGATCTCGACCGGATCGCGGCCCGGATCGACGTCGACCGGATCGCCGCGCGGCTGGATGTGGACGCCGTGATCGCCCGGGTCGATCTGGTCGCGCTCACCAGGGCCGTGTTGGAGGAGATCGACGTGGGCCGGATCGTGCGGGAGACGAGCGGCGGGATGGCCGAGGAGACGGTCGACGGGCTGCGGTCGCGGAGCATCCGGGCCGACCGGGTGGTGAACCGTGTCGCCGACCGGCTGCTGCACAGATCCGGCGCGGCCCCGGCGCAGGTCGACGGCCACGGACCGCAGCTCGGGCCGGCGCCGTGACCCGGGAGGACGACCGGGAGCAGGACCCGGAGGGCGATGCGGCGGGTGTCGTGTCGCGGTGCCTGGCGGGGTTGGTCGACGCGTTGGTGGTGGTCGGGGTCGGTCTCGCCGTCCAGTTCGCGGTCGGCGGTGTCCGGCTGCTGGTCGCGGGGCCGCCGTTCCGGATGCCGGATCCGCCCGCCTGGGCGACGGGCGTCGGCGGCTGGGCCATCGCCGTGCTGTATCTGGGCGGCAGTTGGGCCCTGTCCGGCGGCACGGCCGGAGACCGGCTGCTGGGGCTGCGGGTCTCCGGACGCGGCGGGCGGCTGCTCGGCACCCCTCGAGCGCTGCTGCGGGCCGCGCTGTGCGTGGCGTTTCCGGTGGGGCTGCTGTGGATTCCGCTCAGCAGGCGCCGTGCGTCGGTCCAGGACCTCGTGATCGCCAGCGCCGTCCGGTATCACCGGTTCTGAGCTGGCACTCTCCCGTGCGGCAGCAGGGCCGCGGTGCCCAGCCCACCGAGTCCGATGACGCCCAGCACGATCATCGCGGTGTCGTACGCGCCGAAGGCGGGGTCGGCGACCAGGATGGTGCCGGCGATCGCCGTGCCGACCGACGAGCCGAGGTTGGACACGCAGCGGGACAGGCCGGAGATCTCGCCCTGCCGCTCCTCCCCGAAGCTGGACTGCACCACGTTGACCGAGGGCGTCAGCATCACCCCGAGCCCCAGGCCGATCAGCAGCAGCCCGGGCACGAACGCCCAGGCCCCGGGCGCGTCCCGGGCCATGGCGACGAGCACCCCGATACCGCAGACCGTCACCGCGAATCCGGCCATGACGAGGGTCCGCTGCTCCCGCCGTTCGGCGAAGCGCTCGGCGGCGAGCGAGGAGGCGAGCAGGCCGAGCGTGGCGGCCGTGAAGACGACTCCGGTGCCTATGGCGTCGTAGTCACGTACGACTTGCAGGTAGGCGGCCGTCACGAACGAGACGCCCATCAGTATCAACCACTGGAGATGCTGGGTGACCAGGCCCAGGTTCGAGGTGCGGTTGCGGAACAGGCTCAGGGAGAGCAGCGGTTCGCCGCCGGTGCGTTCCTTGACCTTCGACCAGCGCAGGAACCCGGCCAGGACGAGCGCGCCGCCCAGCAGCAGGCCGACGGCCAGCCAGCCGTTGTCGTCGGTGGCCAGGATGCCCATGACCAGCAGGACGAGACCGGCGGCCGACAGGACCGCTCCGACGGTGTCGAAGTCCCGGCCGGGGTCCGGCGGCAGCGGGTCCTCGACCCGGCGGCTGAGCACGATGATCACCGCGACCACCAGTGCCTGGAAGACGAAGGCCGCCCGCCAGCTCAACACCGAGGTGATCAGGCCGCCGATCAGCGGTCCGGCGGCGGCGCCGACACCGCCGAGCGCCATGATCGTGCCGAACGCGCGGGCGCGCGAGGTCATGTCGGTGAACAGCAGCGTGGTGAGGATGTAGACGGGCGGGATGAGCAGGGCCGTACCAACGCCCTCGAGGATCGAGTTGCCGAGGATGAGTACGCCGAGGCCCGGGGCGGCGGCGCTGAGCAGGGCACCGACGCCGTACACGACGAGGCCGGTCACCAGGCACCGTTTGCGGCCGTAGCGGTCGGTGAGTTTGCCGCCGGGGATCATCAGAGCCGCCATGACCAGCAGGAACACCGTGATCGCGATCTGTACGCCCTGCACGGTGGTGTCCAGGTCCTCGCTGATGTCGGTGATCATCACGTTCATGTTGGAGCCGGCGAAGCTGCAGATGAACTGCGCCAGGGCGAGCGGGGCGAGGATCCGCCGCGCGGTGCTCCGCGGCGGGCCGGGGCGGCCCGCGGAGGTGGGGATGGGCGGCACCGGCATGGCGGCTCCCGGGCGTCGGCCTTGAGCGTCCGAAGGTCCGCTTCCGAGCGCTCGAAACCCTGCCATCGTCCAGGGCCGTCGATCACCCGTCATCACCCTTGCGAGGTGACGCCGGGGCCTCGGGTCCGGCGTAGAAATCATGCAAGAAGGGCCGCGACCCGCGGCCGTCCCGAAGACGGAGGCCCTGCCATGGCCACCACCACTACGAAGCACCATCGCTCGGAAGGCACCCTGGCGGCGGCCGGCGGACTGACGGCCTTCGCCTGCGTGATGCTGATCATGTGCGGCATCCTCGACATCTTCCGCGGCATCATGGCGATCGCGGACGACGAGGTCTTCCTCAACACCCGCAACTACGTGTTCAAGTTCGACCTGACGAGCTGGGGCTGGATCCACCTGGCCCTCGGCGCGATCGCGGTGGCCGTCGGCATCGGCCTGGCCATGACGGCGACCTGGGCGCGGGTGATGGGTGTGGGCATCGCGGCGCTGCTGATCATCGCCAACTTCCTGTCCATCCCGTACTACCCGTTCTGGTCGCTCACCCTGATCGCGCTGTACGCCTTCGTCATCTGGGGCCTGTGCGTGGTGAAGCGGGACGCGGAGTACTGAGGTCCGGAGGCGGCACGCATGGCGGACGAACGGGCCGAGCGGATCGCCGAGTTCATCGCACCGCTGCGGGTGCGGCCGGGGTCGAAGGTGGACCTGTCCACCGACTTCGACCCCGGCTACAAGGCGGGCATCGCCGGCAAGAAGGACGGCCGGGAGCTGCTGCGGACCGGTGTCACGCTCCTGGCCGACTACCAGCGGCGGCTGGCGGCCGAGGGCAGATACGGGGTGCTGATGTGCCTGCAGGCCCTGGACGCCGGCGGCAAGGACGGCACGATCCGGCACGTGATGAGCGGGGTGAACCCGCAAGGCGTCCATGTCGCGAACTTCAAGGTGCCCTCCAACGAGGAGCTCGACCACGACTACCTCTGGCGCTACGCCTGCCGGCTGCCCCGGCGGGGCGAGATCGGCATCTTCAACCGCTCGCACTACGAGGAGGTCCTGGTGGTGCGGGTGCACCCCGAGCACCTGGACCGGCAGCGGCTGCCGGACGAGGCGAAGCGCAAGGGCGTGTGGCGCCGGCGCTACCGGGAGATCAACGACTGGGAGCGCTATCTGCACGACAACGGCTTCCGGGTGGTGAAGCTGTTCCTGAACCTGTCCAAGGAGGAGCAGCGCACCCGCTTCCTCAAACGGATCGACGTGCCGGAGCGCAACTGGAAGTTCTCGGCGGCGGACGCCCGTGAGCGCTCCTGGTGGGACGACTACCAGATGGCGTTCTCCCGCATGCTCTCCGCCACCAGCACCCGCTGGGCGCCCTGGTACGTGATCCCGGCGGACCACAAGTGGTTCGCGCGGATCTGCGCTGCCGCGGTGCTCGCCCACACCCTGATCGACATCGACCCCCAGTACCCCGAGGTGAGCGAGAAGGCGCGGCACGAACTGTTCGTGGTGAAGGAGGAGCTGATCGCCTCGGCACCGCCCGGTGCGCCGGCCGATCCGTACGCGGCGAAGGCCGAGGCCGACGCGGAACGGAGGCACGGACGATGACCTCCTCGGCGGACGCACGGCCCGGCCCGGCGGAGCCGGCCGAGCCCTGGTACACGCAGCCGCCCGATGCGGTGGCGAAGGCCCTCGGCGTGGACCCGGCCGTCGGCCTGAGCACCGCGCAGGCGGCCGAGCGGCTGAACCGGGACGGTCCCAACGCCCTCCCCGAGGAGCAGCCGAGGCCGACCTGGCTCCGGGTGCTGGACCAGTACCGCAGCTACATGCAGATCATCCTGGTCGCCGCGGCGATCGTGTCGCTGTTCATCCAGGAGTGGGCCACCGCGGTGCTGCTGCTCGTCCTGACCGTGATCAACGCGGTCATCGGCATGCGGCAGGAGGGCAAGGCGGAGAGCGCCATGAACGCCCTCAAGTCGATGATGAAGGCGACCGCGCGGGTGCGGCGGGACGGTACGGAGAGCGAGCTGCCCGCGGAGGACGTCGTCGTCGGGGACGTCGCGCTGATCACCGCCGGGGACGACGTGCCCGCCGACGGACGGCTCGTCACCGCGAGCGCCCTGCAGATCGACGAGTCGGCGCTGACCGGCGAGAGCACACCCGCCGCGAAGGACAACGGGACACTGCGGGGCACGGGGCTGAGCCCCGGGGACCGTACGAACACGGCGTTCATGAACACCCCGGTCACGCACGGCAGCGGCACCATGATCGTCACCGGCACGGGCTCCGGCACCGAACTGGGCAAGATCTCCGGGATGTTGTCGGCCACCGAACGTGAGGCGTCGCCGCTGACCAGGGAGTTGGACCGGCTGACGCTGTGGATCGCGAGCGCGGCCGGGCTGACGATGATCGTGATGTTCGTGCTGGGGCGCAGCCGCGGCGACGCGTGGGACGCGCTGTTCGTGAGCGCGGTGTCGCTGGCGATCGCAGCCGTCCCCGAGGCGCTGCCGACGGTGACGCAGACGATCCTGTCGCTCGGCGGCCTCGACCTGGCCCGGCACCACGCGATCGTGAAGGACCTGCCGTCGGTGGAGACGCTGGGCTTCACCTCGGCGATCAACTCCGACAAGACCGGCACGCTGACGCTGAACCAGATGACCGCCGTGGAGGTCGTGGACGCCTTCGACCGCTACACCGTCTCGGGCACGGGTTACGGCCTGGACGGGCGGGTCCACCACGCGGCCGGGCGCTCGTCCGACATCGAGGACGCGATCCTGCCGTACCTGGTGGCGAGCGACGCGAAGCTGGTGGCCGGCCGGGTGGTGGGCGATCCCACCGAGGGCGCCCTGCTGGTGCTCGGCCACAAGGCGGGCCTCGACGTCGAGGCGACGCGCGAGCGGTACCCGCGGCTGGCGACCCTGCCCTTCGACCCCGCGTACAAGCTGATGGCCACCTTCAACGCGGCCACCGACGCACGCGGCCGGGAGGTCGTCCGCTGCTTCGTGAAGGGTGCGGCGCCCGCCGTGATGGCGCGGGCCGCAACAGCCCTGTCGGACGGTACGGCGATCCCGTGGGACGCCGATCTCGACAAGCGGGCGCACGAACAGATGGAGCGGATGGAGCGGGCGGGCCGCCGGGTGATGGCCGCCGCCACCCGCGACCTGGACCCGGACGACTTCACGGCCGACGACGACCTGCTCGCGCACGTCACCGGGCTGCAGATGACGAGCCTGGTCGGCATGGAGGACCCGCCGCGCGAGGAGTCCCGGCAGGCGGTGGAGGGCGCCCGGGCGGCCAACATCCGGGTGCGGATGGTGACCGGCGACGACGTCATCACCGGTGCCGCGATCGCCGAACAGGTGGGCATCGAGGGCGACGCGATCCTGGGCGCGGACTTCGCCGCCCTGTCGGAGGCGGAGCGGCTGGCGCGCATCGACGAGATCGGCGTGATCGGCCGGGTCGCCCCCGAGCACAAGGTGCTGCTCGCCGACACCCTCAAGCAGAAGGGCGACGTGGTGGCCATGACCGGGGACGGCGTGAACGACGCCCCCGCCATCAAGGCGGCGGACATCGGGATCGCCATGGGCTCCGGCACCGAAGTCGCCAAGAACGCCGGCCGGTTGATCCTGTCCGACGACAACTTCGCCACGATCGTCTTCGCGGTGGAGCAGGGCCGCAAGATCTACGACAACCTCACCAAGTACATCCGCTTCGTACTGGTCCTGCTGGTCGTGTTCGTGCTGACCTTCCTCGGCGCGACCCTGTTCAACATCGCGGAGGGCGAGCCGTTCACGCCGCCGCAGGTGCTGTGGATCCACTTCTTCGTCAACGCCGCGTTCGGCTTCGCGCTGGGCTTCGACCGGGTCAGTCCGGGGCTGATGGCGCGCAGTCCACGGCCGCGCGGCGAACCGGTCATGACGCCGGGCCTGATGGTCACGGTGGGGCTCGCCGGTCTGACGATCACGATCGGCCTGCTGTTGATGATCAAGCTCGGCGAGGCGCGCTTCGACAGCGCCGCCGTCGGCAACTCGATCGCGTTCACCGCGTTCGCGTTCTGCCTGATCGTGGCCGCCCTGGAGTGCCGCAGCGAGACCGAGACGGTACTGACGACGTCGACCTTCGACAGCAGGCAGATGAACTGGGCCGTGTTCGGCGAGTTCGTCCTCGCCGTGCTGGCGACCCAGACGGACGTCTTCAACCGGCTGCTCGGCACCACCCCGCTCACCGTGGGCCAGTTCGGGTGGGCGCTACTGCCGGCCCTCGCCCTGCTCGGGCTGTGGGAGGCGGGCAAGGCCGTCGCCCGCCGAAGGCAGCCGGCACCCGTCCCGGAGGGCTGAACTCCCCGCGGAGGCCGCGATGTCAGCTGAGGAGTCAAGAGGCCGATTCGTCCCGCCCGGACTGCGCACGCTTGTGACCTACCGGCGGGAGTGGCTCGTCAAGGACGTCGTGGCGGGCGTCGTCCTCACCACGCTGCTGGTGCCGCAGGGCATGGCCTACGCGGAGCTGGCGGGGCTGCCCGCGATCACCGGGCTGTACACGTCGGTGCTGTGTCTGCTGGCCTACGCCGTCTTCGGGCCGTCCCGGATCCTGGTGCTGGGCCCGGACTCCTCGCTCGGCCCGATGATCGCGGCGACGGTCCTGCCGCTGATCGCGGCCGGCGGGGACAGCGGGCGGGCGGTGGCGCTGGCCTCGATGCTCTCGCTGATGGTCGGCGCCATCACGGTGCTGGCCGGGGTGTGCCGGCTGGGCTTCATCGCGGACCTCATCTCCAAGCCCACCATGATCGGCTACATGAACGGGCTGGCGCTGACCATCCTCATCGGGCAGTTGCCGAAGCTGTTCGGCTTCAAGACGGACGCCGACGGGCTCCTGGAGGAGTTCGGCGCCTTCTTCCGGGGCCTGGCCGACGGCAAGACCGTGCCCGCCGCACTCACGGTCGGGGCCGCGGGGATCGTGCTGATCCTGGTGCTGCAGCGCCGGCTGCCCAAGGTGCCCGCGGTGCTCGTCATGGTGGTCCTCTCGATCGCGGCGACCTCGGTCTTCGACCTGGGCGGGCACGGCGTGAGCCTGGTCGGTGAACTCCCGCAGGGATTCCCGCCGTTGACGTTCCCGGACGTCGAGCTGGACGACCTCGCCGCGCTGTTCGCCGGGGCGCTGGGCATCGCCCTGGTGTCCCTGGCCGACACGATCTCCAACGCCTCGGCGTTCGCCTCCCGCACCGGCCAGGAGGTGCGCGGCAACGAGGAGATGACGGCGATCGGCGCGGCGAACCTGGCGGCCGGGCTGTTCCAGGGCTTCCCCGTCAGCACCAGCGGATCGCGGACCGCCGTGGCCGAGCGCGCGGGCGCCAGGAGCCAGCTCACCGGGATCGTCGGTGCGGGCCTGATCATCCTCATGCTGGTCCTGCTGCCGGGGCTGTTCCGCAATCTGCCGCAGCCGGCGCTCGCCGCGGTGGTCATCACGGCCTCGCTGTCGCTGGCCGATCTCGCCGGCACCGCCCGGCTGTGGAAGCAGCGCAGGACGGAGTTCCTGCTGTCGATCTCGGCCTTCCTCGGGGTGGCGCTGCTCGGCGTGCTGCCGGGGATCGCGGTGGCCGTGGGCCTGTCGATCCTGAACGTCTTCCGGCGGGCCTGGTGGCCGTACAACACCGTGCTGGGGCGGGTGCCGGGGCTGCCCGGCTTCCACGACGTGCGGTCCTACCCCGGTGCCGAGCAGCTGCCCGGTCTGGTGATCCACCGCTTCGACGGGCCGCTGTTCTTCGCCAACGCCAAGGCCTTCCGCAACGAGCTCATGCGGCTGACCCGCGACGAGCCGCCGCCCCGCTGGGTGCTGCTCGCGGCCGAGCCCGTCACCGACGTGGACACGACCGCCGCCGACGAACTGGAGGAGCTGGACGAGGCGCTGAACGAGCGGGGCATCAGCCTGGTGTTCGCCGAGCTGAAGGACCCGGTGCGGGCCAAGATCGAGCGCTATGAGCTGACCCGCACGATCAACCCCGACCACTTCTTCCCGACGCTGGAGGCGGCGGTCGCCGAGTTCCAGCGCCGGACGGGTGCGGAGTGGACGGCGGTCAGGGCCGAGCGGCCACCGGCGGGTACCGCCGCCGAACAGCCGCCCGGCTAGGACGACTTGGGCTCAGTCGCCGTCCGGTGCGATCGACAGCACATGCGTGCCCCACGCCGCCAGGTCGACGAAGAGCCCGGGCCCGGTCAGCTCGTCGCCGTCGCGGGTGTACCGCAGGCTGTCGAGCAGCCCGGTCAACGTCCAGGTACCGGCGGCGAGTTCGGGCCACGGCAGCCGGACCCTGCCCTGGGACGGGGCGTCGGAGAGGTTGACGACGGTCACGAACCGTCCGGCCGGGCCCACCCAGCCCGAGGCGATCAGACTGCGGTGGGAGTCGTTGTCCGGCCAGCCCTCGCAGTCCAGGAGCCGCCAGCGTCCGCCGCGCATCCCGCTGCGATGGACGGTGGCGAGCAACCGCTCGTGAAATGCGCGCAGTTCGGCGTCGGCGGGCTCGTCCGGGCGGCGGTCCAGGAAGACGGGCAGGCGGGTGCGGCGGCCGGTGAACTGCCCCTCGTGCCACAGCGTGGCCCCGGGGAGGGTGGCGATCAGCACGGCCGCCGCCCGCTCCTTGGCGGGGTGCATCGTGTGTGCGGCGCGCGGCTCGTCGTGGTTCTCCAGGAACCGTACGAGCCGGCGCTGGTAGGCCTCGTCCGCGAGCAGGTGCTGCCGTACCGCTTCGGGGCTCTCATGCAGTACGCGGTCGTAGAGCCGCTTGTCGTAGCAGAAGTCGAACCCCTGCTGCTGGAGGGCCCATTCGAGGTCCCAGTACGCCTCGGCCAGGAAGGTCATCCCGGGGTGCCGGGCACGGACGCCGGAGATGACCGTGGGCCAGAACTCCTCCTGGGGGCGCGGTCCGGCCCGCCCTCCCCAGGTCCGTTCGAAGACGTCGTTGGTCAGCAGCATCGCCATGTCGCAGCGGACCCCGTCGCACAGGTCCCCGATGTGTCCGAGCACGTCCGTGGTGGCCGTGCGCAGGGCGGGCGCGAAGGCGTTGAGCTGGACGACGTCCGGCCAGGGCGGGAAGAAGGGGTCGCGGCCGCGGGCCAGGACGTTGCCGGCCACCGTGAGGAAGGCGGCCGGGTCGCGGCGGGCGTCTTCGTCGCTGCCCCGCACGAAGTACTCGGGGTGCTCCCAGGTCCAGGGGTTGTCCGGCGCGACATGATTGGGCACGTGGTCGAGCAGCAGCCCCACGCCCCGGCGGTCGAGTTCGGCGCGCGCACCGGCCAGGCCCGCGGCTCCGCCGAGGCTCGCGTCGACCTCGTAGCGGCGGATGCAGTACGGCGATCCGGCGATCTCCTCCTCGCGGATGTCCGGGACGGCGTCGGTGAACGCCTCGCGCAGGGCCGGGTCGCGCAGGGCGATGGACCGGCCCTCGGGGCTGCGTTCCCACACGCCCATGAGCCAGACGGCGTCGACGCCGTGCGGGGTGATCTCGTCCCAGGCGTCCTTCGGTACGTCGCGCAGTCCCGTGATGCGCCCGGTCCGGGCCGCGATCTCCCGTAGCCAGACACGGGTGTTGACCTCGTGGACGACGGGCTGGGCGGGAAGCTCGCCGGTCATCGCTTCGTCCTCCTGCCTGCGGGGTCGGCGAGGAAGTCGCCGGGGGTGAGGGTGCCGAAGACCGTCATCAGGGTGGCGACGAGGCCGGTCCAGCCGGTCTGGTGGGCCGCCCCGATGCCGGCGCCGTTGTCGCCGTGGAAGTACTCGTGGAAGGAGATCAGGTCCCGCCAGTGCGGGTCGTCCTGGAACTTGCCCTGGCCGCCGTAGACCGGCCGGCGCCCGTCCTCGCCGCGCAGGAACAGCCGGGTGAGCCGGTCGGAGATCTCCCGGGCCACCTCGAAGAGGGTCATCCGGGTGCCGGACCCGGTCGGGCACTCGACGGTCAACTCGTCGCCGTAGAAGCCGTAGAGGTTGAGCAGGGCCCTGATGACGAGGGCGTTCATCGGGAACCACACCGGGCCGCGCCAGTTCGAGTTACCGCCGAACATGCCCGTGTCGGACTCGGCGGGCAGATAGCCGACCCGGTACTCCTCGCCATGTACCCAGAAGCTGTAGGGGTGTTCGGCGTGGTGGCGGGAGAGGGAGCGGATGCCGTACGGGCTGAGGAACTCGTCCTCGGACAGCAGGTGACCGAGCACCCGGAGCAGCTTCTTCTCGTCGACGACGGACAACAGGCGCGGTCCGCCCGCCGCGCCCGCCTGGGCCGAGGCGAGCGTCACGGAGAGGGAAGGGTGGCGGTCCGCGAAGCGGCGCAGCCGCTCCCCCAGGCCGGCCACCCTCGCCAGCTGCTGCGGGCGGAAGACCGTGGCCGCGCACAGCGGCAGCAGGCCGACCAGCGAGCGGACCTTCAGCCGTACGGCCTGGCCGTCGGGCAGTCGCAGGACGTCGTAGAAGAAGCCGTCCTCCTCGTCCCAGAGTTCGTCGCCGAGGTCACCGACGCGGTCCATGGAGGCGGCGATCCACAGGTAGTGCTCGACGAACTTGAGGACCAGTTCCTCGTACGACGGGTTGTGCTCGACGAGTTCGACGGCGATCTGCAGCATGGACTGGCAGTACAGGGCCATCCAGGCGGTGCCGTCGGCCTGTTCGAGGGTGCCGCCGGTGGGCAGCGGGGCACTGCGGTCGAAGACGCCGATGTTGTCGAGGCCGAGGAAGCCGCCCTGGAAGACGTTGCGGCCGCCGGGGTCCTTGCGGTTGACCCACCAGGTGAAGTTGGTCAGCAGCTTCTGGAAGGCGCGCTCGAGGAAGGCGTGGTCGGCGTGGCCGGTGGTGCGCTCCTCCATCAGGTAGACGAAGTAGGCGGCCCAGGCGTGCACGGGCGGGTTGACGTCCGCGAAGTTCCACTCGTACGCCGGGATCTGGCCGTTGGGGTGCAAGTAGGCGTCGTTCAGGAGGAGTTCGAGCTGTTCCTTGGCAAGGCGGAGGTCCACGACCGACAGGGCCACGGTGTGGAAGGCCAGGTCCCAGGCCGCGAACCAGGGGTACTCCCACTTGTCGGGCATGGAGACGATGTCGTCGCTGACCATGTGGAACCACTCGCGGTTGCGCACGCCGGGGCGTGGCATGGACCAGGGGTCCAGGCCGTGCTCGTTCAGCCAGGCCTCCAGGTCGAAGAGGTAGTACTGCTTGGTCCAGAGCATCCCGGCGAGCGCCTGCCGCAGCACGCGCGCCTCGTCCTCGCTCGCGCCTTTGGGGGTCAACTCCTGGTAGAAAGCGTCGGCTTCGGCGATGCGGTCCTTGAACACCGAGTCGAAGCCGCGGGAGAGGGACAGCTTGGAGCCCGAGGGGCCAAGGCGCAGGCGGAGGGTCTCGGAGCCGCCGGCGGGGATGGTGAGGGTGTGGTGCGCGGCGGCCTTGGTGCCCTCCCGGGCCGGGTTGACGGCGCCGCTCTCGCCGTCGACGACGTGGCGGCCGATGCTGTCCTTGACGTACGCGGAGCCGTTGGGCGTACCGAAGATCCGTTCGCTGTTCGTCTCGTTCTCCGTGAACAGCAGGGGCACGGCGGCGGCGAACCGGCAGTCGTAGCCGCCGAGTTCGGGATGCTCGGCGTGGATGGTGACCGTGTCGCGCGGACCGTCGACCGCGCTCAGACGGGGCTTGTCGGCACCCACCTCCCAGGACCACGTGTTGCGGAACCAGAGCGTGGGCAGCACATGCACGGTCGCCTCGTCGGGGCCGCGGTTGGCGACGGTGATGCGGGCCAGGACATCGTCGGCGGCCGCCTTGGCGTACTCGACCGTCACGTCGAAGTAGCGGTCCTCGTCGAAGATACCGGTGTCGAGAAGCTCGTACTCGAAGTCCTGCCTGGTCCGGGAGCTGTTGACGGCGACGAGGTCGTTGTAGGGGAACTCGGCCTGCGGGTACTTGTAGAGGTACTTCAGGTACGAGTGACTGGGCGTGCTGTCGAGGTAGAAGTAGTACTCCTTGACGTCCTCGCCGTGGTTGCCCTCGCTGTTGGTGAGGCCGAAGGCGCGCTCCTTGAGGATCGGGTCGCGGCCGTTCCACAGGGCCAGCGCCAGGCACAGCCGCTGCTTCTCGTCGCAGATCCCGCCGAGGCCGTCCTCGCCCCAGCGGTAGGCACGGGAGCGCGCGTGGTCATGGGGGAAGTACGACCACGCGTCGCCCCCGTCGCTGTAGTCCTCGCGGACCGTGCCCCACTGACGCTCACTCAGATACGGCCCCCACAGCCGCCACCGTCCGCCGTCATCGCCCCTCGGGCCGATGCGCTCACCGCTCATCCCCACACCCCCTGCCGCAGATCCACCGGGCGGCGCCAGTCTGTTGGGGACTCCGGCCGGGTGCCTCACCTGCCGTGGGTGAGACCGCGCGACGCGCGAGAAGGGTGACCGAAATCTCGTAGGGGCCCTCACCTCCGGCGGGTGACGCGGAGCGGGCGCGGGCGCGGCTGGATGGAGTGCCACCAGCTCGCCATCACGTCGAAGGGAGCGGCCATGGCCGGGATCGGGCCCGTACAACTGCTGACGGTCGAGTTCGGGCCCCACGCGAAGTTCGAGGGAAGGATCGTCGACGAGCTCTGGGCGCTGGAGCGCAGCGGCCAGATCCGTGTGCTCGACCTGCTCTTCCTGCAGAAGGAGCCCGGCGGCGACCTCGTCACCGCCGACTACCAGGCGGAGGGCATGGGAGACACCGTGGCCGCGCTGCTCGGCATTCCGCGCCGGGCCCTCAGGGAGGCCGCGGCGACCTTCCCGTCCCTGTCCGAGGGCAACGCCTTCGGACTCGCCCTGGACGAGATCCGCGACCTCGCGCGGGAGTTGGACCCGGGCACCGCGGCCGGGTTCGTACTGCTGGAGCACAGGTGGGCCGCCGACCTGCGGGAGGCGGTCCGCGAGGCCGGCGGAGTGCCCGTGGCGGAGGGCTTCCTCACGGAGGAGGCCCTCGAGGCGGTGATCGCGGAGCTCGCCGCCGCCCTGGAACGGCTCGACGACGCCGAGGAACACAGCCATGCGGGCCGGGGGTCCGGCCCCGACACCAGGAGGTCCTGATGACCGAACTCGTCGTGCTCGGCTTCTCCGACAAGGACAAGGCCGAGGCCGTGCTGCGCCTGTCGCAGGAGCTGTCCCGGCAGGAGCTGCTGGACCTGGAGGACGGGGCGCTCGCCTGGCGCACCCAGGACGGCAAGATCCATGTCCGCCAGTCCTTCAGCCCCACCGCCGCCGGTGCCGCCGGTGGCGCCCTGTGGGGGACGCTGTTCGGCCTGCTCTTCCTGATGCCGGTGTTCGGGGCCGCCGTCGGCGCCGCCACCGGGGCGGTCGCGGGAAAGCTCACGGACGTCGGCATCAACGACGCGTTCATCAAGGAGATCGCGGGCACGCTGGAGCCCGGCCGGGCCGCGGTCTTCGCACTCGTACGGCGCTCCACGCCCGACCGGGTCCGGGAGGCGCTGCGCCCGTTCCGGCCCACCGTGCTGCGCACCTCGCTGACCAAGGACCGGGAGGAGGAGCTGGTCTCCGCCCTCCAAGGGTGAACAACTGAGCGTTGTACCAACTTCACCCGGGTGAGATGGGGTGTTCGACATGGGCCGCCCCGCCCGGGTGGGACCAGACTCGTCTGACGTGCACCAGCAAGCTCCGAGAGCGAGGTGCCGGCAATGGACGAGTGGCGGAAGCGGCAGCGGCCGCCGGGGACGCACGCCACCTCCCCGGCGACCGCTCTCCCGGCCCGGATCGGTGTGCCTCCGCTGCCGGCGTGGCTCATCCCCCGGCCCCGGCTGACGGACCGTCTCTCCCGTGGGGTGCTGGGGCCGTTGACGGTGGTGGTGGGACCCGTGGGCGCCGGCAAGTCGGCGCTCGCCGTGGAATGGGCGCGCACCCGGGACGCGCCCGGCCCGGTGGCCTGGGTCACCTGCGACGGCGCGGGCGAGCAGCCCGACGTCTTCTGGTCCCGGGTGCGGGCGGCCCTGCGCGAGGCGGGCGTTGGCCTGCCCCCGCTGTCGGGCGTACCGCATCCCCGGCCGGGCGAGGCGCCTCTGCCCGGCACCGAATCCCGCGTCTCCCCCACCTCCCCCACCTCCGTCAACTCCCTCGCCTACCCCGCCTCTCCTACGCCCCCTGCCCCCACCTCCGCATCTGCGCCCGCCCCCGCCTCCACCTCGGTCTCCCTCGCCGCCTCGGCCTCCGCGGCCGATCGGCCCCTCCAAGTCGCCGCACTCGCCACCGCGCTCGCCGCCCGCGAGGACCCCGTCGTGCTCGTGCTGGACGACTTCCAGCCGGAGACCGGCTCGCCGGTCGCGCAGGGGATGGTCAGTCTGCTGCGGCACGCGGCCCCCGTACTGCGCCTGGTCGTGGTCTCGCGCCGGGACCCGCCGCTGCACCTGCACCGCCACCGGCTGGCCGGTGAACTCGCCGAGGTGCGCACCGCCGACCTCGCCTTCGACGACCGGGAGACGGCCACCCTGCTGGCCCAGCACGGCGTCGAGGTGCCCCGGCAGGTGATGAGCACGCTGCGGAAACGGACCGACGGCTGGGCGGCGGGACTGCGCCTGGCGGCCATGTCCATGGAGGAGCACCCCCAACCCGAGAAGTTCGTGGCGCAGTTCGCGGGCGACGACGAGGCGGTCGTCAGCTACCTCGTCGAGGAGGTCCTGGACGGCCAGAGCCCCGCCATGCGCAGGCTGCTCCTGACCACCAGCGTCCTGGAGCACCTCAACGCCGAACTGGCCACCGAGCTCGCCGGCAAGGAGGCCGGAGCGCACTTCGCGGCCCTCGTGCGGCAGAACTCCTTCCTCCAGTACGCCGGCAACGGCTGGTACCGCTGTCACCGGATGTTCGCCGACGTGCTGCGGGTGCGCCTGCGCCACGAGGCGCCGGGCCTGGTCCCCGGTCTGCACGGCCGGGCGGCCGCGTGGCTGGGCGAGCACGGGCTCCTCGCGGAGGCGGTACGGCACGCACTCACCGCGGGCGACTGGTGCTACGCCAGCCGTCTGGTCGTGCATCAGCTGGCGATCGGACAGGTCCTCGCCCTCACCGAGGCCCGCCTGCCCGGCGAACTGGTGCGGCTGACCCCCGCCGACGTCCGCGGGCTGCCCCTGCACTCCCTGGACCCCGAGTCCGCGCTCGTCGCCGCGGCGGCCGCCCTGCGCCGCGGCGAGGAACCGGCGTGCGCCAAGGCCCTGGAGCTCGCCGACCGTCTGCTCGGTGAGCTGCCCCGCGAGGAGGCCGACCGGATCGCGCGCTGCCGGCTGTCCCACGCCGTCATCCGCATGGCCCGGGACCGGTGCCGTGATCCGCAGGCGGCACGGGCCGCGGCGGCCGACACCGAGGGCCTCTTCGCGCATGTGCCGCGCGCCCTGCTGGCGGACCGCCCCGAACTGCGGGCGCTCGCCCTGACCATCCGCGGCCGCGCCGAACTGCGCGAGGGCGGCCTCAAGGCGGCCGAGGCCTCGCTGACCGCCGGGCTCAAGGCCGCGGGCGCCGCCGACAACGGCGTACTGCGCCGGGACTGCCTCGCCGAGCTGGCGCTGCTCGAAGTGCTGCGCGGACGCTTCCGGGCCGCGGACGAACTCGCCGGGCACGCCCAGCGGCCGCCGCTGCCGGCCTGCACACCGGGGGACCCGTCCCGGGCGGCGCTGCACGTCGTACGGGCCTGGGTCGGCACGGCCCGGTTCGAGTCGGCCCGGGCGCGCAGCGAACTCGCCCGCGCCCACGCCGCGTTGCGCACGGCGCCCGATCCGTTCGTGGCGGGCATCGGCTCCCTCGTCGCCCAGCTCGTCAGCGCCGTGGAGAGCGGGACACCGCCGCCCCCCGAGGCCGTCGCGGCCATCCCCGACGGCGCCGACTGGCTCGCCGAGAGCCTGCGCCGGCCCGTGCGGCATGCGTGCGCCGCCTCGGTCGGTGCGCTTCGCGCCCACACGCTGCGCCTGCCGCCGGACGACGGCCGTACGGCCCTGGCGGACCACCGGCCCGGGGACGACCGGCCGCCCGTGGAAGCGCTCAGCGCCCGGGAGCAGGACGTGCTGCGACGGCTGGCGCAGATGATGACCACGGAGGAGATCGCCGAGGAGCTGTATCTGTCGGTCAACACGGTCAAGACGCACCTCAAGAGCGTCTACCGGAAGCTCGCCGTGACCCGGCGGTCGGCCGCGGTACGGCGAGCTCGCGAGCTCGAACTGCTCTGAGGGTTCTCCTTCCGGGCTCCGGGGATCACAGGAGCCGCAACTGCCTTGCCCGGTCGAGGGCTTCGCTGCGCGAGGAGACACCGAGTTTGCGGTACAACGCGCGCGCATGGCTCTTCACCGTGTTGTGCGAGATGAAGAGGTCCGAGCCGATCTGCCGGAGCGGCACGTCCTCCTGGAGCCGCACGAGGACGGTGTGCTCACGTTCCGTCAGGACTTCGGCCGACGCCACGGGGTCCGGGCCGCCCCGGCCGTTGCGAGGCACTGCGGCCAGCACGGCCGACGCCTCGTCCACCAGCACACCCGCGCTGCGCGGGTCGCCCACGCCGGCCGCGATGTCCACGAGCGTGTCGGCGACCCACACCAGACAGGCCGCCACCACCTCGTCCGCGCCGGGCGCGTCCGAACCGAGGGCACGCAACCGCCCGTGCAGCACGGACACCCGCCGGGCGTCCGCCTCCTCGAAGTCCGTCTCCTTCCGCCTCCGTTCGGTGCCCAGCACCGCAGGCATGTCCCTCACCTCCTCCGCGGTAGGCGGTACATACCAACGGTGCGGGCCGGGCGCCGGTGCCGGAAGGGGCTCTACGGACATTTCTGCAAGGAATCGGAAAATGTCAGCGGAAAGTGTCTACGCCGGCCCGCCCGAACCGGGGTCCGCGCCGCCAGGTCCGCCGGGCAGCCGCCGTACCTCGACGAGTTCGAGTCCGAGGGCCTGGATGCGGTCCAGGATCCCGTACAGGGCCGCCTGGTCGAGCCCGGCGCCGTGCAGGATCGTCTCCGGCGGGTTGACCGTGACCGTCAGTTCGGCGAAGGCCGTCAGGAAGGGCTGACCGACCCTGCCCTTGATCCGGATCTCGAAGTCGCCGCCGGCGGTGCGCGGCTCGCCCCGCTCGGATCCCGGGCGTTCGTGGGCCGTACCCATGAGGTCACCTCCGCTGCCGAGGGCCGGGTACTGGGGCTTCCCCATTCTCCCGGGCCCCGGGCCCGGCACATCACACAGCCGGGGTGACGGCGGCGGCGGGCGGGGCGCGGGCACCGGACCGGAGTCATCCACCGCGGGTGAACCCCCGCCGCCGCGGCTGCGGGATGCTCCTGGCTCCCGAGGAGGAGGTGTCCGACATGGCGGAGCAGACATCGTCAGGGCAGAGGCAGTACGGCGGCGCACCCGCGCCGCAGCCGCGGATCACACCCCTGATGCTCGGCGGGGTCGTGTTCGCCGCGTGCATGATGGGCATCATCGGCCTTTACCACGCGGTCGTCGGCATGGCCGCCCTCATCGACGACGACTTCTACCAGCAGATACGCAACTACCCGTACGAGTACAACGTCCGCGCCTGGGGATGGCTCCACCTGGGCTCCGGCATCGTCGTCTTCGCCGCCGCCTGCACGCTCTTCTCCGGCAAGCTGTGGGCCCGCGTGGTCGGGATCGTCGTCGCGTCGCTGAGCGCCCTGGAGAACTTCTTCTTCGCGCCGTACTACGCGGTCTGGTCGGTGATCATCATCGGGCTGGACGTGCTGGTGATCTGGTCCCTTGCCACCTATGGCAGTGCCCAGGCCCACAAGGCCTACGGCGCGCCACTGTAGGACCGCCGCTGCAGGACGGGGCCGTTTCAGGACGTCCGAGCCAGGCTGAGCCGGACGAGGCGGCGCCAGTTCAGCCGCGGCAGTGCCGGGCGCATCCCCGGGCGGTGGCGAGGCACCAGCACCCGCAGCGCCCGTGGCCGTATCTCGCAGCGCACGGGCACCGGCAGCATCAGTGCCTCGCCGTCGACGCCGGCCGGGATCGACGGACGGTCGGCGTCGACGACCACCGCCGGCGCCGTCGCCGTGGTCAGCCCGGTGGCCCGTCCGCCGACCATCAGCCCGGCGGCCTGCGCGGCGCTGTTCACGTCGACGCCGACGGCGCCCAGCTCGCCGCCGTCGAGGCGGGCTCGGCGGCCGAGGCCCACGATGTCGCCGGTGCCGTAGGGGTTGTTGCTGACCAGGAGAGCCTGCGGCCTGGTGAACGTCGTCTCCCCGGCGCGGGCGGTCAGCCGTGCGCCCTCGTGGCCCATCAGCAGGTCCGGCAGGAGTTCCAGGGTGGTGCGGGCCTTGTCGTCCCGGTAGGCGGGGCTCTGCACGACCTCGGCGTAGGCGCCGAAGGACACGTTGTTGACGAAGGTGCGGCCGCCCGCGCGGCCGAGGTCGACCCGCAGTTCCACGCCGTCGCCGAGCGCGTCCAGCGCCTTGGACGGGTCGTCGCGGTCCAGGCCCAGGTCGAGGGCGAAGTGATTGCGGGTGCCGGCCGGGATCACCAGGAAGGGCAGGTCGAGCGAGGCGGCGACATCGGCGACCAGGGCCTGGGTGCCGTCCCCGCCGGCGACGCCGAGCAGATCGGCGCCCTCGGCCGCGGCCTTGCGCGCGAGCTCGGCGACATCGGTCTCGCCGGGCCCTTCCAGAAGCCGTACCTGGGCGCCGAGGGCCTCGGCCTTCTCCCGCAGTCCGAAGCGCTCGACCTTTCCGCCGCCCGAGCGCGGGTTCATGATCAGCACGGGGTGGCGGACCGGCACGGCCGGCCGCTCCGGCATGGGCACGTCGGCGTCGGCCCGGCGGAGAGCGCGCCGTCCCGCGCCGACCGCCAGCAGCCACAGCGCGGCGGACACGGCGACGACCCACGCCAGATTTGCGCTGGTGTACTGCACCAGCACCCACACCGGTGCGGCGACGGCCAGCAGAAGCGCGAGCAGTCGCGTCACGCGCCGCCTGGTCAGCACCCACCAGATGGCCGCGGCCGTGACCGCGGTGCCGGCCAGGCCGACACCGACCAGGGCGAAGGTCCGCAGTCCGGCGAACACGGCCAGGACAACCACCGACGCCGTGGCAGCCGCCAGCGACGCACGTGCCAGCCACCGCTGCCGGGACGTCGTGGACTCCATGACCACACCTTCGCTCGCTGCCCCCCGGAGCGCATCACCCTCGACAGGCGAACCCGGCCGCCCGTCTGCATCACACCCCCAGGGTGACGGCGCGGCGACCGCACCGGGCAACAGTCGCTCCAGCAGGAAGGGAGCCCGCCATGACCGGAGCCAGGCATCTGCATCTCACCCCGCAGGAACGGGCGGCCCGCGGCCGGGCGGCCCGGACCCTCGTACCGCCCGACAGCCACGCGGAATTCACACCCGCCGGGGACCGGCCGGACCCCGTCGACCTGGTCGAACGGCAGTCCGCGGGCAGGCTCACGGATCTCGTCCCGATCAGGTACGGCCGGATGATGGAGTCGCCGTTCCGGTTCTACCGCGGGGCGGCCGGCGTCATGACCGCCGACCTGGCCGGTACGCCCTCCAGCGGGTTCACGACCCAGCTGTGCGGGGACGCGCACATGCTGAACTTCCGGCTGCTCGCCTCCCCGGAGCGGCATCTGATGTTCGACGTGAACGACTTCGACGAGACCCTGCCGGGCCCCTGGGAGTGGGACGTCAAACGCCTGTCGGCGAGCCTCGTCATCGCCGGCCGGGCCAACGACTTCAGCACCAGGGAACGGGCGGAGGTGGTCCGGGAGACGGTGCGCTCGTACCGGGAGTCGATGGACACCTTCGCCGGGCGACGCAACATCGAGGTCTGGTACACGCGGATCGACGCGGACGAGCTGTTCACCGCGCTCTCCGGCGAACTGGGCCACCGCGAACAGCGCCGGGTGACCCGCACGCTCACCAAGGCGCGCACCCGCGATCAACTGCACGCCTTCGAGAAGCTCACCCACGTGGTCAAGGGCGAACGGCGCATCGCCCCCGACCCGCCCCTGGTGGTACCGCTCGAGGACTTCCTCCCCGGCATCCAGCGGGAGCAACTGGAGCAGCAGCTGCGCGAGCTGATCGACCGCTACGGCCACACCCTGCCCTCCGACCGGCGGGCGCTGCTGCACCAGTACCGGGTGGTGGACATGGCCCGCAAAGTGGTCGGCGTGGGCAGCGTCGGCACCCGCTGCTGGATCATCCTGCTGCTCGGCCGCGACGACCAGGACCCGCTGCTGCTGCAGGCGAAGGAGGCAGGGGAGTCCGTGCTCGCCGAGTTCACGGCCCCGAGCGCGTACGCGAACCAGGGCGAGCGGGTCGTCGCGGGACAGCGCCTGATGCAGGCGACCAGCGACATGTTCCTCGGCTGGGAGCGCGTCGAGGGCCTGGACGGCCGGCAGCGCGACTTCTACGTCCGCCAGCTGCGCGACTGGAAGGCCATCCCGCAGGCCGACACCATGACACCGGACGTGATGCGGCTGTTCGGCCGGCTGTGCGGGGCGACCCTGGCCCGCGCCCACGCCCGCTCCGGCGACCGCATCGCCATCGCCGCCTACCTGGGCGACACGGACGTCTTCGACCGCGCGGTCACTGCCTTCGCCGAGCTGTACGCCGACCGCAACGAGCAGGACCACCGCGCACTGACGGAGGCGGTGCGCGACGGCCGGGTCACCGCGGTGTCAGCCTGAGGGCGGCGGTACGAGGCCCAGCCTGCGCCCGATCGCGCCGTCGTGGGCGATCACGTACCCCACCGCAATGCCCAGGACCACGGTCGTGAAAAACAGGATCAGCCAGGACAGCAGGGTGAAGACGGACCCGAGCGGCCCGTACCGCTCGACGCTCATCCGCAGGGAACGCGGCAGCCAGAGCCCGGAGACGACCGAGAGCAGGACGACGCCGAAGCCGGTGAGCAGGGCACCGGGCAGCAGGGGCAGCCAGCCCACCCGCCCGACCAGCAGCAGATGCTGCGTCCACCACCACAGCAGACACGAAGCGGCCAACTGGAGCGGCACGCCCAGCACGGGCCCCGCACCGAAGCCGTCGCGCAGCATCCCCTGGACCAGCAGAGCCGTGATCCACACGACCAGCCAGGCAGCCCAGCGCCAGACGACGCTGCGCAGCCCGGAACGGGGCAGATGCCAGGAGCGCTCGCACAACCGCTGCAGGGCCCGGCTGAAGGCCGTGGCCGACACCACCGCCAGCAGGACACCGATCGCACCCCAGGTCTCCCGCGCCTGGTCGCCGCCCGCATAGACCTCGTCGACCTGGGCGAGAACCGGACCCGAGCCACCGAGCAGCATCCGCAGCGTCCGCCGGAACTCGTCCCGGACCGCCTGCGGGGAAAAGGAGGCGATCGCGAAGAGCAGGGGCAGTGCCGTCAGGAAGGCCTGCGCCGCGAGCCGGGTCGCCATGTCCAGCAGCCCCACACTCACCAGCTGACGGCCGATGCGGCCCACCAGAGGTCGCGCGAGACCCGGGAACGCCATGGCCGTGCCCCCTCGGACCACCGAAGCCTGTCGGCCGATCACTCTCTCCCCGACCCGGCCGCCGTACTTCACCCACAACGGGTGAAGCGCGCCCCGCCGCGCTCCAACGGCAGTTCATCGCCTACGGTGCGTCTTGTACCGGCGACGAGGAGAGGGCAATGGGGCACAAGGCGTTGATCACGGGCATCGGCGGCAGGGAACCGAGGATCGACTCGGAGGCGTTCGTGGCACCGACCGCGTCGGTGATCGGCGACGTGACGCTGGAGGCGGGGGCGAGTGTCTGGTACGGCGCGGTGCTCCGGGGCGACGTCGAGCGGATCTCGGTGGGAGCTCAGGCCAACATCCAGGACAACTGCACCCTCCATGCCGACCCCGGGTTTCCCGTCAGCATCGGCGAGCGGGTCTCCGTGGGGCACAACGCCGTGGTCCACGGGGCGACCGTGGGAGACGACTGCCTGATCGGGATGGGGGCGACGGTTCTCAACGGCGCCGTGATCGGGGCGGGCTCTCTTGTCGCCGCACAGGCACTGGTACCGCAGGGGATGCAGGTGCCGCCGGGTTCACTCGTCGCGGGCGTCCCGGCGAAGGTCAAGCGGGAGCTGACGGACGAGGAGCGCGAGGGCGTCACTCTGAACGGAACGCTGTACGCCGAGCTCGCAAAGTCTCACAACGAGCTGTACGAGAAGCCGTAGGGCTCAGTCCACGGCCGGGACGGGCTCCGTCTCGGCCGACTCTTTCTCCGCCTTCTGCGCCGCCGCCTTCTTGGCCTTGCGCTTCAGTACGAGCATCGACGTCAGGCCGATCAGGACCGCCACCACCAGGCCCAGGTACGAGAACCTCTTCAGCCAGTCCTCGGCGACGACACCGACGTAGTAGATGACCGCCGTGGTGCCGCCCGCCCAGCAGATGCCGCCGAGGACGTTGGCGATCAGGAACTTCCAGTACGGCATGTGGAGCACGCCCGCGAGGGGCCCGGCGAAGATGCGCAGGAGGGCGACGAAGCGGCCGAAGAAGACGGCCCACATGCCCCACTTCTCGAAGGAGCGCTCAGCGGTGGCGACATGGCCCTCGCTGAAGTGCCTCGGGAACTTCCTGCCCAGCCAGGCCAGCAGCGGGCGGCCGCCCTTGCGGCCGATCGCGTAGCCGATGGAGTCGCCGACGACGGCACCGGCGGTCGCGCACACGCCGAGGACGACCGGGTTGATGCCGGAGTGCTGGGAGGACATGAGCGCCGCCGAGACCAGGACGATCTCGCCCGGCAGCGGGATGCCCAGGCTCTCCAGACCGATGACCAGTCCCACCACGGCGTAGACGGCTGCCGCGGGCACCGTGTCGAGCCACTCCTGGACGTGCAACGCCGGCTCCTCCCGTTTCGTGACCCTCTGTGACTGCGTTCCGGGTGTTCCCGGCGTGCGCCGCACGGGGGCGCACGCCGGGAAGCCTACCGGGTCAGCCCGCAGAGGCCGCGTCCCACAGATCGCACTGGTGCTCCCGATGGACGGAGGTGCTCAAGGTGTTACCTCCCTTGGAAGCGGTCTTCAGGGAGAGGATCACGCCCGGGCCGGCGGGCATCGTGGGCTGCCCCGCGGCCCGCGGCACACCGTCCCGTACGAAGGATCCCCAGTACTGGACCATCTGCCGGGACAGCGCCTTCTGCTCGGCGTTGAACGGGGACTCCAGACCGAAGTGCTTGAAGAGGTACTGGATCTCGTTGACGTGCGTCGCGCCGAAGTCGAAGTCGGTGTGCAGGTTGCGCAGGGAGGCGAAGGGCGGTGAGGTGCGGTCGGCGAACTCGTACGAGTAGACCGGGCCGCGGGCCGCGAGCAGACCGTCGAGCCGCAGCGCCGAGCAGCTGAACACCACGTCGCCCAGCGCGGTGGCGTACGCGATGGTCGGCGTCGGGTAGTCCGCGAGCGGGTAGCGCTGCAGCGCCTGCTCGCCGAAGTCGTTCCGCATGAGCTCCGGGTACTGCTCGGCCGTGATCGGCGTGCCGTTCAGATCGAAGTTGGAGAAGGCGAACAGCCGTCCCTCGTCCTTGTTCGAGCCGTTGATCACCGGCACCCGGGACGCCGTCCCGTTCGCGATGGCCTGCTCGGGCTGCACCGGCAGGAAGGCGCCGCCGACCACCGGGTTCCAGTCGAAGTCGCCCTGGGCCTCGAGGATTTCGCGGGCGGACTTGCCGCGCAGGCAGGCGACGGTCGTGCAGCCGAGCTTCTTGGCGAAGTCGGCTCCCTGGGCCACCGCGTCCTGATGCGTACGGGCGTTGCAGTCGTCGTACGCGCCGCTCTCGATGATGCCCGCCCGGAACAGACCCTTGGCCGTCGGCGAGCCCAGCTGGGTGCAGACCGAGCGGCCGCCCGCCGACTCGCCCGCGATGGTGACGCGGGCCGGATCGCCGCCGAAGCGGCCGATGTTGGCGCGTACCCAGCGCAGCGCGGCCTGCTGGTCGAGCATGCCGAAGTTGCCGGAGACCTTGTCGTGCGTCTCACCGTCGAGGCCGGACGTGGCGAGGAAACCCATCGCACCGAGGCGGTAGTTGACGGTCACGACGACCGTTCCGGTCTGACGCGCGAACGTGTCCGGTACGACGTCCTGACCGGCACCGGCGGTGAGCCCGCCGCCGTGGAGCCACACCAGGACCGACCGCTTGGCGGAGCCCTCGGGGACGTAGACGTTGAGGTCGAGGCAGTCCTCGGTGTACGACGGCTGGTCGTAGCCGGGGTCCCAACTCGACGTCTGTACGCACTTGTTGCCGAAGTCCCCCGCATCCCGGATCCCTTGCCAGGGCCGGACGGCCCGCGGCTCGCGCCAGCGGAGCTTGCCGACCGGCGGCTGGGCGTACGGGATGCCGAGGAACTGCCGTCCCTCGGCGGTGGTTTCGCCGCGCACGAGTCCCGCGTCGGTGCGGACGACCGGGTCGCCGCCCGACGGCGCGGCCTGCGCCGCCGGGACGGGCGCGACGAGTGCCGCCGCGAGGGCCGTCAGGCCGATGACGATGCGCCGTATCACGTGCCCACCTCCACGTTGGTACGCAACCGCAGATCACGCGAGGACGCTCCGACCCAAACCGTGCGACGGCCGGTTCCGAGCACCCAATCGTGACGCTTCGGGTCCCATGAGGACAATGTGCGTGCAGCGACTTCGACGACGATCCGCCGCCGCTCGCCAGCGCGCAGCGCCACCCTCCGGTAGCCCCCCAACACCCTTACCGCCTGGTCGAGTCGGAGCTCCGGCGACGGTCCGACGTACACCTGCGGCACGTCCACACCCTCGCGCCGGCCCGTGTTGCGGACGGTGAAGGACACCTCCAGTCCGCGCCTCGTCCGGCGCGCGCGGAGGTCCTCGTAAGAGAAGGAGGTGTACGACAGCCCGAATCCGAAGGGGAACAGCGGCCGTACGCCCTCGGCGTCGTACCAGCGGTAGCCGCCGTGGATGCCCTCCGAGTACTCCTCGACGCCGTCCACGCCCGGGTAGCGGCGAGGGTCGCCGGCGACGGGGTGGTGGTCGTCGTCGGCCGGGAAGGACTGGGTGAGGCGGCCGCCGGGGTCGCTTTCGCCGAACAGCACGGCGGCGGTGGCGGCCGCGCCCTCCTGGCCGGGGTAGTACATCTGGAGCACGGCGCCGGTACGCCGCAGCCAGGGCATCGACGTCGAGGACGAGGTGTTGAGGACGACCGTGGTACGCGGGTTGGCCGCCGTCACGGCCTCGATCAGCTTCGTCTGGTTGCCGGGGAGCGCGACGGTGGTGCGGTCGAGGCCCTCGGTGGCGTCCTCGTAGGCGAACAGGACGACGTCGCGGGCGGCGCGCGCGGCCTTGGCGGCTTCGGCGACGTCCTGTGCCCGAGTGGCGCCGGTGATGCGGCGCAGCCGGAACAGCTGTCCGGCGTCCCCGCCCTGCGCGGTGATCTGCAGTCTGTGGGCGCCCTTGGTGAGGCTGAGCGTCTTGCGGCGGACGGACAGGCCGTCGGGGTCGGCGGAGATCAGGCCGCCCGAGAAGTACTCGCCGTAGCCGGGGGCGAGCGGGAAGAGGTCCTCGCCGTCGAGCAGCACCTTGGGGCGCAGGGTGGGGGCGGCGGAGTAGTGGATGACGAAGGTCCACTGGTCGGCCTCGGAGGCGGTGAGCGTGCCGTCGTAGGTCCAGGTCTTTCCCGCGCCGACCTGGATGCCCTCGCCGGCGAATGCGGGGCTGAGTGCGGATGCCGGGATCGCCTTGCCGAAGAGGTCCTCGCCGAGTGCGTAAGTGACCTTTCCCGCACGGGACTTGATGGCCTCGAGGGGGCTGTCGGCGTGGTCGGGGATCACGTGCGCGCTGCCGCCACCGCTGAC
Source organism: Streptomyces sp. NPDC001663 (assembly GCF_042893105.1). Lineage (NCBI taxonomy): Bacteria > Bacillati > Actinomycetota > Actinomycetes > Kitasatosporales > Streptomycetaceae > Streptomyces > Streptomyces sp. NPDC001663. The sequence continues at coordinate 100,720 of NZ_JBIAUR010000006.1, read as the reverse complement.
GAAGGGCAGGGTGCCGGTCGGGCCGATCACCGCGACCGTGCCGCCAGGGGCCAGCGGGAGGGTGCGGTGCTCGTTGCGCAGCAGGGTCGCCCCTGCCTTGGCGACCTCCAGGGCGACGGCCGCGCCCGCCGGTGCGTCGCGCTCCGGGCGCGGTGGTGCACTGCCGTCGAGGAGGCCGAAACGGTCCATGACGGCGAGGACGCGGCGCACCGCGCGGTCGACGTGGCGCTCGGGCACGCTGCGGTTCTTGACGGCGGTCTTGAGTGCCGTACCGAAATATGTGCCGTCGGGCATCTCCATGTCGAGGCCCGCGGCGATGGCCTTGACCGTGCTGTGCGCGGCGAACCAGTCGGTCATCACCCAGCCCTCGAAGCCCCACTGCTCGCGCAGGACGTCCGTGAGCAGCGTCTTGTTCTCGCAGGAGAACGTGCCGTTGACCTTGTTGTAGGCGCCCATCACGGCGCCCGTGCCGGCGCCGACGGCCGCCTCGAAGCCGCGCAACTCCAGCTCGTGCATGGTCTGTTCGTCGACCCGCACGTCGATGGAGTCGCGGTCCTTCTCCTGGTTGTTCATCGCGAAGTGCTTGACGGTGGCGATGAGGTGCTCGCCCTGGATGCCGCCGATCTCGGCGGCGACCATGTCGGACGCCAGCAGCGGATCCTCGCTGAACGTCTCGAAGTTGCGCCCCGCGTACGGCGTGCGGATGAGGTTGACCATCGGGGAGAGCAGCACGTCCTGGCCGAGTGCGCGGCCCTCGCGCCCGATGACCTGCCCGTAGCGGCGGGCAAGGTCCGGGTCGAATGCGGAGGCCAGCAGGACGGGGGCGGGCAGGGCGGTGGCGTGCTTGGTGACGCGGACGCCGGCGGGTCCGTCGGCGAGGCGCAGCGGGGGGATGCCGAGGCGTTGGACGCCCGGAATGTAGCCGGCCTGGCCGAGCGGGTCGGGGTCGGTGGCGCCGTGCAGGAGGGAGATCTTCTCGTCGAGGGTGAGCTTGCCGATGAGGCCTTCGACACGGGGGCCGGCCCCCGCCTCGGGTCTGTCCAGGGCATGTGCGGGAGGCGTGAGACCACTGGTGGCCGCCGTGGCGACGGCGATCGCGCCGCCCAGCAGACGCAGCGCGGATCTCCTGGAGACAGTGTCGGTCATGAGCCGTCACTCCTTCGGTGTGCGGGCACGACGTTGTGAACCGCCGATGCGCCCCGGCGACCCGGCTCCGCGTTCGGCATGTGAACGCATTAAGCGTCAGTACTGACCTGACACCCCGTCGGACACCACGGCGCGGCGGGAAAACTATGACCAGAGGTGACTCGTGTCAATGATGCGAACGAGAAACGTTCGAATGCCGACAAGAAACGAAGACGGGAAACAACGATGGGGCCACCCCGGAGTGGGGTGGCCCCATCGGGGCGGGCCTGCTTCAGTGCGGGGTGGGCCCGAGGGCGGTGGTGACCGCGCCCAGCACGTGCGCCGGGAGCGTACGGACCTCGTCGAGCGGGACCGGTGGCGGGACGGGCGCCGGGGAGGGCGCGGTCTCACTGTCGACCTGGGCGAACCTCTCCTCGTACGGCCCTTCGTGCCGTTCCCCCTCGGGCTTCTGCTGCGGAGCCCGGCCGCCGGGCGGCGGTTTCGGCGTACCGCTGGAAGTGCCGGGAGAATCGGGCGAGTTGGGGATGCCCGGGGCTTCTGGGGCTTGTGGGCGACCGCCCTCCTGCGCTTCGCCCTTCTTCGCCGTGAGACCCGTGCCGTCCTCGACCTCGAGCGTCCACCGCTGGGCGGCGGATCCGTCCCGTTCGGCCACCGTGACGTCCGTGCCCTTCCCGGGCGCGACGAGGAGTCCCTTGCCGCCGCGCAGCAGGAGTTCCCCGCGGACCGTGAGGTCGTAGCGGACCTCACCCGCGTGCACGACGCAGCCGGCCAGGACCACCGAGCGCCGGCCGGCGTCGGAGGCCAGGCACAGGGTGGGGTCGGCGCCGCTGCGCAGCAGGCCGTCGTCCTGGTACGACCACTGCTGGGACGCGGCGGACGAGCATGCCGCCAGCACGGCCGCGGCGCGGGACTCGGCCCGGCCGCCGTCGACGTCGAGACAGAGCCCGGCGGTGGCGTTGCGGAGCCTGCCGCGGCCGACCTCGACGGGCTGCCCCGCGGAGGCGGCCGACGGCGACCCGGCCGACGTGGTGTCGTTCGCGGAGGTCGACGGGCGAAGGGTGCTGCTGCTCTGTGCTCCCCACGTGGCGTGCGGGTCGGGGACACCGTTGTCGTCGGACCAGCTCCTGGTGGCGAGCACGGTGGCGAGCAGGGCGAGCGTCGTCACGCCGATGCCCACGGCGACGGCCTTGGTGTGCCTTCGCGACACGGTGGGGCGGTGCCGTCCGCCGCCCCCGGACCGCGCGCCGCCGCCCCAGGGCCGTACGCCGCCGCGTCCGGCCGGCGTCGTGCGGTCCCCGCCGCGGCCGGGGCGGGAGTCGAGATAGCGCCGGGCGCCCCAGCCGAGCACGGTCTCCGCGAGGAGTTCCTCCAGACCGCCCTCGAAATGGCTGAGCTGTTCGGCGGCGTGACGGCAGTAGCGGCACTCCGTCAGATGCTGCTGGACATCCGGGAGCAGGGCGCCGCCCCGGCGTATCGGGACGTCGAGGAGACGGTTGTAGAAGCGGCATTCCTTGCCGGGCGCGAGTTCGCGGTGGGCGCGTACACAGCCCGTCCGGAATTGCTCGCGTGCCTGCTCGAGGGCCGCGGACGCGGTGGGCGCGTCCACCCCCAACAGACCGGCCGGTACGGTTATGGGTTCGGCCTCGACCTCCACATGCCAGAGCAGGCATTGCGAGGCCCCCGGAAGGGCCCGGAATGCCCGTTCGGCGAGCTGCCGCCTTTCGGGCGTCACGGACCGTGCGGCACGCAGTCCGCGGCCGCCGGTCGGTTTGCGGAGTTCCGGCAGCAGGGCGGAAATTCCGTCGTCCGCGGCCCACTCCTTGACCGTCTCCCGTACGGCCATGAGCAGTTGCGGACGCAGAGCGCCACCGGCCGGCCTCCCGAGCACCCGGTGGAACGCGGCGGCGGCCGCCATCGACGCCGGACTCTCCCCGGAGACAAGGCATATGACTGCGTAGTCGTACGTCGCCCGCCAGTGCCGCGCCAGCAGGAGCGCGCCCGCACGGGCGCCCTCGGTGCCCGGACCCAACTGCGCCACCAGATTGCGGTCGGATTCCGCGGGCCCCGATCCGGGCCGCGGCGGGTACGGCGGGCGTGGGGGGTAAGGGGATTGCACTGAACCATTTCCTTCCAAGCCGCAGGACGACAAACGGAATGGATGCGTCCGTCGGAAAGCAGGTGCGTGATTGGTGCATACCTATGCGCGTCGGGTACCGGGACCGCTATAGGGCCGCTCACTTTCGCACAATTGACGTACAGGAAACAAGGAGTTTGAGTGACCCAAGTTCAAAACGCGGAAACTTCAGATAAGTTACCGGCGGTACCCGCACCCGCATTCGAAATAACCGACGCATGAACGCCAACTTGTGTGCGGCCAAGGACAGTTGGCACACGAAATCTCCACCGTGCACGGACGCACAGCGAGCTCCGAGGTTTCTCTCGGGAAGCTCTCATACCGGTACGCCAGCATGGGCCGCATGATCGCCCCCCACGCTTCGAGCGCCCCCGCCACCGCCCGCACGGTCACCAAGGCCGTCGTCCCGGCCGCCGGGCTCGGCACCCGGTTCCTGCCCGCGACCAAGGCGACTCCCAAGGAGATGCTGCCGGTCGTGGACAAGCCGGCCATCCAGTACGTCGTCGAGGAGGCTGCCGCGGCCGGCCTGGACGACGTGCTGATGGTCACCGGCCGACACAAGCGGGCCATCGAGGACCACTTCGACAACGCCTTCGAGCTGGAGCAGGCCCTCGCCGCCAAGGGAGACGCCGTACGCCTGGACGCCGTGCGCGACCCGGCCCGGCTGGCCAACATCCACCACATCCGCCAGGGTGAGCCCCTCGGCCTCGGACACGCGGTGCTGTGCGCCCGCCGGCACGTCGGCGACCAGCCCTTCGCGGTCCTGCTCGGCGACGACCTGATCGACCCGCGCGAGACGCTGCTCAGCCGGATGCTCGACGTCCGCGACCAGTACTCCGGCAGCGTCGTGGCCCTGATGGAGGTCCCGCCGGAGCAGATCCACCTCTACGGCTGCGCGGCCGTGGAGGCGACCGGCGAGGACGACGTCGTCCGGGTCACCGGCCTGGTGGAGAAGCCGTCGCGCGAGAACGCGCCCAGCACCTACGCCGTCATCGGCCGCTACGTCCTCGACCCGGCCGTCTTCGACACCCTGGAGCGCACCCCGCCCGGCCGCGGCGGCGAGATCCAGCTGACCGACGCCCTCCAGGAACTCGCCGCGGGCGGCACGGTGCACGGGGTCGTCTTCGACGGCCTGCGCTACGACACCGGCGACAAGGCCGACTATCTGCGCACGGTGGTGCGCCTGGCCTGCGACCGCGACGACCTGGGCCCTGAATTCACGGCCTGGCTCAAGGAGTTCGTGGCGGGGCTGGAGGGTGACGCGGTCGCAGGCCGGAGGCGACTCGCGGCCTGATCACGCGGCGAATGCACGCCCGAGGGCCCGGGTCACATTTCGCGTGACCCGGGCCCTCGGCGGCAGCGGCTCTCAGCCGTTCGGGCGGAGCGTCCAGACCACCGTCATCTCGCCGGTCACGGCGCCGTCCCCGCGGCGGATCTCGATCGTCACCGGGAACTCGGGGCGGCCCCCGGCGTCCAGCTCGGCGACGACGTCGGCGGCCGGCCGGCCGAGGACCGCGGTGGCGGTGACGACTCCCATCGCGAGCTTCCTGTACGCGATCTCGGCGCTCACCGCAAGCGGCACCGCACGCGCGAGCTGTTCTCCGAACGCGGCCAGCACGACCGACCCGCTGGCGGTCTCCCCGAGCGTGAACATCGCTCCGGCATGCGGCCCGCCCACGTGGTTGTGGTACTCGCTCTGGTCCGGCAGGGCCACGACCGCCTTCTCCGGCGTGGTCTCCAGGAACTCCAGGTTCAGGGTCCGGGCCATCGGCACGGTGGCGGCGAGCATCTCGCCGATCGACATCTGGTCTGCGCTCATGACGGCCAGGTTACCCACGAGTAGCCTCGGCTGACCAGAGCCGTTCCCGGTGCCGCTCGATGATCGTCGTATCCTTGCGGCCCATGTGGCCAGGAGAGCAGTCGCCCGGGGGCCGGCCCGATCAGCAGCAGGACGCCAATCCGTACCGGCAGCCCGGATATCAGCAGCCCAACCCGTACCAGCAGCAGCCGTGGCAGGCCCCGACCGCTCCGGCGCTGCCAGCGACGCGTGGTGCGGGACGCCGTACGAAGGTGGTCGCTCTTGTCGCGGCCGCGGTGGTCGTGGTGACCACCGCCGTGACCGGAGCCGTCCTGCTGACCGGCGGCAGCGAGGACCGGGCGGATCCCGGCCCGACCGGCTCGGCGAGCCCGCGGGCGTCCGACAGCGGGAACCCGCGGGCGTCCGACGGCAACGGTCCGACCATCGCCGGCTGGCAGGTCGTGGCCAACCCCCAGCTGGGTGTTCTCTTCGACGTTCCGGCCGACTGGGCGCCCCAGGCGCCGAGTTGGGTCTCGTACGTCTCGGAGAATGACGATCCCGACGACACGCCCCTGGTCGGCATGAAGGCCCCCGCGATCCTCAAGGAGGAGTGGTGCAAGGCCGACGACGACCGGGACGGCAAGGCCGACTACACGTCCCTGGCGAGCGCGGGCACCCGGCGGAACAACGGCGCGAAGAGCACGGCGGAGATCGCCCGCGCGGACTCGGCGGCCTGGGTCTACGGCAGCTACACCCAGCCGGACCACAAGAAGGTCACGACCGGTCCCGTCGCCTCCTTCACCACGGCCTCCGGACTCACCGGCAGCGTCGCCACGTCCCGGTCGTCGGGTGTGAAGAAACTGCACAAGTGCGATTCGGACGGGAAGGCGACGACCTTCGCCTTCAAGAACACCGCGGGCGATCTGGCGTCCTGGTCGTTCGTGGGCGCGAAGGGCGTGGGCGAGGAGGTCCCGGACGCCACGGTCAGGAAGGTCCTGAGCACCGTACGGCTCTACACGCCCCCCGAGGACTCCTGATTCGCTACGGCCCTGACGAGCCGCAGTGACCGAATCGTGTCCCCGGCGGCACTAGGGTGGCTGCACATGTGGCCAGGACAGCAGCCGCCCGGGGGCGAGCAGAACGCGCAGGGGCAGAACCCCCAGGCGCCGAACAACCCGTACCAGCAGCCGGGATACCAGCAGCCGAATCCGTATCAGCAGCCCGGATTCCAGCAGCAGCCCAGCCCCTATGCGCAGCAGCCGCAGTGGGGTCCGCCGGGTCCGGCGGGGGCGCCGCAGCCGCCGAGCGGTGGTGGCGGCAACAGAACGAAACTGGTCGCGATCGTGGCGGCCACGGCCGTGGTCGTGGCCGCCGGCGTCACCGGCTTCCTGGTGCTCGGGGGTGACAAGGACGACAAGGCGGACGGCGGTTCGGGCAAGAAGGTGCGCCAGTCGCCTTCCGCGTCGGCGAGCCCGAGCGACTCCGCGTCGGCGGCGGACGACAACCCGCGCGGCGGCGACACCGCGAAGGCGACCATCGCCGGCTGGAAGGTCGTGGTGAACCCCAAGTGGGGCACCGCCTTCGACGTACCGGCCGACTGGGAGGTCGACTCCCCCGGCACGCTGATCGGCTTCGAGGACAAGAGCAAGGACGCCGGCAGCAAGCCGCTCATCACGATGTCTGCGCCGGCGTACTACAAGTCCAAGTGGTGCACGTCCGACGACGACAAGGACGGCAAGACGGACGACACGGCGCTCGCCGCGGTGGGCACCAAGGGTGCGGACGGCGCGAAGAACACCGACGAAGTCGCCGTGAACCAGGTGCCGTGGTGGGTCTTCGGCGGGTACACGCAGCCGGACAAGAAGAGCATCACCTTCGACAAGACGGCCAAGAAGTTCACGACGACCTCCGGCATCTCGGGCAGTTACGCCTGGGCCCGGTCGAAGAACAGCCCGGAGATCGGCAAGTCGAAGTGCGCCAGCGACGGCAAGGCCATCTCGTTCGGCTTCAAGAACTCGGCCGGGGACTTCGTGGCCTGGAACCTCTACGCCGCGACCGGCGTCAAGGGCGAGGTCCCGGACAAGACGATCCTGAAGATCATGAGCACCGTGCGGCTGTCGGGTGAGGATCCGACGGGGTGAACGGCAACCGGTAGCGGGGCACGGTGATTTGGTTGGCCGGGACGGCTCAGCCGATGCCGAACGCCCCGTCGGGGGGTTCGGGTGACGGTACGGCGTCCTCGTCCCGTACCGGTTGGGCGCCGCGGGTGAACTCCCGTATGCCCGGCCCGTATTCGACCCGGGCCGGGAAGGCGTCGGCCGCTGTGAGGCGGGCCAGGGCGACCGCGTCGAGGGGGTGGTGCGCGGCGACGAGCACCGCGTTGCCGAAGCGGCGCCCGCGCAGGACGGCCGGTTCGGCGATCAGGACGAGCTCCTCGAACACCGCGGCGAAGGTGGCGAGTTGGGAGCGGAGGAAGGCGAAGGGCGCGGCGTCGGCGAGGTTGGCCAGATAGACGCCCGTGTCGCGCAGCACCCGGCCGGCCTCGCGGGCGTAGGCGACGGAGGTGAGGTGTGCCGGGACGCGGGAGCCGCCGAAGACGTCGGCGACGAGCACGTCCGCGGAGTCCGCGGGGGCCGCTTCCAGCCAGGCGCGGGCGTCGTCGGTGTGCAGGGTGATCGCAGCGCCGTCCGGCAGCGGCAGGTGCTCCACGACCAGCTCCAGCAGAGCCCGGTCCGCCTCGACGACGTCCTGCCGCGAGCCGGGCCGGGTGACCGCCAGGTACCGGGGCAGGGTGAGCGCACCCCCACCGAGGTGCAGCACGTCCAGCGGACTCCCCGGCTCGGCGACGATGTCCAGAACATGCCCGAGCCGCCGCGCGTACTCGAACTCCAGATGCTCCGGCTCGTCCAGGTCCACGTACGACTGCGGCGCCCCGTCCACCGTAAGCAGCCAGGCCCGCTTCCGGTCGACGTCGGGCATGAGCTTGGCAACACCGAAGTCGGTGGTCCTGCTTACGGGGATGGGTTCGGTCACTCCTCCATTGTGGGGCCCGGCAACGCCGCCAAGGGGCACGGGGAACTGCGTGACCGGCCACAGCCGGCCGGCAGTCCCCCACGCACCTCAGCGACCTTCACACAAGGGCTGTCACGGTCCCGGCCCCGACGGTCCGTCCACCCTCACGGATGGCAAAGCCCAGCCCGGGCTCCAGAGGAACCTCACGCCCCAGCTCGACGGTCATGGTGACCGTCTCCCCCGGGCGCGCGACCGCCACCGTGCCGAGGTCGACGTCACCGACCACGTCCGCGGTCCGGATGTAGAACTGCGGCCGGTACCCCGTCGACACCGGTGTCGTGCGTCCGCCCTCGCGCGTCGACAGGACGTACACCCGCGCGGAGAAGCGGCGACTGGGCGCCACACTGCCCGGCGCAGCCACCACGTGCCCGCGCCGCACCGCGTCCCGGGGAACACCCCGCAGCAGCAGCGCCACGTTGTCCCCGGCCTGCGCCTCCTCCATGGGCTTGCCGAAGGTCTCCAGGCCGGTGACCACGGTCTCCAGCCCGGCGCCGAGCACTTCGACCCGGTCGCCCACGCGGACGACACCGCGCTCGACCGCGCCCGTGACCACCGTCCCCCGGCCGGTGATCGTGAGCACGTTCTCGACCGGCAACAGGAACGGCGCGTCCAAGTACCGCTCGGGCATGGGCACATACGTGTCCACGGCGTCGAGCAGCGCCTCGATGGACGCCGTCCACCGCGGGTCGCCCTCCAGCGCCTTGAGCCCCGAGACCCGTACGACGGGTACGGAGTCGCCGCCGTAGCCCTGCGCGGTGAGCAGCTCGCGGACCTCCAGCTCGACGAGGTCGGTGAGCTCCTCGTCGCCCGCGTCGGCCTTGTTGAGCGCGACGACGATGTGGTCGACGCCCACCTGCCGGGCGAGCAGGACGTGTTCGGCGGTCTGCGGCATGATCCCGTCGACCGCGGAGACGACGAGGATCGCCCCGTCGAGCTGCGCGGCGCCGGTGACCATGTTCTTGACGTAGTCGGCGTGGCCCGGCATGTCCACGTGCGCGTAGTGGCGGGTGTCGGTCTCGTACTCGACGTGCGCGATGTTGATGGTGATGCCGCGCGCGGCCTCCTCCGGGGCGCGGTCGATGCGGTCGAACGGCACGAACGTGCCGGTGCCGCGCTCGGCCAGCACCTTGGTGATGGCGGCGGTCAGGGTGGTCTTGCCGTGGTCGACGTGACCCATGGTGCCGATGTTCAGATGCGGTTTGGTGCGCACGTAAGCCGTCTTGGGCATGGCGATACCTCGAAGCCTCTTCGTCAGGAGAGAGATGGGGACCCCAAGGACTCGCCGACCCTCCCCCTGCGGGGTCCGCCGGACGATCCGGAGAGGGTCAGCTTCGGGCGCCGTCGACTGCGGCGGCGAGAACGGGAACGGCAGCCTTCGGGGCATCCGCGACCGCGGATGCTGCGAGGTGGAAGGCGTACCGGAACATGACGTCGATCATTGCCGACGCTTTGCCCGGCGTCGAATGGTTTTCCCCCTGGGGCGAGTTCACGCCCCGATGTTCTTCAGTGCCTCCCGCACCGACAGCGGCGCGAACCGTCCGCGCTCCCGCGCCAGGAACGCCCGTACGGCCTCGGGGTCGGTCTTGGCGTACTCGCGCAGACACCAGCCGATGGCCTTGCGGACGAAGAAGTCGGGGTGTCCGGACTGGTGCAGGCAGTAGCTGAAGAGGCGTTCGGTGTCGGTGCGTTCCTTGTAGCGCAGCTGGTGCAGCAGGGCGGTGCGGGCGACCCACAGGTCGTCGTCCACGATCCAGAGGTCCATGTCTGCCGTGAGCTTCGGGTCGGCCGCGACCAGGGCGCCCACCGTGTGCGCCGCGAGCGCGTCGACCGTGTCCCACCAGGAGACGGTGGTGACGAGGTGCCGGGCCACCGGGAGGAAGCCGGAGGAGCACGCGCGCGCGTGGCGGCGCAGATAGTCGACGGCGAAGTAGTGGTACTCGCGTTCGGGCAACTGCCAGCAGCGCAGGGCGATTGCGGTGCAGTCGGCCTCGTCGGGGCGGGGCAGGCCCTCCACGACGGTGCGGGACAGGGCCCTGCGGACGGGTGTGGTCAGGCCCAGAAAGGGGGCCACGTCCTTCATGTACGCCTGCATGGGAGCGGCTCGCTCGGGGTCGGCCGCGGCGGCGTACGTGGCGGTGAGCCGCTCCAGCACGGTGTCGGCGAGTGTGCTGAACGGCACGTCCACGATGCCCGCATCTGTGACGCCCATGGGACGAACCATACGGCGATCACACACATCTGTCGGTTAGTGTCACCGGATGCTCGATGCCACCACCCGCTCTGGGGGCACCGCCACGGCCTCTCCCCGGGCCGCCGCCACGGAGCTCGCCGTCGCCGTACCCGTCCCGGCTCCACAGGGCCTCGGCGCGCGCTGCACGCGCGTGCTGCTCTCGCCGTGGTCGCGGTTGTCCCTGCTCGTCGTCCTGCTCGCCGCCGCCGCGAGTGCCGTGCTGCTCTTCGAGCCGCAGCGACTGCTGGCGCACGGCTGGCCGCCGCAACTCGGCGGGGCCGCGGCGGCCATGGTGTTCGCGGGGGCGTACGGACTGTGCACGGTCGCGTTCGTGCCGCGGCCGCTGCTCAACCTCGCCGGGGGCGCACTGTTCGGCTCCCAGATGGGCATAGGCACGGCCCTGGCGGGCACGGTGCTCGGGGCCGGAATCGCCTTCGGCCTGGGCCGCGTGCTCGGGCAGGACGCGCTGCGCCCGTTGCTGCGGGGCCGGCTGCTGAAGGCGGCGGACGGACAGCTCAGCCGGCACGGCTTCCGCTCGATGATGGCGGCCCGGCTCTTTCCCGGGGTGCCGTTCTGGGCCGCGAACTACTGCGCCTCCGTCTCCCGCATGGGCTGGGTGCCCTTCCTGCTCGCGACGGCCCTCGGCTCGATCCCGAACACCGCCGCTTACGTCGTCGCCGGCGCTCGCGCCTCGTCGCCGACATCCCCGGCCTTCCTGATCGCGATGGCCTGCATCGCCCTGCCGGCCCTGGTCGGCACGGCGGTGGCTTGGCGCAAGCGGCACCACATCCGGGGCTGCTGACCGCCTACGCGGCTTCCAGGATCATCGCGTTGGCCAGTCCGCCCGCCTCGCACATGGTCTGCAGGGCGTAACGCGCTCCACGCGCGCGCATGGCGTGCACCAAGGTCGTGGTCAGGCGGGTGCCGCTCGCCCCGAGCGGGTGCCCGATGGCGATCGCGCCGCCGTGGACGTTGACCTTGGCGAGATCGGCGCCGGTCTCCTGCTGCCAGGCCAGGACGACGCTGGAGAACGCCTCGTTGACCTCGAACAGGTCGATGTCGTCGAGCGTCAGGCCGGCCCTGCGCAGCACCTTCTCCGTGGCCGGTATGACGCCGGTGAGCATCAGGAGCGGGTCGGAACCGGTGACGGCGAAGCTGTGCAGCCGGGCGAGCGGGCGCAGGCCCAGCCGGGCGGCGGTCTCACTGGACGTGATCAGCACGGCGGAGGCGCCGTCGTTGATGGGGCTGGCGTTGCCCGCGGTGACGTTCCACTCGATCTGCGGGAAGCGCTCGGCGAAGGCCGGGTCGTGGTAGGCGGGGCGCAGGCCGGCGAGGATCTCGGAGGTGCTGTTGGGCCGCACGCACTCGTCGCGCGTGACACCCTCCAGAGGCGCGACCTCGGCGTCGAAGAGGCCCTGCTGCCAGGCCGCGGCGGCCTTGTGATGCGACGAGACGGCGAAGGCGTCCATCTGCTCACGGTTGATCGACCACTTGGCTGCGATCAGTTCGGCGCTGATGCCCTGCGGAACCAGGCCCTCCGGGTAGCGCTCGGCGACACCGGGGCCGAAGGGGTCCTTGCCGGGCGGCACGTTCGACCACATCGGTACGCGGCTCATCGACTCGACACCACAGGCGACGACGATGTCGTACGCCCCCGACATGACGCCCTGCGCCGCGAAGTGCACGGCCTGCTGGGAGGAGCCGCACTGGCGGTCCACGGTGGTCGCCGGGACCGAGTCGGGGAAGCCCGCCGACAGGACGGCGTAGCGGGTGGTGTTCATGGCCTGCTCGCCGACCTGGTCGACGGTGCCGCCGATGACGTCGTCGATCAGCGCCGGGTCGACCCCGGAGCGGTCGACGAGGGTGCGCAGGGTGTGGGCGAGGAGCTCGACGGGGTGGACGTGCGCGAGGGAGCCGTTCGGCTTGCCCTTGCCTATCGGGGTGCGTACGGCTTCGACGATCACTGCGTCACGCATGGTGCGGCCTCCACGACAACCGGCGGACAACTGCCAGGAACTACTGGTGAGTAGGAAATTCAAACTCACCATAACCGAGTGGGTTGGAAAATCAAACCCTCTCCTAGACTGGGCCCCATGGCCGCCACCAAAGACCCGCGCCCCTGTTCCATCGCCGACGCCCTGGCGCTCGTCGGCGAGAAGTACTCCCTGCTCGTCCTGCGGGAGGTGTGCCTGGGCAACGGTCGCTTCGACCAGCTGGTGCGCAACATCGGCGCCCCGCGCGACGTCCTGACCACCCGGCTGCGCCGGCTCGTGGACGCCGGGATCCTGACAAAGCGCGTCTACAGCGAGCGGCCGCAGCGCTTCGAGTACCGGCCGACCCGTGCGGGGCTCGAGCTGGAGCCGGTCCTGATGACCTTGATGGAATGGGGCGACCGCCATCTGCGCAAGGACAGCGACCGGCCCATGGTGGTCGAGCACAGCTGCGGCAACGAACTGGTCCCCGTCGTCACCTGCCGGGCCTGCGGCGAGGCGGTGCGGCACGAGGACCTCACCGCTCACCCGCAGGCCACGGGCTGGACGGTGACGGGTCCGACAGCAGCCTGAGCATGGTCATGTTCAGGTAAACGGCAAGGTCGCAAGGGTGCGGGCGGCCCTATCCTCCCGCTGTGAACAGTCCCCTCAGCAAGGCGCCATGGCTCCTCGCGCGATGCACGCAGGCCGTCATACCCGTGGCGGCAGTCGCGGACGTCTTCCGGTCCGTGGCCGTCAGGGCTCACCGTCTGCACCCGACGGATGCGTCGCTCAACAGGTCGGGGTTCGCGTCGATGGTGTTCGTGTACCTGACGACTGCGGCGATCGCGCTCTTCCTGGTGTGGTTCAGCCGCTGCCGGCGCAACGCACAGGTGCTGTCTCCCGGCGCCGTCACGGGATCCGGCGCGTGGGCCGTCCTCGCCTGGCTGATCCCGGTGGTCAACCTGTGGGTTCCGCGGGGGCTCGTCCTCGAGGTACGGCGCGCGAGCAGCGTCGGGACGACGGAGACCGGCCGCGACGAGGTCCTGGTGAACGTCTGGTGGGCGGCGTGGGCCGGGCACACCGTGCTCACCGCGGCGTCCCAGTTCGGGGGCGGGACCTCGCTGCCCCTCCTGGTGGTGGCGGAAGTGCTCGAACTCGCCGCGGCGGTCCTCGTGGTGTTCGTGATCCAGCGCATCACCGCGCTGCAGAGCAGGGTGCTCGCCGCCGGTGCGCCGGTCGAGCCCCTTACACCCGCCGCTTAGGGGCCCTGGTACACGTCCAACCGGCCGCACATCCCGAACTTCCCGTACGCCGAAGGCAGTTCGGCGCGTACGACGGCGTCCGCGAGGTGGGTGACGTCGCCCTTCTCGAGGCGGTCCAGCTGCTCCCCCGTCGCTGCCGCGGCCGCCTCGGCACCCCGCTGCCAGCGCTCGCGCCACTCGGCGAGACGGGGGCGCACCAGTGCCGCGGCGGCGCGGTGGAAGGCGGCCAGCGGCTCCGGGCCGTCCGCGTCGCGCAGGGCTCGGTAGCCCTCCAAGGCCAGGTCACGGCGGGCCCGGGCGACCCGGGCCTGCTCCTCCTCCGGTGCGTCCGTCGGGATCCTGGTCGCGGCGGCGTACGTGTCGGGGTCGGTCAGGTACCGCGGCGGCAGCGTCAGCACCGCGTCGCCCGCCTCGGGCAGCCCGCTGTTCTGCATCAGCACGGTGATGCGCAGGTCGTCCTCGTTGACCAGCCGGTGGATGGTGCCCGGCGTGAACCAGGCGACCGTACCGGGTACGAGGGGCGTGACCTCGTAACCGGACGTCGTGAGCGTCTGCACCGCGCCCCGGCCGCCGGTGACGACGTACCCCTCCGAACAGGTCAGGTGCATATGGGGAGTTCCGCCGCAGACGCCGTCGGCGGCGGGCCAGTCGTAGACGGACAGGTGCGAGACGGCCACCCCGCCGGGCAACCCCGGGAAACCGTTCACCACGGATGCGCCTCCAGGTACTTGGCGATCTCCTCCCGCTCCCAGGCTCCGTCCGCCACGACGACGCGGTAGCGGCGGGTGAGCGTGTCACCGGGGGCGAGTTCCAGTTCGTCGTAGAACGCCCAGGAGGGTGCCACCGCGGCGAACGGCTCGTTGCGTACGAACCAGTGGGCGGGGTGCGTCCCGAGGGAGCCGTCGTGGTCGTTCTCGGGAGCATGCACGAAGACGAGCGTCGCGTGGCCGTCGGTGCCGTCGTGCTCGCCGGAGTAGGCGAGCCAGGGCGCCTGTTCGCCCATCAGGCCCGGACCCTCGGACTCGGGGCCGATGATCCGGCCGTCGCGGAAGGCGCGCGGACCGCGCCAGAACAGGCCGGTGTAGCCCGCCAGTTCACGCCCGGCGGTGGTCGGGCTGCCGAAGAGCAGCGGCTCGTCACGGCGGTTGGTGACGGCGCTCGTCCAGGTCAGCGCCCAGGAGCCGGACTCCCGGTCGACGTCGTGGATCTCGATCCGGCGCTCCTCGTCGGCCCACAGTTCGCCGTTGTACGGGTGCCAGGTCAGCCTCTCGGCGATGACGACACGGTCCTCCCCGGCGGCCACCTCGTCGAAGCCGACGTGCGCCATCGAGCCGACGCGCTCGGGGAGTTCGAGGTAACCCTCGCCGTGCACGTAGGAGTTGCCGCCCCACAGGTTGGCGCCCGACAGGTGCGAGGCCGTCAGCTGCAGGCCCTTGTGCCAGCGGTGGTCGTTGGGCCGGTAGTCGGTGACGACGTCGCCGGCCAGGGTGCGCAGGGGGTGGAGGTACGGCTTCGGGGACTCCCAGGCCGCCTCGGGGGCGTAGACGTAGCTGAGCAGCTCGACGCCGGTGGACGGTTCGGTGATCGTGATCCGGTCGCCGTGGGCGTGGACGAGACGCAGGCCGGTCATGCGGAGACCTCCTCGGCGACGACGGGGGCGGGTGCCCAGCCGGGGGCGTTGCCGTGCATCGCCGTGTAGAAGGGATCGCCGGGGCCGATCTCGCCCGCCCTCACCGTCACGTCGGTGAACGCCGACTTGTACAGCGCGGCGATCAGCTCCAGGCTCGTGCGCCCGTCCGCGCCGCTGCTGCGCGGCCGCTCCCCGGCCCGCATGCTCGCGACGAGCTCCCGCAGCTGCTCCAGGTGCGAGCTCGGTACGTCCGCACCGAAGTCCTGCCAGGCGGCGACCTCGTCGCCGGACACGTCCGGGGCGGGGGTGATGCGCCAGTTCTCGTTGCCGTGACCGTAGAGGTGGGTCAGTTCGACGGTGGCGCGCTCGCAGTCGATGCGGATGCGGCTGACCTCGTCGGGGCTCAGGACACTGTTGACGATCGTCGCCAGGGCGCCGTTCTCGAAGCGGACCAGGGCGGTCGAGACGTCCTCGGTCTCCACGTCGTGCACCAGGCGCCCGGCCATCGCGCGCACCTCGCTCCACGGGCCGAGCAGGTCCAGCAGGAGGTCCATCTGGTGGATGCCGTGTCCCATCGCCGGCCCGCCGCCCTCGGTCGCCCAGCGGCCGCGCCAGGGCACGGCGTAGTACGCGGTGTCGCGGTACCAGGTGGTCTGGCAGTGCGCCACGAGCGGCCGGCCCATGGCCTTCTCGGTGAGCAGTCGTCGAACGTGCTTCGAACCCGACCCGAAGCGGTGCTGGAAGACGATCGAGGCGTACGGGCCGCCGTCCTTGCCCTCCTCGGCCTCCACCGCGTCGTAGTCGGCGAGCGTCGGCACCGGCGGCTTCTCGCACCACACCCACGCCCCGGCACGCAGCGCGGCGGTCGTCTGGTCGCGGTGCAGCGTCGGCGGGGTGCAGATGCTCACCAGGTCGGGGCGCTGCTCGCGGAGCATCTGCTCCAGGTCGGTGTACGCGTGCGGGATCCCGGTCGCCCGGCAGAACTCCTCGACGGCGGTGGCATCGATGTCAACCGCGGCGACGACCTCCGTCTCGCCCTCCTCCGCGAGCTTGGCCAGCGCGGGCAGGTGCGAGCCCCGCCCGATGGCGCCGGTACCGACGAGAGCGGCCCTGATGCGGCGGCCGGTGAGCGGGGCGGAGGGAGGCCGGGACGTCCCTGGGCGGGTCTCGGACGTGGACATGGACCTGATCAGCACTCCTCCGGGGACGACGAGCCGGCGAGGAAGAACAGCAAGCGCTTTCCCCTCCGGTGAAACGTAAGCTCCGCCCCTGTGGCTGGTCAACACCGCAAACGCCGAGGCCACCGGCCGCCTGCGAAACCCCTGTGCCGGGCCTGTCATCCGGGGGCGCTACGCTGCCGTGTGATCTCCGCGCCCGACGGCGGCGATCACCGTGCCCGGCGGCGCGGTACGCCCGGCGCCCCTTCCTCCATCAGCACTTGGACTCCGTAACTTCATGTCTTGGTTTGAATCCCTCGTCCTCGGACTCGTCCAGGGGCTGACCGAGTTCCTTCCCGTCTCCTCCAGCGCGCATCTGCGGCTGACCGCGGCCTTCTCCGGCTGGAAGGACCCGGGCGCGGCCTTCACGGCGATCACGCAGATCGGCACGGAGGCCGCCGTGCTCATCTACTTCCGCAAGGACATCGGGCGGATCATCTCGGCGTGGGCGCGTTCGCTGGTGAACAAGGACATGCGCCGGGACCACGACGCGCAGATGGGCTGGCTGGTGATCGTCGGATCGATCCCGATCGGTGTGCTGGGGCTGCTGTTCAAGGACCAGATCGAGGGGCCGTTCCGCGATCTGCGGATCACAGCGACCATGCTGATCGTCGTCGGCGTGGTCATCGGCATAGCCGACCGGCTGGCGGCACGTGACGAGACCGGCGGCCGCCACCGGGCACCCAAGCAGCGCAAGAACCTCGAGAACCTGGGCGTGAAGGACGGCCTGATCTTCGGCCTGTGCCAGTCGGCGGCCCTCGTCCCCGGCGTCTCCCGCTCCGGCGCCACCATCAGCGGCGGCCTGTTCATGGGCTACAAGCGCGAGGCCGCGGCCCGCTACTCCTTCCTGCTCGCCATCCCGGCGGTGCTGGCGTCGGGCCTCTTCGAGACCAAGGACGCGCTGGAGAGCGACCATGTCTCATGGGGCCCGACCCTGTTCGCGACGGTGATCGCCTTCGCGACCGGATACGCCGTCATCGCGTGGTTCATGAAGTTCATCTCGACCAAGAGCTTCATGCCGTTCGTCTGGTACCGCATCGCGCTCGGCATCGTCATCATCGCCCTGGTCACGACGGGCGCGCTCAGCCCGCACGCGGCGGAGTCGGCGGGCTGACCCACTCCTCGGGCAGGGCGAGCGCCCACGGTTCGGGGTCGATCGCCGTGCCGTTCGCCACGTAGGCGATCGTCCGGTACCAGCCGGCGAGGACGAGGAACTCGACGGTCTCGGGCTCGTCGAGGTGCTCCCGCAGTCCCGACCATGCCTCGTCGGTCAGCTGCGAGCCGGCGTGCAATTCGTCGACGGCACGGAGCAGGGCCTTCTGGCGGGGCGACCAGGCCGGATCGTCGGGGGTGCCGGTCGCGGTCAGGGGGATCTGCCGCGGGGTGAGACCGGCCACTTCTGCGTACGCCGCCATGTGCACACCCCACTCGTAGCCGCAGCCGCTCCGGGCACAGACCCGGGCGATCACGAGCTCACGGTCCGCGTCGGACAGCCGGCCGTGGACGAGGAGGCCTGCGCCCAACGCCCGCATGCGTGAGGCGAGTTCGGGGTGACGTTCCAGGACCTTGAAGAGCATCAGGGGTCCGCGGTCGGCGCCCGGCGGCATCCACCGGTGCAACGCGCGATCGGTTTCCGGGGTGTAGGGCGGCGCGACGCCGTCGATGCGCTGTTTCACGCCGACCGACTCTTGCGCTTCTGAAATCGAAGCGCAAGAGTGAGGGAGGAACATTCGTGAGCGACGCACCGCAGTGCGGATCGGATCGAGAGGAGGCCAGTTGGGATCGACGCCCACCCCCGGCCGCCCCGTACGCGGATCCACCACCGGCCGTCCCGTCATGGCCGCGCTCGACCTGCTGGGCCGGCGCTGGACGCTGCGCGTGATCTGGGAACTCCACCAGCACGGCGACCCGATCGGCTTCCGGGACCTGCAACGCCGTTGCGACGGCATGTCCTCCAGCGTCCTGTCCACCCGACTGACCGAGCTGCGCGAGGCGGGCCTCACAGCCCCGACCGCCGAGTCGACCTGGCACCTCACACCGCTCGGCACTGACCTGGTCACGGCGATGCGACCGCTGCTGGACTGGTCGCGCACGTGGGCCGAGCGACAGGAGTGACGGTGATCCAACACCGCGCCACGACACGGGAGTTCAGCGGCGCCACGAAAATCCGTGACCAATCGCATACGTCCTCAGTAGCCATCCGGTAGCGCAGTGTCAGTGCTTGCCCCTAGGCTTGTGCGCATGTCCCCCGATTCCGTGACCCGTGGTTCCGTGCGCTCTGCTGCCGAGGTGAACGAGCAGATCCGTGCCCTGTGGATGCGCGCGGGCGGTTCCCTCTCGGCTCAGGAGCGCGCGGAGTACGAGCTGTTGGTGGTCGAGTGGGCGGCGGCGATCCGGAGCGATGTCATCGAGGCGGCCTGAAGAAGACCTTCTGCTACGGCAGTTGTGGCGCCGCGGGCAGCATGACGTGCTGCCGGACAAGTTCGTACGACCTCAGGCGGTCGGCCAGCGCATAGATGGGCGTCACCAGCATGAGCTCGTCCGCACCCGTCACGTCCACCAGCTCCGTCAGGCGCTTGTCCACGATCTCCGGTGAGCCGTGGGCCTGTTGGGCGCGGAAGCCCGTCAACGCCCGTGCCTCCTCCGGGGTGAACGAGTGGGCGGCCGCCTCCTCGGGCGTCGGGAAGGGAATGTCTCCCCGCCCCTTGAGCAGCCCGGCCTTGACGACGTCCATCGGGCCCGCGAGGCGGGCCGCCTCCTCCTGTGTCTCGGCGCACACCGTTTCCACGCAAATCAGCACGCGGGGACGCGCGCACCAGCGGGAGGGCGAAAAGTGCTCGCGGTAGTGGTCGAGCGCGGCGAGGGTGTTGTCGGGGCGAATGTGGTGGGCGAAGGCGATGGGCAGCCCGAGTTCCGCGGCGAGCGCCGCACCCGCCGTGCTCGACGACAGCAGCCACGGCTCCGGGAGCGGGCCGAGGGCGACCTCGTCCACCAGGAAACGCAGCGTCTGCGCCACGTCGTCGCGGTACTCGTCGTCCGTCGCCGGTCCGGCCCCACGCCGCAGGGCCCGCGCCGTCGGCTCGTCGAAGGTGGCCGGCCCGCGGCCGATGCCCAGGTCGATCCGCTCCGGGTGCAGTGCGGTCAGCGTGCCGAACTGCTCCGCCAGCATGATCGGGGCGTGGTTCGGGGCGAGCACACCCCCGGAGCCGAGACGGATGGACGACGTCGAGGCGGCCGCGTGGGCGGTCAGGACGACCGGCGGAAAGGCTCCGATGGCCGGGGAGTGGTGATGCTCGGCGTACCAGAGCCGCAGGTAGCCGAGGCCGTCCAGGCGCCGGGCGAACTCGGTGGTGTCCCGTAGCGTGTCCGCGGCCCGGGCGCCCGCCTGGACCATGGCCACTTCGAGCGCACTGAGCGGAACATCGATCATCCGGTCAGTATAGGAAGGGGTGTTGGCGGCGGCCCTGCCAACTTCCGTGCCCGCGCCCGCCGTTCACGACACACGAGTCGCCGCACGCCTCTTGGCCCGGCCCGTCCCATGCCCAACACTGAGCCGATGACACAGCGAGTGGAGCTGGCGACCGTCATGGACCGGCTGGCCGTCGACGAGCTGGTCACCGACTACGCGGTGGCGGTGGACGACGGCGACTGGAGAGCGTACCGGGGGCTGTTCACACCCGACGGGCGCGCGGACTACCGCTCGGCCGGCGGTATCGAGGGGGCCGCGGGGAAGGTCGCCGAGTGGCTCGCCGAGAGCATGCTGCTGTTCCCGATGCGGCAGCACCTGATCGTCAACCGCCGGGTGCGGTTCGGGCCCCTGGAGCAGGACGTCGGCGACACCGCGCGCGTGCAGGCCGACTACGTCAACCCGATGCGGTTCGCGAAGGACGGAGCAGAGTCGGCCGCCCCCGACTTCGTGTGCGGCGGCCGCTACCGCTTCGGCTTGCTCCGCACATACGACGGCTGGCGGCTGCGCGAGGTGGTCGTACAGGAGAAGTGGCGCCGTCTGCCCGAGCCGCACTCCGCGCCCGCGGGCGGCTGAATCCGGCCCTTGGCCGAGATGACCCCCCTGGCCGAGATCACCGGAAGCACGCACACTGGAGCCAGCCGCCGGGTAGGGAGGTGCCGTATGAAGACCTTCGGTCACTGGCTCGCCTCCCCGTGGCGGCGCTCGGCGATCGCAGCGCTCGCCGGCGCCCTGCCCGTGTTCGCGTTCCCCGCGCCGTCCCTGTGGTGGTTCGCCTACGTCGCCCTGGTCCCCTGGATCGTCCTGGTCCGCTCCGCGCCGACCGGGAAACGCGCCGCGTACGACGGATGGTGGGGCGGGTTCGGCTACCTGGTGGCCGTGCACCACTGGCTGCTGCCGAGCCTGCATGTGTTCATCTTTCTCATCGCCGCGCTGCTGGGCGCCCTGTGGGCCCCCTGGGGCTGGCTCGTCCGCCGCTTCCTGGGCGGGGTGCCCGGGCCGGGGCGAGGTCTGGCCGCACTCCTCGTGCTGCCGTCGGCCTGGCTCATGGCCGAGCTCGTGCGCTCCTGGCAGGGGCTCGGCGGCCCCTGGGGCATGATCGGGTCGAGCCAGTGGGACGTGGAGCCCGCGCTGCGGCTCGCCTCGGTCGGCGGGGTGTGGCTGCTCAGCTTCCTGGTGGTGGCCGTCAACGTCTCGGTGGCCGTGCTGGTGTCGGTGCGTGCGTCCCGGGTCCCGGCCGTGGCGGGACTCGTCGCGACCGCCGCGGCCACCTCGGCGGCCTGGGTGTGGTCACCGCGCCCGGACGTCGACGGCCGGACGCGGATCGCGGTCGTACAGGCCGGTGTAATAGATGGCGCCGACGCGCGCTTCGACCGCGAGGAACAGCTCACCCGCAAGCTCGCCGGACAGGGCGTCGACCTGATCGTCTGGGGCGAGAGCAGCGTCGGCTTCGACCTCGGAGACCGGCCCGACCTCGCACGGCGGATAGCGGCGCTCTCGAGGGAGACGGGCTCCGACATCCTGGTCAACGTCGACGCTCGCCGCTCCGACAAACCCGGCATCTACAAGAGCTCGGTGCTCGTCGGCCCGGACGGCCTCACCGGCGACCGCTACGACAAGATGCGGCTCGTGCCCTTCGGCGAGTACGTCCCGTTCCGCTCGGTGCTCGGCTGGGCGACCTCCGTCGGCAAGGCGGCCGGCGAGGACCGCAGGCGCGGCTCGCAGCAGGTCGTCATGAACGTCGGGCACGGCCTGCGCGTCGGCCCGATGGTCTGCTTCGAGTCGGCCTTCCCCGACATGAGCCGCCATCTCGCCCGGGACGGCGCCGAGTTGCTGATAGCCCAGTCCGCGACCTCGACGTTCCAGCACAGTTGGGCCCCTGAGCAGCACGCCTCGCTCGCCGCGCTGCGCGCTGCCGAGACCGGGCGGCCCATGGTGCATGCGACGTTGACCGGGGTTTCGGCGGTGTATGACGCGAGCGGGCATCGGATCGGCTCGTGGCTCGGCACGAGCGACAGCGCTTCAGTGGTATACGACATTCCACTGGCGCACGGCGTCACCCCGTACGCCCGCTACGGCGACTGGCCGGTGCACGGCGCGCTCCTGATCCTCGCCGTGTGCTGCGCGGCCGAGGGCGTACGGGCCGTCCGCCTCAGGCGGTCCGGTCCTGCACCGCACGTACCACCCGCTCGCACAGTTCGTGAGTCGCCAGCGCGTCCCGGGCGCTGAGCACCTTGCCCGCGCGCACCGCGTCGAGGAAGGCCAGCACCGCCTGCTCGATACCGCGCTGCCGCGCCACCGGCACCCAGTCGCCGCGCCGCCGCACGGTCGGCTGGCCCTTGTGGTCGATCACCTCGGCGAGGTTGAGCACCTGACGCTTGGTGTCCTGCCCGGACACCTCGAGGATCTCCTCCGCCGAACCGCTGAGCCGGTTCATCACACCGAGCGCGGTGAAGCCGTCCCCGGACAGCTGCAGCACGAGGTGATGCAGCAGCCCGCCCTCCACGCGCGCGCGTACCGTCACGTCGTCGACCGGCCCCGGCACCAGAAAACGCAGCGTGTCCACGACGTGGATGAAGTCGTCGAGGATCATCGAGCGCGGCTCCTCCGGCAGCCCGATCCGGTTCTTCTGCATCAGGATCAGCTCGCGCGGATGGTCCGCGCACTGGGCGTACCCGGGCGCGAAACGCCGGTTGAAGCCGACGGCCAGGCTGACGTTCCGCGCCTCGGCGAGCGCCACCAGCCGCTCGGAGTCGGCGAGCTCGTACGCGAGCGGCTTGTCGACGTACGTCGGCACGCCCGCCTCCAGCAGCCGGGTCACGATCTCCGGGTGCACGATCGTGGGCGCGTGCACGAAGGCGGCGTCGAGGTCCTGGGCGAGCAGGGCGTCGAGATCCGCGTGCCGCTGCTCCGGCGGGACGCGGAGGCTGTCGCCGACCCGGGCGAGAGTCGCGGGGGTGCGGGTCTGCAGGTGCAGCTCGATCCCGGGAAGAGCGCCGAGCACCGGGAGGTAGGCCTTCTGCGCGATGTCGCCGAGTCCGATGCAGCCGACCTTCACGGGACGGTCTCCTCTAACGGTTGCCTGCCGGGGTCCTGCCGGAAGCATACGGCTGCTGCGGCGGCCGCCAGTCGGCGATCGAGTCGAAGCTGCGCAGGAGGAGCGCGGGTCCCGCCTTGGACAGTGCCGCAATTGCGGTGTTGCGTACGGCGATGGCGGCGCGGCTGCTCATCAGGTTCATGCGGGCCACCTTGACGGACTGGCGCGCGATGGCGGTCGTACGGGGAAGACGGGCCGCCGTGTACGCGGCGAGGTCGTCGCAGTGGGCGGCGAGCACGATCGCGTCCTCGATCGCCTGGTTGCCGCCCTGCCCGAGCATCGGCGGCATGGCGTGCGCGGCATCGCCGAGCAGAGCGACCCGGCCGCGGTGGAAGGCGGGCAGCGGCTGGGCGAGGTGGTGGACGTCGTGCCGCAGGACGTCCTCGGGGCGTGCGGCGGCGAGGACGGCGGGGATCGGGTCGTGCCAGTCGCCGTAGCGGCGCAGCAGTTCGGCCCGCTCGCCGTCGGACGCCCTCGCGCCGGCCGGCGCGAGGGCGGCGGCGTAGGCGTAGACCCGCCCGTCCTTGAGCGGGTGCGTGCCCCAGATACGGCCCCTCCCCCACGTCTCGTGCGAGGCGAACTCGGCACCGGGCACCGGGACCACGATCCGCCAAGTGGTGAACCCGGAGTAGACGGCCCCGGGGTGCTCCGGGAACAGCGACCGGCGTGCGGCGGAGCGGATGCCGTCCGCCGCCACGACGAGGTCTGCCTCCAGCTCGCCGTCCGGAGTGCTCACCCGGGCCGGCCGGTCGGCGTCGCCCGGGTCGGCAAGGGTCGCGGGCGCGGCCGTGCGGACGGTGTCCGGCGGGAGCAGGGCCGCGAGGCTGGTGACGAGAGTCGATCGGTGGAGCAGGACGAGGGGGCCGCCGAAGCGCTCGGCGGCGGCGTCGGCACTGGAGCGGGAGAGCCAGCGCCCGCCCGGGGTGCGCAGCCCGCCGTCCTCCTGCCAGGCGGCCAAGTCGCGGATCTCGTCGCCGAGCCCGATGACGTCCAGGGCGCGCAGGGAGTTCGGGGCGAGGGAGATGGCGGCGCCGACCGGTTCCAGGGAGACCGCGCGCTCCAGGACGGTGACGTGCAGTCCGCGTTGGTGGAGGGCTGCGGCCGCGGTCAGGCCGCCTATTCCGCCGCCGATCACGACGGCTCGGCCGGTGGTATGTGACATAGCACTTCCTCGGGTCCGCTGCGTGAAGGAATAACTACACCTGTAGTGCCGCACTGGATCCACCGTACTACAGCCGTAGTACACCCGGTAGGTTGACCACCATGTCGACCTCCACCCCCGCAGACACCCCCGCCGCCTCCCGTCCCGACCTCGTCGCCGACACCGCCCTCGCCCTGCTCGCCGAGCGGGGGATGCGCGGGCTGACGCACCGGGCCGTCGACGAGGCGGCAGCGCTGTCGCAGGGCTCCACCTCGAACGTGGCGCGGACCCGGCAGGCGCTGCTGGAGCTGGCGGTGCGGCGGCTGGCCGAGCGCGAGGCGCGCGTCCTGGCCCTGGACGAGATGCCGGACCCGGCGGCCGGGCTCCCCTCCCTCGTCGACGCGCTGGCCCTCGCCACGCACCGCGCCCTGACCCGCAACCGCGAACTGACCCTCGCCCGCTACGAGCTGGCCCTGGAGGCGACCCGCCGCCCCGAGCTGCGCGCCTACTTCGACGCGACCGGCGCCCGCTTCCGCGACCAGCTGGGCGGCATGGTCACGGCGATGGGCTCGAAGGACCCGGCCCGGCACGTGCTGTCGCTGGTGGCCTGGGCGGACGGGCTGATGTTCTCCTGCGTGGCCGGCTCCTTCAACGCGGAGGTGCCGAGCCTGGACGAAGTGCGCGCGGGGTTGCGGGAGTTGCTGCGGGGGATGCTCGGCGGCTGAAAACCCGTGGTGGGCTCGGGTGCGGTGGGTCAGGATGCGGGGATGACCATCGAACGCCGTGAACCCGCGACCGACGCCGACGAGCGCACCATGCTGGAGGGCTGGCTGGACTACCACCGGCAGACCCTGGCGCTCAAGTGCGAGGGTCTGACCGACGCCCAGCTCAGAACCGCCTCCGTGGAGCCGTCCTCGCTGTCCCTGATGGGGCTGGTGCGGCATCTGGCGGAGTGCGAGCGGGGCTGGTTCCGCAAGGTCCTCGCGAACGAGGACGCGGGCCCGATCTACTACACCGAGGAGGACCCGGACGGCGAGTTCCACCTCACCGAGGCGGACACGTGGGCGGAGGCGTACGCCACCTGGCAGGCCGAGATCGAGCTCGCCCGGCGCAACGCGGCCCGCTTCGCCCTGGACGACATCTCCGAGGGCAAGCATCGGCGCACCGGCGAGGGGTTGGATCTACACCCACATGATCGAGGAGTACGCCCGGCACAACGGCCACGCCGACCTGATCCGCGAGCGCATCGACGGCGCCACGGGCGACTGACGTCAGCCTGCCGCACCCGCGCCCTCCGTACGGGGTGCGAGATCACCCGTGCGGGCCAACCTCCGCCTGTCCGCCGTCTGCCGACCCACCGGACCCGACATCGTTGCGCGGGTGCATCGAACGACGACCACCGCAACGCTCCTGGTCACCGCGGCCGTCACGGCCCTCTCCGGCTGTGTGACCGTCCAGCGCCCGCCCGTGCCCGGCCCGCCGACGGCGGCACCGTCCCGGGAATCGGTTCCGCGCCCGGACGGCAGCGCGGACCCACGGGTCGTGCAGGCGCCGGCCCGTGAGGCACTGGAGATGATCGAACCGTCCGGGCGGGCTCAGCCCGATACACCGGAGCCGCACCGCTCGGCGGCCACTGCGCCTTCGCCCGGTCGGCCGGGCCGACCCGACCGACCGCACGGACCGCACGGACCGCACGGACCGCACAAGCAGTCACCGGCGCATCCCCCGCACCCGCATCCGCACGCCAAGATCCCCGAGGTGTCCCAGTCGCTCCCCAAGGGCTCGGTTCCCAAGAACGCGGACGTGTGCGCCCTGGGCAGGCAGTACGGGGGCTGGCGGGCGGACAGCCCGGAGGCGGTCATCTGCCAGCAGACGTACGGGCGTTGATACCCGGCCCACCCGACCACCCGGCCTCAGCCGTCCTACGGCCGCTGCCGCGGTGGCCCCCACACCCCCTCGCCGGCTCCGTCCTCCCCCAACCGCAGCTCCAGCCGCTCGATGGCCGCCCGCACCCCGTCCCCGTAGGGGTCGTCCGCGAGTGTCCGTGCGGCTCCGCGGGCCCGGCGCAGATGGGTGCGGGCGGCTCCGCTGCGGCCGAGCTTCACGTAGTCGGCCGCGAGGTTCAGGTGCAGCGAGGGGTACAGGGCGCGCACCGCGAGCGCTCCTTCGTGGGCGGCGAGGCGATCGTCCGTGAGTTCCTCGGCGGCCGTCAACGCCCTTAGATCCCAGGCCAGTTCATCCGCTGGGTCGTCCTGGGCGTCGGCCATGTAGTGGGCCAGGGTGCAGCGGTGCAGGGGGTCGCCGTCCGCGCCGATCTCCGACCAGAGCTGGAGGAAGCGGTGCCGGGCCTCCTCGCGGTCGCCCGCGTGGTGCAGGATGACGACCTGCCCGATCCGCGTCATCACGGCATCCGGCGCCGCCTGCTCCTGTCCTTTGGCCACCGCGTCCTCCGCCCGCTCGTCGGCTGTGCAGTCGACGCTAACCGCAGCCGCCCGCAATCCCGGTCAGGCGGCACCGGGCCGGGCCGACGGGAAACCGGCCCGGCGGTGGCCGGTCAGCCCAGGTTCGGGACGGTCCAGTCGATCGGCTCGTGGCCCTGCGCCGCGACCGCCTCGTTGATCTGCGTGAACGGGCGGGAGCCGAAGAACTTCTTCGCGGACAACGGGGAGGGGTGCGCGCCCTTGACCACCACGTGCCGGGTCTCGTCGATCAGCGGGAGCTTCTTCTGCGCGTAGTTGCCCCACAGCACGAAGACCGCCGGGTCCGGGCGGTCGGCCACCGCGCGGATCACCGCGTCGGTGAACTTCTCCCAGCCCTTGCCCTTGTGCGAGTTGGCCTCGCCGGAGCGGACCGTGAGCACCGCGTTGAGCAGCAGGACGCCCTGCTGGGCCCAGGGCATCAGATAGCCGTTGTCCGGGATCGGGGTGCCCAGCTCCTCGTGCATCTCCTTGTAGATGTTGCGCAGGGACGGAGGGATCTTGACGCCCGGGCGGACGGAGAAGCACAGACCGTGACCCTGGCCCTCGCCGTGGTACGGGTCCTGGCCGAGGATCAGGACCTTCACCTTGTCGTACGGCGTCGCGTCCAGGGCGGCGAAGACCTCCTCGCGCGGAGGGTAGACGGGACCGAGCGCCCGCTCCTCCTCGACGAACTCCGTCAGCTCCTTGAAGTAGGGCTGCTGCAGCTCGTCGCCCAGAACCCCGCGCCAGGACTCGGGCAGCATGGCGGTGTCGGTCACGTCAACGTCCTTATGTCGTGCGGTCGCTTCAGGTCTCAGAACCTACAGGCGACCACTGACAACGACCCCCGCTCCCCGAAGTCCGCGCGCTACCAGCTGGTCTTGCGGTACAGCTCCCACATCATCATGATCGTCGACGGGTCGAGCGCCCGCTCCGCGCCGGAGATCTCGTCGCTCGCGGCCACGAACTGCTTGCCCTGCCACAGAGGCAGCAGCCGCGCGTCCCTCACGAGGATCTGCTGGGCCTCCTCGAAGTCCGAGACCACGTTGGCACGGTCGCTCTCGCTGCGGGAGCGCGGCAGCAGCACACCGGTGATCTCGGGCGCCGGGTAGGGCGTGCCGAGCGCGTTCTGGTTGCCGACGAACGGCGCGATGAAGTTGTCGGGGTCCGGGAAGTCGGGGAACCAGCCGCGCCCGAACACCGGGTACTCGCCGTCCTGGTAGCCCTTCACATACGTCTTCCAGGGCCGGCTCTTGAGGGTGATCGTGAAGAGGCCGGAGTCCTCCAGCTGCCGCTTGATCTCCGCGAACTCCAGCTTGGTGGAGGAGCCGTAGCGGTCGGTGGTGTACCAGAGGGTGAGCGGGACGCGCTGGGTGATGCCGGCTTCGGTGAGGATCTTGCGGGCCTTGGAGGTGCTGGGGCTGCCGAAGTCGTCGAAGAAGTCGGTGGTGTGCCCGGTCAGTCCCTTCGGGACCATGGAGTACAGCGGCTCGACGGTGTCCTTGTAGACCTTGTGCGCGATCGCGCCGCGGTCGATGACCTGGGCGATGGCCTTGCGGACGGCGGCCTTGCCGGCCCAGGGTTCCTTCGGGTTGAACACCAGGTAGTTGATCTCGATGCCGGAGCCCTCGACGAGCTGGAGGTTGCCGCCGGCGTCGTGCTTCTGGAGGTCGACGATGTCGTCGGCGTTGAGGCCGCGGAAGGCGACGTCGAGCTTCTTGGCCTTGAGGGCGGTGACCATGGTGGACGAGTCCTGGAAGTAGCGGATCGTCACCGCGCTGTTCTTGCGGTCGGCGTAGCCCTGGTAGTTGCCGTTCTTGACGAGCACGGCCTCCTTGCCCTCGGTGTACGAGTCGAGGGTGTACGGCCCGGAGCCGTCGACCTTGGAGTCCTTGCGCAGGGAGCCGGCCGGATACTCCTCGGGGTCGACGATGGACATCGCGGGCGTCGCGAGGACGAACGGGAAGGTGGCGTCCGGCTTGTTGAGGTGGAAGACGACTTCCTTGTCACCGAGCGCCTGGACCCGGTCGAGGCTGCCGAGCAGGCCGGCGGGGCCGCCGTTGAGGTTGATCTTCCGGATGCGGTCGATGGAGTACTTGACCGCCTTGGCGTCCAGCGTGTGGCCGTCGGAGAACGTCAGGCCGGAGCGCAGCTCGCATCTGTACGTTCTGTTCGAACTGTCCGTGAAGCGGCAGTTGTCGGCCGCGTCGGGCTGCGGAGTGGTCGCGCCGGAGGGGTAGCTGAGGAGCGTCTGGTAAATGTTGCGGAACAGTTCCCAGGACTGGTCCCACGAGGCTGCGGGATCCAGTGTGCTGGGGGCGCTGGTCGTCCCGACGGTGATCGCTCCCTCGTCGTCGGAGGAGCCCGACGAGAGCACGCCACATCCGGCCACCAGGGACGATATGGACGCGATGGCCGCCACCTGCCGCAGGCGTCGCTTCCGGTTGAACACGCGCTCGCTCCTCGATCTGCCGTACCAAGGGTCGGCAGACCATACCGCAGCATTCCGCCAACTCCACCAGGTTCGGCACGGCGTTCTTGATCAGCGCGTTCATGACGACGTTGTCAAAGGAATGTGTTCTTCCTGTACGTGGACACGGGCGCCGCTGATGTCCAGCGACGCCCGTGTCATGGGCACGTACAGCCTGGTGCGTCAGCCGACGCCGGCGTTCAGGAAGATGCCGCCGTCGACCACGAGCGTCTGGCCGGTGATCCAGTCGGACTGCTCGGAGGTGAGGAACGCGGCGGCGCCGCCGATGTCGGAGGGCACGCCGAGCCGGGCGAGCGGGTAGGCGGCGGCCGCCTCCGCCTCCCGGCCCTCGTACAGGGCCTTGGCGAACTGGGTCTTCACGACGGCCGGGGCGATCGCGTTGACCCGCACCTTCGGCGCGAACTCGTGCGCCAGCTGCTGGGTCAGGTTGATCAGCGCGGCCTTGCTGACGCCGTACGCGGCGATGAACGGCGAGGGCGCGATGCCCGCTACGGAGGCGATGTTGACGATCGCGCCGCCGTTGTCCTTCTGCCAGGCGTGCCAGGTCTTCTGCGCGAAGCCGAGCGCCGAGATCACGTTGGTCTCGAAGACCTTGCGGGCCACGTTCAGGTCGAGGTCGGCGATCGGGCCGAAAACCGGGTTGGTACCGGCGTTGTTGACCAGGTGGTCGACGCGGCCGAAGGCCTCCATGGCGCGCTCGACGACCTCGGTCTGGTGGTCCAGGTCGTGCGCCTTGCCGGCGACACCGATGACGCGCTCGGCGCCGAGCTTCTCGACGGCCTCCTTGAGGGCGTCCTCGCCTCGGCCGGTGATGACCACACGGTCACCGCGGGCGACGAGCGCCTCGGCGACGCCGTAGCCGATGCCGCGGCTGGCGCCCGTGACGATGGCGACCTTGCCGGAGAGTGCGGGCAGTTCAGTCATGAGTGGATGATCTCCTAGTCGAGCGGTCCGCCGGCGACGTACAGCACCTGGCCGGAGACGAACCCGGCCGCCTCGCCCGTGAAGAAGGCGATGGCGTTGGCGATGTCGTCCGGCTCGCCGACGCGGGCGACGGGGATCTGGGTGGCGGCCGCGGCCTTGAAGTCCTCGAAGCCCATGCCCACGCGCGCGGCGGTGGCGGCGGTCATGTCGGTGGCGATGAAGCCGGGGGCGACGGCGTTGGCGGTGATGCCGAACTTGCCGAGCTCCTTGGCGAGGGTCTTGGTGAAGCCCTGCAGACCGGCCTTGGCGGCCGAGTAGTTGACCTGGCCGCGGTTGCCGAGGGCCGAGGAGGAGGACAGGTTGACGATGCGGCCGAAGCCGGCGTCGACCATGTGCTTCTGGACGGCCTTGGACATCAGGAAGGCGCCGCGCAGGTGGACGTTCATGACGGTGTCCCAGTCGGAGACGCTCATCTTGAACAGCAGGTTGTCGCGCAGCACGCCCGCGTTGTTGACGAGGATCGTCGGCGCGCCGAGCTCCTCGGCGACGCGCGCGATCGCGGCCTCGACCTGCGCCTCGTCGGAGACGTCGGCACCGACCGCGAGGGCCTTGCCGCCGGCCGCGGTGATCTTCTCCACGGTCTCCTTGCAGGCGGCCTCGTCGAGATCGATCACGGCGACCGCGCGGCCTTCGGCGGCCAGTCGTACGGCGGTGGCGGCACCGATGCCGCGCGCTCCGCCGGTGACCACGGCGACCCGCTGCTCAGTGGTGGACATTGCTGCTTCTCCTCGCCCTCGAGAAAGTACGCCCGCTTTGAAGGTACGTCCGTCCGACGTCTTGGAAGTACGTCCGCCCGACGCTGCGTCCGCTAGGTGAGCGACCGCTTAGTACCTTCGGCACACGTGACGCTAGAAGGCCTGGCACTCGGTGTCAACGGCACACGGCGCGGGTGTGATCCATTACCTCACCAGCAGGTCGAGCAACCGCTCCGTCTCGGCCGCCGGATCGGCGGTGAGGCCAGTGTGCACCGGTCCGGGCTGGACGACCGTGGAGCGGGGCGCGATCAGCCACCGGAAGCGCCGCCCGGCGTCGTCGCCCGCGGCCTGCCCCGCCGTCTCTCCCCCGCCGCAGACGCGCTCGACGGCCCCGAGGGCGGCCCGGATGCCGGCCACGTCCGCGTCCGGGTCGAGGGCCAGCAGCCGCGCCTCGTCGAGGTGGGTGCGGGCGCCGACGTAGGCCTTGGCGCGGCAGTAGACGAGGACGCCGGCGTTGATGCACTCGCCGCGTTCCACGCGCGGTACGACGCGCAGGAGGGCGTACTCGTAGACGTCCCGTTCGTTCGCCTCGCTGCCCTTGATGATGTGGCGTTCGACCACACTGCCGGCCATGTGGATGTGGCGCTCGCTCACTTGCCCTCCTCGACGGCGATTCCGGTGATGCGCTCGTGGACGACGGCGGCCCGGGCCAGCAGCGGCCGCGTGTAGGCCCGCCGGAGGTCGTCCGGAGAGTCGAAGCCGGGTTCGTCGGCCAGCCAGGCGTCCGGGATCTCGGCGGTGACCTCGGCGAGGAGGTCCTCGGTGACACGGGGGGCCAACTCGGCGGCGGCGCCCGCGAGATCGGGGGCGAAGCGGGCGAGGGCGTGGTCGGAGGCGTCGTAGGAACGGCCGGCCGAGGTCTCGGCGCCGGGCCAGTTGTGGTGCCAGATCATGGTGGCGCCGTGGTCGATGAGCCACAGTTCGCCGCGGTGCATCAGCAGGTTGGGGTTGCGCCAGGAGCGGTCGACGTTGTTGACCAGTGCGTCGAACCAGAGGATGCGGCCGGCCTCCTCGGGGCCGACCGCGAAGACGAGCGGGTCGAAGCCGAGGGCGCCGGAGAGGAAGTCCATGCCGAGGTTGGTGCCGCCGCTGGACCGCAGGAGCTCCTGCACCTGCTGCTCGGGTTCGCCGAGCCCCAGCACCGGGTCCAGGTCGATCGTCACGAGCCGTGGCACCCGGAAGCCGAGCCGGCGGGCGAGCTCACCGCAGACGACCTCGGCGACCAGCGTCTTGCGACCCTGTCCCGCACCGGTGAACTTCATGACATACATCCCGAAATCGTCCGCTTCGACGAGCCCCGGCAGCGAGCCGCCCTCACGCAGGGGCGTGATGTAGCGGGTCGCGATGACTTCCTTGAGCATCGCCCCAGGTTACTGGGGTGTTGGCGGACGCAGGCGGCGCCCCGGGGGCAGCGGTGCGCCGAGACCGACAGCAAAGCGACAGCGTGGCTTTACCCACCTCCAGGCTCGAGCGAGTCAAGATCTCGACATCGTCTGAACAACGGGCGACCGGCGCCCGTAACCCTGTACAGATCTACGAAACATGCCATGGAAGGGAACGTCAGCATGACCAGCGAATCGCTTCAGCCCACCGGGGCACCGGCCCGCCGTACCGTCGTGGCGGCGGTCGGCGCAGCGGGGCTCGCCGTCGCGCTGACCGCGTGCGGATCGGACGACTCCTCCTCCGGCTCCTCCGACACCCAGGCCGGCGCGAATGCGAGCGGAGGCGACTCCGGCGCGAGCAGCAGCGCCTCGTCCGGCTCGGGAGGCGGCACCGCCCTCGCCAAGACCTCCGACATCCCGGAGGGCGGCGGCAAGATCTTCAAGGACCAGGGCGTGGTGGTCACGCAGCCGAAGGCGGGCACCTACAAGGCGTTCTCCTCGAAGTGCACGCACCAGGGCTGTGCGGTGTCCAGCATCGCCAACGGCGTCATCCTCTGTCCGTGCCACAAGAGCGAGTTCTCGGTGGAGGACGGCAGCGTGAAGAAGGGTCCCGCGACCCAGGCGCTGCCCGCCGAGCAGATCACCGTGAGCGGGGACTCGATCACCCTGGCGTGACGCCCGTACGCCGGGGCCGCTTGAAGCAGCCCAGCACCTCGTCCGTGGTCGCGACCGTGGCGACCAATGCGAGGGTGTGGCGGATCATCGCGGGGGTGTAGTCGGCGGGCACCCCCGCGATGGCGTCGCTCGGGACGACGGCGGTGTAGCCGCGGTTGACCGCGTCGAAGACGGCGTTCGGGATCGCCACGTTGGCCGAGACCCCGGTCACGACCAGTGTGCGGCAGCCGAGGTTGCGGAGCAGGGCGTCGACGTCGGTGCCTTGGATCGGGGACAGCCCGTGCAGCCGCCGTACGACGAAGTCCTCCTCGGTGACCTCGATCGGGGGCGCCACGCGGACCGCCGTGGTGCCGGACAGCTGCTGGACGGGCAGCCGTTCGGCGGCTCGGAAGAGACGGGCGTTGCGGTTCGCGCCGCGGCCGTCCGGGCGGCGTTCGGCGACCGCGTGGACGACCTGGATTCCGGTCTCGTGGGCTGCCGCCACGAGCCGGGCGATGTTGGCGAGGGCGCCCGAGGAGCGTGCCGCGCGGGCGAGTTCGGGCAGCGCGCCGTCCGGGCCGACGACCCCCTGCTGGCACTCGACGGTGAGCAGCACGGTGGTCGCCGGGTCGAGGAGCTCGCTGAGCTGTTCGTACGACGGCACGGTTCCCCCTCGTCGGCGGTGGTCCGGAGCGGGCGAGAGTAGCCACCATTGCGCGAGGACGGAAGACGACCCATTCTTTTCTGACGTGATGTCAGAGGATCACGGTAGTTCCTCTGACACGACGTGAGAGAAAGAGGGGGCCGCATGACCGTCACTCAACGCCGGGGCCGGAAGATCATGATGACGCCCGGTGAGCTGGACGAGTTCCTCGCCACCCAGCGCACCTGCCGGGTGGCCACCGTGTCCGCGGGCGGTGCGCCGCACGTCAGCACGCTGTGGTTCGCCTGGGACGGCACGTCGATGTGGCTGTACTCCGTCGTGCGCAGCAAGCGCTGGACCGATCTCCGTCGCGATCCGCGGGTCGCGATCGTGGTCGACACCGGCGAGGAGTACGACGAGCTGCGGGGCGTCGAGCTGTCCGGAGCCGTGGAGTTCGTGGGCGAGTTCCCGCGCACCGGGGAGCTGTGTGCCGAACTCGACGTCCCGGAGACCCTGTTCGCCCGCAAGAACTTCAACCTGGAGGAGATGCCGCACGACGGCCGGCACGCCTGGGTGCGGCTGACGCCGGAGAAGATCGTGTCCTGGGACTTCCGCAAGCTGGGGCCCGCATAGGCGCGTTGGGTCAGCCGACCTTCCGCCCCGCGTCCTGAAGTGCCTCCACCGCCGCCCGGATCGACGGGCGGCGGTCGGCGTCCGTGCGCCAGACGGCGTAGATCTGGCGCTGGACGGACTGCCGCACCGGTACGGTCCGCACGCCCTCCGGCACCGGCCCGCGTCCGAGCCGCGGTGCCACGCAGACGCCCAACCCGGCGCCGACCAGGGCGAGTTGGGTGGGGTGCTCCTCGGCGCGGTGGGCGACGCGCGGTTCGATGCCCTTGGAGCGCAGGGTGTGGATCAGCCACTCGTGGCAGAACTCGCTCTCGCCCCAGGTGATCCAGTCGTCGTCGGCGAAGTCCTCGAGGTCCACCTCTTCCCGGTCCGCGAGGCGGTGCGCCGCGGGCATCGCCACATCCGCCGTGTCGTCGAGGATGACGGCCTTGACGAGCCCGTCGGGCATGGGCAGCGGCCGGTTGTACCAGTCGAGGACGACGGCGAGGTCGAAGTCGCCGCGGACCACGGCGAGGACGGCGGGCTCGGGCTCCGTCTCCCGCGAGGTGACACGGAGCCCCGGATGGGCGGAGCGCAGCGCCGACAGCGCGGCCGGGAACAGCCCACGCGCGGCGGTCGGGAACGCCGCCAGTCTGAGCTCGCCGACCACCTGCCCGCGGTGCGCCTCCAGGTCGGACTGGGCGAGCGCGACCTGCGACAGGATGCGCGCCGCGTGCTCGGCGAGCAGCCGGCCGGCGTCCGTGAGCCGCACACCCCGCCCGTTCTTGGCGAGCAGCTGCTGGCCGACCTCGCGCTCCAGCTTGGACATCTGCTGCGAGACGGCCGACGTCGTGACATGCAGCCCCTCGGCCGCGCCGCTGACCGAGCCGTGCCGGGCGAGGGCGTCGAGGGTGCGCAGGCGCTCCAGGTTCAACATGTAAGCAATACTACGAGGTACCGGGCGCGAAAACTCGATTGTGCTACGAGGTTCCTGTGCCGCATCGTTACGACCATGACCACCGCCACCGCGCCACGGACCCCCGCCCGGTCCTCCTCCGCCGCCCGCCGTCCCGCCCTCGACTGGCGTCTGCGCTTCGGCGGACTGTCCCTGATCTGGGGCTTCAGCTTTCTCCTCATCAAGGTCGGTACGGAGGGGTTTGCACCGTTCCAGGTCACGCTCGGGCGGCTGGTGTTCGGAACGGGTGTGCTCGCGCTGGCGATGGCGGTGAAAAGGGAGCGGCTGCCTCGGGGGGTGCGGACGTGGGGGCATCTGACCGTCGCCGCGTTCCTGTTGAATGCGCTGCCGTTTTCGTTGTTCGCCTACTCCGAGCTGACGATTCCCTCCACGCTGGCCGGGATATGCAATGCGACGTCGCCGCTTTGGGGGATGGCGCTGTCCCTGGTCGCGCTGTCCGAGGACCGGCCTACTCGGGTGCGGGTCGCGGGGCTGGGGATCGGGTTTCTCGGTGTTCTGACGGTTCTCGGGGCCTGGCAGGGGTTCCATGGGCTGGATGCGACGGGGACGGCCATGGCGTTGCTGGCCTCGCTGAGTTATCCCGTCGGGTGGATCTATGTTCGCCGGACTCTGGCCGGGTCGAGCCACTCCCATCTGTCGCTCACCGGTGCCCAGTTGTTGCTGGCGACGCTTCAACTGGCCGTCGTCACGCCGCTGTTCACCACGGCTCCGAGTCACTTCGCCGTGGTGCCGCTGCTTGCGGTCGCCGCGTTGGGTGCGCTGGGGACGGGGCTGGCCGTTCTCCTCCAGTACGGGCTGGTTGCTGAAGTCGGGCCTACGACGGCTCAGATGGTCACGTACTTCATTCCGGTGATCGCGACTGCCGCGGGGGTTGCGATTCTTGGGGAATCGCTGAGTTGGTCCACGCCGGTGGGGGCATTGGTCGTGTTGGCGGGGGCGGCGCTTACTCAGGTTCGGCCCAAGGGCGCCTAATGGGGTGAGGCCGAGGATTGTGTGCGACTGCGGGTTGTTCGTGGCTGGTCGCGCAGTTCCCCGCGCCCCCAAGAAGGTCGACTGTCCTTACCCCTTACACAAAGTTCCGGGTCGGTGCAGGACCCAAGGCCTTGGCGATCGCGTCCGCCAAGGGGGCAGCCTCTTCCGGGGTGAGAGTAGAGACCGTGACCCGGATGCCCGGCGGTGCACTCATCCTGAAACGTGCGCCCGGGGCCACCGCCCAGCCGGCGTGGAGCAGGCGGGACACGGCTGCGGTCTCGTCCGGCACGGGGATCCAGACGTTCAGGCCGGTTCGGCCGTGGGACTCGACGGCATGGTCTGCCAGTGCGTTGATCAGTAGGTCCCGGCGTTGGCGGTATGCCGTTGCCACCGCCCTTGCGTCCAGTGTGTCGTCGGTCCACAGGCGCACCACCGCCCGTTGGGTGATGCGGCTGACCCAGCCGGGGCCCAGGCGGTGGCGGCCCCTTACCCGGTCGACCGTGACGCCGTCGCCGGTGAGTACCGCGAGGCGCAGGTCGGGGCCGTAGGCCTTGGCCACCGAGCGGACGAAGGACCAGTGGTGGGTGACGCCGGCCAGGGGGTGCAAAGGGAGGTCGACGATGCCGTGACCGTGGTCGTCCTCGATCAGGAGGGTCTCCGGGTGCTCGCGGAGCACGGCGCGCAGGGCACGCGCGCGCGTGGCGGTCACGGCGGCGCCGGTCGGGTTCTGGGCCCGGTCCGTGACGATCAGGGCGCGTGCGCCCGACTCCAGAGCCCGTTTTACGTCAACGGGCAGCGGGCCCTCGTCGTCGACGCCCACCGGGGCCGTGCGCAGGCCCAGCGCCGGGACGAGGTCGAGCAGGCTGCCCCAGCCGGGGTCCTCCACGGCCACGGTGTCCCCGGGCTTGAGATGTGCCGCCAGCACGCGCTCGACGGCGTCCAGCGAACCGGAGACGACGGTCAGGGGGCCGTCCGGCACGCCGTCCGCGTCCAGCGCCGCGCGCGCGATGCGTGCCAAGTCCGGCTCCACGGCGGCACCCCCGTACAGGACCGGCTCGCGGTCGGCCTGCTCGCCCGCCGCCGCGAATGCCTTGGCCAGCGACGGCAGCAGTGCCGGATCCGGGTTGCCGTTCGCCACGTCTCGGACCCCCTCCGGCAGGTGCATCCCGGCGTACTCGCGCCCCGTCGTGGCCGGCTTGGGCCGCACCCGGCTGCCCCGGCGCCCGGCCGTCTCGATGACCCCGCGCTCCCGCAGGATCCGGTACGCGGACGCCACCGTATTGGGGTTCACGCCCAGCTCCACGGCCAACTCCCGCATGGGCGGAAGCAGTTGCCCCGGCTCCAGCTCGCCGGACCCCACCGCACGCTCGACGCTCGCCGCAATCTCTGCTGCGCGTCGCCCCTCGATCCGATATCCTCCTAGCACAAAGCAGATTATGCACTAGTGCAATAGGAAACGCAATGGAGATCGCGATGCAGGGGACCCAGCAGCAGCCGACGTCGCAGCCCGCCGCCTACACGCCGACCGACCGCACCGTCCCCACGCGCTCCGCGGACCGGGCGTCGTACGACAAGGAACTGGTGCACTCGATACTCGACGAGGGCTACGTGTGCCATCTCGGCTTCGTGCGCGACGGGGCACCGGTGGTGCTGCCCACGCTCTACGGCCGGGTCGGCGAGCGGCTCTATGTGCACGGTTCGACGGGGTCGCGGCCGCTGCGGATGACCGGCAAGGCCGACCCGGGGCTGCCGGTGTGCCTGACGGTCACGCATGTCGACGCGCTGATCCTGGCGCGGTCGGCCTTCCACCACTCGATCAACTACCGGTCCGTCGTCGTCCACGGCATCGCGTACGACGTGACCGACCCGGAGGAGAAGCGGGTCGCGCTGGACACACTGGTCGACCACGTCGTGCCGGGCCGGGCGGCCGACTCCCGGCCGGCGAACAAGAAGGAGCTGGCCGCGACCGCCGTGATCCGCCTCGACCTGGACGAGGTCTCCGCCAAGCTCCGCACGGGCGGCGTGAACGACGAGCCCGAGGACCTCGCCCTCCCGCACTGGGCCGGGGTGGTGCCGCTGCGCAAGGGCTACGAAGTCCCGCTCCCCGACGCCGACCTGGCTCCGGGCATCGCGCTCCCCGACTACCTGGCGGTGCCGTGATGCTGATCCACCCCTGGGACGCCGCCCGCGACGACACCGAGTGGCAGCAGTGGCTCGGCACGCACGACTTCGGACAGCTCGCCGTCAACGGCCTGCCGGGCGAGCCGCCGTACGTCCAGCCGCTGCACTTCTTCTACGACGCGGAGCGCGGCGAGGTCGTCACCCATCTCGCCCGGCCCAACCCCCTGTGGTCGGCGCTGGAGGCGGACCCGGACGTGCTGCTGAGCGTGGTCGACGACTACGTGTACGTCCCCGGCCCCTGGCAGGCCCCGCCGGACGCGCCGCCCGAGCACGGCACTCCGACGAGTTTCTACGCGGCCGTCCAACTCCGTTGCCGGGCCCACGTCGTGGACGACCCGGCCGAGAAGGCCGCGCTCCTCAACCGCCAGGTCGGCCACTTCCAGCCGGAGGGCGGCTCCGCCCGGGTGGCGACGGGCGAGGTGCCGTACGGCCGGATGCTGCCGGGCATTCGTGGGCTGCGGCTCGAAGTCGTCGACGTACGGGCGAAGTTCAAGTACGCGGGCCGCAAGCCCGAGGTGCAGGAGCGTGTCGCGGCCGGGCTGGCGGAGCGGGGCGGGCCGCGCGACGCGGCCGCGCGTGAGCATCTGCTGCGCAGGCGCGGGGCGTGAGAGAGGGGCCTGCCAAGAGGCCCCTCTCCCGGTTCAGCTGTGCACCGGCTCCGGTGTCGCACCTCGCGCCTCGGCCGACGCGAGGCCTGCGACCGAGGTGAGCATCAGCGCGATGCCGGTCAGGGTCGTCGCCGTCAGGCGTTCGCCCAGCAGCGCGAACCCGAGGACGGTTGCGCCGACCGGCTCCAGGAGCATGATCACGGCCACGGTGGCCGACCGTACGACGGCTGCGCCCGCGAAGTAGAGCGTGTACGCCAGGGCCGTGGGCACGGTCGCGAGGTAGGCGAACAGCAGGAGAAACAGGGTCGGTCGGGCGATCTGCGGCAGCAGTCCGCCGGCGAGCGCGAGCGGCAGCAGCCACAGGGACGCGCCCGCGAACGTGTCCACGGCCGCCGCCGAGGCATCGGCGTGGCCCTGCCGCCCACGCCTGCGGGCGAGCAGCGTCGTGGCGCACTGGCCGGCGGCGGAGACCACCGCGAGCAGCACACCCCACGGCCGTACCGTCGCGCCCGCGCCCCCGAGGGTGACGACGCCGAGCCCGAGGAGCACTCCGCCGACCGCCACGGCACCGCCGCGCCCGAGCCTCTCCCCCATGGTCAGGCGGGCGGCGAGTGCGACGAGGACGGGGCCGGTGCCCAGGGTGACGACGGTGGCCACGGCGAGTCCCGTGGCCGAGACGGCGGCGAAATAGGCGGCCTGGAAGACGGCCAGCCCCAGCCCGGTGACGGTGGCCAGCGCGGCTCGCCGGCCGAGCGGTTGCCGCGGGGCCGACTGGACCGGGCGGCGCAGGGCGCGGACGGCGGTCAGCAGGACGAGCCCGGCCGCGCAACGCCAGAAGGACAGGACGACGGGACCCATGTCGCTGGTCCGGTGGATCAGCGACGCGGCCGCGCCCGCGGTGCCCCAGACGGCACCGGCGATGATGAGACAGCCAAGACCTCGCCCGACGGGCAGGCCGGAAGCAGCATTCGACACGATGTTTTCTCCGCAGGCGCGCGGCGGCAGCCCGCAGGCGGCGGCCGCGCGGAAGTCAGGGAACGGACCTCGCGCGGACGCGCGGAAGGCCCTCGGACTCCGTCTGCGGGCGACACCGACACCGCCCGGGCATGCCGGGCGCGGTTCTCGGAGGCCCGCCTCAGGCGGCGGGCGGAGAGACGATGACGTGAGTGATCGAATGCACGAACCGGAGACTAGGCCGCGGTTTCACGGGCCGGCAACTCACTTTCCGCGTGGGCGTCTCCGCTCGCCACCGGGGCGCCGGAGGCCTTCGAGGGGGCCGAGGACTGGGCGATGAACGCGCCCACCAGTACGATCGCGCCGCCCGCGATCTGCGGCGCCGAGAGGTGCTCGCCCAGCAGCACCCAGGCCAGCACGGTCGCGATGACCGCTTCGAGGCAGGCCACGACTCCCGCGACCTGCGGCGAGAGCCGCCGCACCGACAGCACGCCGGTGACGTACGCGAGGAC
Organism: Streptomyces sp. NPDC001663; assembly: GCF_042893105.1. Classification (NCBI taxonomy): domain Bacteria; kingdom Bacillati; phylum Actinomycetota; class Actinomycetes; order Kitasatosporales; family Streptomycetaceae; genus Streptomyces; species Streptomyces sp. NPDC001663. Next base: position 60,374 of record NZ_JBIAUR010000006.1, on the reverse strand, counting down.
CGTGGCGACGAGGACGATCCAGGCCAGCAGGGCGGCGGCGGCAACCGGGGTGCCGTCCATGTGCGCGGTACCGGTCAGCACGGACCAGTGCATGGTCCAGGGGCGGGCGACGGCGGTCAGGACGACCGCGCCGATCAGCAGGCCGTAGGCGATGACGCCGAGCGGGTCCGGTGCGTCGTCGCCGGCGTCGCTGCCCTGGTCGGACAGGACGAAGTAGCCGACCTGACAGCAGGCGGCGGCGAGCGCGAGCAGCAGCCCCACGGCGTCGAAGCCCAGGCCCGACCAGACCTCGACGACGCAGGCGAGGCCGCCGACCGCGAGGACCACGCCGAGCGCGGCGGCGCGCGTCACCGGCCGCCGCTGCACGAAGCGCACCCAGCCGAGCACGATGGCCGGTGCGAGGTACTCGACGAGCAGGGCGACGCCGACGGGGATCCGGGAGATCGCGGCGAAGTAGCAGGCCTGCACACCGGCCACCGCGAGCAGGCCGAACCCGGCGAGCAGGGCGGGGCGGCGGCGCAGCAGCGCGCGGTGGCGCACGGCGACCGGCAGCATCACCAGGGCCGCGCCCGCCACCCGCAGCCACACCACGTGCAGCGGGTCGAGTCCCGCCTCGATCAACGGCTTGGCCGCGACGCCGGATCCCCCGAAGGCGACCGCGGACACGAGCGCGAGACCGAGCCCGACACCCTTGCCACTGCCGCCCGAACTGCTCTCAGAGGTACGCACCGGCACATGATGACAGGCGACGACATGACCGTCACCCTCGTTGACACCTGTCTCAACGATTGGACGCACCCCGGGTGGTCGGAGCTCAGCGGCCGGGCCGGGCCGACCGCGCCGGCACGCCCTAGATGCGGGCGAGGACCGCGCTCGTCTCGATACCGGCGCGGTCGAGCACCTCGACGGCGCGGGCCTGTGGGTCGACGACGATCGCCGCGAGGAGGTCCACGCCACGGGCCGGTTCGGGGCCGCGGGCGGCGGCGCGCTCGCAGGCGTACTCCATCGCGCCCGCGGCCAGCGGCGAGAAGCCCTCGGTCTCCGTCACCACGGGCACGGCACCGGAGTCCTCGACGGAGCCCTGCCAGCGCAGGCCGTAGCCGATGCTGCGCTGCACGAGGTAGCCGAGCAGCCGGGCGATCTCGGGTCCGTCGTCGAAGACGTCCCGCACCTCGGGGTCGTGCTCCAGGAGCGAGTGCAGCAGATGGGCCGTGTCGATCTGCCGGTCACCGTCGCGCACTGCCCGACGGCGGGCACCCGAGACCACCGCTGCCAGCTCGTCACTGAGCCTGGCATCGTTGTCCGAGCGCGGCCCGACGGCCTGCTCGCCTGCCTGCTGCCGGGGGATACGGGGTTGCACATCCCCTACCCCATCAGCCCCCTCGCCGCCGGTCATCCCCGAGGGGAAGCATTTCGGCGTCCCACACAGAGTGGACTCGGCGGGCCGGAATCTCCTCCTTACGGATGAGATCAAGCCGCTTTACCCGCAGGGGCGCGCGCCGCCTTGCCGCACGCCTCACGCGCAACCACAGCGCCCCGTCGCACGTCCAACAGGTGCATGGAGAGCAGGTGCTGGCTGGTGGCTCTGCCGGCGGTGGACGGCAAGCAGTACGTGTACCGGGTGTACGCCCCGGAGGACGCACTGCCCGCCGACCTGTTCTGGGACGCCTGGCACTGCCACGACGAGAGCGCCTTCCCGCGCGCATGGGACCTCTTCGACGCCGCGGTGATACGACGGGTCGGCTGAGCCCGCGGCGCCCGACGGGAACGCTCACACTTTCTGACGGTTCATCAGTATTGAATGTTCCAGGCCCTGCGGCTACGTTCCGCGACACCGTAGCCCGACACGAAGGGGTGGTCGCATGGCCGAAGTCAGCGCGGAGGCTCGCATCGGGGCCCCCGCCGAGAAGGTCTGGTCGCAGCTCACCAACTGGTCCGCGTACGGCGAGTGGAACGCGACCCACACCAGCTTCCCCGAGGGCGGTCCGGAGAGCCTCGAAGTGGGCGGGACCTACCAGGAGAACATGAAGCTCATGGGCTTTCCCGCCGAGGTCGAGTGGACCATCGACGAGCTGGAGCCGGCCCGGGTGTTCGCCACCCGGGGCAAGGGTCCGATGGCGGTGAGCCTGGTCAACCGCTACACGCTGACCCCCGACGGCGACGCCACGACGGTCCGCATCGACAGTGAGTTCACGGGCGCGGCGGTGTCCCTGATGGCGGGCAAGCTCAAGGACTCGGCGACGGCCGCGCTGAACGAGTCGCTGCGGAAGCTGGCCGGGCTGGTGGCCTGAGCCACGACACGCGGAGGCGCCCCGCACGGATACCGTGCGGGGCGCCTCGTCAGGCCTGTCGGCCTCAGTCCTCGTCGGCGAGGATCAGGTACAGCTTCTTGCGGGCTTCGTTGATGACGGCCAGCGCCTTCTCGCGCTGCTCCTTGCTGCCGGTCTTCCAGACCTGGCCGAAGGCCTCCATCAGGCCGAAGCCGGCCTGGCGGATCTCACCGAGCGCCTCGAAGTCGATGCCGCGGGAGGCTTCCTCCCAGGGCGCGTCCGGGCCCTCGTCGGCCGCCGTGCGGCCGGCCTCGGTGAGCGAGAACAGCTTCTTGCCGCCCTCGCTCGCGCTGGTGATCAGGCCCTCGTCCTCCAGCAGCTGGAGGGTGGGGTACACCGAGCCGGGGCTGGGCTTCCACGCCCCGCCGCTGCGCTCGGCGATCTCCTGGATCATCTCGTAACCGTGCATCGGCCGGTCCTTCAGCAGGGCCAGGATCGATGCGCGTACGTCACCTCGCCGTGCCCTGCCTCGCGGTCCGCCGCGCCCTCGTGGGCCCCAGGGGCCCGGGCCGAAGCCGGGTCCGCCGAAACCGAAGCCCGGGCCGCCCGGACCACCGCCGGGGCCACCCGGCCCGAAGGGACCGAAGGCACCGCGTCGGCCCTCGAAACCACCCCGGCCGCGAGGGCCGGGTCCACCGTGTCCACGTTCGAATCCATGGGAACGCATCGCAATCACTCCATTCCATCGTTGATCTGTCGCGATGCGTCAACGATATATCGGAACCGATCGCATGGCAAGGCCCGAGAGAAGTCCGGCTGCCGAGGGGGTTGTGGATCAGGCCGCGTACCCTCGGCTGCCGGGCGCCGCCCGACCGCTGCTCGACGCGGCCGTACGGCCCCCTGGGCAGTCCTCGGCCGAGCTGTTCGGCCAGTCCGACGAGGAGGCCCTCGGGGCCGCGGACGTAGCAGAGCAGATAGCTGTCCTCGAACTGCGCGACCTCGCCACCGGCTCGGCGCTGATCGCCTTCGGCGTGTGGAACCTCGTCAGCTCGAGCCGCCCGTGGCCGTCCGGCGTCCTCAGCATTGCGACGTCCTGCTCCTCCTCGGTGTTCGACGGCACCCTCCTAGTGACCGCGGAACGCCTCCTCCAGCCACCAGGACCCGTGGTCGCGGGTCACCTTGGCGTCGATGAGCAGAGGGGCGGATCGAGGTCCGGCGACCCAGTCCTCCACGGTCTTGAGGTCGGCGGGCGTGCGGACCGTCACCGCCTCGAAGCCGTAGCCGCGGGCCACGGCCGCGATGTCCGTCTCCGGGAAGGTGACCGTGTCGAGGGCGAAGCCGTCGGGGCCGAAGTGGTGCACCTCGGCGCCGTAGCCCTCGTCGTTGTAGACCACGACCACCATCGGCAGTCCGAGCCGGCGCACGGTGTCGAGTTCCACGGCGCTCATCAGCGCGCCGCCGTCGCCGAGGGTGGCCACGGGGAGCCGGTCGGGCTGGGCGAGGGCCGCGCCGATCGTGGTCGCGAGGCCCAGACCGATCGACTGGAAGGCCTGGGTGAAGCAGAACCCGTTGTGGTCCGGCACCGACAGGTATGCGCTCGGGTAGCCCATGAAGTTGCCCGAGTCGACGCCGACGACCCGCTCGGCGGGGAGGATGTCGTCGAGCGCGATGCTCAGCGTCCGCGGGTCGATCCGCTCCCGGGTGCCCTCGTCCTCGTACGGCACGTCCCGCCACCGCACGCGCGCGGCGAGTTCGGCGGCCGTGCCGGGCGTGCGGTACCCCTCGTGCCGCCCGCCGCCCGCCTCCAGGGCCCGCAGGGCCGTGCGTTCCACGTCGCCGGTGACGCCCAGGGCGATCGGCCGGTGCGCGCCGAGCGCCTCCGGGTCGTCGTCGACCTGTACGACGGTGGCGTCGGGGCCGATCAGGCTGCCGTGCCGCATGGTCCACATGTTCAGGGCACAGCCCCAGGCCGCGATCAGGTCGGCGCCCTGGATCAGTTCGGTGGCGAGGGGGGACGCGAAGCCGCCGGAGACGTCGAGTGACCAGTCGTTGCCGTGGAAGAGGCCGCGGGCGACGGCCGAGGTCGCCAGCAGCGCGCCGTGCCGGTCGGCCAGGGCGGTGAGCGCGTCGCGGCTGCCGGTGGTGCGCGCGCCCCGGCCGGCGACGAAGACCGGACGCCGGGCGCCGTCCAGGGCTCGTACGAGCGCCGTCACCGCGGCCTCGGACGGCTCGACCGGTTCCCGTACGGGCATGGGCAGGGCGTCCAGCAGGGCCCCGTCGGGCACGTCGAGGGACTGCACCTCGAGCGGCAGGTTCAGCAGCACCGTGCACCGCTCGTGCCGGGCCCGCTGCAGCGCGGCGCGGGCCTGCTCGACCGCGTCGTGCGTCGTGGTCACGCGCGCGGTGACGGCGCCGACGGAGTGGGCCAACATCGCTTGGTCGATACGGAAGTTGGACCTCTGCGCGGTCGCCTCGGCAGCCAGCACGAGCAGGGGCGTACGGCTTTTGGCCGCCTCGGTGATCCCGGTGACGGCGTTGGTCAGGCCGGGGCCCTGGTGGACGCTGAGCGCGGCCACCGTGCCGCTGGTGCGGGCGTAGGCGTCGGCCATGGTCGCCGCGCCGCCCTCGTGCCGGGCGGCGACGAAGCGGGCGCCCGCGGCCACCATGGCGTTGGTGAGGTGGAAGTTGCCGGAGCCGACGACGCCGAAGACGTGGTCGACCCCGGCCGCGGTCAGCGCCCGGCCGACGGCCTCCGCGACCTTCACGACCGCTCCACCAGGGCGAGCACACGGGCGGGGGCGCCGGAGCCGGTGACGATGGGCAGCGGTCCGGCGATGACGACGGCGCCGGTCGGCGGCAGGGCTCCGAGGTTCTGCAGCTGGGTCAGCCCGTACTTGTCGGCGCCCAGGAGGTAGGAGTGGCAGGGGAAGGCGGGGTCGAAGGAGTGCGCCCGTCCCGCGTCCGTGCCGACCGTCTCCGTGCCGAGGCCGATCACCGGTGACTCCTCGGCCACCCAGCGGGCGCACTCCGCCGACAGGCCGGGGGTGTGCGGGCCGTTCTCGTCGGCGTTGAGGAACGCCTCCTGCGACTGCGAGCGGGCGTCCCAGCCGGTGCGCAGCAGCAGCCAACCCCCTTCGGGCAGCGGCCCGTTGTCGGCCTCCCAGGCCTTGATGTGGTCGACCTCGACGAGGAAGTCGGGGTCCTTGGCGGCGTGGTCGGAGAAGTCCAGTACGGCCGCCGGGGCGATCAGCCGCTGCGCCGGCACCGAGGCGACATCGGCGAGGTCCTTGCCGGTGACCCAGTGGACGGGTGCGTCGAAGTGGGTGCCGGTGTGCTCACCGCTGCGGAAGTTGTTCCAGTACCAGGCCGGACCCCGGTCGTCGTAGCGGCTGATCTCCTCCAGCTCGAACACCTGGGTCTGCCCGAACTCGGGCGGCAACTGGATCACCGGCGTCGACGACGCCAACGGCGACGTCAGATCGACGACTTCGATCGCCCCGCTCCGCAGCGCGGACAACAGAGCGACGAGCACGGACGGCTGGGACATGACGGCCTCCTGGGACGGGGCTGAACTGCCAACGCCTGCGCGTACAGGGTGTCAGGCGACGGCCGGTTCTCCGAGTCCCGTTACCCGGACGGGCTCGGAACGGGAGCACGGGCCAGGTGCGCCGTCCGGGTGAGTGGCATCCGTAAATCGGGCCACTGGCCCGGAATTGGCCTTGGTCCGAGGGGCGCGGTGGCCCCTAGCGTCGACGTCATGCGAATCCGAATCGTCGACGCCTTCACCGACCGTCCCTTCGCCGGCAACCCCGCCGGTGTCCTCCTCCTCGACGCCTTCCCGGACGACGACCGGCTGCAGAAGATCGCGCTGGAGGTGAACCACGCCGAGACGGCGTTCGCGCATCCGTTGCCGCCGGGCGGGGAGGCCGACTGGGCGCTGCGGTGGTTCACGCCCGCGACCGAGGTCAACATGTGCGGCCATGCCACGCTCGCCACGGCGCACGTGCTGAGCACGACCGGCGCCCACGAGGGCACCGTACGGTTCGCCACCCGCAGCGGTGTGCTCGTCGCGACGCCCCATGAGGACGGCTCCATCACGCTGGACTTCCCGACCGCCCCGCTGACGCAGGTCGAGGTGCCGGCCGGGGTCGCCGAGGCGCTGGGAGCGGAGCCGCTCGTCGCCTTCGACACCGGGCCGAACATCGGCGACCTCGTGATCCAGCTCGCCGACGAGAAGACCGTCCACGCCCTCAACCCGGACCTCAAGGCGCTCGGCGCCTACTCCGAGCGCGGCATCATCGCCACCGCCCGCGCCGAGGACCCGTCCCGGGGCTACGACTTCGTCTCCCGCTGCTTCTTCCCGAACGTCGGCATCGACGAGGACCCGGTCACCGGCAGCGCCCACACCGCCCTCGCCCCCTTCTGGTCCGAGCGCCTCGGCCGCACCGTCCTCACCGGACTGCAGGCCTCGCCCCGCTCCGGCCGCGTCCGCACGGAGCTGCGCGGGGAGCGCACCCTGCTGAGCGGCCGGGCGGTGACCGTCATCGAGGGCGACCTGCTCGCCTAGGGAACCGGCTGCCGGCGTCTCACGCCGTCGGCAGCCAGCCCACCTTCCCGGCCAGCAGCGCGTAGCCGACGAACGCCCCGATGTCGAGCAGGGAATGCGCCACCACCAGGGGACCCACCCGGCCCCACCGCCGGTACAGGTACACGAACACCACGCCCATCACCATGTTGCCGATGAAGCCGCCGATGCCCTGGTAGAGGTGGTAGCTACCGCGCAGTACGGAACTGGCCACCAGCGCGGTCCCCGGGGTCCAGCCCAGCTGCCCCAGCCGGCGCAGCAGATAGCCGACGACGATCACCTCTTCGAGGATCGCGTTCTGCAGCGCCGAGAGGACCAGCACCGGGTACTTCCACCACACGTCGGGCAGCGCCTCCGGCACCACCGTGAGATTGAAACCGAGGCCGCGTGCGGCCAGGTAGAAGGCGATTCCGGTGCTGCCGATCACCGCCGCGATCCCCGCGCCGCGGCCGAGGTCGAACCAGGGCCGGGTGCGGTCGAAGCCGATGGTGCGCAGGCTCTGCCCCTCCCGCAGCAGCAGGTGGGCGACCAGCGCGACCGGCACCAGTGCCGAAGCGATCCCGAACAGCTGCCAGGCGAGATCCAGCCAGGGACGGCCCGGCGCGGCCGAGGCGTTGAGGGTCGCCGCCTGGTCCTTGAGCCCGCCCGGTTTCGTGACCGATCCGACAAAACTGATCAGGGCGGACAAACCGCTCGCACCGAGCGAAAGCCCCAGAACGAGCAGCGTCTCATCACGGAAGATCCGCCGCGAGGGCCGTTCCGGAGGAAAAGAATCGGCCACCGCACCCGTCTCAGCCTGCACACCTGACTCCAATTCAGTATTCCCGCCTCATCCCCACCGCGGCCCCGCTAGGGTCTCGAAAGAAGTTACGAAGATCGTGCGCTTGGCCGTCAGGGGGGGACGGACGCCGTACGGGGCGTACCTCCCCCTTTTCCTGCCATACGGCCGTGCTGCGGCACGAGGTTCGACAGGGAGGGGCACCACCGTCATGGGACGTCACAGCTTGCCCGATCAGTATGGGGCGGGCCGCAGCGACCCCCGCCCACGCGCCCGGCGCCGCACGGTGGCGATCGCGACGGTCCTCGTCCTCACCGTCGCCGGGGGCACGGCGGGCGCCGTCAGAAGCGGGCTGCTCTCCTTCGGCTCGTCCTGCCGCGACAACCCGGTGCGCCTGAAGCTCGCCGCCTCGCCGGACATCACCCCGGCCCTGACGGCCGCGGCGAAGCAGGCCCGGGACGACGACATCACTTCCGACGGCCGCTGCATCGCGGTCACGGTGGCCGCGCGTGACTCGTACAAGGTCGCCGACGTGCTCGCCGCGGGCAAGAAGACGGATGTTCAGGTGTGGGTGCCGGACTCGGACCTGTGGGTCGACCGGATCACCGCGAACAACAGCGCGGTGGACGTGACCCCGGCGGGCGCGGTCGCCTCGACGCCGATCGGCGTGGCCATGGTCCCTACGGCGGCGAAGTCGCTGGGCTGGCCGAAGAAGACGTACAGCTGGATCGAGCTGGCCGGGGCCACCATGCAGGACGACTCGCTCAAGCTCGGCGCGGCCGACCCCACGCGCAGCGCCACCGGTCTGCTCGCCCTCACCCAGCTCACCACGACCGCAGGGAAGATCAAGGGCGGGGACACCCAGGCCGCGGCCATGATGAAGACGCTGTCGCAGCGCGCCTCGGACAGCGACAGCCAGGTGGTGGAAACCCTGCCGCGCGACTCCTCGGGCGCCGAGCAGGGCAACCCGAAGCGGAACCAGGCACTCGTGCTGTCCGAGCAGGCGGCGTACGCGTACAACTCGTCGGCCGACAACGACGCCGGCCTGGACATGTTCTACCCCAAGGACGGCTCGCCCCAGCTCGACTACCCGTACGCGATGACCGGCCAGCTGACCACCGACCAGAGCCGGGCCGCGCTCAGGTTCATGAACTACCTGCGGCAGCCGGAGCAGCTGCGGCTGCTGCAGAAGTACGGCTTCCGGACCTCCGACGAGGAGGCGCCGACGGCGGTGGTCGCCGAGGCCGGCGGTATCAGCCCGCAGCCCTACGACGAGCCCGCCCTGCAGCCGGCCACGGACGTCGCGCTCCAGGAGGCCCTGGGCACCTGGACGATCACGGTGCAGAGCGCCCGGCTCACCACGGTCGTGGACGCCTCGTCGTCCATGTCGGAGCCGGTGCCGGGGACCGGGGGCCAGTCGCGCATGGACGTCACCAAGGGGTCCCTACTGCAGGCCCTCGCCACCTTCACGCCCGAGGACGAGATCGGCCTGTGGGAGTTCTCCACCAAGCTGGACGGCGACAAGGACTACCGCGTCCTCGTGCCGACCGAGCGGCTCGGCGACCGGAAGGGCACCGGCACCCAGCGCGACAGGCTGTCGTCGGCGTTCAGCTCCCTGGAACCGGTGCCGAACGGGGCGACCGGCCTCTACGACACCACGCTCGCCGCGTACAAGGCGGCGACCTCGTCCTACGCCAAGGGGAAGTTCAACGCGCTGGTCGTGCTGACCGACGGCGTCAACCAGGACCCGGGCAGCATCTCCCGCAGCGAGCTCATCAGCGAACTCCAGAGGCTCACCGACCCCGAACGTCCGGTGCCGTTGATCATGATCGCGGTAGGCCCCGACGCCGACAAGGAGGAGGCCGGGGAGATCGCCAGGGCGACGGGCGGCTCGGGTCAGTCGGTCAGCAACCCCTCACAGATCCAGGCGGTGATGCTGAAGGCGATCGTGGCGGCAGGGGCTCAGGGCGAGAACTGATCCGGCGTCCTCGCTCCGCCCGCTCTCACCCGATCGGCACGGGCTCCGGCAACCCCACCGGCCACGTGTGCACCGGGTCCCCCATGTGCATCAGCTCGCTGTACCTGCGGGTCGTGGCCGCCAGTGCGGAATCCCGCGACAGGCCCGCCTCCAGTGCCCGGTGGAAGGTCGCGGCCTGCCAGGACGCGCCGTTGACCCGGCGCCGGCAGCGCTCGTCGATGACGCCGAGGTACAGATCCCGGTCGGCGGGCTCCACCCCCCATGCGTCCAGGCCGGCCTCGGCGAGCGGCAGCAGTTCGTCGCGTACGAGGCTCACCGCGTCGACCTCGGCCATGCCCCCGTACCGGCCGCGGCGCGGCCACTGCAACCGTGCGTCGATGCCGTGTTTGCAGGCGGCGTCGAAATTGGCGGCGGCCGCCTCGAAGGACATTCGGGTCCACACCGGCCGCGACTCCTCGGCGAGGGCGCGGACGAGGCCGTAGTAGAAGGCCGCGTTGGCGATGACGTCGGTGATGGTGGGGCCCGCGGGCAGTACGCGGTTCTCGACGCGCAGATGCGGGACGCCGTCGGCGATGCCGTAGACCGGGCGGTTCCAGCGGTACACCGTGCCGTTGTGCAGGACGAGTTCGTGGAGCTTCGGGACTCCGCCCTCGTCGAGGACCTTCAGCGGGTCCTCCTCGTCGCAGATCGGCAGGAGGGCCGGGTAGTAGCGCAGGTTCTCCTCGAACAAGTCGTAGGCGGAGGAGATCCAGCGCTCCCCGAACCAGGTGCGCGGGCGCACGCCCTGGGCCTGCAGCTCCGGGGGCCGGGTGTCGGTGGACTGCTGGAACAGCGGGGGCCGGGACTCGCGCCACAGCTCACGGCCGAACAGGAAGGGCGAGTTGGCGCCGACGGCGATCTGTGCGGCGGCGACGGCCTGGGCGGCGTTCCAGACGTCGGCGAAGCGGCCCGGGGTGACCTGGAGATGCAGCTGCACGGAGGTGCAGGCGGCCTCCGGCGCTATCGACTTCGAGCTGCAGGTCAGCCGCTCCACGCCGTCGATGTCGAGGACGAAGTCCTCGCCGCGGGCGGCCACGATCTGCTCGTTGAGCAGGGCGTAGCGGTCGACGTCGGAGAGGTTCGAGGAGACCAGGTCGTCCCGGTCGAGCGTCGGCAGAATGCCGATCATCACGATTCCCGCGTCGAGCTCGCCCGCTTTTCGGTCGGCATATGCCAGCGAGGTGCGGAGTTCCTCCGCGAGCCGGTCGAATACCCGCCCGCCCAATCGGTGTGGGGCTATGTTGACTTCCAGATTGAACATGGCGAGTTCTGTTTGGAAATCTCGGCTCGCGATCCGTTCCAGGACCTGCGCATTGAGCATTTTCGGCATACCGTCGGCGCCGGTCAGATTCAATTCGATCTCCAGCCCCATGAGATTCTTCGGGCGGTCGAACCGCTTCTGGGCCAGGAGCCGCTCGAGCCCCGTCAGGCACCTGCGGAGCTTGTCGCGGTACTGCTGCCGATCGGAGAGGTCGAACCGACCTGCCACGACCTTCTCCCCCATGGAAGCGTCCCTCCTTGCATGGGCGGACCGATCCTCCGGCCGCCGGCCTCCGGGTCACGTGGGATGATGCCCAGCCGAGCCGATCGATAACGTCCCGCCCGGGCCCGGCGACCGCTACTCTGGTCGGACATGACCGGCGGCACATTCACCGGGCATGATGCACAGTGCGGTTTCTGGCCGCCTACGAACTCGTGAAAAACGCCGACGAGAATTGGCCGACCGCTTCGCGGGTATTTTCCGAGGTCACCGGCGTGAGGTCACTTCGGAATCGGGATGATTCCCACGTATCGCCGACCGTATACACCCTTGCCGGGTGCACCGGAAACGGCTAGATGAAACACCGTCTGAACACATGTCGTATAAACTCCGCGAACAAGGCAGAGGGTTGGCGCCCCGGTCATGGAACCTGCCGTCCAGGTGACGTACGGCAGGCCTCACCCACGCTCACCGTGCCCAGACCCCGGTCACCGCCTCTCTCGCCTCGTGAGCAGACAGCGCCGTCCGCCCCCGCCCTCGCGCCACCGTGCCTGTCGAATGAGAGGCGACCCACCATGCCGCTGCATGTCCCCCCGGCTCCTGCGCCCGCCCTTCGCACCGTCCTCACCGCCCTCGGTTCGCCCACCGCGGTCCGCGAGGCCCGAACCCCGTCCCTGCTGCACTCCCAGGGCCCCGCCACTCCCGAACTCCCGCTTCCGGTACACGTATTGGACGAGCTCACCCCCGCGGGTGCATCCGCCACCCGGCTGACCGGGTGGCGTTTCCTGATCCGCTGCGGCGACCGCGCGGTGGCCGCGGCCGAGACCATGCTGACCCCCGACGGCTGGGCCTTCTCGCGCTTCTTCGAGGGCCCCTACATCGCCTCCACCGAGCGCGCACTGCGCCAGGCCGAGACGATGAAACAGCCCTACCAGCCGCGCCTGCTGTCGGTGCCGAGCCTGTACATGCTCACGCTGTGGCTGCACGGCGACTGCACGGCGGACGGCGCCACCGGCCACCCCGCCGCGACCGACCTGCTCGTCCCGCTGGCGCCGGCACCGCCCGGCATCGCGGCGCACCGCCCGCACCGGGTCGCCGAGCTGCTCCCGGTGCTCACCCATCGGGTGACTCCCGTCCCGCTGCTGGGCTCGCCCGCCTGAAATCGCCCGTCGCGAGGACCTTCGTACCCCGCCCCCGTATTTCCGGGTGGCGGGGTACTTTGCTTTTCCCGGCCACAATGCGCTCGTACGAGCAATTGACTGCTCGTACGAGCCGAAAATAGCCCCTGACCTGTAAGGACTAGCCCCATCCGGCCACCGCGAACCACCCGAAATGACAGTGCAGTTGGACTGAACCGTCCGCGCGGGTGATGCGTCCTCAACCTGTGAGAAGCGGTGCTGCGAAATGCCTGCGGATTGACGCCCGTGGGGCAACACTGGGACTGGACCGACTTATCACTACGGGGGGCGGCCATGAACGGAGCTTCAAGCCGCGGGACAGACACAACAGCCATCTCACACATCACGACAGAGCGAAAGATCCCATCAATGTGCCAGCACCAGCCACCGTGTCCGACAGCCGACTCCGCCGACCGGGAATCCGCCCGACTTGTGGCGCACCACCCGGAGCAGGGATGGAGCCTGCTGTGCAACGGCGTTCTGCTTTTCGAGGACACCGGTGAGCTCCTGCCCGACGGCCAGATCATCGCCCCGCACCGCCCGCTGGGCGCCGGCAAGGTGATGACGGCCGCCTGAGGCGGACCCGGGCGGTGCGTCACATCGCCCGGAGTACTTGAGGGGCCGGTCGCGGTCACGTCGCGAACCGGCCCCGACGCATGTCCGGGGGCGATCACTCCCCGTAGTTACTCGTGCGTAATGCGGTCGTCGCTCTCCCCACGGCCTTCCCACAGCGCGATCTCCCTTCCCACGGGCGCCCGTTTTCCGGAAGACTTCTGGAAGTTTCGAGGCAAGTGTCGACGGAGGTGGGGGAATTGGTCGCTCACGAGGCCGGGGCCGAGGAGGCGTCCGAGGTCCGGGGCAGGGTCACGATCACGGAGATCGCCCGGCAGGCCGGCGTCTCGGTCCCGACGGTGTCCCGGGTCGTCAACGGCCGGTCCGACGTGTCGCCCAGGACCCGGGCCAAGGTCGAGGACCTGCTGCTCCGGTACGGCTACCGCAAGCGCACCGCGGCCTCCGCTCCCGGCGCCGCCCTGCTCGACCTGGTCTTCAACGACCTCGACAGCCCCTGGGCGGTCGAGATCATCCGCGGTGTCGAGGAGGTCGCGCACGCGGCCGGCGTCGGCACCGTGGTGTCCGCGATCCACGGCCGCTCCGGCGACGCCCGCGAATGGATGCGCAATCTCAGGGCCCGCGCCTCCGACGGGGTCATCCTGGTCACCTCGGCCCTGGAACCGGTCCTGCACGAGGAGCTGCGCGCCCTCGGCGTCCCGCTGGTGGTCGTCGACCCGGCGGGCTCCCCCGCCCTGGACGTGCCGACCATCGGCGCCGCCAACTGGTCGGGCGGCATGGCGGCCACCGAGCACCTGCTGTCGCTGGGCCACCGCAGGATCGGCCTGATCGCCGGGCCGCCCCGGCTGCTGTGCTCCCGCGCCCGCCTCGACGGCTACCGCGCCGCCCTGGAGGGCGCCGGCATCGCACTCGACGAAACCCTCGTCGTCCCCGGCGACTTCCACCCCGAGTCCGGCTTCACCGGCTGCAACGCCCTCCTCGACCTGCCCGAGCCGCCGACCGCTCTCTTCGCGGCGAGCGACCAGATGGCGCTCGGCGCGATCGAGGCGCTGCGCCGCCGGGGCCTCAGGGTGCCGGAGGACATGAGCGTGGTCGGTTTCGACGACCTTCCGGAAGTGCGCTGGTCGGCTCCGCCGCTGACGACCGTGCGCCAACCGCTCGCCGACATGGGCAAGTTGGCCGTCCGCACGGTCCTCAGACTGGCCCGCGACGAACAGCCCGACTCGCCCCGGGTGGAGCTGGGCACGGAACTGGTGGTGCGGTCGAGCACCGCACCACCGTCGACCGCGTGAACTACTTCAGCGCGTCCCTGATCGCGAAGTACGCCGGTTTCGGCTGCAGTTGCTCGTCCCAGGGCAGCGCGGCACCCTCACCGGGGAAGAACGCCGGGATCCAGGAGTACTTGTCCGTGTAGTCCCATACGGTGATGCCGACGCACCGGCGGACGGCCAGGCACGCCTTGGTCAAATCCCGGTACCAGTCGGCCTGTTGGGCCAGCTTCTCCTCGGTCGCGGGCAGGATCATGCGTATGTCGACCTCGGTGAGCGCGGTGTCCAGGCCGAGCCGGGAGAAGCGGCGGAGGTTGTCCTCCAGGGTGGTCGGATAGCCGTACTGCAGGGCCAGATGGGCCTGGAGGCCGATGCCGTCGAGCGGGACGTGCCGCGCCTGGAGGTCCTTGGCCAGCTGGTAGTAGGCGTCCGACTTCGGGCCGACGGCCTCGATGTTGTAGTCGTTGAGGTAGAGCTTGGCGTGCGGGTCGGCCTGGTGGGCCCAGCGCAGGGCGTCGGCGATGTAGCCGGGGCCGAGCGTCTTGTACCAGATGGTCTCGCGGTAGGTGCCGTCCTCGTTGAACGCCTCATTGACGACGTCCCAGGAGTAGACCTTGCCGCGGTAGTGCCGTACTTCGGTCTGGATGTGCTTCTTCAGTACGGCCCTCAGCTCGTCCGCGGTCCATTCGCGGCCGGTGAGCCAGCTGGGCAGCTGGCTGTGCCAGACCAGGGTGTGGGCGCGGACCCGCTGATGGTTCTTGCGGGCGAGGTTCACGATCTCGTCGCCGTTCGTCCAGTCGAAGACGCCCTGTTGGGGCTCGGTGGCGTACCACTTCATGCCGTTGCCGGGCGTGATCATGTCGAACTCGCTGCCGAGCAGTGCCGTGTAGGCGGTGTCGGTGAGTTCGGGGTTGTCGGTGGCGCTGCCGAAGTAGCGGCCGTGGCGCTGGGCGAGTTCGGCGAGGGTGGCGGGTGTGGCGTGCGCCTGGGCGGGCGAGCCGGTGGCGATGCCGGCCGCGACGAGGACGGCGGCGAACGCGCCGGCGAGTCTCAGTCGGGTGGTCTTGCGCATGGTGCGACTCCTCACGGTGTGGGGTGCGGGGCCGTACGTCCGCGGGCGCGCGTCATCCCTTCGTGGCGCCGGCGGTGAGGCCGCCGACGAGCTGGCGCTCGGCGACCGAGTAGAAGGCGAGGGCGGGGACCATTGCCAGGACGAGATACGCGAAGACCCGGGCGTAGTCCGCCGAGTACTGGCCCTGGAACTGCTGGACGCCGATGGGCAGCGTCCACCAGGTGTTGTCGGTGAACACCAGCAGCGGCAGGAAGAAGTTGTTCCAGCTGGTGACCACGGCGAGCACGGAGACCGTGCCGAGCGCGGGCCGCGCCATGGGCAGCAGCACCCGCCAGAAGAACCCGAAGGAGCTGCAGCCGTCGAGGGTGGCCGCCTCCTCCAGCTCGCCGGGGATCTGCCGGAAGAAACCGCGCAGGATGATGATGGTCATCGGCAGCCCGAAGGCGACCTGCGGCAGGATCACGCCGAGCGGGTTGTCCAGCAGGTCCATGGAGCGCAGCAGCAGGAACAGCGGCAGCGCGGCCACCGCGAAGGGGAACATCAGCCCCATCGTGAAGAAGGTGAACAGCAACTCCCGCCCGCGGAAGGCGAACCGGGCGAAGGAGAAGGCCGCGAGCGCGGACACGGCGACCACCAGCACGGTCGTCGCCACCGCGATCAGCGTGCTGTTGCCGAGCAGCCGCCAGAAGTCGCCCGAACCGAGGATGTCCGTGTAGTTCCCGCTCAGCCAGTGGTCGGGCAGCCCGAAGGGGTTGCTGGAGAGCTCGTCGGTGGACTTGAAGCCGGACAGGACGGCGTACACGAGGGGTACGACCATCACCGCGCCGACGAGCACGAGGATCAGGTGCAGTGGCAGGGTCCGTGCGGCACCGGTCTTGCGGGTCATCTCCCGTCCCCCCTCATCGTCGTGGTGGCCCCTTCGAGGTCGCGGCGGAGCACGAACCGCTGGTAGGCGAGGGCGAAGACAAGGCAGATGCCGAACATGACCACACTGATCGCGCTTGCGTAGCCGACCTGATAGCGCTTGAAGCCGTACTGGAACATGGTCACGGCCATCGTCTCGGAGTGGTGGTCGGGGCCGCCCTGGGTGACCACCCAGACCAGGTCGAAGAGCTGGATCGACCCGATGACGGACAGGAAGATGCTGATGCGCAGGGTGGGTGCGAGCAGCGGCAGGGTGACGTTGCGGAACCGCTGCCAGGGGCCCGCCCCGTCGATGAGCGCCGCCTCGGTCAACTCGGCCGGGATGGACTGGAGTCCGGCCAGGCAGAGCATCATGTGGAAGCCGAAGTACTTCCACGTCATGACCAGGAAGAGGGTCGCCATCACGTAGGAGGGATCGGCGAACCACTCCCCGCCCAGGCCGTCGAGGCCGATGCTGCCGAGGACGTGGTCGGCGAGTCCGTCGTCCGGGGCGAAGATCATGCTGAACAGCACACCGGTGATGGCCTCGGACAGGACGTACGGCGCGAAGAACAGCATCCGGTACACGGCCCGGCCGCGCAGCCGCTGGTTGAGCGCGACCGCCATGGCGAGCGCGAACGGCAGCTGCAGCACGAGCGACAGCACGACCAGGATCAGGCAGCGCCACAGGTCGCCGAGGAAGACGTCGTCCTGGAAGAGGCGGGTGAAGTTGTCGCCGCCGACGTAGTCGGAGGGCATGCCGAAGCCGCCCCAGCGGAAGAAGGCGGCGTACAGCGCGAACAGCATCGGCAGCAGGACCAGGCCGATGAACAGCACCAGCGCGGGCACCTGGAAGGCGACCGCGGTGAGCCAGTTCAGCAGGCGCCGACGCGCCCGTCCCCGGGCCGACTTGGCGGCCGGGGAGGTGCGGGCGACGTCGGGACCCGTCCGCTTGTCCGGGAGGAAGGTCGAGGTCATCTCCGGTTACTGCTCTTCCTTCGCGGTCTTCGTGATCGACTGCGTGACCTGCTCGGGGGACTTGGAGCCGGCGATGAGCGCGGCCACGCTGTCGTTGACCTCCTGGCCGACGGCGGGGGCGTACGCCTGGTCGAGGAAGAGCTGGAAGCCGGTGGCGGCCTTCAACTGGGCTTGTACGGCCTTGATGTTGGGGTCGGAGAGGGCGCTGTCTGCAGCCGGGACGACCGGGATGGTGCCGGTCTTCTTCACCAGTTCGACGTCGGTGGACTCGGAGGCGAAGAACTTCAGGAAGTCGACGGCCGCCTGCGGGGCGCCCTTGCGCAGGGCGTGTCCGCCGCCACCGCCGAACACCTCGGTGATCGCACCCTTTCCGCCCTCGACGGCGGGGAACGGGAAGAACCCGAGGTTCTTGCCGAGTCCCTTGCCGGCGTCGGCCTCCACGCTCGGGGCCCACTGGCCCATCAGCTCCATGGCCGCCTTGCCGTTGCCGACGGTCGCGGCCTGCCCGGTCGGGGTGGAGTACGCGGCGCCGAGGAACCCCTTCTGGAACGGCTGGAGTTGGACCAGGTCCTTCAGGTGCTGCCCGGCCTGCGCGAGTCCGGGGGCGGTGAAGTCCTTGTCGTCGCTGGCCTTCTGGAGCGCGTCGATGCCGGCGGTGCGCATCGCGAGGTAGGCCCAGTAGTACATGCCGGGCCACTTCTCCTTCCCCGCGAGGGCGAGCGGGGTGATGCCCTTGGCCTGCAGCTTCTTCACGGCGTCGAGGAAGCCGCTCCAGGTCGTCGGGGGCTTGGTGATGCCGGCCTGCTTGAAGAGCGCCTTGTTGTACCAGAAGCCGATCATGCCGATGTCGAACGGGATGGCGTACGTCTTGTCGTCGAGGATGTACGCCTTCTTCGCCACCGGCAGCAGGCCGTCGGCCCATGGCTTGGTCTTGTCGGTGAGGTCCTCGACGAGCCCGGCGTCGACCTGCTGCTTGAGGACGCCGCCGCCCCAGGTGTGGAAGATGTCGGGGAGCTTCCCGGAGGCGGTCAGCGCCGTCATCTTCGACTTGTAGGCGTCGTTCTCGAGCTGGACGATCTTTATCTTCACCTTCGGGTTCTGGGCCTCGAACTTCTTGGCCAGACCCGCCCAGACGGTCTTGGCGGGCTCGGTGGTGGAGATGTTCCACCACTCGATGGTGGTCGTCCCGTCCGACGACCCTCCGTCCGAGTCGCCGCCGCATGCACTCAGTGCCGTCATGCCCAGGCCGGCCGCGGCGGAGGCCGCCAGGAAGCCGCGGCGGGACAGTGCCCGGTCGCCCATTTTGCGCTCCTTGGGTAGGGACGGCGCGTCCACGACCGTCCGCTGGGACCGAAAGTTTCGGAGTAGATCCAGAAAGCTTCGCTGTTGCCGCACCCTAGAGACAGCTCCCAAACGGTGGCAACCCCTTGAACACGGTGAATCTGCGGCCGACATGAGCGGCCCGGAGGGGCGCTGACGCGCTCAGGCGCCGTCCGTCGGGAGGTACTCGAACCAGTCGAGGGCCGCGCTGCCCTCGGTGACGTACATGCCGATCACCCGGCCGGTGAAGCCGCCTGCGACCTGCGTGGAGAGGTAGCGGCCGTCGAGCTCGGCGAGCGGTTCGCCACCGTCGGCCGAGAAGGCGATCGTGTCGGGGCCGAGGTCGGCCGTGCGGATGTCGACGGTCAGGGTGACCGGCCCCGACGGCAGCGGACGGCGGGCGAGTTCCTGCCGCACCGGACCGATGCGGGCGATCACGCCGACCTCTCCCCCGGCGATCTCGAGGTCGTAATGATGGGCCTCGTCCATGCGCACCGAGAGCCCGGCGCGGCCCGACCCGGGGTCGAGGCGGGCGGCGATCCGGCACTCCGGATGCTGCTGCCGGCGTCCGACGAAGGTGTGGCCCGGCAGGTCGAGGCTGCCGCCCGTCGCGTGCAGGGTCAGCCATCCCGGCCGCTCGCTCAGCGACCAGCAACTGCGCGGCCTGCGGCGCGGGGAGATCCAGTGCGGGGCGAGGTCGGCGGCGTCGAAGTCGTCGCGCGGCGGCTCGGGTTGGAGGGGATGGCAGGCCGCCGGTGCGGGACGGCGCTCCAGCACCGGGGCGATCCGCGGCCAGCCGTCGACCCACTCGACCGGGGTCAGGAAGGTCTCCCGGCCCAGGACGTGGAAGCCCGGAAACCAGCCGCGCGGACGGGTGCCCAGCAGCACCGCCCACCAGGTGCCGTCCGGTGCCTGGACCAGGTCCGCGTGGCCGGTCGACTGGACGGGACGACCGGTGCTGCGGTGGGTGAGGATCGGGTTGTCGGGCGCCGGTTCGTACGGGCCGCGCGGTGAGCGGGCGCGGGCGACGGAGACGCTGTGGCCGAGGCCGGTGCCGCCCTCGGCGAGCATCAGGTACCACCAGTCGCCGATGCGGTAGAGATGCGGGGCCTCCGGGTCCTGCATCCCGGACCCGGACCACACCGACAGCGGCCCTTCCAGCACCTTTCCCGTCACCGTGTCGATGCGGGCGACCGAGACTCCGGCGAGCGCGCACCAGCAGGAGCCGTCCTCGTCCCAGGCGAGGTCGGGGTCGATGCCGGGCAGGTCGATCCACACCGGGTCGGACCACGGCCCCTCCGGCCGCTCACTGGTGACCAGGAAGGTGCCGCCGCCGTCGACATTGGTGGTGATCATGTGGAAGCGGCCGTCGTGGTACCGGATCGTCGGCGCGTAGATGCCGCCGGAGGCCCGCGCGGTGTCCGGCAGGTCCAACTGCCCCGGCCGGTCCAGTACGTTGCCGATCTGCCGCCAGTGCACGAGATCGCGGCTGTGGAAGAGCGGGACGCCGGGAAAGTACTCGAAACTGGAGCAGACCAGGTAGTAGTCCTCGCCGACCCGGCAGACGCTGGGGTCGGGGTGGAAGCCACCGATGACGGGGTTGTCGTACATCCGCATGCGCGTCAGCCCTCCGGTCCCACTGCCGAAACATTCGATCCTGCTGGCGAACATTACGGAGCGGACTGTACGAGGGTGTCAGGACGGGGACAAGGCGGTAGCGGGCGGGCTCTAGAGGCCGACGTCGCGGCTGCGGATGTCCTCCAGGGACTCCCGGCGGACCAGCAGCCGGGCGTGGCCGTCGGCCACGGCCGCCACGGGAGGGCGG
Organism: Streptomyces sp. NPDC001663; assembly: GCF_042893105.1. NCBI lineage: Bacteria > Bacillati > Actinomycetota > Actinomycetes > Kitasatosporales > Streptomycetaceae > Streptomyces > Streptomyces sp. NPDC001663. The sequence continues at coordinate 40,130 of NZ_JBIAUR010000006.1, read as the reverse complement.
CCGACCAGGTTGTAGGCGGACGCCATGGAGAGGTGGTACGCGCCTGCCACGGGGACGGCGAGCAGGTCCCCGGGGCGTATGTCGTCCGGGAGCCGGACGTCGGCGGCGACGATGTCGCCGGCCTCGCAGTGCCGGCCGACCACGGTCACCGGGGCCCGGGTCGCGCCGGCGCGGCGGCCGATCAGGCGGGGTGAGTAGCGCACGCCGTAGAGCGCGGGCCGCGGGTTGTCGCTCATGCCGCCGTCCACGGCCACGTAGGTGTGCTCGCCGGTGCGCTTCACCGCCAGGACGCGGTACACGGCGACCCCTGCCGGGCCCGCGACCGCCCGGCCCGGCTCGATGACCAGGCGGGGCACGGGCAGCCCTGCCGACGCACATGCCTCGGCCAGCTCGCCGCGGACCTTGCGGGCCAGCAGGGGCAGATCCAGGGCCTGCTCGCCGGGGCGGTAGGCGATGCCGTGGCCGCCGCCGAGGTCGAGTTCGGGCAGGACGAGGCCGTGTTGTTCGTGCAGGCGGGCCATGAGGCCGACCATGCGGCGTACGGCCGCGAGATACGGCTTCACGCTGGTGATCTGCGAGCCCAAGTGGCAGTGCAGTCCGGTCAGTTGGAGCTGCGGCTGGTCCAGTATCCGGGCGATGGCGTACTGGGCGTAGCCGTCGGAGATGGACAGGCCGAACTTCTGGTCCTCGGTGCCGGTGCGGATCTTGTTGTGTCCGCCGGCGCTGATGCCCGGTACCACCCGCACCATGACCTTCTGGTGCCCGCCGGGGCCGACCGCGGCCGCCAGCCGCGCGATCTCCGACGGGCTGTCGATGACGATGCGGCCGACGCCCAGGCGCAGTGCGCTCTCCAGGTCGCGCGGGGACTTGGCATTGCCGTGCAGGGTGATCCGCTCCGGCGGGAAGCCGGTGGTGACCGCGAGTTCGAGCTCTCCGGCCGAGCAGACGTCCAGGCCCAGGCCCTCCTCGGCCATCCAGTGGACCATGGCCCGGCACAGGAACGCCTTGGCCGCGTACAGGACTTCGGCCTCGGGGAAGGTCTGCCGGTAGGTACGGCAGCGGTCGCGCACCTCGGCCTCGTCGAGGACGTAGACCGGGGTGCCGAAGCGGTCGGCGACCTCGGTGAGCGGTACGCCGCCCACGGCGAGGTCGCCCGGGTGCGGCTCGGTGGTGGAGGCGGGCCACACCGACAGCTCCTCGGCGTCGGTGGTGACCGTGGGTTCGTGAACGGTGGTCATCGTGTGCCGCCCCCTCAAGCGATGCGCAGTGACATAACAGGTGCAACGGGAACGACCGGCGCGGCGGCCGGCGCCGCGAACCGGGGGTCCAAGGTGAGCCCGGTGACGCCGAGCGGCTCGGTCAGCGCGCGCAGCGCGGGCTCGGCGAGCCTGATCCACGCCTGGTCGGGGCCGAGGGTCGAGGTCAGGTTGCGTACGGAGGTGAAGGCGACGGCCGTGCGGTCGCCGAGGGGCGTGCGGAAGAGCCGGGCCGCGCAGCCCGAGGGTCCCGGCCGGACCGGAACGAACAGAGGTCCGGCCGGGAAGCGATCGGAGGGTTCGGGGTCTTCGCCGCACAGGATGTCTGTCATGGGGGAGGTCTCCTGGGTGATCCGGGGGGTGCGTGGGAGGGGTGGGAGCGCCCCGGACGCGGGGAGGCGGACCGGGGCTCGCCGCTCACGCTATGCCCGTTCACCCGGGGGTTCGGGCACCTCATGACGCGATGCTGACGGCGATCGGGCGGACGCTGACGAGACGCTGACGCTGGGGCCGGACGGGGTGGTCACGAGCCGTGGACCAGGCGTGGGATGGAGACGGGCCCGTAGCGTCGGCTCCCGGAAGGACGCGTCGCGGGGCCGTCGGGCACGCGTGAAGAACGGTGGAGCCATGTCTCATTCCGACGGCATCCTGCCCGCCCGGGTCGTGGTGGGCGTGAGCGGTTCCCTGAGCAGTCTCACCGCGCTGCGCCGCGCCGCCGCCGAGGCCCGGTGCCGTGGCGCCGAGCTGTGGCCGGTGCCGGCCTGGGAGCCGTCGGGCGGGGAACGTCGTCCGGGGCACACCGGGTCCGGCGCTGACCGGGACCGCCGACCGGGAGACCGACCTGCTGGTCGTCGGCGCCGGCCGGCGCGGCGTCCCGCACCGCGCGTTCCCCTCGACGAGCCGCTACTGCCTGGCCCACGCCACCTGCCCGCTCCTCGCGGTGCCATGAGACGGCGCCGCGGGACGCATGAGGGGCGCCTGTCATGTTCAGCCTTCGAAGCGGTAACCCATGCCGGGTTCGGTGATGAGGTAGCGCGGGTGCGCGGGGTCCGTCTCCAGCTTGCGGCGCAACTGGGCCATGTAGACCCGCAGATAGTTGCTCTTGTTGCTCTGGGACACCCCCCAGACCTCCTGCAGCAGGTACTTCTGCGTGATGAGCCGGCCAGGATTGGTGATCAGGATCTCCAGCAGATGCCATTCCGTCGGCGTCAGCCGTACGTCGCGCTGACCGCGGACGACCCGCTTGGCGAGCAGGTCGACGGTGAAGTCGTCGGTCTCGACCCGGGTGGTCTCGGGCGCGAGCGGGGTCTCCGCCACGCGGCGGACGGCGGCCCGCAGCCGGGCCATGAGCTCGTCCATACTGAAGGGTTTGGTGATGTAGTCGTCGGCGCCCGCGTCGAGTGCGGCGACCTTCTCGTCGGAGGCCTGACGCGCGGACAGCACCAGCACCGGCACCCGGGTCCAGCCGCGCAGGGCCCTGATGACGTCGACGCCGTCCATGTCGGGCAGTCCGAGATCCAGTATCACCACGTCCGGTTGGCGTGCGGCCGCCAGTCGCAGGGCCGTGGTCCCGTCGGGGGCCGCGTCCACCCCGTACCGGCGTGCCTGCATGTTGATCACGAGGGCCCGTACCAGCTGCGGGTCGTCCTCCACCACCAGCACCCTGGTCATGGGTGTACGCCTTTCTCGACGGCTGCGGGAGCCGGCGGATCCGGATGGTTCCGGCCGCCGGCTCCCGCTCGGGTCACGTAACGCCATCAGCTCTTGGCCACAAGGTCCTTGAGCGCGATGTTGAGCTCGAGGACGTTCACGCGGGGCTCGCCGATGAAGCCGAGGGTGCGGCCGTCGGTGTGGTCCTCGACCAGCTTCTCGACCTGCGCGACGGACAGTCCGTTCTTCTCGGCGACCCGGTGGACCTGGAGTTCGGCGTAGGCCGGAGAGATGTCCGGGTCGAGACCAGAGCCGGAAGAGGTGACCGCGTCAGCGGGAACCTGGGATGGCCTGACCTTGTAGTCGGCCGTCGAGTTGTCCTTGACGACCTTGGCCTTCGCCTCCTTCACCCACTTGATGAGTTCGGCGTTGTCGGCGGAACGGTTGGTGGCGCCGGAAAGGATCAGCTTGTACTGGGTGTTGACCGAGTTCTCACCGAGACCGTTGGCCGGGCGCGGCTGGAAGTACTTGAGGCTGTACCCCTGTTGACCGATCAGCGAGGAACCGACCACCTTGCCGTCCGACTTGATCTCGGAGCCGTTCGCCTTGTTGTGGAACAGCGCCTGGGCCACACCTGTGACGGCCAGCGGATAGATCACGCCTGTTAGCAGAGTCAACACCAACAGCGCCCGCAGGCCCGCCCCGAGCAACCGGGCTGTGTTTGCAATGGAGTTGTTCATGGCGATCAACCGATTCCGGGGATCAGGGAGATGAGCAGGTCGATGAGCTTGATGCCGATGAAGGGCGCGATCAGCCCTCCGATGCCGTAGAGGGTGAGGTTGCGCCGGAGCATCCTGTCCGCGCTCACCGGCCGGTACTGCACGCCCTTCAGGGAGAGCGGCACCAGCGCGATGATGATCAGCGCGTTGAAGATGACCGCGGAGAGGATCGCGGAGTCCGGCGAGGACAGGCCCATGATGTTGAGCTTGTCCAGGCCCGGGTACACGGCCGCGAACAACGCGGGGATGATCGCGAAGTACTTCGCGACGTCGTTGGCGATCGAGAACGTCGTCAACGCACCCCGGGTGATGAGGAGTTGCTTGCCGATCTCGACGATCTCGATGAGCTTGGTCGGGTTGGAGTCGAGGTCGACCATGTTGCCGGCCTCCTTGGCGGCCGACGTACCGGTGTTCATCGCCACACCGACGTCCGCCTGGGCCAGCGCGGGCGCGTCGTTCGTACCGTCACCGGTCATCGCGACGAGCTTGCCGCCGGCCTGCTCCCGCTTGATGAGCGCCATCTTGTCCTCGGGAGTCGCCTCCGCGAGGAAGTCGTCGACGCCCGCCTCCTCGGCGATCGCCTTGGCCGTCAACGGGTTGTCACCCGTGATCATGACGGTCTTGATGCCCATGCGGCGCAGCTCGTCGAACCGTTCGCGCATGCCGTCCTTGACGACGTCCTTCAGGTGGATGACACCGAGCACGCGGGCCCCGTCGGCGTCCTCGATCGCGACCAGCAGCGGCGTGCCGCCCGCCTCGGAGATCCGGTCCGTCAACTCCTGGGCGTCCCGGGCGACTTCACCACCGCGTTCCGTGACCCAGGCGATGACCGAACCGGCGGCTCCCTTGCGGATCTTCCTGCCGTCGACGTCGACACCGGACATCCGGGTCTGCGCGGTGAAGGGGATCCACTCGGCACCGGCCAACTCGCCCTGGTGGCGCTCGCGCAGACCGTACTTCCCCTTCGCCAGTACGACGATGGAGCGGCCCTCGGGCGTCTCGTCGGCCAGCGACGACAGCTGGGCGGCGTCGGCCACCTCGGCCTCCGTCGTACCGCTCACCGGCACGAACTCGGCGGCCTGCCGGTTGCCCAGGGTGATGGTGCCGGTCTTGTCGAGCAGCAGGGTGGACACGTCACCGGCGGCCTCGACCGCGCGACCCGACATCGCCAGGACGTTGCGCTGCACCAGCCGGTCCATGCCCGCGATGCCGATGGCCGACAGCAGAGCCCCGATCGTGGTCGGGATCAGGCAGACCAGCAGCGCCACCAGCACGACCATCGTCAGATGCGTGCCCGCGTAGTCGGCGAACGGCGGCAGCGTGGCACAGGCCAGCAGGAACACGATCGTCAGTGACGCCAACAGGATGTTGAGCGCGATCTCGTTGGGCGTCTTCTGCCGGGCCGCGCCCTCGACCAGGTTGATCATCCGGTCGATGAAGGTCTCGCCGGGCTTCGTCGTGATCTTGATGACGATGCGGTCGGACAGCACCTTCGTACCGCCGGTGACGGCCGAACGGTCACCGCCGGACTCGCGGATGACGGGCGCCGACTCGCCGGTGATCGCCGACTCGTCGACGGATGCGACGCCCTCGACGACGTCACCGTCGCCGGGGATGATGTCGCCCGCCTCGCAGACTACCAGGTCACCGATCTTCAGCTCGGTGCCGGGCACCTGCTCCTCCAAGTCGCCCACCAGCCGCCGCGCCACCGTGTCGGTCTTGGCCTTGCGCAGGGTGTCGGCCTGCGCCTTGCCGCGGCCCTCGGCGACCGCCTCCGCCAGGTTGGCGAAGACCACGGTCAGCCACAGCCAGGCGCTGATCGCCCACCCGAACCAGTCGCCCGGGTCCTTGAAGGAGAAGACGGTGGTCAGGACGGAGCCGATCCACACCACGAACATCACGGGGGACTTGACCATCACCCGCGGGTCGAGCTTGCGGAAGGCGTCCGGCAGCGACTTCAGGAGCTGCTTGGGATCGAAGAGACCTGCGCCGACCCGGCCTTCGGGGGACTTGTGCCCGGTGGGTGCGTCCTGGTGGGGCGCGAGGGTGGGAGTGGACATGGAGTCCTGCTTCTTTACGTCGGTTGTCATGACGCCAGCCCCTCGGCCAGCGGCCCCAGCGCGAGGGCCGGGAAGTAGGTGAGACCGGTGATGATCAGGATCGCGCCCACCAACAGGCCGGTGAACAGCGGCTTTTCGGTGCGCAGGGTGCCCGCGGTGGCCGGCACCGGCTTCTGCTCGGCGAGCGAACCGGCCAGCGCCAGCACGAACACCATCGGCAGGAAGCGACCGAAAAGCATGGCCAGGCCCAGGGTGCTGTTGAACCACTGGGTGTCCGCGTTCAGACCCGCGAAGGCCGAGCCGTTGTTGTTGGCGGCCGAGGTGTAGGCGTAGAGGATCTCGGAGAATCCGTGCGCCCCGCTGTTGGTCATCGAGTGCGCCGGGGTGGGCAGAGCCATGGCGAAGGCGGTGAAGATCAGCACCAGGGCCGGTGTGATGAGGATGTAGCAGGCCGCCAGCTTGATCTCACGGGTGCCGATCTTCTTGCCCAGGTACTCGGGCGTACGCCCGACCATCAGACCGGCGATGAACACCGCGATCACGGCCATGATCAGCATGCCGTACAGGCCGGAGCCGGTGCCGCCGGGCGCGATCTCGCCCAGCATCATGCCGAGCATGGTGATGCCGCCGCCGAGGCCGGTGAAGGAGGAGTGGAAGGAGTCCACGGCACCGGTCGAGGTGAGCGTGGTCGCCGTCGCGAAGATCGAGGACGCGCCGACGCCGAACCGGGTCTCCTTGCCCTCCATCGCCCCGCCTGCGATCTGGAACGCCGGGCCGTGGTGGGCGAATTCGGTCCACATCATCAGGGCCGTGAAGCCGATCCAGATGGTGGCCATGGTCGCGAGGATCGCGTAACCCTGCTTGACCGAGCCGACCATGACACCGAAGGTGCGGGTCAGGGCGAACGGGATCACCAGGAGCAGGAAGATCTCGAAGAGGTTGGTGAAGGGCGTCGGGTTCTCGAAGGGGTGGGCCGAGTTGGCGTTGAAGTAGCCGCCGCCGTTGGTGCCCAGCTCCTTGATGGCCTCCTGGGAGGCGACCGCGCCGCCGTTCCACTGCTGCTGCCCACCCATGAACTGGCCGACCTCGTGGATGCCGGAGAAGTTCTGGATGGCACCGCAGGCCACCAGAACGATCGCGGCGACGAGGGCTCCGGGCAGCAGGATGCGGGTGACACCGCGCACCATGTCCGACCAGAAGTTGCCCAGTTCACCGGTGCGCGAGCGCGCGAAGCCCCGTACGAGCGCCACGGCGACGGCGATGCCGACGGCCGCGGAGACGAAGTTCTGCACGGCCAGACCGGCGGTCTGCACGACGTGGCCCATGGCCTGCTCGCCGTAGTACGACTGCCAGTTGGTGTTGGTCACGAAGGACGCGGCGGTGTTGAACGCCTGGTCCGGGTCGATGGCCTTGAAGCCGAGTGACAGCGGCAGGGCGCCCTGGAGGCGCTGCAGCAGGTAGAGGAAGACGACGCCGACCGCGGAGAACGCGAGGACACCGCGCAGGTACGCGGTCCAGCGCATCTCGGTGTCCGGGTTGGCACCGATGCCCTTGTAGATCCACTTCTCCACCCGCCAGTGCTTGTCGGAGGAGTAGACCTTGGCCATGTAGTTGCCGAGGGGGACGTAGGCGAGGGCCAGCGCGCCTATGAGGGCGAGCAGCTGGAGAGCGCCGGCGAGTACGGGACCCATGTCGTGGCTCAGAACCTCTCCGGGAAGATCAGGGCGAGGACGAGATAGCCCAGCAGGGCGACGGCCACGACCAGGCCGACGATGTTCTCGGCGGTCACAGCTTGGTCACCCCCTTGGCGACGAGGGCCACCAGCGCGAAGCACGCGATCGTGGTGACGACGAAGGCCAGATCGGCCATCGTGAACTCCTGGAGTGAGGTTCGTTGGACAGGGACGGTTAGAGGAAACCGCCTTGATGGCCGGATTCGACTGCCGTTGACGGGTCCCATACGGCGCTCTGCGCGCCTTTGACGGGTCTCTTACGGCGACTGCGCCGGGCTGTGACCTGGGGCTCAGAACAGCCGGAACCGCAGCCGGCAGATCACCGCGTCGGTCTCCCTGCGCACGGCATGGGCGACCACCGCGCCCCGTTGGTTCTGCAGCAGCCGCTGCCACAGCCGCTCGGGCTCCGTCTCCGGGATGAGCACGGTGACCCGGGTGGCCGGCTCGGCGGCCGACACCTCGCGGACGTAGGCGGCGATCGGGCGGCCGAGGGTGCGGCGCTCGCTGGCCAGCCGGACCAGGGGGACGCCGGGGTCCCAGTCCGTCCACGCGCGCTCCAGGGAGTGCATCTGGGCGCGGTCCTCGGGGTCTGGGTAGCAGACGGTGACCGCGCGGACCTCGTCGCCGAGGGAGGCGGCGGCCGTCAGGGCCTCCGAGGTGAGACGGGAGATCGACGAAACGGGCACGATCACGACCGAGCGGTCGCGGTGCGGGTGCTCGGGGATACGGCCCAGGCCCAGCCGCTCGCCGATCCGCCGGTAGGCACGGTGCACGGTCTCGAAGGCCGCGACCAGCAACGGCAGTGTGATCACGATCAGCCAGGCGCCCTCCTCGAACTTCGACGCCGTGACGACGATTGCCGCGACGCCGGTGAGGACGGCGCCGAACCCGTTGAGCAGCGCCTTGCCCTTCCAGCCGGGCCCGCGTTCGAGCCGCCAGTGCCGGACCATGCCGACCTGCGCGATGGTGAAGCCGACGAAGACGCCGATCGCGAACAGCGGCACCAGCGTGTTGGTGTCGCCGCCGGAGAACACCAGCAGCGCGGCCGACACCGCGGCCAGCGCCAGCACTCCGTGCCGGTGCACCTGGCGGTCCGCCTTCAGTGCGAACACGTGCGGCGCGTAGTTGTCACGGGCCAGCAGCTTCAGCAGCACCGGCAGCCCGCCGAAGGAGGTGTTCGCGGACAGCGCCAGCAGGATCATCGTCGCGAACTGGATGACGTAGAAAGCCCAGTTGTGGCCGAGCGAGGCGTCGGCGAGCTGGGCGAGGACGGTGACTCCCTGGACCGGCTGGAGGTGGAAGCGGGAGATCAGCACCGACAGGCCGATCAGCATCACGCCGAGCACCGCGCCGAGTGCGACCTCGGCCCGCTGGGCCCGCTTGACGCGCGGGACGCGGAAGGAGGGGACGGCGTTGGCGATCGCCTCGACGCCGGTCAGGGCGCTGCACCCGGAGGCGAAAGCTTTCAGCAGGAGCAGAACGCCCACGCTTGTGGCATTGCTTGACACCACAGAAGCGTGGTCAACCGTGTTCACAGGCTCATCGCGGAAAAGCCCGATCACAATCAGAGCGAAGATCGAACCGACGAACACGACCGTCGGCACGATGAACACCCGCGCCGAGTCGACGATCCCCCGCAGGTTCACAGCCGTGAGCAGCGTCAACACCACCAGGCACAGCCACAGCCGTTCACCATAGAGAGCCGGGAAGGCGGAGGTGAGCGCTGCGACGCCGGCTGTCACGGCCACGGCGACGTTGAGCACGTAGTCCAGGACGAGCGAGGCCGCCGCGACGAGGCTCGTCCGCGCCCCCAGGTGCGTCCTGGCCACCGCATAAGAGCCCCCGCCTTCCGGAAAGGCCGCGATCACCTGCCGGTACGAGGCGACCAGCACCGCCAGCAGGCCCGCGATGGCCAGGGTCACCGGCAGTGTGAAACCCAGCCCGTGGGCACCTGCCGCGGCCAGCACCAGCACGATGGCCTCGGGCCCGTACGCCACCGAGGCCATGGCGTCCAGGGACAGCGCGGCGAGGCCGGTGACGGCGGTGAGGCGGTGGCGCTCGCCGGTATCGGGCGGCTCCTCACCGGCGGGGACTGCGCCTGGTTCGGTGATCAGTACCGACATGGGGATGTGCTCCTTCGTGCAGCCTGCGTGCGGGTGAACAGCCGTGCGCGGCCATCGCGTCCGGTGCACCAAGGTTGTGTCCCGATGCCGGGCCCGCCGAGCGTCCCTTGCGCGTTCTTCGCGCCGAACCCCCGGTCTTTGACGCGTCCTTGACGGGTATGTGACTCATCAACGGACGGCCGCCGCTGCCTCGGCGTCAAGAAGGGAGAGCGGGCCGTATGGGTCCCGTCAAGGTCCGTTCCCTCACGTCGCGCGATCTCTAGCGTCGCCGTATGGCACACCGCGACGATGCGCGAGAGCACCGGTCCGGCACCTCCGCGCCGGAGTCCGGTCGGGCGGTCCACGACCGCCGCTGGAGGGGAGATCTGGTCGCCGCGATCCGCTGTGCCGCCGTACTCCTCGGACTGCTGCTCCTGATCGACCGGTGCGCGGGGAATCTGTCCCCCGGGCGCGGTGCGCTGTGGTCCGCGCTCGCGGTGCTGCTCTTCCTCCTGCTCTGCCCCGACCGGGTCCGCGCCGGCGAGGGCTGGCTGGCCTCGCGCCGGCTGCTGCGCACTCGAAGGGTCCGCACCGACCTGCTGGTGTCGGTGCGCCGCCTCGACGGGATCACCCAACGGCTGGTGCTCAGGGACGCCTTCGGCGAGCGCGTCGAACTCGACCCCCAGGTCCTCGTCCACAATCCCGACCTCTGGCACCGGCTCCACGAGGACGCCCGCAGGTCCCTCGCCCACGGCACCCTGCTGTGCGGGGCCACCGCGCTCGAGCGGATCTCGCAGCAGGTGGAGCGCGAGACGGCGCGGGCGGTGTTCGAGGTCTCCGATCTGAAGTGACGCCCTCGGCTCAACGTCGCGGCGGCAGGCCCGTCATCAGGATGTCCAGGCCGCGCCGCGTCGTCGCCAGGACCACCCGGTCGCCCGCCCGCAGCAGCCGGGCCTGCGCCGGACGCCAGTCGAAGTCCGTCCGGTCCAGGCGCGGCGCGGTGAGGGAGTCGCCGCCCGACGAGTCGGGGAGCGGTCCGGCGGCGGTCCCGACGGCCAGCACCCGCCACTCGTTCTCCCGGAACGCCTCGTGCACGGAGCGCCCCTCCAGCTCCGGGTGCCCGGCCACGTCCACGCAGGTGAACAGCAGGGACCCCCGCTCCACCGGCATCACCCCCAGTACATGGCGGCCCATCATCGCGGCGGCGAACGAGGGCGCGGCCAGCGCGGAAACGCTTCTGCTCCGGGTGAGGGCGTCCGGGTAGGAGGCGCGCAGGGTGCGCTGGACGGTCGCCGCGAAGTCGTCGTCGTACAGCCGCGTCACGACCCGCACCTGAGGGTTCGTCTCCCGGACGGCCATGACGATGTCGAGGTTCTGGCCGTCGTCGCGGGTGAGGACGAGCAGTGACCGGCTCTGCCGGACCCGGGCGAGTTCGAGCACTCCCGGAGCCGTGGCGTCCTCCAGGATCAGCGGTACGCCGAGTTGGCGGGCGAGGGCGGCGCCCCGGGCGTGCATGTCGCGCTCGATGGCCACCATCTGATGGCCGGTGGCGTGCAGCCGGGCCAGCACCCGGGTGCCGACCATGCCGAGGCCGACCAGGACGATGTGGCCGTTCACGTCGTCGTCGGGCGGATGGCTCGCGGAGGCGGTGCGGAAGGCGTCCGTGGCGTTCATGGTCGCGGCGACGACCATCGGGAGCACCGCCAACCCCACGAAGCCCGCGAGCAGTTGGAGCACTCGGCGGGCCACCGGTTCGTCGGTGGCCGGGTCGCCCATGGTGAAGATGTCCAGCAGCGGCAGGTAGACGTTCTTCCACCAGGGGTGCTCGTCGGCGAACAGCGCGGTGGCGGTCGAGAGCCCGACCACCACGGCCGCCAACGCCCCGTACACGGCCGCGAGTTGATGGGAGAGGAAGACCTTCCATGGCAGATGGGCGAGCCGTGCGCGCAGCCAGTTGCGGGGACGCGGGCGCCGGGCGCGGGCGTCCGGCTCGGAGGACTGCTGGGTGACCTCCTCCAGCATCAGCCGGCCGTGCGTGAACTGCCGGTGGTACGCGGTCTGTGTGTCGGGCAGCAGCTGGATGCCGTCCTCCCCCGGCGTCTCCGCGCTGTCCTGGCTCGCCGGGTCATCCTGGTGGGCGCCGGACAGGACCGCCAGGGTGGCCAGGTCGGTGACCTGCGACGGCGCCCCCGCAGCCCGTACGACACCGCGGAACACCTTGCCCTCGACCTGGAGGGTGTGTCCGTGGCCCACGGCGGCGGCCGCCACGAGTTCCGGTACGGCGGTGTCGGCGTCCGAGAGCACTGTGGTGGAGGTGTCGCGGGCGGGGTCGTCGCACAGTCCCGCCGCCCGGTCCAGCAGCCGTTCCAGATGCCGCCCGCGCTCGCGGTTGAACATGCGGACGACCAGCCGCACCGAGGGGTTGATGGTGCGGGCGAGCAGAGCCGCGGTCATGTTGACCTGGTCGTCCCGGTAGGTGAGGGCGAGCGCGGCGGCCCGCTGGATGCCCGCCGCCTTCAGGGTCCGCTCGTCCGGGCGCGCGGAGACGTGCAGTTCGACCGGCGAGTCCGGGTCGCGGTGCAGCGCGGCGATCCGGGCGCCGTGCTCGTCGCTCGCGGACGGCAGCACGACGGTGACGATCTCGCCGCACACGCCGTCCAGTTCGACGGCGAGCCGGTGCGCGAGTCCGTCGTCGCCACATATGACCATGTGCTGTGCTCGCTGTCCGGTCTCCGTGCGGATGGGGAGGGTTGACGTCACATCAGGCAGAACGGCGCGGGCCACGAAGGCAGTTCCGGCCGTGTACCTGACAGAGGCCAAGAGTGCGCCAAGATCATGCCAAGCCGGGCAGTACGCCGGTCACTTCTCAGCGAACCGGCCCCGCGGTGTCCAGGGCGGCCCCGGTCTGGTCGGAGTACCCCCGCCGTCCGGTTGCCGAGCGCGGAGACCGCGACCCCGACGATGACGAGGACCAGGTCGTCGTCCGCGTGCCGGAGGTGGTGTGGTGCGACCGCCACAGGCCGGCCGCGACAGTCATGGGGCGCCTCCCGCATTCCGCGCGCCACTGGTGCGCTGTTGATGGGTGAGGGCGATCCGCTCGGCGGCTTCGAGTCGCTCGGAGCGTTCGGCCAGCGGCAGCGACACCACCATCGTCAGCCCGCCGCCCGGGGTGTCCTCGGGGGTGAGCGTGCCGTCCATGGCCTCGGTCAGACCGCGGGCCAGGGCCAGCCCCAGGCCGAGGCCCCTGGAGTTGTCGGTGTCGCCGAGCCGCTGGAAGGGCTCGAAGAGACGGTCCCGGTCCGAGGACGGGAGGCCGGGACCGCGGTCCACGACGCGCAGTTCGACCCGGCCCGCGAGCACGCTGGCGGTCACCAGCACCCTGGCCCCGGGCGGGGTGTGACGGGCCGCGTTGCCCACCAGGTTGGCGATCACGCGTTCCAGCAGCGGCGGATCGGCCAGCACCTCGGGGACCGCCTCCACGTCTCCGACCTCGACGTCGGGGGTGTCCATCAGCGCGACGGGGAGGACCTCCTCCAGGGCGGTGGCCCGCAGGTTGAGTTTCAGCACACCCGCCTCCAGGCGGCTGAGATCAAGGAGGTTCTCGACCAGGCGGTTGAGCTTGGCCATGGACTCGTCGGCGGTGGCGAGGAGTTCGTCCCGGTCCTCCGCGGAGAACTGGACGTCACGGCTGCGCAGCGAGGTGACCGCGGCCCAGCCCGCGGCGAGCGGGGTGCGCAGATCGTGGCCCACGGCCCGCAGCAGCGCCGTACGCATGCGGTCTGCCGCACGCACCGGCTCTATCTCGGCGGCGGCCTCGGCCAACCGCGCCCGCTCCACCGCCGAGCCCACGTGCGCGGCGAAGGCGGCCAGGACGCGCCGCTCGGACGAGGAGAGCGTGCGGCCGTGCAGCACCAGGAAGGACCCGGGGCCGGCCGGGACGACCGTCGCCCCCTCCGCGGCGGGCGGCTCGTCGACCAGTTCCGCAGACTCCATGCCGAAGGTCTCCCGGGTCCGCTCCAGCAGCGCGGGGATGGTCTGGCCGCCGCGCACGATGCTGCCGGCGAGGGAGGACATGGTCTCCGCCTCGGCGGTGGCGCGGGCCGCGCGGCGCGACAGGCGCAGGGAGCGGTCGACGACGGCGGCCACCGTGGCGGCCACCACGGCGAAGACACCCAGTGCGATCAGCGCGTTGGGGTCGTCCAGCGTGAACTGGCCGATGGGCGGGATGAACCAGTAGTTCAGCAGCAGGGACGCCGTGACGGAGGCGATCACCGCGGAGACCACGCCGCCGATGCAGGCCACGCCCACCACCGCGAGCAGGAACAGCAGGGCCTCGCTGGTGAGATCGAGGGGCCCGCGCACATGCGCCAGGACAAAGGTGAGCAGGAACGGCAGCACCAGCCCCGCCACCGGCCCCGCGATCCGCCGGGACCTCGACAACGTACGGCGCCGGGACGGCAGCAGGGCGCCCCGGCCGGCCTGCTCGTGCGTGACCCGATGGACGTCGATGTCCCCGGAGAGCGCGACGACCGTCTCCCCCGTCCCGAGGCCCGTCAGGAACCGCTCCAGCCGTCCGCGCCGACTGGCGCCGAGGACGAGCTGGGTGGCGTTCTCCGCGCGGGCGAACTCCACCAGCGCGGTGGCCACATCGTCGCCGACGACCGAGTGGTAGCTGCCGCCGAGGTCCTCGACGAGCCGGCGCTGCCGGACCAGCGAGGCGTGCGAGACCCCGGCGGCCAGACCGTCGCTGCGGGCCACGTGCACGGCGAGCAGCTCACCGCCCGCCGACCGGTCGGCGATCCTGGCCGCCCGCCGCACGAGCGTGTCGCCCTCCGGACCGCCGGTCAGGGCGACCACCACCCGCTCCCGGGTCTCCCACACGGTCCCGATGGCGTGCTCGGCCCGGTAGCTGCTCTGCGCCTCGTCGACCCGGTCGGCCACCCACAGCAGCGCCAGCTGGCGCAGCGCGGTCAGGTTGCCGGGCCGGAAGTAGTTGGCGAGGGCCGCGTCGACCTTCTCGGGGGCGTAGATGTTGCCGTGGGCCATACGACGGCGCAGTCCCTCGGGCGGGATGTCGACCAGCTCGACCTGGTGGGCCCTGCGTACGACCTCGTCCGGCACCGTCTCGTGCTGCGGCACCCCGGTGATCTTCTCGACGACGTCCTTGAGGGACTCCAGGTGCTGGACGTTGACCGCGGTGATCACGTGGATGCCGGCGGCCAGCAGCTCCTCGATGTCCTGCCAGCGCTTGGGACTGCGGCCCTCGCCCGGCACGTTGGTGTGGGCGTACTCGTCGACGATCGCGACCTCCGGGCGGCGCGCGAGCACCGCGGCGAGGTCCATCTCCTCGAACCGCCCGCCCCGGTAGACGCATCGGGCCCGCGCCACCGTCTCCAGGCCGTCGAGCATCGCCTCCGTCAGCGGCCGCCCGTGGCACTCGGCGAACGCCACGACCACATCGGCGCCGCGGCCGGCCCGGCGGCGCCCCTCGTCGAGCATGCGGTACGTCTTGCCCACCCCCGGGGCCGCCCCGAGGTAGACCTTCAGCCGTCCGCGCCGTACGTCGTTCATCACCCCCAAGCGAAGCGCTCCGCCCCGCCTCGGGCCGGACATCTTGACGCGTCCCTGGCGCCGCCGGCGGGGACGTTGACACTGTCTTGACGGGCCGCGGCCGGGATAGGGTGAAAGCGGTGTGCCGGGAAGTCTGGTCGGCGGGGAGCCATGGTGGCTCTCATCGAAGTCCAGGGGGACGGCATGCGCAGCGTCGGAACGGTTCTCGCACTCGTGGTGCTGGCCACGGTGGTGGCGACGTTCGCACGCCGGTGGCGCATTCCCGCCCCTTCCCTCCTCGTCGTCGCCGGTCTCGCCGTGGCTCTGCTGCCCGGCACCCCGGAGATCGAGATCAGCCCCGAGATCATCGGCCTGGTGGTGCTCCCGCCGCTGCTGTACGCCAGCGCCGAGGAGCTGTCCTGGCGCGAACTGCGGGCGGTGTGGCGGCCCGTCGGAGTACTCGCGGTGGGGCTGGTGCTGGCCTCCGCCGCCGCCGTCGGCGCGGTGGCCTCGCTGGTGACGCCGCTGTCGTGGCCGATGGCGCTGGTACTGGGCGCGGTGCTGGCCAGCACCGACCCGGTGGCGGTCACCGCACTGGGCAGACGGCTCGCCCTGCCGCCCAAGGTACAGGTCCTGGTCCAGGCGGAGAGTCTGTTCAACGACGCGACCTCGCTGGTCCTGTTCCGGGTCGCGGTGAGCGTGGCCGTTGCGTCCGCGGCCGCCGACTGGGGTGCGGCGGGCGGCGAGTTCGCGTTGCTCGCGGGCGGCGGCACGCTCATCGGCGCCGCCGTCGCCTACGTCGTCACTCTGATCCGGCGGCGCACCGAGGACCCCGTCCTGGAGACGGTGATCGCCCTGGTCACGCCGTACGCCGCCTACGTCCTGGCCGAGGCGGCCCATACCTCCGGCGTCACCTCGGTCGTGGTCGCCGGCGTCGTCCTGGGCGGGCGCGGCGAGAAGCTCACCAACGCGCGCATACGGCTCCAACTGCACGCCGTGTACGGCACGGTGGTCTTCCTGCTGGAGAGCGTGGTGTTCAGCCTGATAGGCCTGGCGCTGCCCGCCCAGGTCCAGGCGCTGTCCGACGGCGACAAGGCATGGCCGCTGTACGCGCTGGCGGTGGCGGGCACCCTGATCGCCGTACGGCTGCTGTGGCTGGCGCCGCTGTCCGCGGTGGTGCAGCGCAAGGGTGGCATCCAGCGGCTGAACTGGCGGGTGCCGGTCGTGCTGACCTGGGCGGGCACCCGGGGCGTCGTCCCGCTGGCCGCGGCCCTGTCCGTCCCGGAGACCGCGAAGGACGGCTCCGCCCTCGCCGACCGCCCCCTGATCCTCGTACTGACCACCTCGGTCGTGGTCGTCACCCTCGTCGTCCAGGGGTTCACCCTGGCGCCCGTCGTCCGCCGCTCCGGCATCGCCCTCGAGCCCGACCACACCGAGCGCGAGGAGGCCGCCGCGCGGTGCAGCCTGGCGGGCGCGGGCATCAAGCGGCTCGAGGAGCTGTCGGAGCTGGAGGCCGTCCCGGACGTGGTCCTGGACCGGCTCCGCCGCGGCCTGAACGCCCGCCTCGACGACGCCCGCGACCGCCTTGCCGACAGCAACGGCACCGGAGCACCGACCGAGTCCGCCGACCTGGTCTACCGCCAACTGCGCCGCGACCTGATAGTGGTGGAGGCGGCCGAACTGCAGCGCCTCTACGACGACCACGCCATCAGCGACACCACGCGCCGCCGCCTCCAGCGCTCCCTGGACCTGGAGGAAGCACGGCTCACGGACGTGTGAACCCTGCCGGGCTCAGCGGAACTCGGCCAGCCGCGGTCGCAGCCCCAGCCCCGTGAGCACGACGGCCAGCAGCAACAGCCCGCAGACCAGCGGGAGTTCGGTGTCCAGGTCGGAACGGCCGGCCCGCACGGACCCGTCGAAATGCTGTCGGTTGATGTCGGTCACCCTGTCCAGCGCGGCCATCCACGCCCCGAAGTGCGCGTTGGAGGTACCCGCCTGCCAGCCCATGCAGAACTCCACCGCCTGACGCTCCTTGCCCGCCGCCAGCAGTGCGCGGACCTTCCGGTCGTCGCGCTGGTAGACGGCGTAGGCCTCGACCGTCCTCTCGGCCGCCGCCCGCTCGCCCGGGAAGGTGACGTTGTCCAGCTCGCGCCGGAACTCGCCGGTGAAGCGCAGGCCGCGGTGGTCGCTCTCGTACGCCTGCCAGGTGGCGGCGAGCCGGGGGTCGTACGAGGAGAGGTCGGCCCCCTGAATGCCGTACAGCTCCTGCGACTTGGTGAGGAAGGAGCGCGCGTACTGCTCGCGCCGTCCGGGGTCGAGGAGGTAGCGGCTCTCGTCGGCGTTGGCGTCGTAGGCGATGGCGCGGGCGCGGGAGAGGGCGACGACGGAGTCGAAGGCGTCGCGGCGGGCGCCGCGCAGATCGCTCGCGGAGGCGGCCAGAAGCTGCGTGCCGAGCAGGACGGCGACGAGGGCACAGACGGTGGCGGCGAGCACGCCGGGGTTGAGGATCCGCCGGAACGCGCGCGCCAGACACCACTGGAGAGCACCGAGCAATGCGAGCAGCAGCACGCCCAGGGCGAGGACGGCGACGAGCCGGCCGGAGAGCGCGGAACGGGCCGCGGCGTACTC
The DNA here is from genome assembly GCF_042893105.1 of Streptomyces sp. NPDC001663. Classification (NCBI taxonomy): domain Bacteria; kingdom Bacillati; phylum Actinomycetota; class Actinomycetes; order Kitasatosporales; family Streptomycetaceae; genus Streptomyces; species Streptomyces sp. NPDC001663. Next base: position 22,373 of record NZ_JBIAUR010000006.1, on the reverse strand, counting down.
GGCGTTGAAGGCCTGGTTGTTGGAGTCCACCAACTTCCGCGAGTCCGGGAGCAGTTGACCCTGTAGCAGGTCCGTGGCCCGGCGGTAGTCGGCGAGCGCGGCCGCCCTGCCGCCGCTGCGGCCGTCGTTCTCCAGGGCACGGCCGATGAGTTCCTGGTACTCGGCGAAGTCGTCGGTGAGGGACTCCACGGTCCTCTCGTCGGCACGGTCGCCCTGCGCGGCGACGGCGAGGGTGCGCAGGTCGTGCCCGATCTCGCGCCGCGCGTCACCGTAGAAGCCGACGGCCTTCTCGTACGGCGTCCGCAGGCGCCCTTCGCCCGCGTTGCCGTTCGCCAGCAGGATGTTGGCGGCCTGCGCGTCCATGTCGTTGAGGGCGAGATCGAGGTCGGCGGCGCTGGTGGTGCGGGGTGCGTCCCGCCCGGCGACGCCGTCCCAGGTGCCGAGCGCGGCGAGACCGGTGACCAGCAGCAGCGCCGCGAGGACGGTGGCGAGCAGGACCGTGGCCGCGCGCAGAAGGCGCAGTCGCGCGGGCACGGTGGCCCAGTAGCGACGGCGCAGAGCGGCCCGCGCGGCCACGGCCCGATTCCGGGGGCCGGGTCCCGGACGTCCGGTCCGCGACCCCCCTCGCGGCCGCGGACCGGGGCTGCCCCCGGCCGGGACGACCGTCTGCGGTCGCGGCCGCTCGGCAGCCTCCGACCCGGGTCTCCGCGATGTTCCGGCCGTGATCGCCACGGTCCCTCCCACGTCACGCCACGGACGGTCGCCCGTCCCCCGTGCCGCTCAGTCTGCGACCGGTTCCGGCCAGGCGGACGAGGCGTTGACGCGCCCCTGACGCGTTCTCAGGTGCGCTTGACGGGTCCTTGACGGAGCTGACGCGGCGGTCACGCTGTCCGCACCACTCATGCGGGCCGGCCCCTCCCCCGACCCCGCCCGAAGCCTCGTACGACATGACGCTGGGTGTCCGGCATCGCCCTCCGCCCTCCCTCCCTCATTCAGCGCAAAACCCCCTCAAGCATCCCCAAAGACCCTTTTTGAAGCGCCGCTCCGCCCCAGCAGCCAGTCTTAACGGAAGCTTGACGCCGTCGGCCCCCTCATCCGTGGGCCCGCGCGTCACTCTCCGCTTACGCTGGTGCCGCCGTCCGCGTGATGGCCGGAACCCACACGCTGAGCCGCACTTCAGGAGCACGCCGATGGCCACGACCGAACGCCCTCCCAGTCGCCTGCGCGCCTGGATGCTGGAGGGTCTGTCCGACATGGGCAAGGGCGTCCAGCAGGCACCGCACGCCGAGCCGGAGGCCCCGCACAAGGGACAGCGCTGGTACCGGGTGATGTGCCTGACCGGTGTCGACTACTTCTCGACCCTCGGCTACCAGCCGGGCATCGCGGCCCTCGCGGCCGGCCTGCTGTCGCCCATCGCGACCATCGTGCTCGTCATAGTCACCCTCGCCGGCGCCCTGCCCGTCTACCGCCGCGTGGCCGAGGAGAGCCCGCACGGCGAGGGTTCGATCGCGATGCTGGAGCGGCTGCTGTCGTTCTGGAAGGGCAAGCTGTTCGTCCTGACCCTGCTCGGCTTCGCCGCCACCGACTTCCTGATCACCATCACCCTGTCGGCCGCCGACGCCTCGACCCACCTGGTCGAGAACCCGCACCTGACCAGCGTCCTGCACGGCAAGGAGATGCTGATCACGCTGATCCTCGTCGCCCTGCTCGGCGCGGTGTTCCTCAAGGGCTTCCTGGAGGCGATCGGCGTCGCCGTCGCCCTGGTGGTGGTCTACCTCGGGCTCAACGTGGTGGTCGTGGCCGTCGGCTTCTGGCACGTGCTCACCGCGAGCCACGTGGTCACCGACTGGACCAGCGCCCTGACCGCCGAGCACGGCAACGTGTTCGCCATGATCGGTGTCTCCCTGCTGGTCTTCCCCAAGCTCGCGCTCGGCCTCTCCGGCTTCGAGACCGGCGTCGCGGTCATGCCGCACGTCCAGGGCGAGCCGGGCGACACCGAGGAGAACCCCAAGGGCCGCATCCGGGACACCAAGAAGCTGCTCACGGCCGCCGCCCTGATCATGAGCGTGTTCCTGATCGCGACCAGCTTCATCACCACCGTGCTGATCCCGGAGAAGGAGTTCAAGTCCGGCGGCCAGGCCAACGGACGCGCCCTCGCCTACCTGGCCCACGAGTACCTGGGCAACGCCTTCGGCACGGTCTACGACGTCTCGACCATCGCCATCCTGTGGTTCGCCGGCGCCTCCGCCATGGCCGGCCTGCTCAACCTGATGCCGCGCTACCTGCCCCGCTACGGCATGGCCCCGCACTGGGCCCGCGCCGTACGCCCCATGGTGATCGTCTTCACCCTGGTCGGCTTCCTGGTCACCTGGATCTTCGACGCCGACGTCGACGCCCAGGGCGGCGCCTACGCCACCGGCGTCCTGGTCCTGATGTCCTCCGCGGCCATCGCGGTGACCATCGCGGCCCATCGCGCCCAGCAGCGGAACTGGACCATCGCCTTCGCGACCGTCTCGGCGGTCCTCCTCTACGTCACCGTCGCCAACGTCATCGAGCGCCCCGACGGCGTCAAGATCGGCGCCTGCTTCATCGCCGGCATCATCCTGGTCTCCCTGCTGTCCCGCCTCGCCCGCGCCTTCGAACTCCGCGTGACCAGCGTGACCCTCGACGGCATGGCGGAACGTTTCATCCGGGACATGTCCAGCCGCAAGATACGGTTCATCGCCAACGAGCCCGACCGGCGCGACAAGGCCGAGTACCGCGACAAGATCGAGCAGATCCAGAACGACAACGACATCCCCGGCGAGGACTTCGTCTTCGTCGAGGTCACGGTCCTGGACCCCTCGGAGTTCGAGGCCGGCCTGACGGTCCGCGGCGAGGTCCTCCACAACCGGTACCGGGTGCTGACCCTGGAATCCTCCTCCATCCCGAACGCGCTGGCCGCCCTGCTCCTGCACGTCCGCGACAGCACCAACTGCACCCCGCACATCTACTTCGAGTGGACCGAGGGCAACCCCTTCGCCAACTTCCTGCGCTTCTTCCTCTTCGGCCAGGGCGAGGTCGCCCCGGTCACCCGAGAGGTCCTGCGCGAGGCGGAACCGGACCGCGCACGCCGACCGCGCGTCCACACGGGCTGAGCCGACCTCCGCGTCAGAAACGCGTCAAGACTCGCCGGTACGGCGTCAGAGCCCCGTCAGCGACGGCCCCTCCCGGTCCTCGGCGGCTTACCGTCGCCCCATGCGAGGAAGCAGACCGACGGACCGTGTCGGCGACCGCCACTGGAGCGGCGGCGTACGGCTCGCCGCATGCTGCGCGCTCGTCTTCTGCGCCATGACGATGCTGGTCGACTGGGACGCCGAGACCTTGACCCCGGCCCGCGCCCTGCTGTGGCTCACGCTGTCCGCAGCCGTCTTCACAGTCCTGCTGCCGCCCCGCGTCACGGCGGGACCCGGCTGGCTCGCGGTGAGCGGCCCGCTGCGCCGACGCGTCGTGCGTACGGACGCGCTCGTGTGCGTACGGCAGTTCAGCGGCGCCTCCTCGCACCTGGTCCTGCGGGACGCCGAGGGCAACCGGCTGGAACTCGACCCGCGCGTCCTGGTCGCCGATCCGCTGCTGTGGCACGAGCTGGACACCGGAGTGCGCCGCTCCGTCGAACGCAGCACCCTGCGCCAGGGCACCGATGTGCTGAGCCGCCTGGGTCACCGGATCGACGACGAGACGGCGCGGGCGGTGCTGAGGGAGTCGGGGATCACCTGACGAACGCGCGCCGCTGCTGACGCGTCACGACCCGGCCGAAGCTCATGCGCCCCCGTATCTCCACCCGCAGTTCGACGGGGACGCCGGGCCCGCCGGCCGCACGCGACTTGACCTTCGCGTACTCCACCACCAGGGAGTCGGTGTCCACCACGACACCGGGCCGGGTCACCAGCTTCAACGTGCCGCCGCGCATGTCGAGGTCGACGACCAGCGTGTCGTGCGTGATCACCGCCGTGGTGAAGTCGAGCGTCACATCGCCCCACTCCGACTCGACCTCCAGCCGCCGCGGCACCATCCAGCCGTCCCCGCGCCGGGCCGAACCACCGCGCTGCTCGATGCGTACGTCGTCCTTGGCCTCGGCCACGGTGCCGCCGGCCACCGTCGGCAGATCCGCCGTCAGGACGGCGAGCTCGCCCAGCGTGCGGGCGGACAGGGCGGCCTCCACCCGCTCGTCGAGCTCCTCGGCGGTCAGCCGGCCGTCCCCCGCGGCGACGGTCAGCAGGTCCACGACCCCGTCCCGGTCGGCGTGCGAAGCCCTCAGTTCGAGCGGGGCGGCAGCACTCGACGCCCCGCCACCCCGCACCAGCTCACCGGACATGCCCTCACTCCCCTCACGTCACGAACTAACGCTATATCGCGTTATACCCAACGCTCAACCCCACGTCCACCAGAGCCCGTTCGCAGCCCTATCGTGATCCGCATGCAGAGCTACACAATCGGCCAGGCCGCACGGCTGCTCGGCGTGAGCCCCGACACCGCGCGCCGCTGGGCGGACGCCGGTCGCGTGGCGACCCATCGCGACGAGGGCGGACGGCGACTCATCGACGGCCGGGACCTGGCCGCGTTCTCGGTCGAACTCGCCAAGGCGGGCAGCGCCGAGGAGGAGACCTCGTACACCTCGGTCCGCAACGCCTTCCCCGGCATCGTCACCGCGATCAAGCTCGGCGACGTGGCCGCCCAGGTCGAGATCCAGGCCGGCCCGCACCGCCTGGTCTCGCTCCTGACCCGCGAGGCCGTCGAGGAACTGGGCCTGGAGGTCGGCATGGAGGCCACGGCCCGAGTGAAGTCGACAAACGTCCACATCGACCGCACCTGACCCACCACCCCCTCCCGTACGAACCCGTCACGCACAGCCGCTCCCGTACGAACGCACATGCGGGCCCTACGGCCCTACGGCCCAGCTCATGCGATGTGACAGGAGACTTACGCCTCGCATATGCGCCAGTATGATCGGCGCACAGGGGGAACCCGACGGGCTCCTCCACGAAGAAACAGAGGGAGTGGACCCGTGATGACCCGTTCCGCGCGCCGGACCCGCCGGACCCTGCAGGTGGCCGGTGCGGGTGCCGCCGCGCTGCTGGCCCTGAGCGCGTGCTCCTCGTCCGACTCCGACTCCGGTTCGAACTCCGCGAAGTCGGACTCCTCGGCGTCCTCTTCGCCGAAGCTGTCCGGCGACGTCACGGTCTTCGCGGCCGCTTCGCTCCAGGAGAGCTTCACGACCCTGGGCAAGCAGTTCGAGAAGGAGCACCCGGGCACCAAGGTCAACTTCAGCTTCGGCGGCAGCGACACCCTCGCCGCGCAGATCACCGGCGGCGCCCCGGCCGACGTCTTCGCCGCGGCCAGCCCCAAGACGATGAAGATCGTGACGGACAAGAAGGACAACGCCACCGCCCCGGCCACCTTCGTCCGCAACCAGCTGGAGATCGCCACCCTGCCGGGCAACCCCGACAAGGTCTCCTCCCTCAAGGACCTCACCAAGTCCGGCCTGAAGGTGGTGCTCTGCGACAAGACGGTGCCGTGCGGCGCCGCCGCCCAGAAGGCCCTGGACGCCAGCGGGCTGAAGCTCACCCCGGTCTCCTACGAGCAGGACGTCAAGAGCGCCCTGACGAAGGTCGAGCTGAAGGAGGCCGACGCGGCGGTCGTCTACAAGACCGATGTGAAGGCGGCCGGTGACAAGGTGGAGGGCGTGGAGTTCCCCGAGTCGGCCGACGCCATCAACGACTACCCGATCACCCTGCTCAACAGCTCGAAGAACGCCCAGACCGCCAAGGCGTTCATCGCGCTGGTGCAGTCCGCCGAGGGCCAGAAGGTCCTGAGCGAAGCCGGGTTCCTCAAGCCGTGACCCCGACCGACAAGTCCGACGCCGCGGCCGACACCCTCCAGGGCGGTCCGCGGCGCGGGCGTGTCCGACCGGCCCGCCGCGGAGTCCCGCTCCCCCTCCTCCTCCCCGCCCTGCTCGGCCTGGCCTTCCTGCTCCTCCCCCTCGTCGCCCTTCTCGTACGAGCCCCGTGGAGCACGCTCCCCGATCAGCTGACCAGCGCCGAGGTATGGCAGGCCCTTCGCCTGTCCCTGGTCTGCGCGACAGCGGCGACGGCGGCGAGCCTCGTCGTCGGCGTCCCCCTGGCCTGGCTGCTGGCCCGCACGAACTTCCCGGGCCGCGGCCTCGTCAGGGCCATGGTCACCCTCCCCCTCGTCCTGCCCCCCGTCGTCGGCGGCGTCGCCCTCCTCCTCGCCCTCGGCCGCAACGGCGTGGTCGGGCAGTTGCTGGACTCATGGTTCGGCATCACACTCCCCTTCACCACCGCGGGAGTTGTCGTCGCGGAGACCTTCGTCGCGATGCCGTTCCTGGTCATCAGTGTCGAGGGCACCCTGCGCGCCGCCGACCCCCGCTACGAGGAGGCCGCCACGACCTTGGGCGCCTCCCGCTTCACCGCGTTCCGCCGCGTCACCCTGCCCCTGATCGCCCCGGGCATCGCGGCGGGCGCCGTGCTGGCCTGGGCCCGGGCCCTGGGCGAATTCGGCGCGACGATCACTTTCGCGGGCAACTTCCCGGGCCGTACCCAGACCATGCCCCTGGCCGTATACCTGGCCCTCCAGAACAACCCGGAGGCGGCCATCGCCCTCAGCCTGGTACTGCTGGCGGTGTCAATCGCGGTACTGGCGGGCCTGCGGGACCGATGGATGACGCCATCATGACGAGCCCGCGCCGGAGGCCGCCCCCAATGACGAACACGCGTCCCGCAGCCGCCGACGGCGCCCAGCCCCCACAGGGGCCACCCGCACCCGACCACGAAAGTAGTACGGGTGGTGCGGGTGGGAACCCAAACCCGGCCGAAGGCCGGGTGCCCCCCACAAACCCGCACCCGAATACGCACCACGCCCAAGGCCTCGACACCCACCTCGTGGTCGACCGAAAAACCTTCCGCCTGGACGTCACCCTCACCGCCGCCCCCGGCGACGTACTCGCCCTCCTGGGCCCCAACGGCGCAGGCAAAACCACGGCCCTCCGCGCCCTCGCCGGCCTCGTCCCCCTCACTGCCGGCCACCTACGCCTGGACGGCGCCGAGTTGGACCGTACGCCCCCCGAATCCCGCCCCGTGGGCGTCGTCTTCCAGGACTACCTCCTGTTCCCCCACCTCACTGCCTTGGACAACGTGGCGTTCGGCCCCCGCTGCCAGGGCGCCACCAAGGCCGAGTCCCGAGCCGTGGCCGCCGAGTGGCTGACCCGTATGGGCCTCACCGACCACGCCACCGCCAAGCCCCGTCACCTCTCCGGCGGCCAGGCCCAACGCGTGGCCCTGGCCCGCGCCCTGGCCACCAACCCCCGCCTCCTGCTCCTGGACGAACCCCTCGCCGCCCTCGACGCCCGCACCCGCCTGGACGTACGCGCCCAACTCCGCCGCCACCTGGCCGAGTTCGAGGCGGTCGCCGTCCTCGTGACGCACGACCCCCTGGACGCCATGGTCCTGGCCGACCGCCTGGTGGTCATCGAGCACGGCAGCGTCGTACAGGAAGGCACCCCCGCCGACATCGCCCGCCACCCCCGTACGGACTACATCGCGCAGCTGGTGGGCCTGAACCTCTACAAGGGCCAGGCCGAAGGCCACACCGTCCGCCTCGACACAGGCCCGGCCATCACCACGACGGAAGACCTGTCCGGCCCGGTCTTCGTGGCGTTCCCGCCCAGCGCGGTCACCCTCTTCCGAGACCCGCCCACCGGCTCCAGCGCCCGCAACCACTGGCGCTGCGAGGTCGCGGGCCTGGAAACCCACGGCGACCAGATCCGCGCCGACCTCACCGGCGAACTCCCCCTCGCCGCCGACCTCACCACGGTCGCCGCCGCCGAACTCGACCTGCACCCGGGCGCACCGGTCTGGGCGACGGTCAAGGCGACGCAGACACACGCATACCCGGCATGAGCCGCAAAGAGCCGTAAGTTGATGCCCATGACCCTGAGCATCCGCAACCAGATCCCCGGCACCGTCACCGCCGTCACCCCCGGCGAGGTGATGGCCACCGTCAAGGTCCGCCTCACCGGCGGCCAGGACATCACCGCGGCGATCACCCTCGAGTCCGTCGAGGACCTCGGCCTCGCCTCGGGCACCGCCGTACGCGCCCTGGTGAAGTCCACGGAGGTCTCCCTGGCCACCGCCCCGGTCGAGGGCCTCTCGATCCGCAACCAACTGCCCGGCACGGTCACCGACGTGGCCACCGGTGGCGCGATGGCCTCCGTCAAGGTCGCCGTCGACGGAGGCGAACTGACCTCCGCGATCACCAAGGACGCCGTCACGGACCTGGCCCTGGCGGCCGGCACCCCCGTCGTAGCCCTGATCAAGTCGACGGAGATCTCCCTGGCGACGGCGTAACGCGAAAGGGCCCCACCGAAGCGGGGCCCTGGCTCACGGTCTCAGTCCTCGTACGCGTCCAGCGGCGGGCACGAGCACACCAGGTTCCGGTCACCGAAGGCCTGGTCGATCCGGCGCACCGGCGGCCAGTACTTGTCGGCGGCCGACACCCCGGCCGGGAACACTGCCTCCTCGCGCGAGTACGCGTGCTCCCACTCACCGCCCAGCGCGGCGGCGGTGTGCGGCGCGTTCCGCAGCGGGTTGTCGTCCGCAGCCCACTCGCCCGCGCCGACCTTCTCGATCTCCGCACGAATGGCGATCATCGCCTCGCAGAACCGGTCCAGCTCCACGATGTCCTCGGACTCGGTCGGCTCGATCATCAGCGTGCCGGCCACCGGGAACGACATCGTCGGCGCGTGGAACCCGTAGTCGATCAGCCGCTTGGCGACATCGTCGACGCTCACCCCGGTCGCCTTGGTCAGCGGCCGCAGATCGATGATGCACTCGTGCGCGACCAGGCCGCCCGGGCCGGTGTAGAGCACGGGGTAGTGCGGCTCGAGCCGCTTGGCGATGTAGTTGGCGGAGAGCACCGCCACCTGCGTCGCCCGCTTCAGCCCCTCGCCACCCATGAGCCGGACGTAGGCCCACGAGATCGGCAGGATCCCCGCGGACCCCCAGGGCGCGGCCGAGATGGGCCCGACACCCGTCTCCGGACCGGCCGCGGGCTGCATCGGGTGGTTCGGCAGATAGGGCGCCAGGTGCGCGCGCACGCCGACCGGACCGACGCCCGGGCCACCGCCGCCGTGCGGGATGCAGAAGGTCTTGTGCAGGTTCAGGTGCGAGACGTCGCCGCCGAAGTGCCCCGGCTTGGCGAGCCCGACCAGGGCGTTGAGGTTGGCACCGTCGACGTAGACCTGACCACCCGCCTCGTGCACCTGCGCGCAGATGTCGGCGACATGCTCCTCGAACACACCGTGCGTGGAGGGGTACGTGATCATCAGCACCGACAGCTCGTCACGGTACTGCTCGATCTTCGCCCGCAGATCCTCGACGTCGATCTCGCCGTCCTCGGCGGTCTTCACGACGACGACCTTCATCCCGGCCATCACGGCGCTGGCGGCATTGGTGCCGTGCGCGGACGACGGAATCAGGCACACGGTCCGCTGCTCGTCCCCGTTGGCCCGGTGATACCCGCGCACGGCGAGCAGCCCGGCCAGCTCCCCCTGCGATCCGGCGTTGGGCTGCAGGGACACCTTGTCGTACCCGGTGACCTCGGCGAGCCGCTCCTCCAGCTCACGGATCAGCGTCAGATACCCCTGCGCCTGCTCGGCGGGCGCGAAGGGGTGCAGCTGCCCGAACTCGGGCCAGGTGACGGGCTCCATCTCGGTGGTCGCGTTGAGCTTCATCGTGCAGGAGCCCAGCGGGATCATGCCCCGGTCGAGCGCGTAGTCGCGGTCGGCGAGCCTGCGCAGGTAGCGCAGCATCGCGGTCTCGGAGCGGTACTGCTGGAAGACCGGGTGGGTGAGGTACTCGTCGGTGCGCAGCAGCTCGGCGGGAATCGCCTCCGCGGCAGCCGCGTCCAGCGCCTCGATGTCCCCCTTGACCCCGAACGCGGTCCATACGGCGCCCAGTTGGGCCCGCAAGGTGGTCTCGTCGCAGGCGATCGACACATGGTCGGCGTCGACGAGGCGCAGATTGACGCCGTTCTCCCGAGCGGCGGCGACGACCGCGGCGGCCCCGCCCGGCACGCGCGCGGTGATCGTGTCGAAGTAGGAACCGTGCACGATCTCGACGCCACCGGCCTTGAGCCCCTCGGCGAGGATGGTGGCGTACCGGTGGGTGCGCTGCGCGATGCCCTTCAGCCCTTCGGGCCCGTGGTACACCGCGTACATCCCGGCCATGACGGCGAGCAGCACCTGCGCGGTGCAGATGTTGCTGGTGGCCTTCTCCCGCCGGATGTGCTGCTCACGCGTCTGCAGCGCGAGCCGGTACGCCTTGTGCCCGTCCGCGTCCACGGACACACCCACGAGCCGCCCGGGCAGGCTGCGCGCGAACTTCTCGTGTACGGCCATGTAGCCCGCGTGCGGCCCGCCGAAGCCCATCGGCACACCGAACCGCTGCGTGGTCCCGATGGCGATGTCCGCACCGAGCTCACCGGGCGACTTCAGCAGGGTGAGAGCCAGGAGATCCGCGGCGACGGTGACCAGGGCCCCCAGCTCGTGCGCCTGGTCGATGACCGTCTTGATGTCCCGTACGACACCGGAGGCGCCGGGGTACTGGACGAGCACGCCGTTGATCTCACGCCCGGCGACCTCGGCCGGAATCCCGTCGCTGAGGTCGGCGACCACGACCTCCACACCGGTCGGCTCGGCGCGGGTCTCGATCACGGCGATGGTCTGCGGCAGCACATCGGCGTCGACCAGGAACAGGCCCTTCTTGTTCTTGCCCATACGCCGGGAGAGCGCCATGGCCTCGGCGGCGGCCGTCCCCTCGTCGAGCAGCGAGGCACCGGAGGTGGGCAGCCCGGTGAGGTCGGCGACCACGGTCTGGAAGTTGAGCAGCGCCTCGAGCCGCCCCTGAGAGATCTCGGGCTGATACGGCGTGTAGGCCGTGTACCAGGCCGGGTTCTCCATGACGTTCCGCAGAATCACCGGCGGCGTGAACGTCCCGTAGTACCCGAGCCCGATCATGGAATCGAGCACCTGGTTGCGGTCGGCCAGCGAACGCAGCTCGGCCAGCACCTCGGCCTCGGTGCGCGCACCCGGCAGCTCGAGCGCATCGGCGTTCTTGATCACATCCGGGACCGCGGCGGCGGTGAGCTCGTCCAGCGAGCCGTATCCGACGTGCGCGAGCATCTTGGCCCGGGCCTCGTGGTCGGGCCCGATGTGGCGCTGCTCGAAAGGGATCCCCTGTTCGAGCTCGGAGAGCGGAATGCGATGGGCGGTCATTGGCGGAGGCCTCCTGGTCTGACACGACCTTCGAGGGGCACCACGGCGCGGGTACCCGGACGGCCTCCCCCTCTGTCATCTCAACCTGAGAGCTTCACCGGATCGCCCAAAAGGGCTTCCGGCTTTCACCGTCGGTGAGAGCGGAGGCCGTCGACACCCGCCCTGCTTTCCAGAGTGACCTCGTCCGTGCGGTACGTGGGCCTGAGAGATTCCGGGGAGGATTTGCTCCTTCGGCGCCTCCGATGGTGTCCGGAGGACTCTCCCGCACAGGGTCAGCAGCCGCTGTCAGCCTACCAGCGAGTGCAACACCCCATCCCTCGAGTGGCCGCCATCTCCAATGTGCTCTTTTGTAGTGCTTACGGATGAGTTGCGACCAAGTGGAGGGCCCGTGCAGACCGACATCGATCCGCGCAACCTGATCGGCCGCAAGGCGTTCGACCGCAACGGCACCAAGATCGGCACCATCGACGAGGTCTACCTCGACGACGCGACCGGCGCGCCGGAGTGGGCGGCCATACGCACCGGCCTGTTCTCCCGGGACGCCTTCGTGCCCCTGGAGCCCAGCGAGCTGGTCGAGGGCACCCTGCACGTCCCCTTCGACCGGGCCCTCATCAAGGACGCCCCCGACTTCGGCGTGGGCCGTCATCTCTCCCCCGAACAGGAACTCCAGCTCTACCACCACTACGGACTCGGCCTCACCCCTCCACCCGCCGTCCCCGACCGCGATTTCGGCCGGCTCGCGGGCACGGAGGACGCCGACGCCTGACGCGGCCTCGCACCACTCACGCAGCCCCCGCGGGGGCTGCGCCCGCCCCAGGTCTTCGCGGCACCAGCGGCAACGGATCCGCCGGCTCCAGCTCGGTGTCGTCGGTCCGGAACGTCCGCACCCGCCCCGGCTCCGAATCGGGCGTCTCGAACCGTACGGTGACCCGTCCGAGCCCGCTGCCCTGCACCCACCCGTGCCCGAACTCGGCATGCCGCACATCGTGTCCCGCGGGCCAGCGCCGCTCGGCGGGCACCTGCTGCTCCTCGACGGGCTCCTCGCCGCCCTCCTCCTCGGGCTGCTCCGCCACCTCCCCCGCCGCCTGCGCGAACAGGTCCTCCTGCGTGTAGTCGGCAAGCCCGGTGACGCCCACCCCGAGCAGCCGCACGCCGCCCGTGGTGTCCACGGAGTCCAGCAGCCGGGCAGCGGCCTCCCGCACCACCGCCGGGTCGTCCGTGGGCCCGCGCAGCGTCTCGGACCGGGTCAGCGTGGAGAAGTCGTACCGCCGCACCTTCAGCACGATGGTCCGCCCCGACAGCCGCGCGCCACGCAGCCGCCGCACACACCGGTCGGCCAGCCGCTGCACCTCGAGCCCCACCCGGATTCGGTCGTGGATGTCCACGTCGTAGGTGTCCTCGACCGACACGGACTTGGCCTCCCGCTCGGCCACCACGGGCCGGTCGTCGTGCGCCAGCGCCATGGCGTACAACGCGTGCCCGTGGGCCTTGCCCAGCAGCCGTACGAGCTCGTCCTCGCCCGCCTCGGCGATCTCGTCGACCGTGGTGATCCCGGCCCGCCGCAAATGGTCCCCCGTGGCCGGCCCCACGCCCGGCAGCATGCGCACCGACATCGGCCCGAGCTTGGCCCGCTCGGTCCCGGGCTCGATCAGCACCAGCCCGTTCGGCTTGCCCTCCTCGGAGGCGATCTTCGCGAGCATCTTGCAGGCGGCAAGGCCCACCGACCCGGTGAGCCCCGTGACAGCCCGTATGTCAGCCCGCAGCTTCTCCCCCACCAGCCGCGCCGACGCCTCGTCCCAGGCCGCCTCCCCGGCCTCCAGGTCCACGAAGGCCTCGTCCAGGCTCAGTGGCTCCACCAGCGGTGACAGCGAGTGCAGCAGCTCCATCACCTGCTCGCTGATCGCCCGGTAGAACCCGAAGCGCGGCACGAGATACGCGGCGTTCGGCGCCAGCCGACGCGCCTGAGCCATCGGCATCGCCGACCGCACCCCGAACACCCGCGCCTCGTACGACGCCGTGGCGACCACCCCGCGCGGCCCGAGCCCGCCCACGATCACGGCCTTCCCACGCAGACTCGGCTTGGATGCCTGCTCCGCCGAGGCGTAGAAGGCATCCATGTCGAGATGCAGGATCGTGGGTGCGTTTCTCACATCTCCGATGCTGCACCACGCCACTGACAATGCAGTGCCGCCGGAGCCCCGGCAGGGGAAAGCGCCGTCAGACGGCCCGGTTCCGCCGCCGCGCCAGCTCGTCGGCCGGGTTGTTCCCGACCAGGGTCTCGCCGGTGTCGATCCGCTCGCCGTGCAGCTGCGACAGCGCGCTCTCGACGTCCCGCCACACCACTCCCACCGCGATCCCGAAGATCCCCTGGCCGCCCTGCAGCAGCGCGTGGACCTCGTCGGGCGAGGTGCACTCGTAGACCGTGGCGCCATCGCTCATCAGCGTCATGCGTTCCAGGTCCCGGAACCCGCGCTCACGCAGATGCTGCACCGCGGTGCGGATGTTCTGCAGCGAGACACCGGTGTCCAGGAAGCGCTTGACGATCTTCAGGACGACGACGTCCCGGAAGCTGTACAGCCGCTGCGTCCCCGACCCGTAGGCAGGCCGGACGCTGGGCTCGACGAGCCCGGTGCGCGCCCAGTAGTCCAGTTGCCGGTAGGTGATGCCGGCGGCCGCGCAGGCCGTCGGACCGCGGTAGCCGATCTGCTCGGACGCCATGGATGCCGCCCCTCCGCTGCTCGGCACGGCCGCCGGTCGCTGCGAGACGTGATCGGCCGCGCTGCCGTGAAGCGGGTACGGGCTGCTCCCCCCGAAACCGCGTCCGGGGGCACCCCCAGCCGTACCGTCGCCGGTGCTTCTCACGCCGACCTCCGTCCTTGACCTGCCTCCTCGACGGTAGGCAGCCACCAGGGGTGCGTCAACGACCGCCACACTCGGCACGCCGAGTGATAATCACCCTAGGAGTGGTTTCCCGTACCCCATCGCGGGGAAAGGCTAGCCGAATGCGCTCGGAGCGGGCCGTAGGACGCCCGCACTCGCCATTGGCAATTGCGGGCATTTGAGCCGTGATCGACCACCGACCGGCCCGCCACGGGACCGCGAGTCCGCCGGGCCGGTCACGCCTCACTGGCTGCTGGTTCCGAAGTCCTCCGGCGAGATCTGGTCGAGGAACTCGCGGAACTTCTCCACCTCGTCCTCCTGCTCGTCCGGAATCGCGATGCCCGCGTCGTCGAGCACGCCATCACTGCCGTAGATCGGCGTTCCGGTGCGCAGGGCCAGCGCTATGGCATCGGACGGGCGAGCGCTCACCTCGACGCCGCTGGCGAAGACCAGCTCCGCGTAGAAGACACCTTCACGCAGGTCCGTGATGCGCACTTCGGTGAGCTCCTGGCCGACGGCGTCCAGCACGTCCTTGAACAGGTCGTGGGTCAGCGGTCGTGCGGGGGCCATGCCCTGCTGGGCGAAGGCGATCGCGGTCGCCTCCCCCGGCCCGATCCAGATGGGGAGGTAGCGGTCGCCTCCCACTTCACGCAGGAGCACGATCGGTTGGTTGGAGGGCATTTCGACCCGGACACCTACGACATCGAGCTCGTTCACACAGCAACCCTAGGACGTGCCCGGGACGTTTGGGTAGTCGGGCAGGAAACGGGGGGACGTTCCGGCCCTCACAGGGCACGCCCCGCTCAGGGCAGTCGCACGCCTAGCGCGGTCTGCACGAGCGCCGCGTGCAGCTTCACGGTGAGCGCCGCCAGCTCCTTCGTACGCGCCTCCGCATGCGCCCTGGTCTGCGGATTGCGGTGCCGCTTCAGCGGGGCCACCACCTGGTCCACCAGCCCCGCCTCGCGGTCGGCGGCGGCCTTCATCACCCTCAGATGCCGCGGCTCGATCCCGAACCGCCCCAGCTCGACCACGAGTGAGGCGACGGTGACCGTCTCCGCGTCGTACGCCCCGTCCTCCAGCGGCGCCACGAGCCCGTACGACTCCCACTCCTGGAGCTCCTGCTCACCGATCCCTGCGGCGGCGAGCAGCTCGGCCTTCCCGATCCGGGCCGCCGCGGGGGCCTCGGAGACCTCCAGGGTGGGCTCACCGTCGCGCTGACGGCCCACCGTGGGCAGTGGCACGGCCTCGCCGCGCTCCATGGCCTCCAGGTGCTCGCGGATCACCCTGAGCGGCAGATAGTGGTCCCGCTGCATCCTCAAGACGTGTCCGAGGCGCTGGACGTCGTCGGCACTGAACTTGCGATACCCCGAGGGGGTTCGCTGCGGCTCGATCAGCCCTTCCGACTCCAGAAAGCGGATCTTGGAGATGGTGACCTCGGGGAACTCGTCGCGCAGCACGTTCAGCACTGTGCCGATGCTCATCAGCCCACTGTCCGTGGCGGCGGTGCCGTGTCCGGCACCGCCGCTCGGTGTTCGAAGCATGGACCTTCCCTGGGGTTCCCCCGGGCAGAGCCCGGGGGCCGGTCAGTAGCCCTGCTGGCTCGCGTAGAAGACCAGCCGGTACTTGCCGATCTGCACCTCGTCACCGTTGTTCAGGGCGACCTGGTCGATCCGCTCGCGGTTGACGTACGTGCCGTTCAGACTGCCCACGTCGGCCACCGTGAACGAGCCGTCCGCGCCGCGGCGGAACTCCACGTGACGACGCGAGACCGTCACGTCGTCCAGGAAGATGTCACTCTGCGGATGACGCCCGGCCGTGGTCAGGTCACCGTCCAGGAGGAAGCGGCTGCCGGAGTTCGGACCACGGCGCACGACCAGGAGCGCGGAGCCCAGCGGCAGCGCGTCGACGGCCGCCTGCGCCTCGGGGGACAGCGCCGGCACCTGCGTCTGACCGGTGACCTCGGAGTCGTAGGCCTCGATGCCGGAGATGGAGATCGTCGACGTCGTCTCGGACGGCCGCTCGGCCGCTGCCCCAGCCCGCAGCGGAGCACCGCAGTTGGAGCAGAAGCGGCTGTTCTCCGCGTTGCGGTTACCGCACCTCGTACACACCAGGGCCGACATTGGGGAAAACCCTCCACCCGTACTTGAGGTTGACGGTTGCCCGAAACCTATGCCGCCGGACTGCGCAGGGTCAACAGACGGCGCGCCCTGACCTCCGGAAATGTCGCCACCCGGACCGCCTACCTGGTCCCGGAACAGCGGACGCTGATCCTCTGCGTCGGGCTGTGCGCGATGACGGGCAGTCGCGTTGTCACTGCCCTCTCGCGCGCTCTTGCCGAACAACTTCGCAAACAACTTCACGGGCGATTCCCCTTGACCGAAACAGACCCGCCCGTGGGGCAGGACGAACCCTGATTGCATACACCGGCCGACCCGGACATCCTCACAACGTCCGTATCCACCAGACAGTTTCCACCACGCACCACCCATTCGGTGCGCCGACCCCCCGCAACCTCATGCCCTCGCCGGACGTCCCCCATGCACCGCCGGTTCACCGTGAGGACGACCGAGCGTAGTCAGGCCGCTTCGCGGCTCGCAAGGCGTCCACGACGATCTTGTTCGACCGCTCGACGGTAACGGTGGCCTGCTCCTTCTCAAGAGTCTGCACCACGCCTCCAGGGATGTTGAGGGCCGGCTCGAGGTCCGCCGGCTTGCCGATGACCTTGAAACGATAGGGCGCGTTGATCTTGTTCCCGTCGACGCTGACGCTCTTGCCGGAGTCCGTGAGATACGTTCCGGCAACCACGCGCACGTCGTTCACCTGGATCGCCTCCGCCCCGGCCGCGCGCAGCTCCTGGATCGCGTCGAGCAGCATGTCCGCCTCGACCGTCCCCTTCGTGTCCTCGATCGTCATCGTGATGCCGGGACCCTGCGCGGCCACCGTGCCCGCCAGAATGCCGAGTTGCTTCTCCTTCTCGACAGTCTGCTTGCGGGCCTCCTCGGCCTGGTCGGAGCTGTTCTCCAGCTCGTCGCGCTGCTTCTCCAGTCCCTGCTTCTCGTCGTCAAGACGCTGAGTACGGTCGTCGAGTTCATCGAGGATGCGAACGAGATCTTCCTGACGCGCACCGCGCAGGGCGCTGTCGCTGTCGCTGTTCGAGGCGACCTGCACGGCCAGGCCGAAGCCGAGGCCGAACAGCAGCACGGCGACGATGAGTTGGGCCCGCGTGACACGCGGCGGCCACAGGCCCTGCACCAGGCGCCGGCGCCCGGTCAGCCCGGGCTCGGGCTTCTCCTCGGCTGCGTCCGCGGCTTCGGACGCCGTCTGGGGCACCTCTTCCGGCAGTTCCTTGCGCAGCCTGTTCTCGGGCTCGGGGGTCTCGTCCTGGTTGCTCATCGGCGTCACGCCCGGAACACGTGCCGGCGGATCGCCGCGGCGTTGGAGAAGATGCGGATACCGAGGACCACGACGACACCGGTGGAAAGCTGGGCGCCCACGCCCAACTTGTCGCCCAGGAACACGATCAGTGCGGCCACCACCACGTTGGACAGGAACGACACCACGAAGACCTTGTCGTCGAAGATGCCGTCGAGCATGGCCCGCAGACCACCGAAGACGGCGTCCAGCGCCGCCACGACGGCGATCGGCAGATAAGGCTCGACGACCGCCGGAACCTCAGGCCGGACCAACAGTCCGGCCACGACTCCCACGACGAGGCCCAGTACGGCGATCACGATGTGCCCTTCTCCGTCTTCTCTGTCTTCGGCTGTGCTGTACGTACGATCACACTCGGTGCGGCGGGCAGCCGGAGGTCGCTCTCCACGGAGATGGCGGTCCGGATGCCGTAGTTCTCCTGCAGGGCGTGCAGATACAGCCCGTCGGCGCTGTTCTGGAACCTGGTGCTGAGCTGCTTGCCGTTGCCCACGGCGAGCACCGTGTAGGGCGGAACCAGTGGCTTGTTGTCGACCAGTATCGCGTCACCGGCGGCCCTGATCGCCGACAGGGCTGTCAGCCGCTGCCCGTTGATGGAGATGGCCTCGGCCCCCGACTCCCACAACCCGTTGACCACGCGCTGCAGGTCGCGGTCGCGCACCCGACCGGTGTCGGAGAAGTCCGAGGTCTCGCGCGGATTGCCGTTGCCGCCGCTGGTGGCTTCCTTGGCATCGTTCACGACCAGCTTCACGCCGGGTCCGTGCACTTCGACTGCACCCGACAGAATCCCCACCAGTTCGCTCTGGTCCCCACTGCCACTCTTCTTGAGGGCTTCCCGCTGTCGCGCGCTCACGTCGTCGCGAAGCTTGTCGACGGAGCCCTCCAGCTTGTCGGCCGCCGCGGTCTCCCGGTCGATGCGGTCGATCAGCTCCTCGCGCTCCTTGGCGACGACCGGAGCCGCCACGCGGGCCTGTGCCGCTCCGACGGTCACGACGAGGGCCGCGAGCACTAGCCCGGCGGCTAGGCCCAGCTTGGCCCGCAGGGTCTTCGGCAGGCCGCCGGCACCCTCCGCCTTCCTCCGGGCGGCTGCCTCGGCGTAGCCGTCGTCGAGGCTGTGGTCCATGACGTTGGTGAGCAGGAACATGGACGCGTCCGGCCGCGAAGGGCGCGTAGGTGTGCTCCGAACGGGGGGCTGCTGCGGCATGCCGCACATCGTCGCACGTCGCGACCACTACCTCCGAATGGCCCCACCGGCGTGCCGGACAGGCCCCCTTGGGGACACTTGTCCGGCACGCACGCGTGCTGCGCTTTTCAACGTCCGGCGCTGTCCACGACCGCCGACCACTCGTCGAGCAGGGCCTGCGCCGAGGCGTCGTCCGGGCCTTCCGCCCACAGATGGGTGACAGCCTCGGCCGGGTCGGGCAGCACCATCACCCAGCGCCCGTCGGTCTCCACCACGCGCACGCCGTCAGTGGTGTCCACGAAGCGGTCTCCGGCCGCCTCGACCACCCGACGCATCACAAGTCCCTTGACCGCCCAGGGAGTCGCGAGATCCCGCTTCAGGACGTGCGCCCGCGGAATCCGTGCGTCGATCTGGCTGAGCGTGAGCTGGGTCCGCGCCACCAGCCCGATCAACCGCACAAAGGCCGCCGTACCGTCGAAGACGCTGCTGAACTCCGGGATGATGAAGCCGGCCTTGCCGTCACCACCGAAGATCGTCGAGTCGTCGCCCCCGACCCGGGTCAGATCGTCGGGCGAGGTCGTCGTCCACTCCACCTGCGTCCCGTGGTACGCGGCCACCTGCTCGGCGATCCGCGTCGTGGTCACCGGCAGCGCCACCCGCCCGCTGCGCCGCTCGGCGGCGACCAGGTCGAGCATGACGAGCAACGCCCGGTCGTCCTCAATGATCCGGCCCTTCTCGTCGACGAGCGAGAGCCGCTCGCCCACGGGATCGAACCGCACGCCGAACGCCGCCCGCGAGGAGGCCACGATCTCGCCCAGCCGCACGAGCCCCGACCGCCGCTGGTCACCGGTCTCCGTGGGCCGGGACTCATCGAGACCGGGGTTGATCGTCAGCGAATCCACACCGAGCTTCCCGAGCAGACTCGGCAGAACGAGCCCGGCGCTGCCGTTCGATGCGTCGACGACGACCTTCAACCCGGACTCGGAGATCCCGGTCGTGTCGACATTCCGCAGCAACGACCCGGTGTACGAGTCGAAGACACTGGCCGGGAAGTGCAGGTCCCCGATCTCGCCCGGGAAGGCCCGCCGATACTCCTGCCGCGCGAACACGCGGTCCAGCTTCCGCTGGCTGCCCTGCGACAGGTCGGCACCGTTCCCGTCGAAGAACATGATGTCCACTGAGTCCGGCACACCGGGAGTGGTCCGGATCATGATCCCGCCGGCACTGCCCCGCGCGGTCTGCTGCCGGGCAACTGGCAGCGGTACGTTCTCCAGGTCGCGTACGTCGATGGCGCTGGCCTGCAGCGCGGAGATGACCGCCCGCTTCAGCGCCCGGGCACCACGGGAGTGGTCGCGGGCAGTGGTGACGGTGGAGCCCTTCTTGAGCGTCGTCGCGTAGGCGCCGGCCAGGCGCACCGCGAGCTCGGGCGTGATCTCCACGTTCAGGATGCCGGAGACCCCGCGAGCACCGAAGAGATGGGCCTGGCCCCTGGATTCCCAGATGACCGAGGTGTTGACGAAGGCACCGGCCTCGATGGTCTTGAACGGGTAGACCCGCACATTGCCCTGAACGATCGATTCTTCACCGATCAGGCACTCATCGCCGATGACAGCACCGTCCTCGATTCGCGCGGCACGCATGATGTCGGTGTTCTTTCCGACGACGCAGCCACGCAGATTGCTGTGCTGGCCCACGTACACGTTGTCGTGCACGACGGCCTTGTGCAGAAAGGCACCAGTCTTGACGACCACGTTCGAGCCGACCACGGTGTGCTCGCGGATTTCCGCCCCCGCCTCGACCTTGGCGTAGTCGCCGATGTAGAGAGGCCCACGCAGAACCGCGTCCGGATGCACCTCGGCACCCTCCGCCACCCACACGCCCGGCGAGATCTCGAAACCGTCGATCTCGACGTCGACCTTGCCCTCCAGCACGTCGGCCTGCGCCTTCACGTAGCTCTCGTGTGTGCCGACGTCCTCCCAGTACCCCTCGGCGACATAGCCGTAGACCGGCTTGCCTTCCTTCATCAACTGCGGGAAGACATCGCCTGACCAGTCGACGGGCACGTCGGGTTCGACATAGTCGAAGACCTCGGGCTCCATGACATAGATGCCCGTGTTCACGGTGTCCGAGAAGACCTGCCCCCACGTCGGCTTCTCGAGAAACCGCTCGACCTTGCCCTCTTCGTCGACAATCGTGATGCCGAATTCCAGCGGATTGGGCACACGTGTCAGACACACGGTGACCAGCGCACCCTTTTCCTTATGGAAATTGATGAGCTCGGTGAGGTCGAAGTCGGTCAGGGCATCACCGGAGATAACGAGGAAAGCATCGTCCTTCAACGCCTCTTCGGCGTTCTTGACGCTTCCGGCGGTACCGAGTGGCTTCTCCTCATTGGCATAAGAGAGCTCCATTCCGAGCTCCTCGCCGTCACCGAAGTAGTTCTTGACCAATGAGGCCAGGAACTGGACAGTTACGACGGTCTCGTTCAGCCCATGCCTTTTGAGCAGCCGCAGCACATGCTCCATGATCGGGCGGTTGGCCACGGGTAGGAGCGGCTTGGGCATGCTAGAGGTCATGGGGCGAAGGCGTGTGCCTTCGCCTCCGGCCATCACGACGGCCTTCATGTCGGAAGCGTCCTCCTCAAAGAGACGACGGTCTAGCCGACTTCACCCGTCCAGATTGTCCCGCACTTTTCCGCCGAGGGCCATCGGGCCGCTTCGGCCGCAGCAATCGGCGAGTTCAATCGGCCATGGCGTCCGCACGTACCAGGCGGCGGACTTGTACTACGTAGAGGACTCCTGCCCACCAGTAGAGCGTTGTACCCCAACCAGCGAACGCCCATCCGAAAATAGCAGCGAGTGACGAGATCCATCCAGTTCCGTCACTGAGCAAGAGCAGCGGGAAGGCGTACATCAGGTTGAAGGTGGCTGCCTTACCCAGGAAGTTCACCTGCGGCGGCGGATAGCCGTGCCGCCTGAGGATGCCCACCATCACCAGCAGGACCAGCTCCCGCACCAGAAGTACAGCAGTCAACCAGATTGGCAGAATCTCGCGCCAGGTAAGACCGACCAAAGTCGAGAGAATGTAGAGGCGGTCGGCCGCGGGATCGAGAAGCCGGCCAAGGCTGCTGATCTGGTTCCAACGTCGCGCGAGCTTGCCGTCCAGATAGTCACTGACTCCGCTCAGAGCCAGCACCAGCAGCGCCCACTCGTCACTCTTGGGGCCTCCGAACTCAGGCCTGAGAATCAGCCACAGGAAGATCGGCACGCCGACGAGACGCGCCATGCTGAGGATGTTGGGGATGGTGAGGACCCGGTCTGTCTGGACGCGGGTCTCCTGGACCTCCACCCGGGAGCCTCCTGTGGGAAACGTGCCAACGATGCCCCCTGACCTTACCTCAACGCAAAAAAGCTCTGGCTCTTGGGCTGCGTGCCCAAGAGCCAGAGCTCTAAAGGGAGTTCGGCGGCGTCCTACTCTCCCACAGGGTCCCCCCTGCAGTACCATCGGCGCTGTAAGGCTTAGCTTCCGGGTTCGGAATGTAACCGGGCGTTT
>NZ_JBIAUR010000005.1:508234-606880 GCF_042893105.1 Streptomyces sp. NPDC001663 | reverse complement strand
CGCCCGGTTACATTCCGAACCCGGAAGCTAAGCCTTACAGCGCCGATGGTACTGCAGGGGGGACCCTGTGGGAGAGTAGGACGCCGCCGAACAATCTTTGGAAGGACCCCTGGTCCCAGCGTTCAGCTGGGACCAGGGGTCCTTTTGTTTTTACAATGCTTGCGGTACCGAAGACAGGAGTCACCGATGTCCACCAACTCTCCCGACGACCGACCGGAGCGCGACCAGCGGCGACGGGACGGTGGGGACCGCGGAGACCGTGGTGGTTACCGCGGAGACCGCGGCGATCGCGGTGGCTTCCGGCGGGACGACAACCGGGGCGGCGACCGCCGGGGTTCCGACCGCGGCGGGTTCCGCCGGGATGACCGGCGCGACGACAACCGCGGTGGTTCGGAGCGCAGTGGTTCCGAGCGCGGTGGTTCGGACCGTGGCGGCTACGGCCGACGTGACGACCGTCGAGGCGATGACCGCGGCGGCCGTGGTGGCTTCCGGCGTGACGATCGGCGTGATGACAACCGTGGTGGTTCCGACCGCGGTGGTTCGGACCGTGGCGGTTACGGCCGGCGGGACGACCGGCGCGAGGGCGACCGTGGCCCCCGTCCGGCATTCCAGCGCGACGACCGCGACCGCGGACCGCGTCGTGACGACCGGGACCGTGACCGTGGGTTCCGGCGGGACGACCGTGGGGACCGCGGCGACCGTCCGGCCTTCCGTCGTGACGATCGTGGGGAGCGCCGGGAAGGCGACCGCGGTGGGTTCCGACGCGACGACCGGCGGGACGACAACCGGGGCGGTGGCTACGGCCGGCGCGACGACCGCCGAAGTGACGACCGTGGTGGCTTCCGGCGTGATGACAACCGTGGTGGTTCCGACCGCGGTGGTTCGGACCGTGGCGGCTACGGCCGACGGGACGACCGGCGCGAGGGCGACCGTGGCCCCCGTCCGGCATTCCAGCGCGACGACCGGGACCGCGGCTTCCGCGGCGACGACCGTGACCGTGGGTTCCGGCGGGACGACCGTGGGGACCGCGGTGACCGTCCGGCCTTCCGTCGTGACGACCGTGGGGAGCGCCGGGAAGGCGACCGCGGTGGGTTCCGACGCGACGACCGGCGGGACGACAACCGGGGCGATCGCGGTGGCTTCCGTGGCCGTGACGACCGTGGCGCACGTGGTCCCCGGCGTGACGACCGCCGGGACGACCGCGGTGGCCGCCCCGGAGGCTTCCGGGGCCGCGATGACCGGCGTGACGACCGGCGCGGCGGCGGCCGTTTCCGGGACGAGCGGGATCGTGACCGCGACCGGGAGCCGATCAAGCGGCTGCCCATCCCCGAGGACGTCACCGGCGAGGAGATCGACAAGGACGTACGGCAGGAGCTGCAGAGTCTGCCGAAGACGCTCGCGGACGACGTCGCCAAGAACCTGGTGATGG
Organism: Streptomyces sp. NPDC001663; assembly: GCF_042893105.1. NCBI lineage: Bacteria > Bacillati > Actinomycetota > Actinomycetes > Kitasatosporales > Streptomycetaceae > Streptomyces > Streptomyces sp. NPDC001663. The sequence goes on along the minus strand of NZ_JBIAUR010000005.1, from coordinate 605,451 downwards.
TCGCGCGGCTCATCGACGAGGACCCCGAGGGTGCGTACGGCTACTCCAAGGTGGCCCTGCGACTGGCCTCGCGCGTTGCCGCCGTACGAGAGGCGGCCGGGTTCGCGGCGTACGCGAATCAGAAGTACGCAGAGGCGCTCGGCGAGTTCCGGGCCGCGCGGCGGATGACCGGCAGTGCGGAGCTGTGGCCCGTGATGGCCGACTGTGAGCGTGGGCTCGGGCGGCCGGAGAAGGCGCTGGACATGGCCGGGGCGCCCGAGGTGCAGAAGCTGGACAAGGCCGGGCAGGTCGAGATGCGGCTCGTCGCGGCCGGCGCCCGGCGTGACATGGGGCAGCTCGACGCGGCGATCGTGACGCTGCAGAGCTCCGAGCTGGCTTCCAACTCCGTGCAGCCGTGGACCGCTCGGCTGCGGTACGCCTACGCCGACGCGCTGCTCGCCGCCGGGCGTGAGGGCGAGGCGCGGGAGTGGTTCGCGAAGGCTGTTGAGGCCGACCGGGACGGCAGCACCGACGCCTCGGACCGGCTCGCGGAGCTGGACGGGGTCGAGTTCGTCGACGCCTTCGACGAGGGCGAGGGCGAGGGCGACCGTGAGGACTCCGAGCCCGAGGCCGAGATCGAGGATGAGGACGACAAGGACTGATCCGGCCTGTGGATGAAGGGGCGGGGCCATTGGGTCCCGCCCCTTTTGCGTGTCACGGCTCCAGCGCGCGCAGGACCAGTCCGGATGCCGGTTTCGGGCCGAACGAAGTCGACTTGCGGGGCATCGTGACGCCCTGGCGGGCCAGGTCGCGGACGACCTCCTCGCGGACCGGATGCATCAGGACGGCCGTACCGCCGTCGCGTTCCGCCTTCTCGACCGTGGCGGCCGTGTCGTGGATGTACGCGATGTGGGCCGGGGAGTCCTCGGGGATGTGCCAGACATGGTCGAGGAGCGTGGCGTGCAGGACCGTTGCGTCCAAGGTGCGCCAGGCCGCGGGGCGGTCCGCGGGGATCGTACGGGCCAGGAGGTCCGGGTCCGGGAGGTCGAGCAGGTGGAAGGCGCCGTCGCCGGCCAGGAGGAAGGCGTTGCCTGCGCAGGCGGCGTCGGCCAGGGTCTCCAGGGCTTCCGGGAGGGGTGTGTCCAGGTGTCGTATGCGGAACAGGCCCTCCACGGCCGCGAGCGCGTCGGCGACCGGGAGGCCGTGCAGCAGGCGGTGGATGGCGCGTACGCGCAGGGGGTAGCGGGCCGTGTCGACGAGGAGGACGAGGCCGTAGTCCCAGGGGCTGGGGGAGGGGTGCTCCGTGCGCAGACGGCGGTACGTCGCCCAGCGGTGGTGGCCGTCGGCGATCAGGGCCTGGTGGTCGGCCAGGTCGGACTGGACGCGGGCCAGGTCGGCCGGGTCGGTGATCGACCAGAGGCGGTGGCTGAAGCCGTCCTCCGTGGTCGTGGCGAGGAGCGGGGGACCGTCGGCCATGCGTTCCACGACCTCGGTCGCGCTCGCCGTCGAGCCGTTGCCGCGATAGGTCAGCAGGAGGGGCTCGAGGTTCGCGGAGGTGGCGCGCATCAGGGCCGCACGGTCGGCGACCACATGCGGCATGACGTCCTCGTGGGGGAGGACCACACCCTCCGAGGGGTCCGAGACGCGCAGGGCGCCGATGATGCCGCGCTGCAGCATGCCGCCGCCGTCGCGCTGCTCGTAGACGTACAGGCCCGGTTCGGCGTCGGTGGTGAGGACGCCCTCGGAGAGCCAGCGGCGGAGGGTGTCCGACGCCTGTTCGTTGCGGGCATCGGGCGTGGGGGCCTGCGGGAGGATCAGGCGGACGATGTTGTGCGGGTCGGCGTCCTGGAGGTGGTGCAGGCCGTCGGGGCGTACGACGACGTCGTACGGCGGAGACGTCACTGCGGCCAGGCTGCCGACCCGGTCGGGGTCGTATCGAAGGCCTCGGAACGGGGTGAGTTCGAGGCCTCGGCGCGCCGTTGCTTCCGAGTGACCTGCAGTGTTCATCCCGGCATCGTACGTGTGTCAGTGGCGTGAGGGATGATCGGGGGAAAGCCGTCGAACGAGGAGCGATGTGGAATGAGCCAGAGCGTCAGGACGAGGCCCGAGGGCAGTGGGCAGGCCCTGAGCGAGGCGTACGACACGGCGCTGCTCGACCTGGACGGGGTGGTGTACGCCGGTGGCAATGCCATCGTGCACGCCGTCGAGTCGCTGGCCACCGCTCGCGCCGGCGGGATGCATCTCGCGTACGTCACCAACAACGCGCTGCGGACGCCGGACACGGTGGCGGATCACCTGACCGAGCTGGGGATACCGACGGGCGCCGATGATGTCATCACCTCCGCTCAGGCCGTCGCTCGGCTGATCAGTGAGCAGGTGCCGGCCGGGGCGCGGGTGCTGGTGATCGGCGGGGAAGGGCTGCGGGTCGCGTTGCGGGAGCGGGGGCTCGTGCCCGTCGAGTCGGCGGAGGACGAGCCGGCGGCGGTCGTGCAGGGCTACGGCGGGCCCGAGTTGCCGTGGGGGCGGTTCGCCGAGGCCTGTTACGCGATCGCGCGCGGGGTGCCGTGGTACGCGTCCAACACCGACCTGACGATCCCGAGTGCGCGTGGGATCGCGCCGGGGAACGGCGCGGCGGTGGAGGTCGTACGGATAGCGACCGGTGCCGAACCGCAGGTCGCGGGCAAGCCGTTGCCGCCCATGCACCGGGAGACGATCCTGCGGACCGGCGCCGAGCGGCCGTTGGTGGTCGGGGACCGGCTGGACACGGACATCGAGGGGGCGTTCAACGGGGAGGTCGACTCGCTGCTCGTCCTCACCGGCGTCACCGACGGCGCCCAGCTGCTCGCCGCGCCGCCGCAGCACCGGCCGAGGTACGTCGACGCCGATCTGCGCGGACTGCTCACGGGGCAGCCGGAGGTCATTGAGGCGGACGGCGGCTTCCGGTGCGGTGGCTGGACGGCCACGGCGGGTGCGGACCGGCTTGAACTGGACGGTGACGGAGAGGCCTTGGACGGGCTGCGGGCGCTGTGCGCCGCGGCCTGGACGGTGGCCGGGGAGGGTGTGTGCGAGCTGGATTCGGGGAAGGCGCTGGCGCGGCTGGAGTTGTAGCCACCAGGGATCGAGGGCGAATGCGAGGGTAGGCTAACCTAACTGGGTGTTGGTCGACAGTCCTCCCGAACAGCGCGCGGAGACCGCCCCCGCGCCCCCAACCCGCCGGGCGATACGTGGCCTTGGGCTGCTCGCGTCCGTCGTGATCCTGGTGCTCGTCGCGCTGGCGAGCATCGCGATCGGGGCGAAAGAGCTGTCCCTGGAGCAGGTCTGGCACGGACTGTTCCAGGACACGGGGACCTACGGCGACGTAGTGGTCGACGAGCGGTTGTCGCGGACCGTCCTCGGGCTGCTGGCCGGTGCGGCGCTCGGCCTCTCCGGGGCGGTGCTCCAGGCGCTCACCCGCAATCCGCTGGCCGACCCCGGGCTGCTCGGCATCAACGCGGGCGCGTCCGCCGCGGTCGTCACGGCCATGACGTACTTCGGCGTCACCTCGCTGAGCGGATACGTCTGGTTCGCCTTCGTCGGCGCGGCCGCCGTCGGCGCGCTGGTCTGGTTCCTCGGGGGCAGCCGGGGGGCCACTCCCGTGCGGCTCGCGCTCGCCGGTACCGCGATCAGTGCCGCGCTCTACGGCTATCTGCAGGCCGTGATGATCACGGACGACGCGGCGCTGGGCAAGATGCGCTTCTGGACGGTCGGTTCGCTGTCCTCGGCGACCAACTCGACGATCCTGCAGGTGCTCCCGTTCCTCGCGGTCGGCACGCTCCTGGCCCTCGGGCTCGCCCGGCCGCTCAACGCCGTGGCCATGGGCGACGACACCGCCAAGGCCCTCGGCGCCAACCTCAACCGCACCCGGGCGCTGTCGATGCTCGCCGCCACCGTGCTGTGCGGAGCGGCGACCGCCGCGTGCGGGCCGATCGCGTTCGTCGGGCTGATGGTTCCGCATGCAGTGCGGTCCTTCACCGGCCCCGACCTGCGCTGGATCCTGCCGTACGCCGCGATCCTGTCGCCCGTGCTGCTGCTGGGTGCCGATGTGATCGGACGGGTCGTCGCCCGGCCCTCGGAGCTGCAGGTCGGCATCATCACCGCGCTCATCGGCGGGCCGGTCTTCATCTTTCTGGTACGACGGCGGAGGACGGCGCAGCTGTGAAGACCAACCGTGTGCTGAGGGCCCCGGGCGGGATCTCCCTGCGCCTGGAGGTCCGTGCCGTCACCGTCGTCGTGGTGCTGCTGCTCGCCGCGTTCGCCGCGAGCGTCGTGCTGATCGGAACCGGCGACTTCCCGATCTCGGCGGGCGACGTAGTCAAGACGCTGGCCGGTAACGGCAACGCCGGGCAGGAGTTCATCGTCAACGAGCTGCGGCTGCCGCGGGTCCTGGTCGGGCTGCTGGTCGGTGCCTCGCTCGGGCTAGGCGGTGCGCTGTTCCAGGCCGTCACCCGCAATCCGCTGGGCAGCCCGGACGTGCTCGGCCTGGGGCAGGGCGCGACCGCCGGTGCGCTCGTGATGATCGTGCTGTTCTCCGGGAGCGCGGCCCAGGTCACCATGGGCGCGCTCGTGGGCGGACTGGCGACCGGTCTCGCCATCTATCTGCTCGCCTGGAAGCGGGGCGTCCACGGTTATCGACTGGTCCTGGTCGGTATCGGTGTCTCCGCGATCGTCACGGCGATAAACGGCTATCTGCTCACCGTCTCCGACATCGTCGACGCGGCCCGTGCGGTCGTGTGGATGACCGGGTCCCTCAACGGCCGTGACTGGGACCAGGTCTGGCCGCTGCTGGGGCTGTGCGCCGTGCTCGTGCCGCTCGTCCTCGCCAATGCGCGGGGGCTGCGGATGATGGAGATGGGCGACGACGTGTCGAACGCCCTCGGGGTGCGCGTGGAGCGCGTACGGGCGCTGTTGATGGTGGCCGCCGTCCTGCTCACCGCGACCGCCACCGCGGCCGCAGGCCCCGTCAGCTTCGTGGCGCTCACCGCGCCGCAGCTCGCTCGCCGGCTGACCCGTTCGCCCGGCCCGAACCTGCTGCCGTCCCTGTGCATGGGCGCCACCCTGCTGGTCACCGCGGACTGGGCCTCGCAGCGGGCCTTCGGCGCCGACCAGCTGCCCGTCGGTGTCGTCACCGGCGTTCTCGGCGGCGTCTATCTGCTGTGGCTGCTGGTCACCGAGCGCAAGGCGGGCCGGATATGAGCGGCTCCGGGAAGCAGGACCTGAGCGGCTCGGAGAACACGTACACCCGAAGGAGCACTGTGAACCGCCTGTCCGCCGAGAACGTCACCCTCGCCTACGACCAGCGGGTCATCGCCGAGCAGCTCTCGGTGGAGATCCCCGACAACTCCTTCACGGTGATCGTGGGCCCGAACGCGTGCGGCAAGTCCACGCTGCTGCGGGCGCTCTCGCGGATGCTCAAGCCCAGCCAGGGCCGGGTGCTGCTCGACGGGCAGGTCATCCAGTCGATGCCCGCGAAGAAGGTCGCGCGGACGCTGGGCCTGCTGCCGCAGTCGTCGATCGCGCCCGACGGGATCACGGTCGCCGACCTCGTCGGCCGCGGCCGGTACCCGCACCAGGGCATCCTGCGCCAGTGGTCGACGGAGGACGAGAGGGTCGTACAGGAGTCGATGGCGCAGACGGGCGTCACCGAACTCGCCGATCGCTATGTCGACGAATTGTCCGGCGGTCAGCGGCAGCGGGTGTGGATCGCCATGGCGCTCGCCCAGCAGACGCCGCTGCTGCTCCTCGACGAGCCGACCACCTACCTCGACATCCAGCACCAGATCGACGTGCTCGACCTGTGCGCCGAGCTGCACGAGGAGCAGGGGCGGACGCTGGTCGCCGTACTGCACGACCTCAACCACGCGGCCCGGTACGCCACCCACCTGATCGCCCTGAAGAACGGCACGGTCATCGCCGAGGGCGCGCCGAACGACATCGTCACGGCCGAGCTGGTCGAGGAGGTCTTCGGGCTGCGCTGCCAGGTCATCGGCGACCCGGAGACGGGGACGCCGCTGGTGGTGCCGGCCGCGCGCAAGGCCCGTACGGAGGCGAAGGTCGCCGCTACAGAAGCTTCCTGAGGACCAGCAGGTCGCGCAGGCTCGCCTGCAGTTTCACGCGGCCCGAGCCCCAGGCCTTCGCGAAGTGCAGTTCGCCGTCGACCAGGGCCACCAGGTCGTCTCCGGTCATGGCCAGTCTGATCTGGGCCTTCTCCGGTGGCGGGCCCTGCAGCGTGTCGTGCACCACGATCCGGCCGCCCGTCATGCGGCCCACGAACGTGGTGTCGAGGTCGGTGATCCAGCAGCTGACCGAACGGTCCAGTTCCGCGGCCGTGCGGACGTCCCCCTCGGCGTGCTGCATGTTGTCCGAGAGCTTCTCGAGTGCGGCGCGGCACTCCTCGATCGTTGCCATCGCGATCGACGGTACCCCAGTGCTTCGGGGTAGCGTCTGGGCATGAGCGACTCTGTGCCCGAGGCCACGGTGGAAGTGGAAGCGGTGCTTCCGGAGCCGGACGGTCCGGTCGAACCGGAGTACGACCCCGCCGCCCCCGCCCCGCTGAACGTGCCCCGCACCCCGACCGGCAACGCCGAGGTCGACGCCCAGTTGGAGCGGCTCGGCGACGCCGACCACCTCGACACGGACGGACACCTCGAGGTGTACGAGGATGTACACCGGGGGTTGCGCGACGCGCTCACCGCGCTCGACGCACGCCCGGGACCTCCGGCGCCCACACCGCCGTACGGCAATGGGACGCCCTCACCCTCGTATGGCAATAGGAGCTGAACCGAACGTGGCAGGAGTCGCACGTCGCCGTCTGGACGCGGAGCTGGTCCGCCGGAAGCTTGCGCGCTCGCGCGAGCATGCCGGCCAGCTGATCGCGGCCGGGCGGGTCACCGTCGGCAAGACCGTCGCGACCAAGCCCGCCACTCAGGTGGAGACCGCGGCGGCCATCGTCGTCTCGGCCGACGACAACGATCCCGACTACGTCTCCCGGGGCGGGCACAAGCTTGCGGGTGCGCTGCAGGCGTTCGTGCCGCAGGGGCTGGTCGTGGAAGGGCGGCGGGCGCTGGACGCAGGCGCGTCCACCGGCGGGTTCACGGACGTCCTGCTGCGATCCGGGGCCGCGCATGTCGTCGCCGTCGACGTCGGATACGGACAACTCGCGTGGACTCTGCAGAGCGATGAACGCGTCACCGTCAAGGACCGTACGAACGTACGCGAGTTGACGCTCGAAGCGATCGATGGGGAGCCTGTGGATCTTGTCGTGGGGGATCTGTCCTTCATCCCGCTCGGCCTGGTACTGCCTGCCTTGGTGCGGTGCGTGAAACCGGACGCCGACCTGGTGATGATGGTCAAGCCGCAGTTCGAGGTGGGGAAGGAACGGCTGGGCAGCGGGGGAGTCGTACGGAGCACGCAGCTGCGGGCGGAGGCCGTGCGGGGAGTGGCCCAGAAGGCGTGGGAACTCGGGCTCGGGGTGAAGGGTGTCACCGCCAGTCCGTTGCCCGGACCATCCGGGAATGTCGAGTACTTTCTGTGGCTGCGGGCCGGGGCACCCGAACTGGACCCGGCCGATGTTGACCGTGCAGTGGCGGAGGGGCCGCGTTGACACAGAACCGAGCTCGTACTGTTTTCCTGCTCGCCCACACGGGTCGGCCCGCGGCCATCCGCAGCGCCGAACTGGTGGTGAAGGGCCTGCTGCGCGAGGGCATCGGCGTGCGCGTCCTGGAGTACGAGGCCGCCGATCTGCCGCTGCCGGACGAAGTGGAGCTGGTCAAGGAGGCGACTGCGCAGTGCCTCGACGGTTGCGAGCTGCTGATCGTGCTCGGCGGTGACGGAACCCTGCTGCGCGGCGCCGAGTTCGCCCGGGCGTCCGGGGTGCCGATGCTCGGGGTCAACCTCGGGCGGGTCGGGTTCCTCGCGGAGGCCGAGCGGGACGATCTCGACAAGGTCGTCGACCGGGTGGTCACGAAGTCGTACGAGGTCGAGGAGCGGATGACCGTCGATGTCGTCGTTCATCAGAACGGGGACATCGTGCACACGGACTGGGCGCTGAACGAGGCGGCGGTGCAGAAGGCCGGGGCCGAGAAGCTGCTCGAGGTTGTGCTGGAGATCGACGGGCGGCCGGTGACCGGGTTCGGGTGTGACGGGATTGTGCTGTCCACGCCGACGGGCTCCACGGCTTATGCGTTTTCCGCGGGTGGGCCTGTGGTGTGGCCCGAGGTGGAGGCGCTGTTGATGGTGCCGATTTCGGCGCACGCGCTGTTTGCGAAGCCGTTGGTGACGTCGCCGGATTCTGTGCTGGCGGTCGAGGTGCTGCCGCATATTCCGCCAGGTGTGTTGTGGTGCGACGGGCGGCGGACTGTGGAGTTGCCGCCGGGGGCCAGGGTTGAGGTGCGGCGTGGGGCTGTGCCGGTGCGGTTGGCTCGGCTGCATCACGCTTCGTTCACGGATCGGCTTGTGGCGAAGTTTGCGTTGCCGGTTTCCGGGTGGCGAGGGGCGCCTCATTAGCCGTCTGTGGGGGGTGTCTGGGGAGCATTGGCGGCTGCGAGTGGTTCGTGGCTTGTCGCGCCGTTCCCCGCGCCCCTGAAGGCCTTCCACTCGGCCGAGTGACAATGTGCCGTCGATGCGCATTCGTCACCTGCACCTTCACACAACCGAGACGGGGGGCGTCGCACTCGGCGCCTCCGACCTCGTAAGGTCGTGTTCGTGTTGGAGGAGATGCGGATACGGTCGCTCGGAGTCATCGACGATGCGGTTGTCGAGCTGTCGCCCGGGTTCACCGCCGTCACCGGTGAGACGGGTGCGGGCAAGACCATGGTGGTCACCAGCCTCGGGCTGTTGCTGGGCGGTCGGGCCGACCCGGCGCTCGTGCGGATCGGGGCCGAGAAGGCGGTCGTGGAGGGGCGGATCACCGTTCCTGCCGGTGCCTCGGCCGTTCTGCGGGCCGAGGAGGCCGGGGCCGAGCTCGACGACGGGGCGCTGCTGATCAGCCGTACCGTTTCCGCCGAAGGGCGGTCGCGGGCGCATGTGGGCGGGCGCAGTGTCCCGGTGGGGCTGCTCGCCGACCTCGCCGACGACCTCGTGGCCGTGCACGGGCAGACCGACCAGCAGGGGCTGCTGAAGCTGGCCCGGCAGCGGCAGGCGCTCGACCGGTACGCCGGGGACTCCGTCGCCGGGCCGCTCGCCAAGTACGGCGAGGCGTACCGGCGGCTGCGGGCCGTGTCCGTCGAGCTGGAAGAGATCACCACGCGCGCGCGTGAGCGGGCCCAGGAAGCCGACATGCTGCGGTACGGGCTCGACGAGATCGCGGGAGTCGAGCCGCGCGCCGGGGAGGATGTCGAGCTCGCGGAGGAGGCCGAGCGGCTCGGGCACGCCGAGGCGCTGTCATCGGCTGCTACGGCCGCTCATGCCGCCCTTGCCGGTAATCCGGAGGATCCCGAGGGCATCGACGCCGCGACGCTCGTGGCGGGGGCTCAGCGGGCGCTGGACGCCGTTCGGTCGCACGATCCCGCGTTGGCCGCCCTTGCCGACCGGATCGGGGAGATCGGGATCCTGCTGGGCGATGTCGCCGGGGAGTTGGCGGGGTACGCCGACGATCTGGACGCGGATCCCTTGCGGCTGGCGGCAGTCGAGGAACGGCGGGCCGCGCTCACCGCGTTGACCCGGAAGTACGGCGAGGACGTCGCCTCGGTGCTGGTGTGGGCCGAGCGGAGCGCTGCGCGGCTGACCGAGCTGGACAGTGACGACGAGCGGATCGACGAGCTGACGGCCGAGCGGGATGCGCTGCGGGCCGAACTCGGCGGCCTGGCACAGGCGTTGACCGATGCGCGGGCGGACGCGGCCGAGCGGTTCGCCGCCGCCGTGACGGCCGAGCTGGCCTCGCTCGCCATGCCGCACGCGCGCGTGTCGTTCGAGATCCGGCAGACCGAGGATCCGGAGGGCGTGGAGGTCGGCGGGCGTCCGGTCGCCTACGGCCCGTCCGGCGTCGACGAGGTCGAGCTGCTGCTCGCCCCGCACCCGGGGGCTCCGCCGCGGCCCATCGCCAAGGGGGCGTCCGGCGGTGAGCTGTCGCGCGTGATGCTCGCCGTCGAGGTCGTGTTCGCGGGGACGGATCCCGTGCCGACGTATCTCTTCGACGAGGTCGACGCCGGTGTCGGCGGCAAGGCGGCCGTCGAGATCGGACGGCGGCTGGCACGGCTCGCCAAGTCCGCGCAGGTCGTGGTCGTGACCCACCTTCCGCAGGTGGCTGCCTTCGCCGACCGGCAGTTGCTCGTCGAGAAGACCAACGACGGGTCCGTGACGCGGTCCGGTGTGAAGGTCCTCGAGGGCGAGGAGCGGGTCCGGGAGCTGTCCCGGATGCTCGCCGGCCAGGAGGACTCCGAGACGGCCCGGGCCCATGCGGAGGAGTTGCTGGCCACGGCCAGGGCGGACGTGTAGACGCGCAGCGCGAGCGGCAGGGTGGGCGCATGATCAGTCGTGCGAGCAGGATGACCGCCTTCGCCTCGGCGCTCGGCGCCACGCGGGCGGCGGTCGTCGGTCTGCGGAAGGCGGCGCCCGGTGGAGCCGAGCGCTGGCAGCGGAAGAACTACGCCGGTCGGACCGTCGAGTTGTACGCGGGCCCCGCTGCTGCCGCGGGCGTTGCGCTCGCGGTCGGGCGGGTTCGACCCGTTGCCGGATTCGCCGTGTTGGCCGCCGGGGTCTGTGGGGCCTATGACGACGTTGCCGGTGTCGGTGATCCCCGGCGTGGGTTCAGGGCCCACCTCTCCGCGCTTCGGGACGGTGAAGTCACCAGTGGGGCCGTCAAGTTGTTCGGGATCTCGGCGGCCGGGCTGGTCGCCGGGGCGGTGATCGAGGAGCGGCCGCTCGACAGGTTGCTCGCGGGTGTCGTGATCGCCGGGGCCGCGCACTTCGTCAACCTCGTGGACGTGGCTCCGGGGAGGGCCGCCGCAGCGGTCATCGCCCTCGGGGCGCCGGGACTGGTGCGGTCGGGGTCGGGCGCGGAGCTCGCCGCCGCCGCGATGGGTGCCGCCGCGGCCGTGCTGCCCGACGACCTCGGTGAGCGCGCGATGATCGGCGACACCGGTGCGCATGCACTGGGTGCAGCCCTCGGTGCCGCCGTCGTCGCGGGCAACGGGCGTGTGGGGCTGCTCGCCCATGCCGGCGCGCTGGTGGCTGCCGCCGCCTACGGCGACAAGGTGAGTGCGGTGGCGCGGCGGTCGTCGGGGCGGGGTGTGCGCGCCGGTTGAGTGCACCTTCGGCGCCGTGTGCGCCTGGTCGGTGTCGGCGGTCGAAGGTGGCGTGTTGCCGTGTGCTTCTCATGAGTCGCCGGCCATGGCGCCCTCCCTGCTCCGGAATCACCGGAACCGGCCCGAAACTCCCCAGAACCGCCTCCAAATCACCTCAGAACCACGCGGAACCACCGCGAAACCACCCCGGAACCGCCTGTTCCTCACCCGTGTGAGTGACCGCCGCGCCCGCCCAGGCGCGCTCCTCGCGGGTTCCCGCCCCGTCCGCGTTGTCGGAACACCCGTACGTCCTGGCATCCTTGGCGTAGTACGTGGAGGAAACCGCGCGGTACACCCCCACCGTCCGGTCCTTCTGTACCTTCTTCGTGACCGCCCGACGCCGAACCAGGAGCCCCGGCCACGTGAGCCCCGTGAGCAGCCACTCACCGCACGGCCAGTCGTCGCTGCGCACCGTGCAGGTGCTGGGCGGCGGCAACGCCGGCAGCAGCGCACATGTGCGCTCGCTGGCCTCCGGGCTGGTCGAGCGGGGCGTGCGGGTCACCGTGTGCGCCCCCGTCGAGGCCGATCGCACCTACGACTTCACGGGCGCCGGCGCCGAGCACGTGCATGTGCCGCGCAGCAGCGACCCGGGATCCGTGGCCGCCCTGCGGGAGGCGTGCAAGAACGCCGATCTGGTGCATGCGCACGGGTTGCACGCCTCCTTCCGCGCCGCCCTCGCGCTCAGCGGGCGCCGCACCCCCCTCGTCGTCACGTGGCACAACCGCGCGCACGTCGAGGGAGCCCGTGCTCATCTGCTGCGCATGCTGGAGCGACGGGTCGTGAAAGCCGCCACCGTCGTGCTCGGTACGACGTCGGACCTCGTGGACCGGGCCCGCCGGACCGGGGCGCGGGACGCGCGGCTCGCCGCCGTCGCCCTGCCGGGACCGCGCCGTACCGTCGAGCAGGAGGACCACGAGCGGCTGAGCTCCAAGGTCCGGGCCGAACTCGGCTCCACCGGCCGCCCGTTGCTGATGGCCGTCGGCGCCCTCGACCGGCACCGCGGCTACGACACGCTCCTGGACGCCACGCGCGCGTGGCGCCGCCTCGACCCCGTACCGCTCGTGGTGATCGCGGGAGAGGGCCCGCTGCGGGCCGTGCTGCAGCGCCGTATCGAGGACGAAGGGCTGCCGGTCCGGCTCATCGGACGGCGCGAGGACGTCACCGAGCTGCTCGCGGCCGCCGACCTCGCGCTCCTGCCCAGCAGTTGGGAGTCGCGCTCCGTGCTGGCCCAGGAGGCCCTGCACGCGCGCGTACCGCTCGTCGCGACCCGCGTCGGCGGCATCCCCGAACTGGTGGGCGACGCCGCCGAACTCGTCCCGTACGGAGACGCGGAGGCCCTCGCCGACGCCGTCGCGGGGCTCCTGGGCGACCCCGAGCGGCATGCTGCGCTGAAGGAGAAGGGCGCACGCCAGGCGGCCACTTGGCCGACCGAGGACGAGACCGTCGCCCAAGTGCTCAGCATCTACGACGAGTTGACTCAGCACCGCCCGCTCATCTAGAACGCCCAGGTCATCTAGGGCACATGCCTGCGCGCTCGCAGCGCCAGGCTCAACGCCAGTACCGTCTGCGGGTCGTCGAGGTCCGTGCCGAGCAACTCGCCGATGCGGGCCAGGCGGTTGTAGAGCGTCTGCCGGTTGAGGTGGAGTTCGCGGGCGGTCTCCGCCTTGCGGCCCGCGTGCGCCAAGTACGTCTCCAGGGTGGGCAGCAGGGGCGGCCGGGAGCGGTTGTCGTGGTCGCGGACCGGGCCGATCGCGCGGTCCACGAAGGCCGCCAGGTCCGGGTGGTCACGCAGCCGCCACAGCAGGAGGTCGATGTCCAGGCGGCGCGCGTCGTACCAGGGGCGGTCGGACAGGCCCTGCGCCGCCGTCGCCGTCTCCGCCGCGTGCCTGAGGCCCGCCGACGCCGCCGCCCAGCCGCCCGCCACCCCGACGACCACCACCGGCGGCTGCGCCCCCGGCCGCTGCATCCCGGCCCGCTCCACCCCGGCCCGCAGCGCCGCCGCGACGCGGTCCGCCACCGCCGACCGCTCCGACTCCGAACGCAGGCCGAGCAGCACGAGGACACGGCCCTCGACAGGTCGTACGCCGAGCAGGACCGGCACACCCACCGAGGCCAGCTCCTCGGAGACCGCGCGCGCCAGCACCGCCCAGCCGCCGCCCGGCGACAGCGCGTCGCCCAGCCGCATCACAACCGGCAGCAGCGGGCTCGTGCCCGGCTTGAAGCCCAGGACGCGCGCCTGCGCGGGCGCGTCCTCCGCGGCGATACGGCCCTCGGCGAGATCCGTCAGGAAGTCCCCGCGGCCCCGGGCCGCCAGCTCCTCCTCCTGCCGCGCCTGCATCAGTACGACGGCGAGGATGCCGGCGGTCCGCTCGGCCGCGATCCGGTGCACCGGCGCCAGCGGCGCCCGTACCGGAAGGAGGACCAGACGGGCGCGCACCGAACCCGAGCCGTGGCCGCCGCCGGGCACGTCCACGAGCACCGAACCGGACGGCGGCGGGGCGTCCTTGTGCTGGCCGCGCAGCCCCTCCCACACCTGGAGCGGATCCGCGCCCTCGGGGCCCGACCCGGCGGCGTACAGCAGCTGTCCGTCCGTCGTCTCGAGGAAGACCGGGTTGCCGCTGAAGTCGGCCAGGATGCCCAGCACCTGGGGCACTCCGCCGCCGCCCAGCAGGGCCTCGGTACAGCGGCGGTGCACCTCCTCCGCCTGCTGCAGCAGGGCGTAGTGGCCGTTGACGATCTCGGTGTGGATCTCCTCCGTGACCGCCACGAACGGCACCTCGCGGTGCAGCTGGACGAGCGGCAGCCCGGCCGCGCGTGCCGTGTCGACGAGCGCGGCGGGCAGGCGGGTGAAACGCGGGCCGAGCTCCATGACCAGGGCGGCGATGCCGCGCTCGGCGAGGGTGCGCACGAACGCCCGCTGTTCGGCCGGACGGGTGCCCAGGCCGTAGCCCGTGGTCAGCAGCAGCTCGCCGCCCTTCAACAGGGAGGCGATGTTCGGCACCTCGCCGGCGTGCACCCAGCGCACGGTGCGCTGCAGCCGGTCGGCGCCCGCGAGGACCTCCGGCAGCCCGCTGCGCAGGCCGGGCAGCTCGAGCGCCCGCTGAACGGTGATCCCGGCGCCCTGGGTGCCGAATCTGCTGTTCGTGCCGCTGTCCGTGCCGCTGTTCATGAGCCGGACGCTACCCGGGGGTGTGCCCGTGGGACATCTCCGGGCGGGATTGGGCCTCCGCAGGCCGGGTAGCGGCCGGGACATGGACTTCAGCGTGGTCTCCGTGGGGCGGGAGGACGACAGTCCGGTGGACGAGCCGTTGCGGGTGGCGGTGGTCGCCGACCGGCTCGGGTACCGGGAGGTGTGGGCGGGGGAGGGGCCGACCTGGGACTCCTTCGTCCTCGCCACGGCGATCGGGCGGGCCACCGAGCGGGTCGCGCTGACGGCCGGTCCCGTGCCGGTGTCGGTGCGCGATCCGTACACGATCGCCCGGGGTGCCGCGTCCACGGCGGCCGTGGTCGGGCGGCCGGTGGGGGTGGCGCTCGGGACGTCCAGCAAGCGGGTCGTCGAGGGCGTGCACGGGGTGCCCCGGACGCGGCCCGCAGCCGCCCTCGAGGAGTCGGCGGCGGCCGTACGCCGCTTCCTGCACGCCGAGCCGGGCGAGCCGGTCGTGGTCGGCAGCACCTTCCGGCGCCGCCACCAGCCGCCCGGCGGCGCGCTCACGGTGGCCGCCTTCGGGGACCGGGCGATCGCCACGGCCGCCGCGCACGCCGACCGCATGCTGCTCGACATCGTCTCCCCGGAGCAGGTCCGCACGCTGCGGGCGAAACTCGAAGCCGCCGCCGAGCGTGCGGGCCGTACCCCGCCCCGCCTCGCGGCCTGGCTGCCCGCCGCCGTCGATCCGGAGCCGGAGTCCCTGGCCCAGGTGCTGCGGAGCATCGCCGGGTATCTGACGGTGCCGGGTTACAGCGACATGTTCGAAGCGGCGGGCTTCGGTACGGCCGTGCAGCTCGCCGCGGGCGGCGCCGACCCCGACGCGCTCGTCCGGGCGCTCCCGGCGGCGGCCGCGGGCATGGTCGGTCTGGTCGGCGATCTGGACGCCGTACGCGCGCGTGTCGAGGCGTATGCCGAGGCCGGGCTGGACGAGATCGCTCTCGTTCCGGCGACGGCGGGTGACCCGGCCGGAGAACGCACCCTGAAAGCGCTCAGGCCGGCTTGATGTTGTGGTTGAAGCGGAACACGTTGTCGGGGTCGTAGCGCCGCTTCAAATCGCCCATCCGACGCGCGTTCTCGACCCCCAGGCCGGCCACCACACGCTCCGGACCCTCGTCGCCGATGAAGTTGAGGTAGACCGCGCCGGTGCTCCACGGCTGCAGGTCGGCGCGGACGTCGCGGACCCACTGGATGCAGCGCTCGTCGTCGGCGGGGTCCTCCCAGATGCCGAAGGGGTGCACGAGCCACTCCGCGTCCCGGTAGGGCACGGGCCACTCGGCCGGGCCGTCGGCGACGGCGCCGCCCTGCGGCAACAGCACCTGCTGATTCCCGGTGGGCACAGGCATGGAGTCCGCGCGGGTGCAGAAGGCGTCCACGAGGTCGTCGGGGAGGCTCGTGAGGTACTCCACCGACCAGTAGTTCCGCATTCCGGGCGGATCGTCGAGCATGCACTGGAAGTCCGCGTACGGCACCGCGGTGACGACCTCCACCTCGTGCGGCAGCGCCAGCAGCGGCTCGGCCAGCTTGCGCACGTCCTGCTCGGGCCCGGCGTACGCCAGCAGCGCACCGCACAGCAAAGTCCCGACCAGGTGCGGCGGTACGAAGTCCTGGGGCGGGCCGCAGACGAACAGGACGCCGCCGCCCGCCTCCACCGGGCTCGCCTGGATGACGTCGCGGTAGGTGCGGATCACCTCCCGGCCGTACTCGGGGAGGAACATCATCAGGGCGATGGAGAACGCGGGCAGTTCGTGCAGCTTCAGCGTGAGTGCGGTGGCGATGCCGAAGTTGCCTCCGCCGCCGTGCAGGCCCCAGAACAGTTCCGGGTTCTCGTCGGCGTTCGCGTGGACCCGCTCGCCGTCGGCGGTGACCAGCTCGACGCCGAGGAGGTTGTCGACGGCCAGGCCGCAGGAGCGTTCCAGCCAGCCGCTGCCGCCGCCGAGGACGAAGCCGCCGACGCCGGTGGTCGAGGCCCGGCCGCCGGTGGTCGCCAGGCCGAACGGCTGGGTGGCGCGGTCCAGATCGCTCATCGTGGCGCCGCCCGCCACCCGTACCGCCTCGGCCCCGGGATGGACGGTGACCGCGCGCATATGGCGCAGGTCGACCACCACGGCCCCGTCGCCCAGCGCCATGCCCGCCACGCTGTGCCCACCGCCGCGCACCGCGATCGGCAGGTCCAGGTCACGGGCGAAGCGGACCGACCGCACCACGTCGGCCTCGTCCACGCATTGCGCGATCACCGCCGGCCGCCGGTCGATCATGGCGTTGAAGACGATCCGGGCCTCGTCGTAGCCCGCGTCCTCCGGGGCGAACACGTCGCCGACCAGATCCTCGCGCAGCGCGTCGAGGGCCGCGCCCGCCTTCGAGTGGGAAGCCATGGCCATCCCCTTCCGAAAAGGGGTGAATGTCTGCTTCCAGCCTAGGTGGGCGCGATACGGCGGTCCTGTTCGGCCGCCGCACGTCACCGATCGGTAAGGGTCAGCCGCCGTAGGCTCCGGACGCCGTCAGGCGCAGGGCCGTGTCGATGAGCGGAACGTGGCTGAAGGCCTGCGGGAAGTTGCCGACCTGGCGCTTGAGACGCGGGTCCCACTCCTCGGCGAGCAGACCGAGGTCGTTGCGCAGGGCCAGCAGCTTCTCGAACAGCTTGCGGGCCTCGTCCACGCGGCCGATCATCGCGAGGTCGTCCGCCATCCAGAACGAGCAGGCCAGGAAGGCCCCTTCGTCACCGGGGAGGCCGTCGACGCCCTCGCTGTCACCCTCGGTCGGGTAGCGCAGGATGAAGCCGTCCGTCGTGGACAGCTCGCGCTGGATCGCCTCGATGGTGCCGATGACGCGCTTGTCGTCGGGCGGCAGGAAGCCCATCTGCGGGATCAGCAGCAGCGAGGCGTCCAGCTCCTTCGAGCCGTACGACTGTGTGAAGGTGTTGCGCTCCTTGTCGTAGCCCTTCTCGCACACGTCCCGGTGGATGTCGTCGCGCAGCTCGCGCCAGCGCTCCAGCGGGCCGTCCGCGTCGCCGGACTCGATGAGCTTGATCGTGCGGTCGACGGCGACCCAGGCCATGACCTTGGAGTGCACGAAGTGGCGGCGCGGGCCCCGCACCTCCCAGATGCCCTCGTCCGGCTCGTCCCAGTGCTGCTCCAGGTAGCGGATCAGCTTGAGCTGCAGCAGGGAGGCGTAGTCGCTGCGGGCCAGGCCCGTCATGTGGCCCAGGTGCAGGGCCTCGGTGACCTCGCCGTACACGTCGAGCTGGAGCTGGTGGGCCGCGCCGTTGCCGACCCGCACCGGCGCCGAGTTCTCGTAACCGGGCAGCCAGTCCAGTTCGGCCTCGCCCAGCTCGCGCTCGCCCGCGATGCCGTACATGATCTGCAGGTTCTCGGGGTCGCCGGCGACCGCCCTGAGCAGCCACTCGCGCCAGGCGCGGGCCTCCTCGCGGTAGCCGGTGCGCAGCAGCGAGGAGAGGGTGATGGCCGCGTCACGCAGCCAGGTGTAGCGGTAGTCCCAGTTGCGGACGCCGCCGATGTCCTCCGGGAGGGAGGTCGTGGGTGCCGCGACGATGCCGCCCGTCGGCGCGTACGTCAGGGCCTTGAGCGTGATCAGCGAGCGGATCACCGCCTCGCGGTACGGGCCGTGGTACGTACAGTGCTCGACCCACTCGCGCCAGAAGTCCTCCGTCGCCTGCAGCGAGGTCTCCGGCTCCGGCAGCGCGGGCGGCTGCTTGTGCGAGGGCTCCCAGGAGATCGTGAACGCGATCCGGTCACCCGGGGCGACCGTGAAGTCCGAGTACGTCGTCAGCGACTTGCCGTAGGTCTCGCAGTCCGTGTCGAACCACACGGAGTCGGGACCCGCGACGGCGACCGTACGCCCGTCGTGCTTGTGCACCCACGGCACGACCCGGCCGTAGGAGAAACGCATCCGGAGGGCCGAGCGCATCGGGACGCGGCCGGAAACGCCCTCCACGATGCGGATCAGCTGAGGGGCGCCGTCACGCGGGGGCATGAAATCGGTCACTCGGACCGTGCCGCGCGGGGTGTCCCACTCGGATTCCAGGATCAGCGAGTCGCCGCGGTAGTTGCGCCGGGCGGCCGCCGGGGGCTTCGCGTCGGAGGCGTGGGCGGGGCCGAGCCGCCAGAAGCCGTGCTCCTCGGTGCCCAGCAGGCCGGCGAAGATGGCATGCGAGTCGAAGCGGGGCAGGCACAGCCAGTCCACCGTGCCGTCCCGGCAGACCAAGGCTGCGGTCTGCATGTCTCCGATGAGTGCGTAGTCTTCGATGCGCCCGGCCACGTGCAACTCCAGTCGAACGGCCACGTCACCCCCGACAAAAGGGGGCTGTCGCTAGTGCGGTCAAGGGGTCGTTGTAATGCGTCGTTGAGCGGTGAAGCAAAGCAGTCGTCCTGGCCGTGTGGCAAAACGACAATTACTGCTCAACGAACTGACGAGCTCTCGTTGTTCCGGTGCGTACGGGCGGGGGTGGTGCCTGTCGCCGGCCGGGCTCGGCAGCGAGTGTCCGAGCAGGATACGACGCACGTAGATGATCTGTGTGCCGCTCCGGGCAACCCGGATCGGCCGAACGGGTGAGCAACGGGTGAGAAACACGTGTGCCTGTGCGGGTCCGTGGTGACTCGTGTGCGGAGCGTGGCCGGAAGCCATCTCGTCCGGGCGCTGATACCCTGGTAGCCCGTGGACCGGTGGGCACGAAACCCCCGAACCGCAGCGACGGCGACCCCCCGATTTCCGGCCGGGCAGCCGCACCGCACCCCAGACCGCGACCACGGGAGCCCCCTCTTGGCCATGCCGCCGAAATCTACGACGACCAAGCACATCTTCGTCACCGGGGGTGTCGCCTCCTCGCTCGGCAAGGGCCTGACGGCCTCCAGCCTGGGCATGCTGCTCAAGGCCCGCGGGCTGCGGGTGGTCATGCAGAAGCTCGACCCGTACCTGAACGTGGACCCGGGCACGATGAACCCCTTCCAGCACGGTGAGGTCTTCGTCACCAACGACGGCGCCGAGACCGATCTGGACATCGGACACTACGAGCGCTTCCTCGACCGTGACTTGGACGGCTCCGCCAATGTCACTACAGGCCAGGTCTACTCGACGGTGATCGCCAAGGAGCGGCGCGGCGAGTACCTCGGCGACACCGTGCAGGTCATCCCGCACATCACCAACGAGATCAAGCACCGCATCCGCCGCATGGCGACCGACGAGGTCGACGTCGTCATCACGGAGGTCGGCGGCACCGTCGGCGACATCGAGTCGCTGCCGTTCCTCGAGACGGTCCGCCAGGTCCGCCACGAGGTCGGCCGTGACAACGTCTTCGTCGTCCACATTTCCCTCCTGCCGTACATCGGCCCGTCGGGGGAGCTGAAGACGAAGCCGACCCAGCACTCGGTTGCGGCCCTGCGCAACATCGGTATCCAGCCGGACGCCATCGTGCTGCGCTGCGACCGCGAGGTCCCCACCGCGATCAAGCGCAAGATCTCCCTGATGTGCGACGTCGACGAGGCCGCCGTGGTCGCCTGCCCCGACGCCCGCTCGATCTACGACATCCCGAAGACCGTGCACGGCGAGGGCCTGGACGCCTATGTCGTCCGCAAGCTTGACCTGCCGTTCCGCGACGTGGACTGGACGACCTGGGACGACCTGCTCGACCGCGTCCACAACCCCGACCACGAGATCACCCTCGCCCTCGTCGGCAAGTACATCGACCTGCCCGACGCCTACCTCTCGGTCACCGAGGCGCTGCGCGCCGGCGGCTTCGCCAACAAGGCCCGCGTGAAGATCAAGTGGGTCACCTCCGACGACTGCAAGACCCCGGCGGGCGCCAAGGCGCAGCTGGAGGACGTCGACGGTGTGTGCATCCCCGGCGGCTTCGGCGACCGCGGTGTGCTCGGCAAGGTCGGGGCGATCAAGTACGCCCGCGAGAACAAGATCCCGCTGCTCGGCCTCTGCCTCGGCCTGCAGTGCATCGTGATCGAGGCGGCCCGCAACCTCGCCGACATCACCGACGCCAACTCCACCGAGTTCGACTCGGCCACCGGCCACCCGGTCATCTCCACCATGGCCGAGCAGCTCGACATCGTCGCCGGCGAGGGCGACATGGGCGGCACGATGCGCCTGGGCATGTACCCGGCCAAGCTGGCCGAGGGCTCCATCGTGCGTGAGGTGTACGACGGCAAGGAGTACGTCGAGGAGCGGCACCGTCACCGGTACGAGGTCAACAACGCCTACCGCGCGGAGCTGGAGAAGAGGGCGGGCATCCTGTTCTCCGGCACTTCGCCCGACGGCAAGCTCGTGGAGTACGTCGAGTACCCGCGCGACGTGCACCCTTACCTGGTCGCCACGCAGGCGCACCCCGAGCTGCGCTCGCGCCCGACCCGGCCGCACCCGCTGTTCGCCGGCCTCGTGAAGGCCGCGGTCGAGCGGAAGAATTCCAACTAGCACAACAGTTGTACGGTGGCCGGGGCGCACGCATTCAAAGGGTGAGCGCCCCGGCTTCGTTTTGGCGTGCCTTTGTAAAGCGTGCGGAAGGACAGGAATGACGATCAAGGACACCCCGGAGGAGTGGGAGATCCGGGCGACGGACACCCCGTTCGTGGGCAACAAGACCTCCGTCCGCACCGACGACGTGCTCATGCCCGACGGAACGGTCGTCCGCCGCGACTACCAGGTCCACCCCGGTTCCGTGGCCGTCCTCGCTCTTGACGAATCCGGCCGCGTCCTGGTGATCCGCCAGTACCGCCACCCCGTGCGCCAGAAGCTGTGGGAGATCCCGGCCGGTCTGCTCGACGTGCCCGGCGAGAACCCGCTGCACGCAGCCCAGCGCGAGCTCTACGAGGAGGCGCACGTCAAGGCCGAGGACTGGCGTGTGCTGACCGACGTGTACACCACCCCCGGCGGCTGCGACGAGGCCGTGCGCATCTTCCTCGCCCGCGACCTGTCCGAGGCCGACGGCGAGCGCTTCGAGGTCGAGCACGAAGAGGCCGACATGGAGTTGGAGCGGGTGCCGCTCGACGAGCTCGTACGGGGCGTCCTCGCCGGCGAGCTGCACAACAACTGCCTTGTCGTGGGCGTCCTTTCGCTGGTCGCCGCGCAGCACGGCGACGGACTCGACGCGCTGCGCCCGGCCGAGGCGCCGTGGCCGGCCCGTCCGTTCGAGGCCTGAACCCATTCGGCCCCTTGCGGTGTGACCATCGGCTGATCCGATCGGGGGACCTGGCCGTCGCGCTCCACCGGGAACGTTGCAGAGCGTGAACTAGGCTCTGGGCATGCCCGGACCGGAGTCCCGGCGGGCTTGCGCGTGCGGTGGGACGGGAGTGTGCCCGTGACGGATCAGGCGGTGGACACAGGCGGCGTACGGCTGTCGGGGCGCGTTGCTGCGGAGAGCCAGTTCCTGGGCCGTACAAGGGAGTTGAAGGAGCTGCGCGCCGACATCGAGCGCGCGGGCCTGGACACCCTGTCCGGAAAGAAGCCCCCACGCGCGCGCGTACTGCTCATCGCGGGCCGTCCCGGCTCCGGCCGCACGGCCCTCGCCGAGGAGCTCGTACGGCAGGTCGCGGACCGTTACGACGACGGGGTGCTCAGGGCGCGGCTGAGCGAGCCCGACGGCACCCCCGTCCCCGTCGAGCGCGCCGCCCGCGAACTGCTCGCCGCCCTGGACCTGCCTGCTCCCGCCGGAGCCGCCGCGGACGACCTGACCGAGGCGCTGCGCACCGGCCTCGCCGACCGCCGGGCGCTGGTGCTGCTCGACGACGCGGCGGGCGCCGAGCAGGTCGACGCCCTGCTGCCGGACAGCTCGGAGTGCCTGGTCGTGGCCGTCTCCGAAGGCCCGCTCACCGGCATCTCCGACGTCCGCCCCTGCACCCTCGGCGGCCTCGACACCAAGTCCGCCCTGGAGCTGCTGACCCGGCACATCGGCTCCGTCCGCATCACCGTCGACCCGCGTGCCGCCGAGGGCCTCGTCGAGGAGTGCCAGGCCCAGCCCGCCGCGCTGGAGATGGCCGGCGGCTGGCTCGCCGCCCGCCCCAAGGCGGCCGTCGCCGACCTCGCCAAGCACCTGCACACGGAGGGTGACGAGGGCACACCGCTCAGCCGCGTCTTCCGGCTCGCCTACAGCTCGCTGCCGGTGCCGGCCGCCCGGATACTGCGACTGCTCGCCCTCGCACCGGCCGGCCTGGTCGACCCGCACACCGCGTCCGCGCTCGCCGGCTGCTCGGTCAGCAGCGCCCGCACCACCCTGGACGACTTCGTCGCCCTGGGCCTGCTGCGGGCGGTGGACTCGCCGCTGCCGCAGTACGAGGTCCCGGGCTGTCTGCACCCCATGCTCAAGGCGCTCACGGAGAGCAAGGACCGCCCGGGCGAGCTGCAGCTGGCCCGCGCCCGCATGCTGGAGCGGACCGTACGGCTGCTGCAGTCGTGCCGGACGATCACCGAGACGGACAGCGCCGACGCGCGCGAGAAGCTCCAGGGCATGCCGCGCTCCGTGCGCTTCCCCAGCCCGCGGGCGGCCGAGGACTGGCTGCGCATCCGCAGGCCCGCCCTGCTGGCCGCGGCCCGGGCCGCGGTGGCCGACGGGGAGCTGGACACCCTCGCCCGGCGGCTGATGTCGCAGCTGGTCAGGGCCATGGTCGCGCACTTCGGCATGCGGGCCGCCGCGTCCGACCTGTACGGCATCCACCGGCTCGTCCTCGACGTGGCCGAGCGTCGCGAGCTGCACCGCGAGAGGGCCGCGGCCCTGCTCAACCTCGGCGACCTGGACGCCCAGACCGGCCGTACGGCCGACGCCCTGGTGCGGTACCGGGCCGCGCTGGACGCCGGACGCGAAGCAAATGACCCGTATGCGACCGGGCGCGCAATGGAATCCGTAGGTGGTGCGCATCTCGAGCTCGGGGACTACGACCGGGCCGCCGACTGGTTCGGCCGGGCGCTCACCCAGCGCCTGGCCCGGGCGGAGCGTGCGGACGCCGCCCGGCTGTACGGCCGTATCGCCACGACCCACACCTACGCGGGCCGCTACGGCGAGGCGCTGCGCGGCTGGCGGGCCGCGGCCACCGGATACCGCAAGAACGGTGATGTGGCCGCCTACGCACGGGCGTTGAGCGAACTCGCGCGCGTCCAGGAGTACGCCGGACGTCCCGAGGAGTCGCTGCGCACCTGCCACGAGGCCGTGGAGTGGGCGCGCCGCGCGGAGGACGTTCGGCTGCAGGCGGCACTGCAGCTGCGGCTCGCCGACACGCTCGAGCACCTCGGCGATCCCGCCTCCGCCCAGCTGCACCGGGGCACTGCCGAGCGGCTGCTCGCGCAGGAGCCGGAGGAGGCCGAGGAGGAGGGCGAGACGGGGCCCGATCAGCCCGATCAGCCGGAACAAGCCGCTAACGCCTGCGAAATCCGTAGTACATCCGCAGAAGATTGATGCAATGAAAGGCTAGACAGCGGGAACACCTTCATTAGACTGGCTCTGCCGCACCTTCTCCTGCGGTGTCTCCCGGTGTGCTCATGCATGCCTGGGTATGTGTTGTATTGCCCCACATCCACTGAGCCAAGGACCGTGATCCACGTGAAGGTCGGCATCCCCCGCGAGGTCAAGAACAACGAGTTCCGGGTGGCCATCACCCCCGCCGGTGTGCACGAACTCGTGCGCCACGGCCACCAGGTCGTCATCGAGCAGGGCGCCGGTCTCGGCTCGTCGATCCCGGACGCGGAGTACGTCTCCGCCGGTGCGCAGATCCTGGCGACCGCCGACGAGGTGTGGGCCACCGCCGACCTGCTGCTCAAGGTCAAGGAGCCGATCGCCGAGGAGTACCACCGCCTCCGCAAGGACCAGACGCTCTTCACCTACCTGCACCTGGCCGCCTCCAAGGAGTGCACCGACGCGCTCATCGAGTCCGGCACCACCGCGATCGCCTACGAGACCGTCGAGCTCCCCAGCCGCGCCCTGCCGCTGCTCGCCCCGATGTCCGAGGTCGCGGGCCGGCTCGCCCCGCAGGTCGGCGCCTACCACCTGATGCGCTCGGTCGGCGGCCGCGGTGTGCTGCCCGGCGGCGTCCCCGGCACCCAGCCCGCGCGTGCCGTCGTCATCGGCGGCGGCGTCTCCGGCTGGAACGCCACGCAGATCGCCGTCGGCATGGGCTTCCACGTCACGCTGCTCGACCGCGACATCAACAAGCTGCGCGAGGCCGACAAGGTCTTCGGCACCAAGGTCCGGGCGATCATGTCCAACGCCTTCGAGCTCGAGAAGGCCGTCCTGGACGCCGACCTCGTCATCGGCGCCGTGCTCATCCCGGGCGCCAAGGCGCCGAAGCTGGTCACCAACGAGCTCGTGTCGCGCATGAAGCCGGGAAGTGTCCTTGTCGACATCGCGATCGACCAGGGCGGCTGCTTCGAGGACTCCCGTCCGACCACGCACGCCGAGCCGACCTTCCAGGTGCACGACTCGGTCTTCTACTGCGTCGCCAACATGCCGGGTGCGGTGCCCAACACCTCCACCTACGCGCTCACCAACGCGACGCTGCCCTACATCGTCGAACTCGCCAACCGTGGCTGGGTGGAGGCGCTGCGCCGCGACCCCGCGCTGGCGAAGGGCCTCAACACCCATGACGGAAAGGTCGTTTACGGCGAGGTCGCCCAGGCGCACGGCCTGGAGCACGTGGAGCTCGAGACCCTGCTCGGCTGACCCGTCAGTCGTCGAGCCGCTAAGTCACCATTCGGTAAAAGGCGATACGTCAACACAGGTCGTCAACCCCGTGCGCCCGGCCGGACCTTGCCCGACAAGGTCCGGCCGGATGTGTGTATGGTCACTTTGCGGCTCTCGGCCAACTCGCCTCGAACGTAACCCTTTGGTCGATTCGCACACCGGTCAAACCTGCCGTGCGACGGCCGTACGCCCTTGACAGAGGGATGTTTCATTGCCGACACATCCTGCCGGGTCCGGCGGATTGTGTTGCTGCGGACGCCCGACACGCCATAGAGTCGCCAACCGTCGGCATGGTGCCACGCTGACCTGTCTAGAAGTTTCCTGGTCACCAAGGAGGTAAGACGACTTGTGAATGAGTCGACATTTTCTCCCGGGGGTGGTCGCCCAGGAACGCCGGTAAGGGGCCAGGACCCCGAGGGGTTCGAGGCTGTCGGCTCCGTTGCTGTGCGCACCTTCGCAGCCCATCAGAGCCCGGGTCCGCGAGTGATCCGGACTGCACACCAGAGCATGGATGGCCATCACGTGAACGCCATGGCCGGCGACGGAAGTGGCGCGCCCCACAACCACTTCGCCGACTACGACGAACTGCCCGAAGGGCACTTCTACGACCCCGACGCGGAGTACGAGCCCGACCCCGAGTACGCGGCCACGCTCGCGCCCGACGCTGCCCGCCAGCGCCGTGAGCGCGTCGGTCCGACCGGGCGCCCGCTGCCGTACTTCCCGATCCCGGGCCCGCTGACCGATCACGGCCCCGCGAAGATCATCGCGATGTGCAACCAGAAGGGCGGCGTGGGCAAGACGACGTCGACCATCAACCTGGGTGCCGCGCTCGCGGAGTACGGACGGCGCGTGCTGCTCGTGGACTTCGACCCGCAGGGCGCGCTGTCGGTGGGCCTCGGTGTCAACCCGATGGAGCTCGACCTCACCGTCTACAACCTGCTCATGGAGCGGGGCATGGCGGCCGACGAGGTGCTCCTGAAGACGGCGGTCCCGAACATGGACCTGCTGCCCAGCAACATCGACCTGTCCGCCGCCGAGGTCCAGCTGGTCTCCGAGGTCGCGCGCGAGTCGACGCTGCAGCGCGCCCTGAAGCCGCTGATGTCCGACTACGACTACATCGTGATCGACTGTCAGCCCTCGCTCGGCCTGCTCACCGTCAACGCGCTGACGGCCGCGCACAAGGTGATAGTGCCTCTCGAGTGCGAGTTCTTCGCGCTGCGTGGTGTGGCGCTGCTGACGGAGACCATCGAGAAGGTCCAGGAGCGGCTCAACCCGGAGCTGGAGCTCGACGGGATTCTCGCCACGATGTACGACTCCCGCACCGTGCACAGCCGTGAGGTGCTCGCGCGTGTCGTCGAGGCGTTCGACGACCACGTCTACCACACGGTCATCGGGCGCACGGTCCGCTTCCCGGAGACCACGGTCGCCGGCGAGCCGATCACCACGTACGCCTCCAACTCCGTCGGCGCCGCCGCCTACCGTCAGCTCGCCAGGGAGGTGCTCGCCCGGTGTCACGCCGAGTGAGTCTGCCGGGGGCCGACGAACTCTTCCGTACGACAGGGGGAACGGCGCTCCAGCCGTCCACACCGCGGCGGGGGGCCAACGGCGAAGCCCGTGTGCCCGCGCCCGCGGGGGAGAGCGACCCGGCCGCGGCCGGGTCGCCCGAGGACGCACCGCAGTCGGTGCCCGCGCAGGGCGGCGACGGCGAGGGCGCGGAGCATGTGGCCGCGGAGCCGGAGCCGGCCGACGCCGGGGAGTCCCGCAGCCGCGCCGCGGCACAGGAGCGCTCCGGGCGACGTCAGGGGGCGCAGGAAGGTTCTGCCGCCGCCGCGTCCGCCAACGCCCAGCCCCGCAAGCGCGGCCGGTCGTCTGCCTCGCGCCGGCCCAGCGGGCGGGAGCGGCACGACGAGAAGATCACCGTGTACGTGTCCGCCGAGGAGCTGATGGACCTGGAGCACGCCCGCCTGGTGCTCCGCGGGGAGCACGGCCTTGCGGTCGACCGCGGGCGGATCGTCCGCGAGGCGGTCGCCGTGGTGCTGGCCGACCTGGAGTCCCGCGGGGACGCGAGCATTCTCGTACGTCGGCTGCGTGGGCGGTAGGCGGTAGCCTGCGGGGGCCATGACCTCGAACGACGCTCCCGTCCCCGGCGGTGCCGCCGGCCGTCGGCGTGCGCTTGGCCGGGGACCGGGGACGACTGCTCCGCAGGCTGAACCGGAGGCTCCCGTGGAGGAGCTTCCGGTGTCCGTGCAGGAGCTCCCGGCGGAGGCGCCTCCGGTCGTCGAGGAGCCGCCTGCCGAGGTGCCTCCGGTTGTCGAGGAGCCCGCTGCCGAAGAGCCTCCGGTTGTTGTCCCGGAGCCCGAGGGGCCCGAGGAACCCTCCGACGGCGTCTTCAAGGTCCGCCTCTCCAACTTCGAGGGGCCCTTCGACCTTCTCCTCCAGCTGATCTCCAAGCACAAGATGGACGTCACCGAGGTCGCCCTGTCCAAGGTGACCGACGAGTTCATGGCGCACATCCGGGCCATGGGGCCGGACTGGGACCTCGACGAGACGACCGAGTTCCTGGTCGTCGCGGCCACACTGCTCGACCTGAAGGCGGCCCGGCTGCTGCCCTCCGCCGAGGTGGAGGACGAGGCCGACCTCGCGCTCCTCGAAGCCCGGGACCTGCTGTTCGCGCGGCTGCTGCAGTACCGCGCGTACAAGCAGATCGCCGACATCTTCAACCAGCGACTGGACGAGGAAGCCCGGCGTTACCCCCGTACCGTCGGACTCGAGCCCCAGCACGCCGAGCTGCTGCCCGAGGTGGTCATCAGCATCGGACCGGAGGGGTTCGCGAAGCTCGCCGTCAAGGCGATGCAGCCCAAGCCCAAGCCGCAGGTGTACGTCGACCACATCCACGCACCGCTGGTCAGTGTCCAGGAGCAGGCCGGGATCGTGGTCGCGCGGCTGCGAGAGCTCGGCGAGGCCAGCTTCCGGGCCCTCGTCGAGGACACCGACGACACCCTCACCGTCGTAGCAAGATTCCTGGCGCTGCTGGAGCTGTACCGCGAGAAGGCCGTGGCGCTCGATCAGGAGACGGCGCTCGGTGAGCTGATCGTGCGCTGGACCGGCGGGGAGGGCGACGAGACGCCCACCGTGACCGACGAGTTCGACCGGCCGCCCGAGGTGCCCAAGGACGAAGCCAAGGAGAAGAAGGCGTGAGCGAGGAGACCACCGAACTGTCGGCGGGGCTGCGCACCGTCGCCGACCTCGATCTCAAGCCCGCCCTGGAGGCCGTCCTCATGGTGGTGGACGAGCCCGCGACCGAGGAGCACCTCGCGAAGATCCTCCAGCGGCCCAGGCGGCAGATCGGGGACGCGCTGCGGGCGCTGGCCGACGAGTACACCGTGCAGGGGCGCGGTTTCGAGCTGCGGCTGATCGCCGGCGGCTGGCGTTTCTACAGCCGGCCCGAGTACGCGGCGGCCGTCGAGGGCTTCGTCCTGGACGGCCAGCAGGCCCGGCTCACCCAGGCCGCGCTGGAGACGCTGGCGGTCGTCGCCTACCGTCAGCCGGTGAGCCGCAGCCGCGTCTCGGCCGTACGAGGAGTCAACTGCGACGGCGTGATGCGGACCCTTCTGCAGCGGGGTCTGGTCCAGGAGGCGGGCACGGAACCCGAAACAGGTGCGATCCTGTACACGACGACGAACTACTTTCTGGAGCGGATGGGCCTGCGCGGTCTGGACGAGCTCCCGGAGCTCGCGCCCTTCCTCCCGGAGGCGGAGGCGATCGAGGCCGAGACCCAGGAAGCCGTACCGTCGTTCGATCCGGACGCCCCGGATCTGGACGACGGTCCCACGTCGGCCATGACTGACACGACGACGACGGAACTTTGATGCGAAGCAGCGGTAGCGGCAAGAGCGGTGGGCGCGGTAACCACCGCGGTGCCGGCAACAACAGGGACCAGAAGCAGGGCGGCCAGGGCGGCCGTCCTCGCAAGCCCCGCCCCGAGGAGCGCCGCTACGACGTGGGCCCCGGCGCCACCCCGGACGGTCCGAAGTCGGGTCGCGGCGGCTCCGCGCGCGGGGGTGCCAAGGGCGGGCCGAAGCAGTCCCAGCAGGGCGGGCGCGGTCGTACGGCGCCCGGCACCTCGCGCGAGTACGACGCGCGGGCCGAGGAGCGCAACCGGGACCGGTACGCGGGCAAGAAGGACGTCAAGCTGCCCAAGACCTTCCCGGGCGCCGAGCAGGAGGGCGAGCGGCTGCAGAAGGTGCTCGCGCGCGCGGGCTACGGCTCCCGGCGCGCCTGCGAGGAGCTGATCGAGCAGGCCCGGGTCGAGGTCAACGGCGAGATCGTCCTCGAGCAGGGCAAGCGCGTCGACCCGGAGAAGGACGAGGTCAAGGTCGACGGCCTGACCGTGGCGACGCAGTCGTACCAGTTCTTCTCGCTGAACAAGCCCGCCGGTGTCGTCTCGACGATGGAGGACCCCGAGGGGCGGCAGTGCCTCGGTGACTACGTCACCAACCGCGAGACCCGGCTCTTCCACGTCGGGCGGCTCGACACCGAGACCGAGGGCGTGATCCTGCTCACCAACCACGGCGAGCTGGCGCACCGGCTGACCCACCCCAAGTACGGCGTGAAGAAGACCTACCTCGCCGCCATCGTGGGCCCGATCCCGCGCGATCTGGGCAAGAAGCTCAAGGACGGCATCCAGCTGGACGACGGGTACGCGCGCGCGGACCACTTCCGCGTCGTCGAGCAGACCGGCAAGAACTACCTGGTCGAGGTGACCCTGCACGAGGGCCGCAAGCACATCGTCCGCCGCATGCTGGCGGAGGCGGGCTTCCCGGTCGAGAAGCTGGTGCGCACGTCCTTCGGGCCGATCACCCTGGGCGACCAGAAGTCGGGCTGGCTGCGCCGGCTGTCGAACACGGAGGTCGGGATGCTGATGAAGGAAGTCGACCTCTAAGCCTCACGTCCGTGTCGGCCGGTCCTGGATTCCTCCGGGCCGGCCGATTCGTTTTCGGGTCCCCGCCGGTCTGTATCCGTGACGGAGGGAGCGCCATGACCACAACGACGGACCGCGACGAGTTCGTACGCCTGACGGACCCGTACCGGCGCGAGCTGCTCGCGCACTGCTACCGGATGCTGGGCTCGGTCGACGAGGCCGAGGACCTGGTGCAGGAGACGTATCTGCGGGCCTGGCGGTCCTACGACGGCTACGAGGGCCGCGCCTCGCTGCGGACCTGGCTGCACCGGATCGCCACCAACACGTGTCTGACGGCGCTGGAGAGCCGCGCGAGGCGTCCGCTGCCCGCGGGGCTCGGCGGGCCCTCACAGGCGCCTGAGGAGCCGCTGAGGGCCCCTGCGACGGACGTTCCGTGGCTCCAGCCGCTGCCCGACTCGCTCGTCGACCCGGCGACCGTGGTGGCCGCCCGCGGCAGCCTGCGGCTCGCGCTGGTCGCCGCGCTGCAGCAGCTGCCCGCGCGGCAGCGGGCTGTGCTCATCCTGCGGGACGTGCTGGCCTGGCGGGCGCCCGAGGTCGCGTCCCTGCTGGGGACGTCGACGGCGGCCGTCAAGAGCAGCCTCCAACGCGCGCGTGCCCGGCTCGACGAGGTGGCCCCGGAGGAGGACCTCGTCGTGGAACCCGGGGGCGCGGCCGACCGGGAGGTGCTCGACCGGTACATGGCCGCCTTCGAGCACGCCGACATGGACGCGCTGCTCGAACTGCTCCAGGACGGTGTCGAGCTGGAGATGCCGCCCAACCTGGAGTGGTTTCACGGCAAGAAGGACGTGCTGCTGTTCCTGCAGGCGCGCGGGCACGGGGAGGGCCGCTACCGGATGCTGCCCACGCGCGCGAACGGGCAGCCAGCCGTCGTCATGTACGTGCGCGGGGTGGACGGCGTGCTGCGGGCGCACTCAGTGCAGGTGCTCACGGTGGAGGGCGGAAGGCTGGCGCGGATCACGGCCTTCATCGACACGGACCAGGTCGTGCGCTTCGGTTTTCCCCGGGTGCTGTCATGAACTGCGGGGAGCTGCTGGAGCGTTCGCTCGCGTACGCGCTGGGAAGCGTCGTCGAGGTGGGGTCCGGGAGTCTGGAGCGCGGCACGCCTTGCGCAGACTGGGACCTGGCGGAGCTGCTCGGGCATCTCGACGACTCGCTGGACGCCCTGCACGAAGGGCTGACCGGCGGGCGGATCGGGCTCGTCCCCTGGGAGCCGGGGAGCGTCGACCTCGCGTGCGCGTTCCGTACGCGCGCGTGTGTCGTGCTCGGCGCCTGGGCGGCCGGGCCCGGGGAGCGGGTCTTCGTGGGCGAACTGCCGCTGGATGTGCGGGTGATGGCCGCGGTGGGGGCCGTGGAGATCACCGTGCACGGGTGGGACGTCGCGCAGGCCTGCGGGCGGCCGCGGCCCATACCGGTCTCCCTCGCGGCCGAGCTGCTGCCGGTGGCGCAGTGCGTGGTGGCGGAGGAGGACCGGGGTGTGCGGTTCGCCGCGCAGGTCGCCGTGCCGGCGTGCGCG
The DNA here is from genome assembly GCF_042893105.1 of Streptomyces sp. NPDC001663. Lineage (NCBI taxonomy): Bacteria > Bacillati > Actinomycetota > Actinomycetes > Kitasatosporales > Streptomycetaceae > Streptomyces > Streptomyces sp. NPDC001663. Next base: position 573,771 of record NZ_JBIAUR010000005.1, on the reverse strand, counting down.
CGGCCCGACGCCCGGCTGCTGGCGTTTCTGGGGCGGTGCGATTCCTTTCCGGGGTGAGGGTGGTCTGCCTTCCGTGAGCGACCTCAAGAGCTCACGGAAGGAACCCCCGTCATGACCGACACACTCGGTGTCTCCGTACGAAAGCCACCCATCGAACAGACCGTCCCACCCCGACGCGTCTGGACCGTCGTCCTCGCCGGGCTCGGCGCGCTGCTCTGCTCCCTCGACGTCGTGGTCGTCGCCACCGCGCTGCCCGCGCTGCGGGCCGATTTCGGGGCGAGCCTGTCGGACCTGGAGTGGACGATCAACGCCTACAACCTGGTCTTCGCCTGTCTGACCCTGACCGGCGCCGCGCTCGGCGACCGGTTCGGGCGGCGGCGGATGTACGTCGTCGGGCTCGCCGTCTTCACGCTGGGCTCCGTCGCCTCCGCGCTGGCGGGCGGCCCGGGCCAGCTCATCGGCGCGCGCGTGGTGCAGGGCGCCGGAGCGGCCGTACTGCTGCCGCTCACCCTGACCCTGATCAGCGAGGCGTTCCCGGCCGAGAAGCGGGGCGTCGCGATCGGCGTCTGGGGCGGCGTGACCGGACTCGGTGTCGCCGCCGGTCCCGTGCTCGGCGGGGCCGTCACCGAGGGCCTGTCCTGGCAGTGGATCTTCTGGCTGAACGTGCCGATCGGGCTCGCGATGCTGCCGCTGGCCGCCACCAAACTCCGCGAGAGCTACGGCACCCGGCCCCAACTGGATCTCGTGGGGCTGGTGTTGGCGGCCGTAGGAGTGACGGGACTGGCCTGGGCGCCGGTGCGGGCGCCGCAGGCCGGCTGGGGGAGCGCCGAGGTGCTGGGTGCGCTGGCCGCCGGGATCCTGTTCGTGGCGGCCTTCCTCGCCTGGGAGCGCAGGGGCGCCCGCTACCCGATGCTGCCGCTCGCGCACTTCCGGCAGCGCGGCTTCTCCACGGCCAACGCGGTGGCGTTCCTGCTCTTCGGCTCCCTGCTGGGCGCCCTGTTCATGATCACGCAGCTCTTCCAGACCGGGCTCGGCTACTCCCCGCTGGAGGCGGGCGTGCGCATCCTCGTCTGGAACGCCATGCCGCTGCTGGTCGCGCCGGTCGCGGGCGCGCTCGCGGACCGGTTCGGCACCCGGCCGTTCATGTTCGTCGGTCTGCTGCTGCAGGCCACCGGGCTCGCACTGCTGGCCTGGCAGGTCGAACCGGGCGTCGGATACGGGCAGTTGGTCGTCCCGTTGATCATCGCCGGCATCGGCATCTCGATGGTGTTCCCGAGCGTCGCGAACGCCGTGACGTCGTCCGTCCCGCTCAGCGAGGCGGGCGTCGCGGCCGGCGTCAACAACGCAATGCGCGAACTGGGCGGCGTCTTCGGAGTCGCCGTCGCCGCCCTGGTCTTCACGCAGTACGGCGGCTACGGCTCGCCCGCCGCCTTCCTGGACGGATGCGCGCCCGCGCTGTGGGTCTCGGCGGGGGCCGCGGGAGCCGGGGCGTTGGTGGCGGCGTTCGCACCGTCCCGCACGCGCGCGTGATCCCGCTCCGTGCCGTCGAGCAGATGCCTCATGTGCTCGGCGGCACGGACCGCGGCGGCACCGCAGCAGTTGTTGAACAGGACGTGGAGCTGCTCCACCTGCCCGGCCAGTACCCGCAACCGGGGCAGCCACTCGGCGAGTTCGTCGTCGCCGTACTCGTACCGGAACCGGTCCTCCTTGCTCCCCGACCCCCAGGCCGCGCTCCGCCCGTGGAACCGCACGACCGACAGCCGCGGCGAGGCGACCGGCGTGACGGGCGGGACGGAGAAGGAGAGCGTCTGCGTCATGTCGACGGCCACGGCGGCCATGTCGTACCGGGTCAGCAGCGCGCGCGTCGCCTCCGCCCACTCGGGCCGCCACCACCCCGGATGCCGGAACTCCACGGAGACCGGCCACCCCCGGGTCCGCTCGGCGCACTCCCGGAGAAACTCCCCGGACCGCTTCCCGGGCCGGAACCACGGCGGCATCCGGAACAGCACACCGCCGAGCCGCCCGGCCGCCCGCAGCGGCTCGATCCCCTCGGCGAACCGCGCCCACACCTCGTCGAGCACCTTCGGGTCCCCGGCATCGGCGGGCAGCCCGTCCGGCATCGTGGACCCGCGCGTCGGGTGCCCGGTGAGCAGCGAGAACGCCTTCACGTCGAAGACGAAGCCGTCCGGCGTCCGTTCCGCCCACAGTCGGCTGTCGCGGGCGCTCGGCAGCGCGTAGTACGCCGAGTCGACCTCGACGACCGGAAACCGCTCGGCATAGTGCCTGAGCCGTCCCTCCGCGTCCCTGCGCCCCGCCGGATACCAGCCGCTGCCGACCAGCGCCCGGTCCGTCCACGAACAAGTGCCCACGAGGATCTCGCCCATGGGGTGGCGGTTACCCGGGGCTTGTGGAAGCACGCCCACTCTGTTTATAGTCGCAGTGACTATTAAGGGGGTGGGGCTCATGGAGTACGACAAGTACGCCTACGAACCCTTCGCCGTCACCGTCGACCTCGCCGTCCTGACGATCCGCGACGGCGCCCTGGACGTGCTGCTCGTCGAGCGCGGACACGATCCCTACGCCGGCCACTGGGCGCTGCCCGGCGGCTTCGTGGAGCCGGACGAGTCCGCGGAGACGGCCGCCCGGCGTGAACTCGCCGAGGAGACCGGCCTGTCGGACGTCACGGGCCTGCACCTGGAGCAGCTGCGCACGTACAGCGAGCCCGATCGCGACCCCCGGATGCGGGTCGTGTCCGTCGCGTTCACCGCGCTGCTGCCCGACGCGCCCGAGCCGCAGGCCGGCAGCGACGCGGCGCGGGCGAGCTGGCTGCCGTACGACTCGGCAGGTCCGCTCGCCTTCGACCACGACCGGATCCTGGCCGACGCCCACGAACGCGTCGGCGCCAAGCTCGAGTACACCTGCCTCGCCACCGCCTTCTGTCCGCCCGAGTTCACGCTCGGCGAGCTGCAGCAGGTGTACGAGACGGTCTGGGGCACCGACCTCGACCGGCCCAACTTCCGCCGCAAGGTGCTCGCCACGCCGGGTTTCGTCGAGCCGGTGGCGGGTGCCGCCCGGCTGACCGGCGGTCGCGGCAAACCGGCCGCCCTCTACCGCGCGGGACCGGCCACCGCCCTCCACCCGCCCCTCCTCCGACCGCCCCGGGAAGGACGTCCCGCATGACCGCCACGACCGTCAGGAAACGCGCCGCCACCGGGGCGCTGATCGGGCTTGCCCTCGGGGACGCGCTCGGCTATCCCACCGAGTTCAACGACGTGCCGACGATCCTCGCCAAGCACGGGCCCTGGCGGAAACTGCCGCTGCCGAAGCACGCGTTCGTCTCCGACGACACGCAGATGACGCTGGCGCTGGGACGAGGTCTTCGGACGGCCATGGACCGCGGGGTGCTCGCGCCGAAGCGGCTGGAGCGGCCGCTGCGCGAGGAGTTCGTGGACTGGTACCAGTCGCCGGAGAACAACCGGGCGCCGGGCAACACCTGCCTGCGGGCCTGCAGCCTGCTGAAGGACGAGAGCCGCCCCTGGCAGGACGCCAGCCAGATCGGCTCCAAGGGCTGCGGCGCCAACATGCGGGTCGCGCCCATCGGGATCGTCCCCGGCCTGAGCGACGAACAGCGCGCTGGCGCCGCCCAGTTGCAGTCCGCGCTGACGCACGGACACCCGACGGCGCTCGCCGCGTCCGACCTCACCGCGCGCGCCGTACGTCTGCTCGCGCAGGGTGCCGAGCCGACCGGACTGGTGGGCCTGCTGCGGTCGTACGCCCTCGAGAACCGGTCCCGCTACCACCACACGTGGCTCGGCGACCTGTGGACCCGTGCCGACGACGCGACCCCCGAGGAGTTCATCGCGCGGGGCTGGGACGAGTGCCTGGAGATCCTCGGACGGCTGCAGGACGCCGTGCGCACCGTCTCGCCGGAGACCGACCCGTGCCTGGCCACCGGCGAGGGCTGGATCGCCGAAGAGGCCCTGGCGACCGGCCTGTTGTGCTTCCTGCTGTTCGTCGACGAACCCGTGACGGCCATCCGCAGGGCCGCCTGCACCTCCGGCGACTCGGACTCCATCGCCTGCCTGACCGGGGCCTTCGCGGGCGCGTACCTGGGCGCCGAGGCCTGGCCCACCGAGTGGGCCGACCGCATCGAGTACCGGGGTGACCTGATGACCCTCGGCGCCCTCTGGGACGCTTGAGCGATGATCGACGCCCTGGACCTCGACCTGACACCGGTGGTCGCCGAACAGCCCGACCCGGTGCTGTTCGCGACCGTCTCCGGCGCACACCTCTACGGCTTCCCGTCGCGCGACTCGGACGTGGACCTGCGAGGCGTGCACCTGCTGCCCACGGCCGACCTGGTGGGCCTGCGGGAGCCGGACGAGACCCGCTCCCGGATGTGGGACCGCGACGGCGTCGAGATGGACCTCGTCACACACGACCTGCGCAAGTTCGTACGGCTGATGCTGCGGCGCAACGGCTATGTGCTGGAGCAGCTGCTCTCACCCCTGGTCGTGCATACGACGGACGCGCACCGCGAGTTGGCCGCGCTCGCGCCGGGCGTGCTCACCAGCCACCACGCCCATCACTACCGCGGATTCGCGAACACCCAGTGGCGGCTCTTCGAGAAGACCGGCGAACTCAAGCCGCTGCTCTACACGTTCCGGGTCCTGCTCACCGGCATCCATCTCATGCGCAGCGGCGAGCTGCAGGCCCATCTGCCCACGCTGCTGGGCGAGTTGGACGCCCCCGCCTATCTGCCGGAGCTGATCACGGCGAAGGCGGAGCAGGAGCACGGGGACGCCGACGTCGACCACGCGCGCGTGCGTGACGACGTCGAGCGGCTGCACGGCATGCTGGACGAGGCGCAGGAGGCCTCGGCCCTACCCGACGCCCCGGCCGCGTACGACGCCCTGCACGACTTCGTCGTACGGATCCGGCTGGAGCGCTGAGGCGCGGCGGACGCGGACGAGGAAGTCCTCCACGCGGCGCCGGTCCGGGTCCTTGGGGAGCGGGCTGCGGCGGGACTCCTCGTCCGCCTCGGCCGCCAGGCGGTTCATCCACGACTCGACCTCGGGCCACGGGAGTTCACCGCGTTTCACCGCGAGCAGCGGCTCGCGCTGGTCGCCGACGTCGATCGTGAGGGCGCCCGTGCGCAACAGGTCGCGGGAGCTCATCAGCAGGCGCAGCAGGTGCATGGCGTGCTTCCAGCGCGGGGCGCCGTGCGTGCGGACGTCGGCCTCCAGCTTCTTGCGCTGGCCGAGCGCGTAGCGCGTGAACGTCTCGTGGGCCCGGCGGGAGAGGAACGCACCGCGCAGGGCGAGGAGTTCACGGCCCGTGTCGTCGATGTACTCCACGAGCGGGGAGTGCAGGCACTCCAGGATGTTCGGGTTCGCCCGCAGGGCCAGCTCGCAGAAGCGCTCCAGCTCCCAGCCGAACTGCTCCTCGGCCGGCCCCTCGACATGCGTCGGCGGCTTCTCGAAACGCCAGAACAGGGGCGTGGGGGCGAGGAACACGCCCCGGCGGTCGGTGTCGCTGCCGTCCGTCGCCAGACCGAAGGCGCGCGAGCCCATCACACAGGCGTAGATCGTGTGGTCACGTACCAGGGTCTCGGGTTGCATGCACGGGACAGTACGCGGACCGGTCACGCCAGGCGGATCGAATTTCCGTCCACCTTGATCTGCTCCGCGGGCAGCGGCTTCGCCGCGGGACCCTTGGCCACCGAGCCGTCCGCGATGTGGAACTCGCTCTTGTGGCACGGGCAGTGGATGATGCCGTCCGAGATCGTGCCCACCGTGCAGCCCTGGTGCGTGCAGACCGCCGAGAAGGCCTTGAAGTCGTCCTTCTTCGGCTGCGTGACCACGACCTTCTCCTCCTTGAAGATCTTGCCGCCGCCGACCGGGATCTCCGACGTCTTCGCCAGCTCCTGCCCGGCGGAGGCGTTCGCGGAGGACGATCCCGAGTCCCCGCCGCTGTCGCCGTACTTGCTGCAGCCCGCGGCGAGCGTCACCGCGCCCGTCGCAAGGAGAACCGTGCGCCGCGTCGAGCGGTGGGTCATGTCGTCACTCCGAAGGTGCGGAAGAACCAGAGGGCGGAGGTCAGCCAGAGAAGCGTGAGAACGGTGAAGACCAGCCCGCCGACGAGCGGCAGCAGCCAGCCGGGAAGTCGCTCCGAGCGGAGCAGCAGCATCTTGGCACTGAAGACACCGAAGAAGAAACAACCCAGGACAGAGTGCCACAAAACACGCGTTTCATATGTCTGAAAGCCGAGCGCGTACAGGCAGTGCACCGCGACCGGCACCGCCACCAGGAACGCGATACGGCCCGACCAGCGGTGCAGTTTCGAGGCCCAGCGCGGGCCCGGCAGCTTGCCGTACATCATGAAGGCGCTGACCAGCTGGACGAGCGCGAAGAAGAACGCGGTCGTGGCCAGCCACGACTTCACCGCGCCCGTGCTGCTGAACCCCGCGATGTTGAAGGCGGTCCCCGCCGGGTCGTGGATCTTGCCGTAGGCGCCGAGGGCGACCGCCACCGCCCCGGCGACCAGGGCCGGGATCAGGTAGCGGGCGGCGCTCGGGGCGCGATGGGCCGGTGGCTGGGGCGGGAAGCTCTGCGTGGCGGCGTTCGGGTCGACGGTCATGTCGGCTCCCTGAGGCAGAAGGAGAGGATCAGGGCGTTACGGGACGTGCCGTGAGCTGCTGTCCGTCGACCGTCACCGCGCCCGACTCCGGGTCGATGGGCGGCGCGGCCGAGGGTTCGTCGTCGCGGGTCACGATGCCGACCTGCTTCCCGCCCGGCAGGACGATCCAGCCGCCGACGATCCTGGCGCCGGCCACCTGGCTGTTCGCCCGGTACAGCCCGGACGGCTTCTTGGCCTTGTCGATGGTGAAGGGGTAGTGCCCGCCGCCGACGTCGGCCGTGCCGCGGATCAGCGTGCTCCCCTTCACCGTGGCGTTCAGCTTCGCGCCGCCCTTGCCGGTGAGCCGCATGCTGCCGTCGTCCTGCACGTCGCCCTTCAGCCAGGACTCGATGTTGTGGCCGTCGCAGAAGTACGCGATCGCCTTGCCGTCGCGCAGCGAGATCGCCACGGCGGAGGAGTCGTCGTCGGTGCGGCCGGTGTAGACGCCCTTGGGCGCGGCCGTCCGTGACGGAGAGGGGCTGGGCGACGTGGTCGTAGCGGAGGGAGTCGGTGATGCCGTGACGGCCGGTGACTCCTCCTTGTATGTGGACGACGCGGTCTTCGTCCCCGTCGTCGCGTTGAGCGACAGCATGAACAGGCCGACCAGCAGTCCCGCGAGCAAGGTCAGCAGCGGTCCAGGACGCTTCATTCAGGGCCTCCCCCGAGGCGAGTTTCCTGCCATGAGAGCGGACCGGCGGGCCCGGCGTAAAGAGGCGCACGGGGTGGACTCGCCCCAAGTAGCGGAATAGAGACATTCGGGTGACATTGTCGTAGATCGTCGGGCCGTCTCAGCGGGCGGGCGCCGTGGGCCCGTCCGACGCGGGCTGACTAGGCTGGACGGTCGAAGAGCCGATACGTACAACAAGGAGCAAAGCCGTGGCGGTACGAGCGGTGCGTGGAGCCGTCCAGCTCGAACGGGACGAGGCCGGGCACATGGACGAGCAGGTCGGAGCCCTGCTCACCGCCATCCTCGAGCGGAACGAGCTGACGGGCGACGACCTGATCAGCATCTGGTTCACGGCCACGCCCGACCTGCACAGCGACTTCCCGGCGGCCGCCGCGCGCAAGCTCGGCATCGTCGACGTGCCGCTGATCTGCGCCCAGGAGCTGGACATCGAGGGCGCCATGCCCCGAGTCGTCCGGGTCCTCGCGCACATCGAGTCCGACCGGCCCCGCGCCGACATCGCGCACGTCTACCTCGGTGCCGCGGCCGCCCTGCGCAAGGACATCGCCCAGTGAGAACCGCCCTCGTCATCGGCACCGGCCTCATCGGTACGTCCGCCGCGCTCGCCCTGTCCCAGCGGGGCGTCGTCGTCCACCTCGCCGACCACGACCCCGAGCAGGCCCGTACGGCGGCCGCGCTCGGCGCCGGCACGGACGAGACGCCCGACGGGCCGGTCGACCTCGCGATCATCGCCGCGCCTCCCGCCCACGTCGCCGGAGTGCTCGCCGACGCCATGCGCCAGGGCGTGGCCCGCGGCTACCTCGACGTCGCCAGCGTCAAGGGCGGCCCGCGCCGCGAGCTCGAGGCGCTCGGCCTCGACCTGTCCGCGTACATCGGCACGCACCCCATGTCCGGCCGCGAGAAGTCCGGACCGCTGGCCGCCACCGCCGACCTCTTCGAGGGCCGCCCCTGGGTGCTGACGCCGACCCGCGACACCGACACCGAGGTGCTGAACCTCGCCCTTGAGCTGGTCTCGCACTGCCGGGCGGTCCCGGTGGTCATGGACGCCGACGCCCACGACCGCGCGGTCGCCCTCGTCTCCCACATGCCCCACCTGGTCTCCAGCATGGTCGCCGCGCGTCTGGAGAACGCCGAGGAGGCCGCCGTACGACTGTGCGGGCAGGGCATCCGGGACGTGACCCGGATCGCCGCCTCCGACCCCCGGATGTGGATCGACATCCTGTCCGCGAACCCCGGTCCGGTCGCCGACCTGCTCTCCGACGTCGCCGCCGACCTGGAGGAGACGGTCGAGGCGCTGCGGTCCCTGCAGTCCTCCGACGAGGCCAAGCGCGGTGAGGGCGTCGCCGGTATCGAGGACGTCCTGCGGCGCGGCAACGCCGGGCAGGTCCGAGTCCCGGGCAAGCACGGCTCCGCTCCGCGCACCTACGAGGTCGTGGCGGTGCTGATCGACGACCAGCCCGGCCAGCTGGCCCGTATCTTCGCGGACGCGGGGATGGCCGGGGTCAACATCGAGGACGTACGCATCGAGCACGCGACCGGGCAGCAGGCGGGCCTGGTGCAGCTGATGGTGGAGCCGAAGGCGGTGCCGGTGCTGACGGCGGCGCTGCGGGAGCGGGGCTGGGCGCTCCGGCAGTGATCTTCCCGATGATCCGCCTGTAAGAGGGGCCCCGGGAGGCCGGTAACCTTGTGCAGGGCACGATCGCGCCCCACACACCCACCGCACCGCACCAGGAAGGTGTCCCCCCGTGGAAAACGGCGCCGCCCAGCCCGTGATCGTCGCCATCGACGGTCCCTCCGGCACCGGCAAGTCGAGCACGTCGAAGGCCGTCGCCGCGCAGCTCGGCCTGAGCTACCTGGACACCGGCGCCCAGTACCGGGCGATCACGTGGTGGATGGTGAACAACGGGATCGACATCGACGACCCGTCCGCGATCGCCGCCGTGGCCGGAAAGCCCGAGATCGTCTCCGGCACCGACCCGGCCGACCCGACGATCACCGTCGACGGCACCGACGTCGCCGCCCCGATCCGCACCCAGGAGGTCACCTCCAAGGTCAGCGCGGTGAGCGCCGTACCGGAGGTGCGGGCGCGGATCACCGAGCTGCAGCGCTCGATCGCCACCGGCGCGGAGCAGGGCATCGTCGTCGAGGGCCGCGACATCGGTACGACCGTGCTGCCCGACGCAGACCTGAAGATCTTCCTCACCGCGTCGCCGGAGGCGCGTGCCGCCCGCCGCAGCGGTGAGCTGAAGGGCGCCGACGTGCACGCCACCCGCGAGGCGCTGATCAAGCGCGACGCGGCCGACTCCAGCCGCAAGACCTCGCCGCTCGCCAAGGCGGACGACGCGGTCGAGGTGGACACCACCGAGCTCACCCTCGCGCAGGTCATCGAGTGCGTCGTCACCCTCGTCGAGGAGAAGCGGGCGGGGAAGTGACCGAAGCCACTTCAGCCAAGGCTGCTTCGGAGCGGGGCGCCGAGGTCGGGCGGCGCATCGGCGTCGGCCTGATGTACGGGCTGTGGAAGCCGCGTGTGCTGGGTTCCTGGAAGGTGCCCGCGACCGGTCCGGTGATCTTCGCCGTCAACCACTCCCACAACATCGACGGCCCGATGGTCATGGGCGTGGCGCCCCGGCCGACGCACTTCCTGATCAAGAAGGAGGCGTTCGTCGGTCCGCTCGACCCCTTCCTGCTGGGCATCGGCCAGTTGAAGGTGGACCGCTCGGTCGCCGACCGCGGGGCGATCATGCAGGCCCTCGACGTGCTGTCGGCCGGGGGAGTCCTCGGCATATTCCCCGAGGGCACCCGCGGCGAGGGCGACTTCGCCTCCCTGCGCGCCGGGCTCGCCTACTTCGCCGTCCGCAGCGGCGCCCCGGTCGTCCCGGTCGCCGTACTGGGAAGTTCCGAGCGGCGCGGGCGGTTGATAAAGGGGCTGCCTCCGCTGCGCAGCCGTATCGACGTCGTCTTCGGCGACCCCTTCGAGGCGGGCGACGGAAGCGGACGACGTACGCGCAAGGCGCTCGACGAGGCGACCGAACGCATCCAGAAGCAGCTCACCGCGCACCTGGAAAACGCCAGGCGGCTGACCGGCCGCTAGGCGACACTAAGTAGTGGATCAACCCGGAGAAACCGGGTGTTCCACCGATCACCACGATGAACGACGAGGTACGGACTTCATGAACGACCACATCCACTCCGACGGCTCGGGCGAGGAGCACGACCACGGAGCGCTTGGCGATGCCGAGTACGCGGAGTTCATGGAGCTCGCCGCGGAAGAGGGCTTCGACCTCGAGGACGTCGAGGGCGCCATCGAGGCGGCCGGGCACGGGCCGCTGCCCGTTCTCGCCGTCGTCGGCCGCCCGAACGTCGGCAAGTCGACTCTCGTCAACCGCATCATCGGCCGCCGCGAGGCCGTCGTCGAGGACAAGCCCGGCGTCACCCGCGACCGCGTGACCTACGAGGCCGAGTGGGCGGGCCGCCGCTTCAAGGTCGTCGACACCGGCGGCTGGGAGCAGGACGTCCTGGGCATCGACGCCTCCGTGGCCGCGCAGGCCGAGTACGCGATCGAGGCCGCCGACGCCGTCGTGTTCGTCGTCGACGCGAAGGTCGGCGCGACCGACACCGACGAGGCGGTCGTACGACTGCTGCGCAAGGCCGGCAAGCCCGTGGTGCTGGCCGCCAACAAGGTCGACGGGCCCAGCGGCGAGGCGGATGCCGCCTACCTGTGGTCCCTCGGTCTCGGCGAGCCGTACCCCGTCTCCGCCCTGCACGGCCGCGGCACCGGCGACATGCTGGACGCCGTCCTCGAGGTCCTGCCGACCGCACCCCAGCTGACCTTCGGCGGCGCCGGGATCGGCGGCCCGCGCCGTATCGCCCTGATCGGCCGCCCGAACGTCGGCAAGTCCTCCCTGCTGAACAAGGTGGCGGGCGAGGAGCGCGTCGTCGTCAACGAAATCGCGGGCACCACCCGCGACCCGGTCGACGAGCTCATCGAACTCGGCGGTGTCACCTGGAAGTTCGTCGACACGGCCGGCATCCGCAAGCGCGTCCACCTCCAGCAGGGCGCCGACTACTACGCCTCGCTGCGCACCGCGGCCGCCGTCGAGAAGGCCGAGGTGGCGGTCATCCTGATCGACGCCGCCGAGTCCATCTCGGTGCAGGACCAGCGGATCGTGACGATGGCCGTCGAGGCCGGGCGCGCGATGGTCATCGCGTACAACAAGTGGGACACCCTCGACGAGGAGCGCCGCTACTACCTGGAGCGGGAGATCGAGACCGAGTTCGGCCAGGTGGCGTGGGCGCCGCGGGTCAACGTCTCGGCGCGCACCGGCCGTCACATGGAGAAGCTCGTCCCCGCGATCGAGGCGGCGCTCGCCGGCTGGGAGACCCGCGTTCCGACGGGTCGTCTCAACGCCTTCCTCGGCGAGCTGGTCGCCGCCCACCCGCACCCGATCCGCGGCGGCAAGCAGCCGCGCATCCTGTTCGGCACCCAGGCCGGCACCAAGCCCCCGCGGTTCGTGTTCTTCGCCTCCGGCTTCATCGAGGCGGGCTACCGGCGCTTCATCGAGCGCCGGCTGCGCGAGGAGTTCGGCTTCGAGGGGACGCCGATCCACATCTCGGTGCGGGTGCGCGAGAAGCGCGGCAACAAGAAGAAGTAGCAGGCGGACGACGGAAGGGCGGCCCCGGTCGGGGCCGCCCTTCCGTCTGTTCGGGCCTTTCAGATGCCTCTGCGTCCCGGTGGCAGCGCGGCCGGCACATGGTGCATCCCCGTGCTTCCCATGGCCTGCTGCCCGGTGTGCCCGACGCGCTGCCACTGGGACTGCTGCCGGGCGCTGAAGGCCCCCGCGCTGTAGGCGCTGTACGAGCTGCTGAACGTCCCCGGCCGGTGTCCTTCGTGCGACCGCGCACCGGTCTGGATGTTCCCGAAGGCGGTGAACCCCAGCTCCTCCTCGCCGCTGCGGTCACCCGGCAGCGTACGGAGGGACTTGACGTACTCGGTGTAGAGCGCGTCGTAGATGGGCGTGGCCGAGGGGCCGCCCGAAGCGTCCTGGGCCGAGCGTGCGGACGGGATCGGCGGGAGGGGCTGGCGGCGGGGAACGTCGTATGCGTGCACGTATGTCCAAACGACCCCGAACTTCAAGGGATGCGGTCCGGACGTGCCCCTTTGGGCGCACTCACGTGCCCGCGAGAGGCATTGCCGCGCCGACCAGCTTCCCGTTCGCGGCGGCCTTGTCGAGCGCGTCGCGCAGCAGGTCCTCGCGGGGCTGACGCCCGATGGACCCCACCGGCGCCGCGAACATCAGTACCTGCTGGTGCTTGTTCGCGGCAGCCCTCCAGGGCTCGGTCACCTGCAGCGGCTGGTGCGCCTGCCACCAGGCCACCGGCTGCCCGCCGTTCGCCCCGGGCTGCAGCACGGCGTGCAGCTGGCCCATGGCCAGCAGCACCGACCACCCGTGCAGCACCGGCGGCACCTCCGCCAGCTCCGTCAGCGGCATGAACCCCTGCTCGATCAGCAGCGGCAGGAAGTCGTCGCCGGCCGCCGTCGCGCCCGGCCGCACGATCGGCGCCGTCGGCTCCACGACCAGCGCCGGGTGCAACTCCCCGGCGATCAGGACGAGTCCGCTGGTCACGCCCAGCACGGCCTGCTCGGGGACGACCTGCGAGGGGTCGAGGTCCACGCTGTTCCCGGAGATGGACTTCACGGCCCCCCGCAGCTGCTCCTCGGTGACCTGGACGACCTGCGAGGGCAGGCAGGTGGCGTGGGCGAAGGCGAGGACGGCGGTCTCCTCGCCGATGAACAGGACGGTGCTGGTGCGCTCCTGTTCGGAGTCGCCCGGGGTGCGGCAGGAGGTGCAGTCGTAACTGCCCGGGGCGTTCTCTCCGGCGAGCAGCCGGTCGGCCTCTTCGTCGCCGATCTCGGCACGTACCTCGTCGCTGACGTCGAGCATGCGCGGCACGGGTGGCTCCCTCGGGATGTGATGCGTGGCGGTGCCGGGTGGCTCCCGGCCCGTGAACCGGGCGGGTCCCGGGCTCATGAAGAAGACAACGGGTGATCTGTGGCGGGAGTCACGCTCCACGGCGAACGGAATCGAACCATCCACCGCACAGGGTCACCGCAGGTGCGGAATCGGGCACTCACCGTCAATTCCTTGGAAATCCAAGGAAGTTGGTTGCGTGAAGTGGGTCACAGATCATCGAAGGCCCTGGTCGATAAATCGGGAAATGAGCGAATGAAGTGGGTGGCCGGAAATAGCCGATACCCGAGGTAACGGCGAACTGGCCTGTAATGACAAGCAGTTGGTTGCTGTCGGCCTCACCGGCTCCCTACATTCCTCGGCCGTGTGCAACGAGCACCGCTCGGGAACGTCCGCCGGCCGCACCAAGCCAGCTCACCGCACCACCCTCCGGCGGACGGGGCGGAGCGCGACGAACTGCCCATGTGCAGTGAGTGCGCCCCGCCTTGGGGGACCCCGAGTGCTTCGAGAGGGAATTTCATGTCCGAGTGTGCCGATACCAACCGCGACAACGTTCGTAAGACGCAGGCTCGTACGACGGCGGTCCTCGCCGGGGCGGCACTGCTCGCGCCCCTCGGACTGCTGGCCGCGACCGGCAACGCAGCGGCGGCGGACGGCGGCGTGTGGGACCGCATCGCCCAGTGCGAGAGCGGCGGCAACTGGCACATCAACACCGGCAACGGCTACTACGGCGGACTGCAGTTCTCCGCCGGCACCTGGCGCGCGTACGGCGGCACGGCCTACGCGTCGACCGCCGACAAGGCCTCCAAGGGGCAGCAGATCGCTGTCGCCACCAAGGTCCAGCGCGCCCAGGGATGGGGCGCCTGGCCGGTCTGTTCGGCACGGGCCGGAGCGTACGGCAGCGCACCCGCCGCCTCCTCCGGTTCCACGACGACCAAGTCCTCGGAGTCCACCAAGGCAGCCCCGTCGAAGCCGTCGAAGGCGCCGGCACGCGACGCGGGCCACACGACTCGCGGCGCGTCCCGCGGCGACTACACCGTCCGCGAGGGCGACACCCTGAGCAGGATCGCCGCCCGGCACGGGACCACCTGGCAGCACATCTATGCCGTCAACAAGGCCGTCATCGGCGGTGATCCCGACCTGATCGTGCCCGGGCAGCAGCTCGAACTCTGAGTCGCTCCCCCCTGACCCGGGCACGGGGCCCCGTCCGGTCGTCCGACCGGGTGGGGCCCCTCGGCGCACCGGACGCGCCGGGGCGGCCGCACGCCACGCACTGCTTAGCGTGGGCCGATGATCCGCACGCACCGCACTTCCCTCGCCCTGGCCCTCACCGTCGCCGCCGCCCTGCTCGGCGCCCTGGCCCCCGTCGCCGCCCACGCGGCACCGCCACCGCCGATGCCGGGAGCGCTTCCCGTGAGCATCTCCTACGACTGCGCCAAGGACGACTGGCCCTGGGGCTGCATGGCGGAGTGCGAGAGCGGCGGGCGCTGGGACGCCAACACCGGGAACGGCTTCTACGGAGGCCTGCAGTTCGGTCTGCCCACCTGGAAGGCATACGGCGGGCTGAAGTACGCCACGCGCCCGGATCTCGCCACCCGCGAGGAGCAGATCGCCGTCGCCAAGGAGGTGCTGGCCGCGCAGGGCTGGCAGGCCTGGCCGGTGTGCGCCGAGCGGTACCACCTCCGAGGGCGCATGCACACGGTGCGGCCCGGCGACTCGCTCGTGGCGATCGCCGCCAGGTACGGCGTCAAGGGCGGCTGGCGAGCGCTCTACAAGGCCAACAAGGACATGGTCGGCCGACGTCCGGACCGGCTGAACGTCGGCACACTGCTGGTCATCCCGAAGGGCTCGACCCGCGCCGATGAGCCCCACCGGGCCCCCGCGCTGTTCGGCCCGCCCCTGCACGTCGCTCCCACTCGCCCGCCTCTCCGCTGAACTCGACGGCGCCGCGCCGCAGTTCGTACACCAGGACCGTCGCCCGGCCCTGCAGCCCGGGCGGCAGCCGCTGCTCTGCGACGACCACGCACGCGTCCGACGCGGCCAGCAGCTCGTACGTGCGGGCCGCCACCGTGGGCGACATGCCCTGCGCGGGTTCGTCGACGAGCACCACGCGCGCGCGTGCCAGCAGGGCGCGGGACAGGGCGAGCATGCGCTGCTCGCCGCCGGAGAGGGTGCCGGCACGTCGCTGCAGCAGAGGCCGCAGCTGCGAGTAGGCGTCGAGGGCGAAGTCGTAGTCCCTTGCGGCCAGTTCGAGGTTCTCGTGCACGGTCAGGGAGCCGAAGACGGCCTGCCGCTCGGGGACCAGGCACAGTCCGCGACGGGCCCGCTCGTGCGCCGGCATCCGGCTCACGTCGGTGCCGTCCCACACCACGGCGCCCCCGGACAGCGGTACGGTTCCGGCCAGCGCGCGCAGGGCGGTCGTACGACCGGAGCCGTTGCGGCCCAGCAGGACGGTGAGGCCGGGGCCGGGGGCGGCGAGGGTGACGCCGTGCAGGGCCTCCAGGGGGCCGTAGCGCACGCGCGCGTGGCGCAGGGAGACGCCGCTCATGTGCCGACCTCGTCCAGTACGTGGTCCGGTGGGCCGGAAGCGATGATGCGGCCCGCGGTCATGACATGCACGACGTCGGCGAGGTCGGCGACCAGGTCGAGATCGTGTTCCACGACGAGCAGGGCGGTGCCGTCGGCGGCCAGTGCCTTCAGGATGCGGGCCATGGCCGCGACCTCGGCGCTGTCCAGGCCGGCCGCGGGTTCGTCGAGGAGCAGCACGCGGGGGTTGCCTGCGAGGGCTCTGGCCAGTTCTACGCGGCGCAGTGTGCCGGTGGGGAGACCGGCGGCGGGAAGTGTGCGTACCGGGCCGTCGAGGGCGAGGAGGCGGAGAGTGCGTTCCACGGCTGCCGGGTCGTGTACGCGGCCCTGTTCGGCGCCCACGCGGACGTTTTCGGCAACGGTCAATGACGGGAAGACGGCGAGTTGTTGGAAGGTGCGGGCGATGCCGAGGCGGGTGCGGGCGTGTGCGGGCCGGCGCGTGATGTCGCGGTTGCCGAAGCGGACCTGTCCGTGGCTGGGGCTGAGCGTGCCTGCCAGGCAGTGGAACAGGGTGCTCTTTCCGGCGCCGTTGGGGCCGACGATGGCGGTGACCTGGCCGGGGCGGATGGTGAGGTCGACGTCGTCCAGGGCGGTGAAGTTGCCATAACGGGCCTGTAGGGCGTGGGCCTTGAGGGTGGGCACCGGGCCTTCGGCCGGGTCTGTGTTCCCACCCGCACCCCCCGCGTCACCTTCGTGGCCGGGTGCGGGTCGTGGCTCGGCGGCGGCGAGTGCGGGTCGTGGCTCTTGGGATGCCGTCCTCGCGTTCGGCTCGCGGCCGGCCGTCGCCGTCACCCCCGCCAACGCCGGCCGCAGCGCGGCCCGTTGCTCCGTCGGCCGTAGGTGCGCCCGCGCCCGTTCGCCCACCGTCGTCAGGCTCGCCCTCCGTCGCAGCCGCAGGCGTCCCGCCGCCGTCCGCAGCGCCTCGTACGGGCCCCCGGGGAAGCGCCCCACCAGCACCGCCAACACCCCGATCAGTGCCGCCGCCACCCCGCCCCGCGCGCCCGAGTCGAGGCCCACCAGGAGCGCGGCCGCGAGCAGGGCGCCCAGGGTGCTGTCGGCGCCCAGTACCACCACCGCGGCGAACCAGAGCAGGCCGCGTACGGGGTCGTAGGCGCCGGGGTCGAAGGCGCGCAGGCCCATGCCGAGCATGCCGCCGCCGAGTGCGGCCAGGGCGGCGCCCGAGACGAAGGCCAGGAGTTTCAGGGAGGGGACCTGGACGCCTGCCGCCGAGGCGCCCGACTCGTGGTCCCGCATGGCCGCGAGGGCGCGGCCCGTACGGCCTCTGCGCAGGGCACGCGTGGCGACCAAGGCGCCTGCCAGCAGGGCGAGTTCGAGGACGTAGTACGCGCGGTCGCCGTCGAAGCCCGCCGGGCGGTCCAGGGCGAGGCCGGATGTCGCGTACGGCTGGGCGAAGACGAAGCGGCTCACCCCGACGCCCACCGCGAAGGTCGCCAGGGCGAGCGCGAGGCCCTGGCGGCTGATCGCCGGCCAGCCGGTCAGGAGGCCCAGGGGGGCCACCAGGACCACCGCCAGCGCCAGCGCGGCCAGTTCCGGGAGGCGGGGCAGGCCCGGGAAGCGGCCGGCCGCGAGCAGAGCCGTGAACAGGGCGCCCAGGCCCGCGTACGCCGCCTGGCCGAGGGAGATCTGGCCGCCGCGGCCGGTGACCACCACCAGGGAGAGCAGGACCACGCCCAGCGCCGGCACCTGGACCGACGTGTGCAGGTCCGAGCCCGCGAAGCCGAGGGGCAGCAGGAACAGGACCACCGCCACGATCCATGCGCCCGGCGGTGTCGGCACGCGCGCGGTGGCCGTGCGGGGCAGGCCGTCGCGCGTGCCGATGCGGGGGAGCACCAGGGCCGCCACCAGCAGCGCCACCACGAACAGGTTCGCGCCCACCGCCTGCAGCAGGGGTTCGCCCCAGCCCGACGGATGCAGCCGCGTCAGCTGGCTCTGCGCGACCCCGATGCCCAGCGCGACCAGCACCGCAACCGGCAGGTTCCGCATCCGTGCCGCCACCGCGACCGCCACGACCTCCATGACCAGCAGCGGCAGGCCGTACGGGTCCAGGCGCACGTACGGCGCCAGCAGCGCGCCCGTCAGACCCGCCGTGAACGCCCCGAAGGCCCAGCCGGCCGCGGCCACCCGGTCCGCGTCGATCCCGCCGAGCACCGCGAGCCGCCGGTCGTCGACCACGGCCCGCAGCTCCCGCCCGAAGCGCGTCCAGCGGATCACCGAGCCGACTCCGACGGCCAGCACCAGGACGACCGCCAGCTGCCCCCAGGGGTCCTCCGACACCAGCTCCGGCGCGTCGTCCCGGGCTCCCTGGCCCCACACCAGCGCCGCCCCGCCGACCAGCAGTACGAAGACCCCGATGGACGCGACGAGCGTCTGCGCCGGATCGCCGCCCAGGACGGCGAGCGGCCGGAAGACGAACCGTTCCAGCGCCACCCCGAGCGCCGGCGCGAGAAAGACGAGCGTCACCGTCGCAGCCAGCCACAGCGGCCAGCCCCACTCGACCACGCACTGCCGCAGCACATACGCGCACACCATCGCGATCGCGCCGTGCGCGAAGTTGAGCACGCCGGTCGCGCGGTACGTCACGACCAGGCCGATTCCGGTGAGCGCGGCCGCGCTGCCCACGGAGAGGCCGGCGAGCGTGAGGTCGTACGTCAGGGAGGACATCAGTCGGATTCTTCGGACGGCTCGCAGATGGGGCAGGGGCCCAGCTCGCCGCTGGTCAGGAGCTTGGCGTCCACCGGGACCGCCTCCACCTTGCCCGCGACCAGCGGGCAGTCCGCGCGGTGCCACAGCGTGCCGCCCGGCACCATCAGCAGGTCCCCGCTGACCGCGAGGGGCAGGGCGGCCGCCTGCGCCGAGTCCACGCCGTCCGCGGTCTCGGCGGCGACGAGCAGGCCGTAGAGCTCCTCCACGCGCGCGGCGGCGACCACGCCCCGGCCGTGGGTGAGCAGGACCGAACCGGCGACGATCAGGGCGGCGCCGGGGACCGTGCAGGAGGCGAGGTAGGGCAGCTGACGCTCGGCGTAGCGCTCGCCGGAGATGCCGTACCAGCCGATGACGCACAGCACCGCGCCCGCGGCGAGCGCGGCCCAGCCGGCCCACAGGACGGGGTGCACGGTCCGCAGTCGGGCTGTCCGCATCGCCTGCTCCTCGTCCGTTCACACACGTCGTGTGTCTGTCCATGTCAGCCAATGGCTTGCACTATGCCTTCTGGAAGCTGACCCTGAAAGCACCGGGCGCACCTTGCCCGGACCGACACCCGGTGGTGAGCCAGATGGTTCTCGGGAGCGACCTCAGGCGGGGGAAAGCAACGAGGGGGCGCGGCCCAAGGGCGGCGGGACGGGGCACGGCGCTGGCGGCCGCCCTTGTTCTCATCTTCGCCCCGGTCCTTGCGGCCTGCAGTGACGACAGCGGTGGTGGGAGCGAGAGCACACCGCCCACTCCGTCCGTGGAGAAGACGACGAGCGCGCCGCCGGCCACCGCGCCCGCGGACCCGGCGGCGGCCAAGCAGGAGATCTCGAAGAACTGGCAGAAGTTCTTCGACCCCAAGACCTCCCTGGCGGAGAAGCAGAAGGTCCTCGAGAACGGCGAGCAGATGGCGCCGGTCCTGAAGGCCTTCAGCGGTGACAAGCGCGGCGGGCAGGTGCAGGCGAAGGTCCAGACGATCGAGTTCACCAAGGCGAACGAGGCGACCGTGACGTACGCGCTGACCCTGAACGGCGCCACCGCCCTGCCGAAGGCCTCCGGGACCTCGGTCGAGCAGGACGGCACCTGGAAGGTGTCCGTCAACACCCTGTGCGCGCTGGTCCAGCTGAGCGGCGATGCGTCCGGTTCGCCGGCCCCGGGCTGCTGAGCACGCGGCTGCCGCGGCTCTGCTGCTCCTGGTGGGCACGGCCTGCGGCAGCCGCCTGCCGGAGAGCGACTTCGAGCACGACACGCGCGCGCCCACGCAGAAAGACAGCACACCCCTGCGCGTCGGCATCGTCACCAGCGCCACCAGCCCGGTCGGCGGCGACACCTTCACCGGCCCGCGCGACGGCGCCAAGGCGTACTTCGACCGCCTCAACGCGCGCGGGGGCATCGACGGCCACCGGGTCGAGGTGCGCGAGTGCGACGACGGCGGCAGCGGCGTCGGCAACAACACGTGCGTGCACCGGCTGCTCGAAGAGGACAAGGTGGTCGCCCTGGTCGCGACGACCGCCCTGGACTACGCGGGCGCCTCCCGCGTCTCCCACGCGCGCGTGCCCGACATCGGCGGCCAGCCCATCGGCGCCGCCTACGACACCTGGCCGCACCTGTACGGCATGTACGGCAGCCTCGCGCCCAGGAACGGCACCCCCGGCTGGGACGGCAAGCTGTACGGCGGCACGGAGGTCTACCGCTACTTCAAGCGCGAGAAGGGCGCCCGTACGGCAGCCGTGGTGTCCTACAACCAGTCGTCCTCAGCCGCCTACGCGCGGCTGGTCCAGCGGGGTCTGGAGGCCGAGGGCTACAAGGTGGTCACCGAGCAGGTCGACTTCGCGCTGCCCAACTTCCGTGCCGCGGCGGCCGACTTGAAGGAGCAGGGCGTCGACCTGGTCTTCGACGCGATCGACACGCACGGCAACGCCCAGCTGTGCAAGGCGATGGACGAGGTCGGCGCGAAGGTCATCGCCAAGGTGACGAACGTCCAGAACTGGACGTCCACCGTCGCCGACGACTACAAGGACTCCCCGCGCTGCCGCAACGCCCTCTGGGCGACCGGCTCCAGCCGCAACTACGAGGACACGGGCAACGCGGCCGTCCGGGAGTTCCGGGACGCCACCAAGGGCCTGAAGACGCATTCCCAGTGGCAGTTGGAGGGCTGGGCGGCGGCGATGTGGTTCACGGACGCCGCCAAGTCCTGTGCGAACACGGGCATCACGCGCGCGTGCGTCGACGCCTTCATGAACCGCAGTGAGAACTACACCGCCGACGGCCTCCTCGTCCCCGTCGTGTTCGAGCGGCTGGCCGAGCCGCCGAAGACCCGCAAGACCTGTCTGTCGGTGGCCCGTTGGCAGGACGGCAAGGGCTGGGTCTCCCAGGGCGACATGAACAGCACCTGCTTCGACGTACCGCAGCTGGCCTACGAGCCGTAGATCCTCGGGCACGGAACGCAACCATAGGGCCAGGTCGCCGGTCTAACCGAACAGCACAGACCCGAGGGGGGATCCGTACCGCATGACGACGTTGGCTCCGCAGTCCACACCGCTGCGCGCCGACTGCATCGCCGACTCCGCGGGCGGCCTGACGTTCGACGTCCTCGCGGTCGGGGAGACGGCCACGGCCCTGCTCGTGCTGCGCCGCCGCGACGGCCACGAGGAGGTGTATCTGCCGCTCACCCCGGCCGCCGACGGCCGGCTGCGCGCCGCGCTGCCCAGCATCGTCGCCCTCCCCGAGGGCCGTTGGGACGCCTACGCGCGCGTGGACGCCGGTGAGCCGCGCCGCCTCGTGCCCGGCGTCACCGACCTGCGCTCGCTCGCCGCCCGCACGCCCAGCGGCTCCCGCGGCCACGTCGCCGTCCGCATCCCGTACGCGACCCGGCAGGGCAACCTCACCGTCCGCAGCTGGCTGCGCGCCCCGCACGCCGAGGCGGGCGAACTGCGCATCAAGCAGGGCGTGTTGACCGTCCAGGGCCGCGTGTACGGAACCGGGCTCGGCCCGCAGGCGTACGCCGAGCTCCGCGGCCGGCATGCGCCCGTCCCCGAGCGCCGCACCGAAGTCCTCGCCGACCGCACCGAGTTCCGCTTCAAGGTGGTCTACGGAGCCCTGGAGCCGGGCGTGTGGGACCTGTGGCTGCGGCCCGCGGGGGAGGCCGGGCCGGCGGTGCGGATCGCGCGGCTGCTCGACGACGTGGCCGACAAGAAGCCGGTGTTCACCTATCCACGGGTGCGCGTGGACGCATCGTTCGGCCCGGTGGAGGCCGGGCCGTACTACACGCGGGACAACGACCTGTCCGTGTCGGTCACCGCGGTGACCGGAAGAATTCCCTGACGTCGGCCGTCAGCAGGTCGGGGACCTCCAGGGCGGCGAAGTGGCCGCCGCGGTCGAACTCCGTCCAGCGGACGACGGTGTTGGTCTGCTCGGCCCAGCGGCGGATCGCGACGTCCTCGGCGAAGTTCGCCACCGCGGTCGGCACACCGGAGGGCGCCGTCGGGAACCAGTCCGTGACATGGCTGTTCTCGTAGTACATCCGGGCCGCCGAGCCCGCCGTGCCGGTCAGCCAGTACAGCATCACGTTCGTCAGGAGTGTGTCGCGGTCGATCGCGTCCTCGGGCAGCTCGGCCGAACCGTGCGTCCACGCCTGGAACTTCTCCATGATCCAGGCGAGCTGGCCGACGGGCGAGTCGGTCAGGGCGTAGGAGAGGGTCTGCGGGCGGGTCGACTGCAGGACGTTGTAGCCGAAGCCGTCGGTGGTGAACTCGGCGATCTTGGCGAGGCTCTGCCGCTCGCGGTCGTCGAGCCCCTCCCGGGCCTTCTCGTCGACCGGGCCCAGCGGGATGAAGCCCACCGACGCGGCGTTCACATGGACGCCGACCACGCACTCGGGGGCGATCCGGGCGAGCGCGGGGGAGATCAGCGCGCCCATGTCGCCGCCCTGGGCGCCGTAGCGCTCATAACCGAGCCTGCGCATCAGCTCGGCCCACGCACGTGCCGTGCGCGAGACGTTCCAGCCCTTCTCGCGCGTCGGCCCGGAGAAGCCGAAGCCCGGGATGGACGGGATCACGAGGTGGAAGTCCTCGCTCAGCGGGCCGATCAGGCCGAGGAACTCCACGACCGAGCCCGGCCAGCCGTGCGTCAGGATCAACGGCAACGCGTCCGGCTTCGAGGAGCCGACGTGCAGGAAGTGCACTCGGGCGCCGTCGATCTCCGTGACGTACTGGGGGATCTCGTTGAGGGCGGCCTCGTGCTTGCGCCAGTCGTAGGCGCCGCGCCAGTACGCCGCGAGATCGCGGAGGTACGGCAGCGAGGCGCCGTACTCCCAGCCCGCGCCCGGGAGTTCGTCCGGCCAGCGGGTCAGGTCGAGGCGGGTGTGCAGGTCGTCGAGCTGCGCCTGCGGGATGTCGATCCGGAAGCTGTGCACGCTGTTGTCTGCCATGAGACCAAGGTAGGAAGCCTTGCGGACAGCCACTGTCCGCAATGACTGGCAGACTCGGATCCATGTTGGAGACCTCGGCACGACTCCTGCGTCTGCTCTCGCTCCTCCAGGCGCACCGCGAATGGTCCGGCGCCGACCTCGCCGAACGCCTCGGCGTCACTCCGCGCACCGTCCGCCGGGACGTCGACCGGCTGCGCGAGCTGGGCTACCCCGTCAACGCCAGTCCCGGCACCGGCGGCGGCTACCAGCTGGGCGCGGGCGCCGAGCTGCCGCCGCTGCTGCTGGACGACGACGAGGCGGTCGCCGTGGCCGTCGGCCTGCGCACGGCCGCCGGGCAGGGCATCGAGGGCATCGGCGAGACCTCCGTGCGGGCCCTGGCCAAGCTGGAGCAGGTGCTGCCGAACCGGCTGCGCCGCCGGGTGGGCGCCCTGAGCGCCTTCACCGTGCCGATGCTGCGCGGCCCCCGGCCCTCCGCGGTCGACCCGGCCGTCCTGACCGAGCTGGCCAACCTCTGCCGGGACGCCGAGCGCCTGCGCTTCGAGTACCGCAGCCATGACGGCGCCCCCACCCGCCGTACCGTCGAACCGCACCGCCTGGTGTGCACCGAGCGCCGCTGGTACCTGGTCGCCTGGGACCTCGACCGCGACGACTGGCGGACGTTCCGCGTCGACCGCATCACCCCCAAGCCGCCGCACGGCCCGCGCTTCGCGCCGCGCACCCCGCCCGCCGAGGACCTCGCCGCGTACGTCTCGAAGGGCGTCTCCACGCGCGCGTACGCCTCGCACGCCGTCGTCCGCCTGCTCGTGCCCCTGGAGGAGGCCGCCGAGCGCATCTCGCCCTCTGCAGGGCAGCTGGAGGCGGAGGGCCCGGGCAGCTGCATCCTGCGCACGGGAGCCGCGAGCCTGGATGTGATGGTGATTCACGTGATGCTGATGGGCTTCGAGTTCGAGGTGCTGGAGCCCGCCGAGCTCACGGAGGCGATCAGGACCGCTCGGGACCGGCTGTCTCGGGCGCTGCTCCGTGCGGCTCCTCAGGAATCGCCGCGAACTCGGGATGGTGCAGATCGAACGCCGGGGACTCGGAGCGGATCTTCGGCAGCGTCCTGAAGTTGTGCCGCGGCGGCGGACAGGAGGTCGCCCACTCCAGGGAGCGGCCGTAGCCCCAGGGGTCGTCGACCTCGACCTTCTCGCCGTACTTCGCGGTCTTCCAGACGTTGTAGAGGAACGGCAGCGTCGACATGCCGAGCAGGAACGCGCCGATCGTCGACACCGTGTTGAGCGCGGTGAAGCCGTCCGCGGCCAGGTAGTCGGCGTACCGGCGCGGCATGCCCTCCGCGCCCAGCCAGTGCTGCACCAGGAACGTGGTGTGGAAGCCGACGAACAGCGTCCAGAACTGGATCTTCCCCAGCCGCTCGTCGAGCATCTTCCCGGTGAACTTCGGCCACCAGAAGTAGAAGCCGCCGAAGATCGCGAACACGACCGTGCCGAACACGACGTAGTGGAAGTGCGCCACCACGAAATAGGTGTCCGAGACGTGGAAGTCCATTGGCGGCGACGCGAGGATCACCCCGGTCAGACCGCCGAACAGGAACGTCACCAGGAAGCCGCACGCCCACAGCATCGGCGTCTCGAAGGACAGCGAGCCCTTGATCATGGTGCCGATCCAGTTGAAGAACTTCACGCCGGTGGGCACGGCGATGAGGAAGGTCATGAAGGAGAAGAACGGCAGCAGCACCGCGCCGGTGACGAACATGTGGTGCGCCCACACCACCACCGACAGGCCGGTGATCGCCATCGTCGCGCCGATCAGCGTCAGACAGCCGAAGAGCGGCTTGCGGCTGAAGACCGGGAGGATCTCCGTGATGATGCCGAAGAACGGCAGCGCGATGATGTACACCTCGGGATGGCCGAAGAACCAGAACAGGTGCTGCCACAGCAGCGCCCCGCCGTTGGCCGCG
This sequence comes from Streptomyces sp. NPDC001663, assembly GCF_042893105.1. Lineage (NCBI taxonomy): Bacteria > Bacillati > Actinomycetota > Actinomycetes > Kitasatosporales > Streptomycetaceae > Streptomyces > Streptomyces sp. NPDC001663. Next base: position 548,761 of record NZ_JBIAUR010000005.1, on the reverse strand, counting down.
TCGAAGACCTGCGCGCCGAAGCGCCGGTCCGCCTCCAGACACAGCAGCGCCGCCGCGAGCACCGGGAACGCCATCAGGATCAGGATCGACGTGAAGAGCGTGTTCCACACGAAGATCGGCATCCGGAACATCGTCATGCCGGGGCAGCGCATCCCGATGATGGTGGTGATGAAGTTGACCGCGCCGAGGATCGTGCCGAAGCCGGCCAGCGCCAGCCCCATGATCCACAGGTCGGGTCCGACACCGGGCGAGCGCACCGCGCTGTTGAGCGGCGCGTAGGCGAACCAGCCGAAGGCGGCGGGACCGCCGGGCACGATCAGCGAGCCGAGCACGATCAGCCCGCCGAACAGGAAGAACCAGTACGACAGCATGTTCAGACGCGGGAACGCGACGTCGGGGGAGCCGATCTGCAGGGGCATCAGCTCGTTGGCGAAGCCCGCGAACATGGGGGTCGCGAACAGCAGCAGCATGATCGTGCCGTGCATCGTGAACAGCTGGTTGAACTGGTTGTTGTCCATGATCTGCAGCCCCGGCCGGGCGAGTTCGGCGCGCATCAGCAGCGCCATCACCCCGCCGACCAGGAAGAAGGCGAACGAGGTGATCAGGTACAGATGCCCGATCTTCTTGTGGTCGGTGGTGGTCAGCCAGTCGACGATCAGTCGGCCGTGCTCCTTGGTCCGCACGGGTTGCGCCGCCGCCTGCGCGGTCTGGGTCCCCATCGCTCGCTCGCCCCTTCGCTCGTCGCGCCCGGGCCCGCCGAAGCCCGCGCCACGCGTGCCCGCGAGCTCACGCCATGATGCTCGCGCTGCCGCGCGCTCCGACAGGGGGCGTGCGGGGGTTCTGTGCTGGAACCGTGCATTTCCTACGCTGTGTCAGCTCCCGAGGGTCCGCCCCGAATCGACCGGGAAAGAACTCCGGGGGGTGCCCGCGGGCAGTTCTCACGGCACTTTCCGACGGGCTTTTCCAAGAGCCCTCGCGACACGCGGGAATTACGTTCGATTGCCTGCGGAAGGCGTACGGAACCGCTCGTACGTGTGACGCCCCACTGCGCAGCAGTTGATGTCCCCGCAGCGGAAACGTGTGTCGTGATCCTGTGACAGAAGCGTGACCGGAGAGGGATACGAGGCCCTTGGGGCAAGCCCGGCTTCCCTGGCCGCCGGGCAGGGCCTAGCGTGGCGGCATGCCACCGATTCCCACTCCGCAGGCGGAGCCCCAGGACAGTCCGGACACGTATGTCGGCCTCGATGCGGCCGGCGCCGAGCGGCGCGCGCGTGAGCGCGGATGGTCCACGGTGCGCTCGCTGCCACCGGGGGCGATCATCACGATGGAGTACCGCACGGGCCGGCTGAACTTCGAGGTGAAGGACGGCCGGGTGGTGCGGGCCTGGAAGGGCTGACACGGGACGAAGGCCCCGGTTCCTGTCCTGGAACCGGGGCCTTCGTCGTGCGGGAGTGGTTGTGCGTACCGACCCCGCTGTCTCTGTGGCCGTCAGCCGCCCGTGAGGGGGCGGGCCGTCGAGGCCCCCGCGCCGCGCGGGACACGGTCCGAGTGCGGCGGTCTGCGGCTGCCGACCGGGGTCACCGGTGTGCGCTCCGAGCGGGCCGTGTGCGGGCCCGGGGCGAGGTAGACCGGCGCCCGGGCGGAGCGGGCCGCGGAGCCGACCGTCTCGCGCGCGGCGGCCTCGTCCTGCGCCGTGGCCCGCGGCTTGAGCAGGACGGGGGAGCCGACGGGCGTCGCCGGTGCCGTGGCGCCCTTGCGGGCACGCCAGCGGTCGCGCAGGTCGAAGAGCCAGACCTCGGCGCTCGCGATGAACGGCTCGCACCACGGGAGGGCGAGCAGGATCAGCAGGCCCGCGGCCCAGCCGAGGAGCACGTCGCTCAGCCAGTGCGTACCGAGGTAGACGGTGGCGAGGCCGACGCCGAGCGCGGTCACCGCGGAGAGGGCGGACAGCCAGCGGCGGGCCCGCGGAGTGGAGGCCAGATAGGCCAGGATTCCCCAGGTCACGACCGCGTTGGCGGTGTGGCCGCTGGGGAATATATCGCCGCCCAGGCCCATCTCGTTCGAGCCGATGGTGGTCGCGTAGTGCGGGCCGAGGCGGCCCATGCCGATCTTGGCGGCGCCGACGGTGATGTTCAGCAGCAGCAGTGAGACGCCCAGCGTCAGCAGCGGGCGCAGCGTGTGCTGCCGCCAGGAACGCCAGCCGAGCCAGGCAGCGACCATCACCGCGGTGGGGCCGCGCTGGCCGAGCACCACGTAGTAGTCGACGAACCAGTGGATGCCCTGCCACTGCTGGTAGGGCCGGAAGAACATGACCTGCCAGTCGAAGCGGACCAGCCACGAGGTGGTCACCACGGCCCACACGATGGCCAGGTAGAAGGCCAGGGTCCCCGTCAGCAACGCGACCCTGTGCCTGCTCATCCTCGGCACATCAATGTGGGCCGGTCGTTCCGGCTCCCTGTCCAGCCTGGCGAACACCCGGTCCAGACGGGTGAGGTTTCGTTCGGTACGCACCCAATCGACGTTACAGCGAGTGAGCTCAGTTCTCCGTCGAATCAGCTGCTTTGTGATGACGATGTGATGTGGGATTCCTCTCAGGAGGAGGTTTATTTCCAAGGAATCCGCAATGTCGGGCTGCCGCTCCCTTCAATTCCTTTGATCATTCCGCGAATCAGTTTTTTGGGACTTTTGAATTCGTTCACCGAATGCTGGGGTGGATTTCTCCGTGTGCTCATCGGTCCCGCGGGTCGATCACGGCGGTCCGGAGCCGTTCAGCCAGAACGCTCCGTACACGGCCGACGCCACCGCGACGCCGCCCAGCACCAGCGCCGACCTGGAGGTGCGCAGCCGGGCCAGGGCCAGGGCGAGGGGCAGCAGCAGCGGGAAGGCGGGCAGCAGCAGGCGCGGTTTCGAGCCGAAGTAGCTCGACGCGCACAGGGCGAGCGCGGTGACCACACCCGCGTACACCAGCAGCGGGAGCGGCTGGCGCTGCCGTACGCAGACGACGTACAGCCAGACCACGAGTCCGACGCCGACGATCAGTCCGATGCCGGCGAGGGCGCCCGGGACCGACGTGAATTTGTCGGCGACGAAGCGGGCGAAGGCGGCGCCGCCGTCGAAGCCGTTGCGCCAGCCCGCCTGGACGTCGAGATAGCCGAGCGGGCCCTTGCCGGTGCGGTGGCCGACCCACAGGACGTAGCCGGCGGCGCCGAGCGGGGCGAGGGCCATGGCCAGGACGCGCCGTACGGGTGATGCGCCCTCCCGTACGAGGGAGGCGATCCCGGCGGTCCACACGGCCGCGACGACCGCGAGCCCGACCGGACGGGTCAGACCCGCCAGTGCGGCCAGCGTGCCCGCCGTCAGCCAGCGGCCGGTCAGGACCGCGTACAGCGACCAGGCCGCGAGCGCGGTGAACAGCGACTCGCTGTACGCCATCGACTGCACGATCCCGACGGGCAGCACGGCCCACAGCAGGACGGCACACACCCCGGCCCGACGGCCGTACACATGGTCCGCGACCGCGAAGATCCCCCAGGCCGCCGCGAGCGAGGCGAGCAGGCTGACGACGAAGCCCGCGTCGGCGTACGACAGCGGGGTCACCGCCGCGAGACCCCGCTCCAGCCAGGGCAGCAGCGGGAAGAAGGCCAGATTCGAGTGCACGTCGCCGTTCGGCAGGCGCACCTGGTAGCCGTACCCCAGCTCGGCGACCCTCGTGTACCACAGGGCGTCCCAGCGGGCCGTCAGCAGCGTGTACGCGCTCTTGCCGCGGCCCGCGCTCCACAGGGCCAGCACGAGCAGGCCCAGGGCGCGCACGGCCGCGTACCCGAGGAGGGCCGGGGCCGCGCGGCGCAGGGCCGTGCCGCGGGTCGGCTCGAGGCGGGTCGCAAGATCGGTCACGGGCCCGATTATCGACGGTCGGCGGAACCGGGCGGCCGGGCGGGGCGTGGCAGAAGGGGAGGGGGAGTGGCGTACGCCACACGAGTCCGTGCGAAGTCTGAGAGGTCCGCCACGTGACCGTGGCGCGAACTCGCGTACGCTGACGTGTCACTCGCCTTCGTTGCGCGGGCCGGAGACCACCGCTCCTCTCCGGCCGAGATCACGGGGAGTCCCCACCCCGTGTGCCCGCCGACCGCGAGGGAACATCTGGGAGGTACGTACATGTCCGGGACGACCACGGCTGCCGCTGCGCTGCGCCGTCGGGCGGCCGGGGCCGGTGCCAACCGCTGGGTCGTCCTCGTCGTCCTGTGCGTCAGCCTGCTGCTGGTCGCGGTCGACGCGACCGTCCTGCATGTGGCCGTCCCCGCCGTCACCGAGGACCTCAAACCCGGCGCGATAGAGCTGCTCTGGATCGTCGACGTCTACCCCCTCGTCTGCGCCTCGCTGCTGATCCTCTTCGGCACGCTCGGCGACCGGGTCGGCCGCAGACGCGTCCTCCTTCTGGGCTACGGCCTCTTCGGCGTCGCCTCCGGTCTCGCGGCCCTCGCCCACGACCCGCAGGTCCTGATCCTCGCGCGGGCGCTGCTCGGCGTCGGCGGCGCGATGATCATGCCCGCGACGCTCTCGATCCTCCGCCAGGTCTTTCCCGACCGGCGTGAGCGGGCGCTCGCGATCGGCGTCTGGAGCGCGGTGGCCGCGGTCGGCGCGGCGGTCGGGCCGCTGCTCGGCGGGTTCCTGCTCGAGCACTTCTGGTGGGGTTCGGTCTTCCTCGTCAACATCCCGCTGATGCTGGTCAGCCTGCCGGTGGGCCGGCTGCTGCTGCCCGAGTCGCGGGGCGCGGGCGACGGCCCCTGGGACGTGGTCGGTGCCCTGACGGCGGCCGCCGGGCTGTTCGGTGTCGTCCTGGGCGTGAAGCAGCTGGGCGGTGGCGAGCTCGGTGTGTTCACCGTGGCGCCGCTGGTCGTGGGCGCGCTGCTGCTGTTTCTTTTCGTACGACGGCAGCGGCGCCGTACGCATCCGCTGGTGGACCTGGGGATGTTCGCCCGTCCGGCGTTCAGTACGGCCGTGGGCTGCATCGTGCTGGCGATGCTCGCGCTGGTGGGGCTGGAGCTGATCGCGGCGCAGTATCTGCAGCTGGTGCTGGAGCTGTCGCCGCTGGAGACGGGCCTACGGCTGCTGCCGCTGACGTTCGCGGCGATGGCGGCGGGGCTGGCGGGGGCGCGGATGCTGCGGCGCTTCGGGCCGCGGCGGATGGTGTGCTTCGGGTTCTGTCTGACGGCCGGGGCCGTGGTGCTGCTGACCGTGATGGGCGGCTCGGACAACGCCGGGCTGATGGTGTCCGGGTTCATGCTGCTGGGCTTCGGTCTGGAGACGACGCTCTTCGGGGCGTACGAGTCGATGCTGAGCGAGGCGCCGCCGGAGCAGGCGGGCGGGGCGGCCGCGATCGGGGAGACCTCGTACCAGCTGGGGGCGGGCATCGGGATCGCGCTGCTGGGCACCGTGATGAACGCGGCGTATGCGCCCGGGCTGGCGTCGGTGCCCGGGGTTCCGGCATCGGCGTCGGACTCGGCGGCGCACTCGCTGGGCGAGGCGTATGACGTCGCCGCGCAGCTGGGCGGGCCCGTCGGTGTGGCCCTGCGTCGGGCGGCCCGGGACTCCTTCGTGCACGGACTGCATGTGACGCTGCTGGTGAGCGCGGGGCTGTTGCTGCTGGGGGCGGTGATGGCGCTGCGGTTGCCGCGGATCATGCACTGCGGGGAGGCCGCGGCGCCGGTGGAGCTGCCGGCACCCCGGGAAGTCGCGGACTCCCGCGTCTCGGCCTGACCTTCACCCTCCCCGCACGGGTGGGTGGCGCACTGGACGTGCGGGACACTGCCACGTAACGTCGGACCCGAAGTCGTAACTAGCACTGCTAGTTTTGATGTGTGCCGGAGGGTGTTCCATGTCCGCGTCCTCGAAGCTGCCCCCGTTCGACCCCGCCGACCCCCTCGGCATCGACGACCTGCTGGAACCGGAGGATCTCGCGATCCGGGACACCGTGCGGGCCTGGGCGGCCGACCGGGTTCTGCCCCACGTCGCCGACTGGTACGAGAAGGGGGAGCTGCCCGGCATCCGGGAGCTCGCCCGTGAGCTCGGTGGGATCGGGGCGCTGGGTATGTCGCTCAGCGGATACGGGTGTGCGGGGGCGAGTGCCGTGCAGTACGGGCTCGCCTGTCTGGAGCTCGAGGCCGCCGACTCCGGGATCCGGTCCCTCGTGTCCGTGCAGGGCTCGCTCGCCATGTACGCCATCCACCGGTTCGGGAGCGAGGAGCAGAAGCAGCAGTGGCTGCCGCGCATGGCCGCCGGCGAGGTCATCGGGTGCTTCGGGCTGACCGAACCGGATCACGGGTCCGACCCCGCCTCGATGCGGACGTACGCCAAGCGCGACGGCGGCGACTGGGTTCTGGGCGGGCGGAAGATGTGGATCACCAACGGGTCGGTGGCCGGCGTCGCCGTCGTGTGGGCCCAGACCGACGACGGGATCCGGGGATTCGTCGTGCCGACCGACAGTCCCGGGTTCTCCGCGCCCGAGATCAAGCACAAGTGGTCGCTGCGGGCGAGTGTGACGAGCGAGCTCGTTCTCGACGACGTGCGGTTGCCCGCCGATGCCGTACTGCCGGAGGTCGTCGGGCTGAAGGGGCCGCTCAGCTGTCTCTCCCACGCCCGTTACGGGATCGTGTGGGGTGCGATGGGGGCCGCGCGGTCCTGTTTCGAGGCCGCCGTCGAATACGCCAAGACGCGCGAGCAGTTCGGGCGGCCCATCGGGGGCTTCCAGCTCACCCAGGCCAAACTCGCCGACATGGCGGTCGAACTGCACAAGGGGATCCTGCTCGCCCATCACCTGGGGCGGCGGATGGATGCCGGCCGCCTGCGTCCCGAGCAGGTCAGCTTCGGCAAGCTCAACAACGTACGAGAGGCCATCGAGATCTGCCGTACGGCGCGGACGATCCTCGGCGCCAACGGGATCTCGCTCGAATACCCCGTCATGCGGCACGCGACCAACCTCGAGTCGGTGCTGACGTACGAAGGCACCGTCGAGATGCACCAGCTGGTGCTGGGCAAGGCGCTCACCGGGCTCGACGCCTTCCGGTAAACCCTGCATGGGGCAGGGCCGGTGAGCGGCCCTGCCTCAGCTCTGGTTGAAGAAACCGTCCGAACGGTGCTCCGCCCTGTCCCCGCTGACGATCTCCGTGTTGGAGGGGGTCAGCAGGAACACGCGGTTCGCGACGCGCTCGATGGTGCCGCGCAGACCGAAGGTCAGGCCCGCCGCGAAGTCGACGACGCGCTTGGCGTCGGCCGGCTCCATGGCCGTCAGGTTCACGATGACCGGCACGCCCTCACGGAACAGCTCGCCGATGGCGCGGGCGTCCCGGAAGCTGTCCGGGGTCACCGTGCCGATGCGGCGGCCCTTCTCCTCGGCGGTGTCCGAGGCCACCTTGACCCGCGGGTCGGTGACCCAGGCATCCCCGGGCTGCTCGGTCCCCTCGGAGTAGTCGTCGTCGTAGTAACGCTCGTCATCGTTGTCGTCGACGAGGCCAAGCCAAGCACTTGCCTTGCGCACCGATCCCATGGACGCCTCCTCTCACAGCGGTCTCTTTTACTTTCCGCATCCCTATGGTCATCCATGATGCGGACGTCGCGCCAAGTGGATAGACGCCGCGCGGGGGGTTTGTGACGGTACTGGTGCACAGCGAATCCGTCGAGAGCCCGCGTTTCCCAAGGGTCTTGCCGTACACAGCTGCTGACTGGGAGTGAAATATGATTGTTGGTGGCGTATGGGTGACGGGCCGTGCGTACGGGTGAACGGGGTGGTCGATACGATGCGGCAGCTCAACGCCATAACAACAGCACCGGATGTCACACGCGTCACGGGGGATCGTCGTGTTCGGAATCGTCAGGCCCTGCAGCCATCGGCTCGGTGAAAATCTCAAGTCCCAGTGGATGGCGCACTTGTGCGGGCTGTGTCTCGCGTTGCGCAAGGATCACGGGCAGTTCGCGCGGGTCGTGACCAACTATGACGGGCTGCTCATATCGGTTCTGACGGAGGCTCAGGCCGAGAAGGCGACTGGTTGGCGGCGTACGGCGGGGCCTTGTCCGTTGCGCGGGATGCGTACGGCATCCGTCGCGCAGGGCGAGGGGGCGCGGCTCGCGGCCGCCGTCTCGCTGGTGCTCGCCTCGGCCAAGGTGCGCGACCATGTCGCCGACGGGGACGGGCTGCTGGCGCGCAGGCCGGTGGCGCTCGCCGCGCGCCGGGTGGCCGCGAGTTGGGGTGCCGCCGGTGCCCGTACGGGATCCGACGTCGGGTTCGACACCGCCGTACTCGTCGACGCCGTGGACCGGCAGGTCGGCATCGAGGCGCTCGCCGGGCCCGGGACGCCCGTCCTGACGGTCACCGAGCCGACCGAGACCGCCACCGCCGCGGCCTTCGCGCACACCGCGGTGCTGGCCGGGCGGCCGGGCAATGCCGAGCCGCTCGCCGAGGCCGGACGCCTCTTCGGACGGCTCGCACATCTGCTGGATGCCGTGGAGGACCGGGAAACTGACGCCGCGTCGGGTGCGTGGAACCCGCTCACCGCGACCGGGACCTCACTCACCGAGGCGCGGCGGCTCGCGGACGACGCCCTGCACGGGATACGGCTCGCTCTGCGCGAGGTCGAGTTCGTGGAAGGCAGGCTGGCGCACCGGTTGCTCGTGCACGAACTGCCCGCGTCCGTCGATCGGACCTTCGGTACGGCGTCCTGTGCGCACAGGGCGGCGCCTTCGCTGGCGGGGCCGTATGCGCCGCCCGGCGGTCCGGGTGGGCCGCAGCTGCCTCCTGAGCCGCCTCGGCGCGACCGCCGCGGTCTGCTGGCGGGTTGTGCGGTGTGGGCGGGGCTGGCCTGTACGTGCCAGTTGTGCTGCGGCGAGTACGACGATCCGTGGAGCCGTGAGCGGAAGGACGGCCTGTGCAAGGACGCCGACTGCGGTGACTGCTGTGATTGCTTCAACTGCTGTGATTGCTGCGACGGTTGTGACTGCTGCGACTGCGGCTGCGACTGCTGATCCCAGTACCGACGATGTCGTATACGGAATGCGCCGGGTTCCACCGCCACCTGGCGCATCCCGGAGATCCTGTTTCTTTGACGTAAAACAAAAACATGATCGGGTGACCGGGTGCTGTGAGGGTCGTTGGCCGGGGAGCGGAACCATTTCTGCCTCTGTCCCAACTCGCCCCTCATATAAGGCACTTCTGTGGACGACACAACGAAAGCGACCACCAGCATCCGCACCAGGCTGCTGAGGATCCTGGTCCTCGCCCTCGCGGTCCTGCTGGCGCTGCTCGGCCTGGCGGCCGCCGAGCAGATCTCGGCCTATCGCAACGCATCCGCCACCGAGGACAACGCACGGCTGGAGGTCACGCTCCAGGGCCTCGTCCACGAGCTGCAGAAGGAGCGCGGGCTCACCACCGGATACGTCGGCGGCGTCGAGCAGTTCAAGGCCAAACTGCCCGCCCAGCGCAGGGCCACCGACACCGCGCGCGCCGAGCTCGACAAGGCGCTTCAGGGCCGCGAGGACGGCGCCGCCGACTCCGTGCGCGAGTCGCTCGGGCGGCTCGGCGGACTCGCCGGCATCCGCGGCCACGCCGACGACCACACCGGCGTGGTGAGGGACACCTTCGACTACTTCACCACCACGATCACCGTCCTCGACCGGCTCGACCTCGGCCTCGACGAAGTGCGCGACGGCACCCTGCGCGACGCCTATCAGGCCCTCCAGGTCCTCGGCAACGCCAAGGAGTTCACCGGAGAGGAGCGCGCCATCGTGCTCGGCTCGGTGCGCGCCTCCGGAGGCAGGTTCCGCGGCGACGACTACAGCCGGTTCATGCAGATCCGCGCCGCCCGCCTGGCCGCCCTCGCCGCCTTCCCGCGCACCGCCGGCGCGGCTCAGGAGCGCCGACTGGACGCGGCGATGACCACGCCGGACGCGGAGCGCATGCTGGCGTACGAGAGGGTCGCGGTGCGCGGAGCGGGCCGGCTGAGCTCGCACGACATTCCGCCGATGGCCTGGTGGGACTCGACGACCTCGACCATCAACGGGCTGCGGGACGTGCAGGTCTCGCTCGGCGCCGACGTCGAGAACCGCGCCGCCGGGCTGGAGAGCGCCGCCCAGCGCGACCTGCTGCTGTTCCTGCTGCTCGCCCTCGGCACCGTCGCCGCGCTCGGCACACTCGCACTGGACTGCGTACGGTCCGTCTCCACGCCACTCGCCGAACTCGCCCAGCAGGCACGGGAGATGGCCGGGGAGCGCCTGCCGCGAGCCGTGGCCGCGGTACAGGACGCCGCCTCCGGTGAGAGGCCCGAAGCGCCCGCCGCCCTCGCCCTGCCTCCGCGGGCGGGGGCCGAAGTCCGCGACGTCGCCGAGGCGTTCGACCGCGTCCAGCGCGCCGCCTTCGACCTCGCCACCGAGCAGGCCGTACTGCGCCGCAACGCCACCGACTCGCTGGTCAGTCTCGGCCGCCGCAACCAGAACCTGGTACGCCGTCAGATCAGCTTCATCAACAAGCTGGAGCACGAGGACGCCGAGCCGGCCACCCTGGCCAACCTCTTCGAGCTGGACCACCTGGCCACCCGTATGCGCCGCAACGCCGAGAGCCTGCTCGTGCTCGCCGGGGAGTCCAGTCCCCGGCCCTGGGCCACCCCGCTGGCCGTGACCGACGTGCTGCGGGCCGCGCTCTCCGAGGTCGAGGAGTACCCCCGGGTCACCCTGCGCCGCATCGATCCCGCGCACATCAGCGGATCGGTCGTTGCCGAAGTCGCCCATCTGCTCGCCGAGTTGATCGAGAACGCGCTGAGCTTCTCACCGCCGGACTCCGACGTGGAGATCGAGGGCCGGCGTACCAGCGCCGGATACCTGGTCGCGATCGTCGACCACGGGCTAGGCATGGACGCCCAGGCGATCGCGGAGGCGAACGTACGGCTGTCCGGGACCGCCAGCTTCATGGCCGAACCCGCCCGGTTCCTCGGCCACTTCGTGGTCGGCGCCCTCGCCCGCAAGTGCGGCATCGAGGTACGGCTCGGGGAGGCGCCGGCGGCCGGTGTGGTCGCGCGGGTGCTGATCCCCGTGTCGCTGCTGAAGGAGGCTCCCCAGGGCAAGGCGGCGGACTCGAAGGGCAAGGCCGAGGACAAGGCGGCGCCGGTGCTTCCCGCACCCCGCGAGGAGAAGGCGGCGCCCGCCGTGGAGCTCGTCACGGTCGCGGCCGAGGCGAAGGGGGACGCGAAGGTGAGCGACAGCAAGAGCGCCGGCGGGAAGGGCACCTCCGCCGCCCGTACCCGCAACGGGCTGGTCAAACGGCCGCAGCGCAGCGCCATTTCGGATGCCGTGAGTGAGACCGACCGGCCGGGGCGCCCTGCTCCCGCCGAGACCACGCCCGACCGCACCCCCGAGGAGATCTCCGGGATGCTCTCCACCCTGCGCAGTGCCCATATGCGGGGCGCGATCAGCGCGGAGAAGGAGAAGGAGAGGGGAAAGGGGAAGGGGAACAGCAAGGACAAGAGCGAGGGTGATGCACAGTGACCGCCGTCGACTCGCACAACGACTCGCAGACCTTCAACTGGCTGCTCGCCAACTTCGTCAAGAACACCGACGGCGTACGGGACGCGGTCGCCGTCTCCTCCGACGGGCTGTTGATCGCCGTGTCCGACGGGCTCGGGCGGACCGAGGCCGATCATCTCGCCGCGATCGTGTCGGGGCTCAGCAGCCTGGCGCGCAGTGCGTCCAAGCGGTACGGCTTCGACGGGGTCAAACTCATCATGATCGAGATGGGCCGCGGCTTCCTGCTCGTCTCCGCTGTCCGGGACGGCAGTTGTCTCGGCGTGCTCGCCGACAGCAGCGGTGAACTGGGCCTGGTCGGTTACGAGATGGCGGTGCTCGCGGAGCGGGCGGGTGATCTGCTCACGCCGGCGCTCATCGCCGATCTGCGGCAGGCGTTGCCCCGGTGAACGGCGAACACCCCGTGGACGTAGAACCAGTTGAGGACGAGACGTTCGTCCGGCCGTTCATCATCACCGGCGGCCGGGCCGAGCCGCTCCAGGCGGACCTGCGGCTGGAGACGCTGGTTGTCGCCGTCGGCCCGCCCGACGAGACGCTGACGTTCGAACGGCGGCACATCGTCGCGGTGTGCGAGCAGCCGACGACGGTTGCGGAGGTGGCATCGCAGGTCGGTGTCCCTCTCGGAGTCGCGAAGGTGCTCGTGTCCGACCTCGTCGTCGCCGGTCGGCTCGCTTGCCGGCAACCCGAGGAGCTGCCGCTCCAGATGCTCGAAAGGATCAGGGATCATGTCCGGGCGCTCTGACAGGATCGTGCCGCTTGCCGTGAAGATCGTGGTGAGCGGGGGACTCGGGGTCGGCAAGACCACGTTCATCGGGGCGATTTCGGAGATCGAACCGCTGGACACGGAGGCTGCGATCACGCAGGTCTCGGTCGGCGTCGATTCGCTCGACGGCGTCGAGTCGAAGACCACGACCACCGTTGCGTTGGATTTCGGGCGGATCACTCTTGATCCGACGATCGCGCTGTATCTGTTCGGGACACCCGGGCAGGACCGGTTCTCGTTCCTGTGGGACGACCTGGTGGAGGGGGCGCTGGGGACGGTTGTCCTCGCGGACACTCGGCGGATCGAGGAGTGTTTTCCGGCGGTCGATTATTTCGAGTCTCAGGGGGCACCGTTCGTCCTCGCGGTGAACCGGTTCGAAGGCGCTGAGCGTTTCGAACTCGAGGAAGTTCGGGAGGCGTTGGGGCTTCGTGACGATGTGCCGGTCGTCGAGTGTGACGCGCGGGAGCGGTCGTCGGTGCGGGATGTTCTGGGGGCGCTGATGGACCGGGTGATCGGTGTTCGGGCCGCACCCAAGAAGCGGGCTGCGATGGTGCGTTAGCGGGTGCGGCTTGTTTGTGGTTGCTCGCGCCCACGCGGCGGAGCCGCATATCGACACAGCCCGCGCCCCTGAAAAACCAGGGGCGCGGGGCGTACCCCCTAGCTCTTCAGCTCCGGCGGTGAGATCTGGGACTTCTCGATCGCCGAGCCCGTCGTACCCCACTTCTTGAGGATCTTCTGGTAAGTCCCGTCCGCTATCAGCTTGTTCACCGCCGACTGGAAGGCGGGGGCCAGGTTCGTGCCCTTCTTGAAGGCGAAGCCGACGTCCAGGCGGTGGAACTCGTTGAGGAACTTCACGCCCTCCTGGTGGGCCACCGCGTAACGCAGGCCGTTGATCGTGGACATCACGACGTCGCTGCGGCCCTGCTGGAGCGAGGACCAGATGGCGCCCGACTCGTTGTACGTCTGCACCTTGTAGGCCTTCTTGCCGGCCGCCGTGCAGACCTTCTTGTTCTCCTCCAGCGTGGCCTCGAAGGTCGTGCCCGCGCCCGTGGCGACGTTCAGGCCGCACAGCTGCTTGAGGTCGGTGACCTTGGACAGCTTGCTGTCCTTGCGGGTGGCGAAGCCCTGGCCGTCGTTGATGTAGGTGACGAAGTCGATCGTCTTGCGGCGTTCGTCGGTGACGCCGAAGTTGCTTGCGCCGAAGTCGTACTTGCCGCTGTCGAGGGCCGGCAGGATCGCCTCGAAGCCGGCCTGTTCCGTCTTGAGCCTGATACCGAGCACCTTGGCCACGGCGTTCGCGAAGTCGACGTCCTGGCCGGTCAGGGTCTTGCCGTCGTCCAGGTAGGTCGTGCCGGGCGGAGTGCCGCCGACGGCGACGGCGACCGTCAGGCTCTTGACGCCCGACGGCAGCAACTTGGCGGATGCCGCGTCCTTGTGGACGGCGGAGACGACGTCCGTGGTGGGGACCTTGTCGGACTTGGCCGCCGCGCCCACGGCGTCGGTCGAGCCGTCCGAACCCGAGCCGCATGCGGTGAGGAACAGTGCGGCCGAAGAAATCAGGGCAAAAGACGCGAGAAGGCCATTTCGGGTACGCGTGGGCGTGCGCATCGTGTGCGGTCTCCTGGAAGCAGAAAAGGAGTGAAAGAACGCGAGGGGAGGGGTGCGCGTGTGAAGGCGAAAGGAGAGAACGCTAAAGGCGCCCGGTCGGGCGCGCAGTGGGTCGGCTCAACAGGAACAGGACCACACTCGACCGAAGTCGATGTGGGAGCGCGTGACCAGCCACTGCTGTGGATGCATGGGCCAAGTGGAACAGGCATCCGGTTCTGCGTCAACTGACCTGAGACGTGCCGCTCACATCCTGGACAGCCTTGACAGTGAGGGGAAACGGCCCCGTACAGTCGATGGACGGCCCTGCTGAGGGGCTCGGCCGTAGCGCGCCCCACAACGCGCCTGTGTGAAGGCATCACCGTGTTCGACCTACGCGTCACGGAGCCTTCGCATGTCTTCCGACACTCTCGCCAAAGTCCCGGCGGCACCGGACATACCCGAGCAGGCCGATGCCCTGCGGATCGTTCCGCAGCGGCGGTTCGGTCAGTGGATCGCAGCCGTCCTCGTGCTCGCCCTGCTCGGTCTCGCCGTCAACTCCGTACTGCGCAACAAGGCGTTCCAGTGGGACGTCGTCGCCGACTACTTCACCTCGGACTCGGTGCTGCGCGGGCTGTGGCTCACGCTGTGGCTGACCGCCGTGGTGATGGTGCTCGGGTTCGCGCTGGGCACCTTGCTCGCCGCGTTCCGGCTGTCCGCCAACCCCGTGCTGCGGGCGGTGAGTTGGGGGTACGTCTGGCTCTTCCGGTCGATTCCGATCCTGGTGCAGCTGCTGCTCTGGTTCAACATCGGGGCCCTGTATCCCGAGCTGTTCGGGGTGAAGACCGTCAATCTGCTCGGGCCGGTCGAGGTCGCCATCGTCGGGCTGACGCTGCACGAGGCCGCCTACGCCGCCGAGGTCGTGCGCGGCGGGATCCTCTCCGTCGACCGCGGGCAGATCGAGGCCGCGCAGGCGCTCGGGCTGAGCCGATGGCGGCGCTGGCGGCGGATCGTACTGCCGCAGGCCATGCGCTCCATCGTGCCGCCCGCCGGGAACATGCTGATCGGCACCCTGAAGGGCACCTCCATCGTCAGCGTCATCGCGGTGAGCGACCTGCTCTTCTCGGTGCAGCTCGTCTACCACCGCACCTACCAGGTCATCCCGCTGCTGATGGTGGCCACCGTCTGGTACACCGTCGTCACCTCGGTGCTCGGCGTCGGCCAGTACTACGTGGAGAAGCACTACGCGCGCGGTTCGGAGCGCGCGCGATGAGGCACTCCCTGGTGATCGTGGGGGCCGGTCCGCGGGGGACCGGTCTGATCGAGCGGATCGCCGCCAACGCGCCCGAGCTGTACGGCGGTTCGGGCCTCGACATCCATCTCGTCGACCCGCATCCGCCGGGCGCCGGACGCATCTGGCGCGCCGCGCAGTCCCCGCTGCTGTGGATGAACTCGCACGCCGAGGACGTCACCATGTTCACCGACGAGACGGTGGCCATGGAGGGCCCGGTGCGCCAGGGCCCGACGCTGCACGAGTGGGCCGGCGTCGACGGCCGCGTCTTCGCGGACCGACAGTTGCAGGGGGCGTATCTGCGCTGGGTGCACGAGCAGGCGGTGGCGGCGCTCCCCCCTTCCGTCGCCGTCCACCACCATCCGCGGCGCGCCCTGCGGGTCGACGGCCCTCGCGAGGGCCGCCAGCAGGTGTGGCTGGAGGGACGGCCCAGACCGCTTCTCGCCGACCTCGTCGTGCTGACTCTCGGCCATCTCGACGCCGAACTCGACGACCAGCAGCGCGAGTTGGCCTCGTACGCACGCGCCCACGGTCTTGTCCACCTCCCTCCCGACTTCACGGCCGACAGCGACCTGAGCTCGCTGAAGGCCGGGGAACCCGTCCTTGTGCGCGGGTTCGGGCTCGCCTTCGTGGATCTGATGGTGCTGCTGACCGAGGGGCGCGGCGGACGGTACGAGGGCGAGACCTATGTGCCGTCCGGGCAGGAGCCGGTGCTGTACGTCGGCTCGCGGCGCGGAGTGCCGTACCACTCGAAGATCGGCTACGACTGGAGCGGTGAACGGCCGCCGCTGCCGCGGTTCTTCGGGCCGGCCGAGGTGGACGCACTGCTCGCCCGGCCGGACGGCTTCGCCCGCGGCGGAGCCGCTGTCGGATACAGCCGGCGGGACGTGTGGCCGCTGGTGGAGAAGGAGTTGGGGTTCGCGCACTACCACCGGCTGTTCACCGTGCATCCGGAGCGGACCCTCATGTCCTGGGCCGACTTCGAGGAGAAGTACGCGGCCGGGAGCGGCGCGGACATCCAGGCCCTGGTGACGGCCGCCGTGCCCGACCCCGCGGACCGGCTGGACCTGGCCGCGCTCGACCGTCCGCTGGACGGGGTGCGGTACGGGTCGTTCGAGGAGTTCCAGGACGGGCTGCGCACGTATGTCGAACGGGATCTGAGCAGGCGTCATGACCCCGAGTACAGCCCGGACCTGGCGGTCTTCCTCGGGCTGCTGTCCGTCTACGGTCAGCTGGTGCGGCTCGGCGGCATCGGGCCGTGGTGGCACGGCTTCTTCAGCTATCTGGCCTCCGGGCCGCCCGGACCGCGACTGCGGCAGATGCTCGCGCTGTCGCGTGCCGGGGTCCTGAAGTTCCTGGGCGCCGACATGACCGTCACCGCCGAGGACGGGGTGTTCCGGGCGGCCACTGCCACCGTGCCGGGCTCCTTCGTCGAGGCGCGGGCGCTGGTCGAGGCCCGGCTGCCCGAGCCGACGGTCGGGCGGGCCCGCGACACGCTGCTGCGCGAGCTGCACGCCGACGGGGCCGCCGAGACGCCCGACGGACTGCTCCGCGTGGACCCCGGCGACGGGCGGATCCTCGACCGGGCCGGCCGGCCGCATCCCCGGCGGTTCGCGCTCGGGCCCTACACCGACGGACGTACGCCCGGCGCCTTCACCCGGCCGCGCACCGGCGGGCCGGCGTTCCGGCAGAACGACGCCACCGCGCGGGCCGCGCTGCGGTTCCTGGCCGAGCTCTCCTCCCGAACGGCCGCATGACACCCCCTACTGCAAGGAATCCCACGATGAGCGTCATGGTCGACATCAGGTCCGTCCACAAGAGCTTCGGCTCGCTCGAGGTCCTCAAGGGCATCGATCTGCAGGTGCGCACCGGCCAGGTCACCGTCGTCCTCGGCCCCTCCGGCTCCGGCAAGTCGACGCTGCTGCGCACCATCAACCACCTGGAGAAGGTGGACCACGGGGCGATCAGCGTGGACGGCGAGCTGGTCGGCTACCGGCGCTCCGGCGACAAGCTGCACGAACTGCCCGAGCGCGAGGTGCTCAAGCAGCGCACACGGATCGGCTTCGTCTTCCAGAACTTCAACCTGTTCCCGCACCTCACCGTGGTGGAGAACGTCATCGAGGCGCCCGTGTCCGCGCTGAAGCGGCCGCGCAAGGAGGCCGTCGAGACGGCGCGCCGGCTGCTCGACCGGGTGGGCCTCGCCGACAAGACCGACGCCTACCCCCGGCAGCTGTCCGGCGGACAGCAGCAGCGCGTCGCCATCGCGCGGGCGCTCGCGCTGGAGCCGAAGCTGCTGCTCTTCGACGAACCGACCTCCGCGCTCGACCCCGAACTGGTCGGTGAAGTCCTCGACGTCATCAAGGATTTGGCCCACCAGGGCACCACGATGATCGTCGTCACGCACGAGATCGGCTTCGCCCGCGAGGTCGCCGACACCGTTGTCTTCATGGACGGCGGACGGATCGTCGAGCAGGGCACACCGGCGGACGTACTGGACAACCCGCGGCAGGAGCGCACGCGGACGTTTCTCTCGAAGGTGCTGTGATGCTGCATCTCTCTGCTGCTGTCGACCAACCCTCCGCCTACGACGCCGGCTCCCACGTCGAGCTGGCGCGGCTCGCCGAGCGCGGCGGGCTGGACTTCGTGACGCTCGGAGACACCTTCGGCCGCCCAGGGCCCGACGCGCTCGCCGTCCTTTCCCGGGTTGCGCCCGCCACCGGCCGTATCGGCCTGGTGCCCACCGTCACGACCACGCACACCGAGCCCTTCCACGTCCAGGCCGCCGTCGCCACCCTCGACTGGGTCAGCCGCGGGCGGGCCGGCTGGCGCATCGACGTGTCGACCACCGAGGGCGAGGCCCGTCTCTTCGGGCGCCGGCACGCGGCACCCGCCGACGAACTGTGGCGGGAGGCCGGCGAAGTCGCCGACGTCGCCGCCAGGTTGTGGGACAGCTGGGAGGACGACGCCGAGATACGGGACGTGGCCACCGGCCGCTTCATCGACCGGGACAAGCTGCACTACGTCGACTTCACCGGCGCCGGCTTCTCGGTGAAGGGCCCCTCGATCGTGCCGCGCCCGCCGCAGGGCCACCCCGTCCGCGTGGTCGACGCCACCGAGGGGCACGCCCGGCGCACCGCCGCCCGGTACGCCGACGTGGCGCTCGTACGGGCCGCGAGTCCCGCCCAGGCGGCCGCCGTACGCGACGAACTGCGGTCGGCCGCAGCGGAGTTCGGGCGCGACCCCCGCGCCCTGCGCGTCCTCGCGAGCCTCCTCGTCGACCTCGGCGACGGCGAGCATGCGGCCGAGCCGGGACACGGCGGTGGCGGGCCCCGGCAGACCGCGCAGGGCCCGCTGTACCGGGGCGGCCCGGTGGACCTCGCCGAGCTGATCGCCACCTGGCACACCGACGGCATCGTCGACGGCTTCCACCTCACGCCCACCGAGCCGCGCCGTGACCTGGAGCGGCTCGTCAACGGCACGGTGGCGCTGCTGCAGCACCGCGGTCTGTTCCGGACCTTCTACCCGGGCAGCACGCTCAGGGAGCACCTGGGCCTCGCCAGGCCCGCCAACCAGTACGCCGTGACAGGGGGAACGTCATGACCGTACGACCTCGTGGGCCCCGCGGCCGGAGGCCGCCCAAGAAGCACTGCCACCTGGCGGCGCACTTCCCCGGCGTCAACAACACCACCGTATGGGCCGATCCGCGGTCCAAGTCGCAGATCGACTTCTCGTCGTTCGAGCATCTCGCCCGTACCGCCGAGCGCGGGCTGTTCGACTTCTTCTTCCTCGCCGAGGGGCTGCGGCTGCGTGAACACAAGGGCCGCATCCACGACTTGGACGTGGTGGGGCGGCCCGAGTCGCTCACCGTCCTGAACGCGCTCGCCGGCGTCACCGAACACCTCGGGCTCGCCGCCACCGTCAACGCGACCTTCAACGAGCCGTACGAACTCGCCCGCAGGCTGGCCACGTTGGACCACCTCAGCGGTGGCCGGGCGGCCTGGAACGTGGTGACGTCCTCCGATGCCTTCACCGGCGAGAACTTCCGGCGGGGCGGCTTCCTGGACCGGGCCGACCGGTACACGCGGGCCGCCGAATTCGTCGCCACGGCAAGGCAGTTGTGGGACTCGTGGACCCCCGACGGCGTCCCTCGGCCCTTCGCGCACCGCGGCGAACACTTCGACATCGCGGGCGAGTTCACCGTGCCGCGCTCGCCGCAGGGGCACCCGGTCGTCATCCAGGCCGGTGACTCGGACGAGGGGCGGGAGTTCGCCGCCTCCACGGCCGACATCATCTTCACCCGGCACGGCACGCTGGAGGCGGGACGCTCCTTCTACGCCGATGTGAAACGGCGGCTGGCCAAGTACGGCCGTGAACCGGGGGACTTGAAGATCATGCCCGGCGTCACCGTCGTCCTCGGCGACACCGCCGCCGAGGCGCAGGAGAGGGCCACCGAGATCCGGCGGCAGCAGGTCTCCCCGCAGAACGCGATCCTCGCCCTGGAACAGGTCTGGGGCGTCGATCTGTCGTCGTACGACCCCGACGGGCCGCTTCCCGAGATCGACCCGGTGGCGGAGTCCGGGATCACCCAGGGGCGGACCCGGCGCGGCGACACCGTCGCGATCGCCGAGAAGTGGCGGGCGCTGTCGAAGGAGAAGGGACTGTCCATCCGGCAGACCGTGATCGAGGCGGGCGGACGGCAGTCCTTCATCGGCACCCCGGAGGCCGTGGCCGCCGAGCTCGACGAGTTCGTGCAGAAGGACGCCGCCGACGGGTTCATCGTCCAGCCGCTGATCACCCCGCGCGGGCTCGACGAGTTCGTGGACCGTGTGGTGCCGCTGCTCCAGGAGCGGGGCGCGTTCCGCACGGAATACCGGGGGACCACGCTGCGCTCACACCTCGGGTTGCCCGACCCGGTATGGAAAGGCTGATCACATGACGACAGATGCTGCTGACGAGTGGAAGCAGTGGCACGAGCACCGCGTCGAGACGGTGTCGGCGCGCTACGGGCCGCTCGCGCTGACCGGCACGTACTGGCTCGAGGACCATCCGGACGGGCGACTTCCGGACATCCCGGGGGTCTGGGCGGCCGACGGCGAGGGCGTGGAGCTGACCGCCGTCGCGGCCGACGGTCTGACGGTGGACGGGCAGCCCCTCGACGGTGCGGTCCGGCTCGCGGCCGACCCGGGACCGGCGGACGCGGCCCGGGTGGCGTACGGCGAGCGGCGGCTGGTCGTGCTGGTGCGTGAAGGCGTGTGGGGCGTGCGGGACTTCGACCCGGCGTCGCAGGCGCGGCGCACGTTCCGCGGTATCGACGCCACGCCCTACGATCCGCGCTGGTCGGTGCCGGGGCGCTTCACTCCGTACGGCGAGGACCGCACCGTGCGCGTGGCGAACGCGGACGGGCGCGAACGCGGGCTCGGACTCGCCGGCGAACTGGCCTTCACGCTCGACGGACAGGACCTCACCCTCCAGGTCGCGGTCCAGGGCGACGTGCTGTGGGCGGTCTTCGCCGACACGACCAGCGGGGACGGAAGTTACCGCTTCCGTTTCCTCCACCCGGCGGCCCCCGACGCCGAGGGCCGTACGACGGTCGACCTCAACCGCGCCGTGCTGCCGCCGTGTGCCTTCGCGGACCACTTCATCTGCCCTTTTCCGCCGCCCGGGAACACGCTGGGGGTCGCGGTGGAGGCGGGTGAGCACAACCTGGTCTGAACCAGGGCACGGGTGGCCAAAAAGCATAGTCCGTTCAAAGGTTGACGGCCGAAAGGCACTCTTGCGTCTACCGGTCGTTCGGCCGAATACTCCCCGCAAGCGCTTGTCAGGGGCACGGCGTGTCCGGAATCCGGACGATCGGGCCCCTGGCTGCGCCTCACGGGCCCCGACCCCACGCGGGCCCACCGACTTCCCCTTGGGAGGAACGAACGTGAGGATCAAGCGCACAACCCCCCGCAGCGGCATTACGAGACGGACCCGGCTGATCGCCGTCACCACCGGACTCGTGGCCGCCGCAGCGATCGCGGTCCCCAGCGCGAACGCGTCCACGGCCACCCCCTTCAGCACGGCCCAGCTGAAGAGCGCCAACGCCTCTGTGCTCAAGGCGGACGTCCCGGGCACCGCCTGGGCCGTCGACAGCAAGACCAACCGCGTTGTCGTCACCGTCGACAGCACGGTCTCCAAGGCCGAGATCGCGAAGATCAAGCGGCAGGCCGGCAGCAACTCCGGTGCCCTGACCATCAAGCGCACCGCGGGGCAGTTCAAGCCGCTGATCACCGGCGGCGACGCCATCTACGGCGGCTCGTACCGCTGTTCGCTCGGCTTCAACGTGCACAGCGGCAGCACCTACTACTTCCTGACCGCCGGCCACTGCGGTGAGGTCGCCTCCACCTGGTACTCCAACTCCGGCCACACCACGACGCTGGGTACCAACGTGAGCTACAGCTTCCCGACCAACGACTTCGCGCTGGTGCGCTACACCAACTCCTCGATCGCGCACCCGAGCTCGGTCGGCAGCCAGACCATCACCAGCGCGGCCACTCCGAGTGTCGGCACCACGGTCTACCGCCGTGGCTCCACCACCGGCACCCACAGCGGCCGGGTCACCGCGCTGAACGCCACCGTCAACTACGGCGGCGGCGACGTCGTCTACGGCATGATCCAGACCACGGTCTGCGCCGAGGGCGGCGACAGCGGCGGTCCGCTCTACGGCGGCACCGTGGCCTACGGTCTGACCTCCGGCGGCAGCGGCAACTGCACCTCCGGCGGCACGACCTTCTTCCAGCCGGTCACCGAGGCCCTGAGCTACTACGGCGTGAGCGTCGGCTGACGAGCCGGTTCGACACGCGCAGCCAGCAGTAGGCGAGCCCCCGTACGCAACTGGCGTGCGGGGGCTCGCCCTTGTCCGTGCCCCGGAGTTACCTTCGAGGTACAGGAAGTACGTCTCTGTAATAACTCCTCTGTAATACGCCCATACGCCCACTTCGGACCCTGGGGGGCCGGCATGGTCGAGGAGCTGGTGGTGGCGGGAGTGACCCTCGCGTCCGCTGGTGCGGTGTACGTGATGGCGGCGGCGCGGGTCGTCAAACAGTACGAACGCGGTGTCGTGTTCCGGCTCGGGAAGCTCCGCTCCGAGGTGCGCGAGCCGGGGTTCACGATGATCGTCCCGTTCGTGGACAAGCTCCGCAAAGTGAACATGCAGATCGTGACGATGCCCGTGCCCGGGCAGGAGGGCATCACCCGGGACAACGTCACGGTGCGGGTGGACGCCGTCGTCTACTTCAAGGTGACCTCGCCGGCCGAGGCGGTCGTCCGGGTCGAGGACTACCGGTTCGCGGTCGCGCAGATGGCGCAGACCTCGCTGAGGTCCATCATCGGCAAGAGCGAGCTGGACGATCTGCTCTCCAACCGCGAAAAGCTCAACCAGGGGCTGGAGTTGATGATCGACAGCCCGGCCGTGGAGTGGGGCGTCACCATCGACCGTGTGGAGATCAAGGACGTCTCCCTGCCCGAGACCATGAAGCGCTCCATGGCCCGGCAGGCCGAGGCGGACCGCGAGCGGCGGGCGCGGGTCATCAACGCCGACGCCGAACTGCAGGCGTCGAAGAAGCTCGCCGAGGCCGCCAGGGAGATGTCCGAGCAGCCCGCCGCGCTGCAACTGCGGCTGCTGCAGACGGTGGTGGCGGTCGCCGCCGAGAAGAACTCCACGCTCGTCCTGCCGTTCCCGGTGGAGCTGCTGCGGTTCCTGGAGAAGGCCCAGCAGGGGGGTCCTGTGCCCCAGCAGGCTCCTCAGCAAGCGCCTCGGCAGGTTGCGTCGCAGATTCCTCAGCAACCGGTGCAGGAGCAACTTCCGCCTCTGGCGCCTCGCTTGGATTCGGATCCCGATGGGTCGAATTCAAGACAGGACTAGACCTCACAGAGTGCGCACAGGCTACTCGCTCGTAGTGTTTGCAGAGCGAAGACGTGGGGTGACCGTGGACTGTCAAAAGTGTGGGGGCGTGCGAAGCGCGTTCTACGCGCGTCCTGAAGACGCCCTTGTGTGCTCCCTGTTGGCCTCGGGATAGTAGGCGCTGTTCAACGCCTTCCGGTCCGGCGGGGTCCCCACAACCTCCCGGGCCGAACCCCCCACAGGAGGACCTGAGTTGAAACACCGACGCATACCCAAGCGGCGGGCAGCCCTGGCCGGTGCGGGCATCGCCGCACTCGTGGCCGCGGGAGTTACCTTCCAGACTGCGAACGCCAGTGAGCCCGCGAAGGACTCCGCGCCCCAGACCCTGTCGGCCCTGGCGGCCGGAAAGCTTGCCTCGACGCTCGGCAAGGACCTGGGCGCCGACGCGGCGGGAACGTACTACGACGCGAAGGCCAAGAGCCTTGTCGTGAACGTGCTCGACAAGGCCGCCGCCGAGACGGTCGAGGCGGCCGGCGCCAAGGCCAGAATCGTCGAGAACTCGCTGGCCGAACTGGACGGCGCCCGTACGACGCTGACGAAGGACGCCACCATCCCCGGTACGTCGTGGTCGACGGACCCGGTGAGCAACAAGGTCGTCGTCACCGCCGACAAGACCGTCTCCAAGACCGAGTTGGCCAAGCTGTCCGAGGTCGTCGACGGGCTCGGTGCCAAGGCCGAACTCAAGCGCTCGAAGGGGGAGTTCAAGCCCTTCATCGCGGGCGGCGACGCCATCTCCGGCTCGGGCGGGCGCTGCTCGCTCGGCTTCAACGTGACCAAGGGCGGCGAGCCGTACTTCCTCACCGCCGGTCACTGCACCGACGCGATCAAGACCTGGTCGGACTCCAGCGGCAACCAGATCGGCGAGAACGCCGACTCCCAGTTCCCGGGCAATGACTTCGGCCTGGTCAAGTACACCGCCGATGTGGACCACCCGAGCGAGGTCGACCTCTACAACGGCTCCACCCAGAAGATCACCAAGGCTGCCGAGGCCACGGTCGGCGAGAAGGTGACCCGCAGCGGTTCGACCACCCAGGTGCACGACGGTACGGTCACCGGTCTGAACGCCACCGTGAACTACTCGGAGGGCACGGTCAGCGGTCTCATCCAGACCGACGTCTGCGCCGAGCCCGGCGACAGCGGTGGCTCGCTCTTCGACGGCGAGTCGGCGATCGGTCTCACCTCCGGTGGCAGCGGTGACTGCACCTCCGGCGGGGAGACCTTCTTCCAGCCGGTCACCGAGGCGCTGTCGGCCGAGGGTGCCGAGATCGGCTGACGGTTGCAGTTACTGCGTGAAGTCCCGCCCCGCGCGCGAGGGGCGGGACTTTCGTGTGCGGGTGCGGGTGCGTTGTGTAGGCCTGCGGCGCATCTGCGGGTTCGGTGGGGGTGCGTGTAGCGCCTGCCCATGCGTCTGGGGTCGGGGCCGCGCCGGGGGGTGTCCGTCCTCGGTCGGGCGGATGCCGTCTTGTGCGGCTGTGCCCGGTAGTGGACGCCCGCCGCTGCGGGCGGACACCCCCCGGCACGTCCCCTTTCCGTCGTGGGCGGGTGCGGGTGTCCGTTCACCTTTCCGCCGTGGGCGAGTGCGGGACTCCACATGCGTATGTCCTACGACGCCTCGGCCGGCTGCCTCGCTTCTGTGTGCCGTTCCCGCAGTACTGCCGCCGCCAGCGTCACCGCGATGCCTGCGGCTGCCCATGCCGACAGCACCAGCAGTGGTCCTGTTGTGGCGTTGCCCTTGAAGTACGCGATCGAGCGGGCCACCCAGGTGCCTGCGCCCGGTGGCAGTGCGGGGCCGATGGCTCTCCAGAACGGGGGGAGCAGTGGTGGAGGCAGGGCGCCGCCCGCGCTCGGGTTGCCGAGGATTACGACGAGCAGGATGACCAGGCCGATGCCGGCCAGGCCGAAGACGCCCTGGAACGCGAGCGTGGCGGCGCCGACCGCGAAGATGATCAGGGCACCGAGTCCCCAGAAGGACATGAAACTGCCGGGCAGGGCGCCCAGGATCGGCCCCACGATCAGCGCACCGCCGAGGCCGCCGGCGATGCCGACCGCGGCCATGGCGGTCAGGCGGATCACCGCCCGGCGTGGGTTGTTGTGGCCGGAGCCCGCGCTGATCGTCATGATCGACGCGCAGAGGTAGCCGCCCACGCACCAGCCGACGGTCACGTAGAAGGAGGAGAGGCCGTTGGCGTCCTGGGTGTCGGCCGGGGCCACGTCGAGGGTGCGCAGCGTGCGTCGCTCGGACTTGTCCAGGGTGGTGATCAGGGTCGTGAGGGTGGTGGCCAGGACTCTGCCGCCGCCGGTGGCGACCAGCAGTGTGTCGGTGGTGCCGGACGGGTCGATGATCAGTGCCCCGTCGATGTCCCGGTTCAGGATCTGGTTACGGGCCGTCGCCGCGTCGGTCACCGCACGCGGGTCGAGGGGGTCGCCGGGCAGCTTCTCCAGGCGGGCCACCGCCTGCTGGGCGGCGGCGGGGGGTGCGACGACCCCGAACGGCACGTCCTTGGGCTTCGGGTCGTGCAGCGCCCCCACGTAGGAGGCGATGAAGAGCAGAGCGAGGGCGACCACACCGATCACCAGCAGCGTGGCCCGCGGGGTGACGGCGTCCTTCACCTCGGCGAGAAGGGTCCTCTGTGTCATGTCCTCACAGTCCGAGGCGGTGGATGTTTCCGCAGGTAGGGAAGGGCCGAACGGTTGTCGCACAGACGTTTGATTTTTGGTCTATGGTGGGGGTGGGGCAGTCGGGAACTGATGTTCGATATCGGGAGGTGCGGATGCCTGGCTTCACTCATCTGCACACCGCCTCCGGGTTCTCGCTTCGATACGGGGCCTCGCACCCGGAGCGGCTGGCCGAGCGTGCCTCCGAGCGGGGCATGGACGCCCTCGCCCTCACCGATCGCGACACCCTCGCGGGCGCGGTCCGTTTCGCCAAGGCCTGTGCCAAGGCGGGGGTGCGGCCGCTGTTCGGCGTGGAGCTGGGGGTGGAGCTGCCCGCCCGGGTGCAGGAGGGCGATCCCGTACGACGGGACAGGCGCCGCACTCCCGTGCGCGGTGGTGCCTTCATCGACGAGTCGACACCCCGCGTCACCTTCCTCGCCCGGGACGGTGCCCGCGGCTGGGCCGGGCTGTGTCGTCTGGTCACGGCGGGGCATGCCGGCGAGGGTCCGCCTCTGCTGCCCTGGTCCGACAACCATGCCGACGGTCTGACCGTCCTGCTCGGTCCCGCCTCCGACGTCGGCCGCGCGCTGGCCGCCGGGCGTCCGGACCGTGCGGCCAAGCTGCTCGTCCCTTGGCGTGAGATCTACGGCGACGCCCTGCGTCTCGAGGCCGTCTGGCACGACCGCACGGGTACCGGCCCCGGCTCCTTGCGGCTGGCCGCCCGCACCGTCGGCTTCGCCGCCGAGCAGCGGATTCGCCCGGTGCTCAGTAATGCCGTCCGTTACGCCGACCCCGGCCTCGGCCCGGTTGCCGACGTCCTGGACGCGGCCCGCCGTCTGGTCCCCGTCGACCCGAGGAAGGAACTGGACTCCGGGGAGGCCTGGCTCAAGGACGCGGGCGCCATGGTGCACGCCGCCGAGCGGATCGTCGAGGCCGCGGGTTACCGGCGCGACGCCGCCCACCGTCTGCTGGAGCAGACGGAGGCGACGGCCGCCGAGTGCCTGGTCGACCCCGAGGACGACCTCGGCATCGGCACCGTCCACTTCCCCGAGCCGCACCTCGTCGGCGCGGGCCGCCGTACCGCCCAGCGGGCGCTGGCCTCCCGGGCGGCGGCCGGGATGGTGCTGCACGGCCACTCCGGCAAGCGCGTCTACTGGGAGCGGATGCACCGGGAGCTGGACATCATCGCCCACCACGGCTTCGCCTCGTACTTTCTGACGGTCGCTCAAGTAGTGGATGACGTAAGGGAGATGGGTGTCAGGGTTGCCGCGCGTGGTTCCGGTGCGGGGTCGTTGGTGAACCATCTGCTCGGTATCGCCCATGCCGATCCGATCGAGCACGGGCTGCTGATGGAGCGCTTCCTGTCCAAGGAGCGGGTCGCGCTGCCCGACATTGACATTGATGTGGAGTCCGCGCGTCGGCTGGAGGTCTACCGCGCGATCATCGGCCGGTTCGGCGAGGAGCGGGTTGCGACGGTCGCGATGCCGGAGACGTACCGGGTGCGGCATGCGATCCGGGATGTGGGGGCGGCCCTGTCCATGGACCCCGCCGAGATCGACCGCATCGCCAAGTCCTTCCCGCACATCCGTGCTCGCGACGCCCGCGCGGCACTGGAGGAACTGCCCGAACTCAAGGCTCTGGCAGGGGAGAAGGAGCGGTACGGGCGACTCTGGGAACTGGTCGAGGCTCTCGACGCCCTCCCGCGTGGGGTCGCCATGCACCCCTGCGGGGTCCTGCTCTCGGACAACTCCCTCCTTGCCCGTACGCCGGTGATGCCGACCAGTGGCGAAGGGTTTCCCATGTCGCAGTTCGACAAGGACGACGTGGAGGATCTCGGGCTGCTCAAGCTCGATGTGCTCGGCGTGCGGATGCAGTCGGCCATGGCGCATGCGGTCGCCGAGGTGGAGCGGGTCACGGGGGAGCGGATCGACCTGGACGCACTGCGGAGCGGCGACCCGGCGACCTATCAACTCATCCGGTCCACCGAGACGTTGGGGTGCTTCCAGATCGAGTCGCCCGGGCAGCGGGATCTGGTGGGGCGGTTGCAGCCGGCCACCTTTCACGATCTCGTCGTCGACATCTCGCTCTTCCGGCCCGGGCCGGTCGCCGCCGACATGGTGCGGCCGTTCATCGAGGCGCGGCACGGGCGGGCGCCCGTCAAGTACCCGCACCCGGATCTCGAGGGGCCGCTGAAGGAGACGTACGGGGTCGTCGTCTTCCATGAGCAGATCATCGACATCGTCGACATCATGACCGGCTGCGGGCGCGGGGTGGCGGACCAGGTGCGGCGCGGGCTGTCCGATCCGGAGTCGCAGGGGCGGATCCGGTTCTGGTTCGCGCAGCACGCGGCGGCGAACGGGTACAGCGCGGAAACAATTCAGCGGACCTGGGAGATCGTCGAGGCCTTCGGTTCGTACGGCTTCTGCAAGGCGCATGCCGTTGCTTTCGCCGTGCCGACGTATCAGTCCGCGTGGCTGAAGGCCCATCACCCGGCCGCCTTCTATGCGGGGCTGCTCACACACGATCCCGGGATGTATCCGAAGCGGCTGCTGCTGGCGGACGCGCGGCGGCGCGGGGTGCCGGTGCTGCCGTTGGATGTGAACGAGTCGGGAGTCGCACACCATATCGAACTGGTGTCTGATTCTGGGGTGTGGGGGCTGCGGTTGGCGCTCTCCGACGTGCACGGCATCAATGAGGCCGAGGCGGCGCGGATCGCGGAGGGGCAGCCGTACGCCTCGCTGCTGGACTTCTGGGAGCGGGCGCGGCCGAGCAGGCCACTGGCTCAACGGCTCGCCCAGGTAGGTGCGTTGGATGCCTTCGGTGCCAACCGGCGTGATCTGCAACTGCACTTGACCGAGCTGCACCGGGGAGCGCGCGGTGCGGGCGGTGGTCAACTGCCGCTGGCGGGTGGGCGGAAGACTGCGTCGGCCGGGCTGCCGGATCTGTCGGAGACCGAGAAGCTCAGTGCCGAGCTGGGAGTGCTGTCGATGGATGCCTCGCGCAATCTGATGGACGACCACCGGGAGTTCCTGAAGGAGCTGGGCGTGGTGTCGGCGCGTCGGCTGCGCGAGACGCGGCACGGCGAGACGGTGCTGGTGGCGGGGGCCAAGGCGGCCACCCAGACGCCGCCGATCCGGTCCGGCAAGCGGGTCATCTTCTCCACCCTGGACGACGGCACGGGCCTGGTCGACCTCGCCTTCTTCGACGACTCCCACGACGCCTGCGCGCACACCGTCTTCCACTCCTGGCTGCTGCTGGTGCGCGGGGTGGTGCAGCGGCGCGGTCCGCGCAGCCTCAGCGTGGTGGGCGCCGCCGCCTGGAACCTCGCCGAGCTGGTCGAACTGCGTGCCGAGGGCGGGCTGGACGAGGTGGCGAAGCGGCTGGCGGAGCCGTTGCCGGAGAGCGGCGGCGATCCGTCCCGCGGACGGCGAATCCAAATGCCCACCGGATACGAAATGAACCCGTGGGCCGATCTGCGTCCGGCAGGTCAGGAGCCTTCGCAGGTACGGAAGTTGTGGCACCACAGTCCGGGGAGTGCGGGATGACCATCGTGTGCGTACGTTTCCAGCTGCCTCCGGAGTGCGAGGCCGCCCTGCCGGGGCTGCTCGGGCTGCTGGAGGACTTCACCCCGGTCGTGGAGGCGCTGCCGCCGGACGGGGCGCTGGCCGATCTGCGTGGCGCCGAACGGTACTTCGGGCGCGGTGCCGTCGAGCTGGCGTCGGTGATCCGGGTGCGCGCCCTCGCCCTGCACGGCGTCGACTGCGTGATCGGCGCGGGGCCTGGGCCGATGCTGGCCCGGGTGGCGCTGCGGGATGCCCGGCCGGGGCTGACGTGCGAGGTCCCCGGTGATCCGGACGGCATCGCGGAGTTCCTGGCGGACCGTCCGGTCTCCGCGCTCCCCGGCGTCGGTACGGCAACGGCCCGCACCCTGTGCGAGTACGGCCTGGACACCCTGGGCCGGGTCGCCGCCGCACCCCTCTCCACACTCCAGCGCCTGATCGGTGCGAAGGCGGCCCGCGAACTGCACGAGAAGGCGAACGGTGTCGACCGCGGCCGGGTCGTCCCGAACGCGGTCTCCCGCTCTCTGGCCACGGAACGCCCCTTCGAGCGCGACGAGTTGGACGATGACCGCCACCGTCGCGCCCTGCTCTCGGCGGCCGAGGAGCTGGGCGCCCGGCTGCGCGCCCTGGACAAGGTCTGCGGCACGCTCACCCTCACCGCGCGCTACGCCGACCGCACCTCCACGACCCGCACCCGCACCCTCAAGGAACCCACGGCCCACTCGGCCGCCCTGACCCGGACGGCGTACGACATGTACGAGGCGCTCGGCCTCCAACGCGCCCGAGTCCGCGCCCTCGCCCTCCGCGCCGAGTCCCTCACCCCCGCCGAACACTCCTCCCACCAGCTCACCTTCGACCCGACCGACGAGAAACTCCGCCGCATCGAGGAGGCCGCGGACCGGCTACGGGCGCGGTTCGGGGCGGGGGTCGTGATGCCGGGGGCGCTTGCGGCGTGAGGTGGCACAGGGTGCCCGAACTCCTGCACGCCGAGGACCCGACGACGGCAGGACGGCCGCCCGGCGGCCGCCGGCCTGTCCGT
This sequence comes from Streptomyces sp. NPDC001663, assembly GCF_042893105.1. Lineage (NCBI taxonomy): Bacteria > Bacillati > Actinomycetota > Actinomycetes > Kitasatosporales > Streptomycetaceae > Streptomyces > Streptomyces sp. NPDC001663. The sequence continues at coordinate 518,365 of NZ_JBIAUR010000005.1, read as the reverse complement.
CCTGCGCAACGACTTCCTGGCACCAGTGACGCGAGGATCAGGTACACCGGCGGCCGCAACTGGAGCGGCCGCCTGTTGGAGCCGGTCCGCGCGTGACTCCTCGCCGAAAGCGTCAGTTGGCCCACGGCGGAGTGATCCTCGACCCGTCCTCCAGCTCCGCCTCCAGGCCGATCGACGTGGTGACCCAGGAGATCGCCGTCTGATCGGTCGGGTTCTCGACGCCCAGGGTCGCGCCGGGGTTGACGATCACCGTGTCGCCCGCGGTGATGCGGTCGGTGCGGCCGTCGAGGGTGATGAGCAGTTCGCCGATGAGGAGGTGGAAGATCTCCTCGCGGGTGACGGTGTGGACGGGGGCCCTGGTACCGGGCGGGATCTCGCCTCGCCAGGCGCAGAGCTCCTTGCTGCCGGTGAGCGGGGTGGCGTACGAGACGAAGCGGGCGCCGTGGATCTCGTGGGTGACGGCCTCGGACGTGCGGATGACGGGCATGGGCTGCCTCCGGTGATGGACCGTTTGGGATGGTCAAGTTGCTTGACTATATGAGTCCATGGTCAAGCTGCTTGACCAATTCGTCAAGGGTGTTTCAATGCCTTCGTGCAGAACTCCGAGGCCATGGCCCTGTCCGCCGCCCTGCTCGCCGTCGCGGGTGAGCTCACACAACGCATCAATGAGGGTGTCGTCGCCCGCGGATTCGAGGGGATGAGGCCCGCGCACGGGTTCGCCTTCGCCCGGCTCGCTCCGGACGGTGCGACGGTCACCGAGCTCGCCGTCCACCTCGGGGTGACCAAGCAGGCCGCGAGTCAGCTCGTCGACGAGATCGTGCGGAAGGGGTATGCCGAGCGGCGGCCGCATCCGGTCGATGCGCGGGCTCGGTTGGTCGTGCTGACCGAGCGGGGGTGGGCCTGTACGCGGGCCGCGGAGGAGGCTGCCGCCGAGGTCGTGCAGGGGTGGGTCGATGTGCTGGGGGAGCGTCAAGTGCAGGCGCTGCATGGGCAGTTGTGGCGCGTTGCGCCCAATGGGCCCATCAAGCCCGCCTGGTGATGGTTCATCAGGATCTACTGGCGAGTCAGTTATCACTGGAAGTTTTTACTGACGCGTAACTTCACACTTGCACTACTCGCTCGTAACTTGACGAGTGAACAGCATCCTTCGTGATCCGGATCACAGGGCGTAAGGCCATCGCAACTCCCTTGAGCCGCAAGGAGATCACACGATGCTGCCCTGGAAACGACTGCTCAGACCCCTGGCTGCCCTGCTGCTGACCGCCGCGGTCGCCATCGTCCCCGCCACCGCCGCCCATGCGGCCGACGCTTCCAGCCGTGGTTGGAACGACTACTCCTGCAAGCCGTCCGCCGCCCATCCCCGTCCCGTAGTCCTGGTTCACGGGACCTTCGCCAACTCCGTCGACAACTGGCTGGCCCTCGCGCCCTACCTCGAGGACCGTGGCTACTGCGTCTTCTCCCTGGACTACGGCCAGCTGTCCGGCGTGCCCCTCGTCTACGGCCTCGGTCCCATCGACAAGTCGGCGCAGCAACTGTCCGTCTACGTCGACAAGGTGCTCGCCGCGACCGGCGCCGCCAAGGCCGACCTCGTCGGCCACTCGCAGGGCGGCATGATGCCCCGCTACTACCTCAAGTTCCTCGGCGGGGCCGCCAAGGTGAACGCCCTGGTGGGCATCGCGCCCAGCAACCACGGCACCGACCTGGACGGGTTCACCAGCCTGCTGCCGTACTTCCCGGGCATCGGGGACCTGCTCTCCACCTCGACACCCGCGCTGGCCGACCAGGTCGTCGGATCCGCCTTCCTGACCAAGCTCAACGCCGGCGGCGACACCGTCCCCGGCGTCCACTACACGGTGATCGCCACCAAGTACGACGAGGTGGTCACGCCGTACCGCAGTCAGTTCCTGAGCGGTTCCGACGTGCACAACGTCCTGATCCAGAACCTGTGCTCGCTCGACCTCTCCGAGCACGCCCTGCTCGGGCTGACCGACCGTATCGCCTTCCACGAGGTGGCCAACGCGCTCGACCCGGCGCACGCCACCACGACCAGCTGCGCGTCGGTGCTGAGCTGACACACGCCGACGCACACCTCGGGGCCTGTCCGACCTGAGCCGCCGGACAGGCCCCGCCCCCCGTGGCCGTACTAGCGGCCGTGTCGTCCGCCGCTGCCGGTCGAGCGGCGGCGGACCGAGGCGAACAGCGTCGCCGCGCCCAGGGCCAGGGCGGCCGCGCCGCCCATGGCGAGGTACGGGGTGGTGCCGTCGGCGCCCGTCTCGGCGAGGTTCTCCGAACTCCCAGCCGCCTCGGGCTCGTTGGCCGCGGCGACGGGCGTCGGGTCCGCCGACGTGCTCGCGTCGGCGTCACCGTGACCGTGGTGCTCGACCGTCGACTTGTCGGCACCTTCCTCGATCTGCTCGTCGGAGGGGGCGGAGGCCGTCGGGGCCGGGGACGCGCTGCTCGTCGTACCAGAACCCTCGCTGTTGCTGTTGCCGCCGAAAGTGACGTCCGAGCAGGAGTAGAACGCCTCCGGGCTGTCCGAGCGCTGCCAGATCGCGTACAGGAGCTGCTTGCCGGAGCGCTCGGGGAGGGTGCCGGAGAAGGTGTAGAAGCCGCCCGAGGCGACCGGGTCGGTGGCCGTCGCCACCGGGTGCTCCAGATCCAGGTCGGACCAGGCCAGCGGCTGCGTCGGGTCGTAGCCGGCCTTGGTGACGTAGACCTTGAAGGTGCCCTTGTGCGGGGCGGTCACGCGGTACTTGAAGGTGTACGAGCCGCTGCTCACGCTCGTCGCGGGCCAGTCGGCGCGCGGCAGGTCGAGCCCCTTGAACTCCTCGCTGTTCGCGCTGCACAGCTTGCCGTCCGGGATCAGTGCCTGGTGCTGCCCGTTTGCGTCGCCGATGCGGATGCCGTTCCAGTCGTAGAGCGCCTGCGTGCCGCCGGCCGCGACCGCCGCCCTGCACGCGTCCGACTTCGGGCTCTCCGGACCCTCCGCGTAGCACTGCGCGACCCTGCTGACCGGGTCGCCCATCGTGCCGTGCGCCGACGCCGGGGCGGCGGCGAGGGCGGTCAGGGCGAGCGGGGCCGCGCCGAGGGCGGCGAAGGTGGCGACCTTGCGGCGGCGTGCGGGCATGCGGAATCTCCTCGGAACGGCTCGTCTGATGCGTGGGGTGAATCCCGGGAGGGACGGATCCCGTGGGGTGCGATCAGAAGCTAGCCCCAAGAAACCGTGAAATCGCCTGCTGAGGGCGGGTGATGGAGATCCTTATGGTGGTCTTAAGGGAGTGCTGAGACTGGGATCAGGTAGGTACCGTTCCCGGCATGGGAGAGCACGAGATCCGGCCGGCCGTCGTCGGCGACGTGGCGGCCGTGAAGGCCGTGACCGACGCCGCGTACCACCCGTACATCGAGCGGATCGGGGTGGTGCCGGTGCCCATGGAGGCGGACCACGCGGCGAACGTGGCCGCGGGGAAGGTGTTCGTGACGGGGGACCCCGTCATCGGGCTCGTGGTGCTCGAGGAGCACGACGACCATCTGTTCCTCGACAGCATCGCCGTCCACCCCGACGCACACGGCCGGGGCGTGGGGCGACGGCTGCTGCAGTTCGTGGACGCACGCGCGCGTGCGCTCGGGCTGCCCGAGGTCAGGCTCTACACCAACGCGATGATGTGGGAGAACCAGAAGATCTATCCGAAGTACGGGTACGAGCTCGTGGAACGGCGTGTGGACGGTCCCTACGACCGCATGCACTACCGGAAGCGGCTGGACTGACCGGGGCCGGTCAGCCGTCGGGCCACCACGTTCGTGCGATGTCCTTGCGCACCTCGGGGCGTCCGGCAGGACGCGCGTCGGCCTCCTCGCGGACCCTGCGCGAGTCCGACTTCTTCAGGGGCTTGTGCACAGTGGTCCGGCGCATGGCTGCCTCCTTCAGGGGTACCGGGTTCCGCGTTCTCACGGAGGTAGACCCTTTTCGGGAGAGTGACTCATCGGTGCGGGTCTGTCTGTGGTGGCTGTCACGAATCGACTGTCAGTGGCGGGTGTCACTCTTGGGCTCATGACGGATGACATCGATGATCGCAGCGAGGCGCTGACCGGCGCGGACGTGGACTGGGACGCACAGGCCGCCTCCTTCGACGACGAGCCGGACCACGGGCTGCGCGACCCGGAGATCCGGCGGGCGTGGGCCGCCCGGCTCGCCTCCTGGCTCCCGGAGCGAGCAGCCGACGTCCTCGACCTCGGCTGCGGCACGGGCAGTCTGTCGCTCCTCGCGGCCGAACAGGGACACCGCGTCACCGGCGTGGACAGCTCAGCGCCCATGATCGACCTCGCGAGAGCCAAGCTGGCCGGCCGTGACGCGGCGTTCCTCGTCGGCGACGCGGCGGCGCCGCCGGTGGGGGAGCAGCGCTTCGACGTCGTTCTCGTACGGCATGTGCTGTGGGCCCTGCCCGACCCCGGCCGCGCCCTGCGGCACTGGCGGGGACTGCTGCGGCCGGGAGGGCGGCTCGTGCTGGTCGAGGGGGTGTGGGGGACGGTGACCCCGGCGGGTATCCCGGCCGACGTGCTCACCGGCCTGCTGGCACCGCTCGCCGCGGAGGTGCGGGTCGAGCGGTTGTCGGGGGACGCGGTGCTGTGGGGGAAGGAGGTCGCGGACGAGCGGTACGCGGTGGTGGCGGTGGTATGAGGGCCCCGGGGGCCGCGTCAGGCCAGTAGCGCGTCGAAGCCGCCCTCGCGGGCCAGCGTCTCCAGTTCGTCCAGGGCGGCCACGGCGGCCGCCGCGGCCTGCGGATCCGCCTCCGGCAGACCGCTGTCCTCGAACTCGTCCTCGTCCAGTCGGCGTACGTCCGTGCCGTCGGCGGAGCGCCACAGGTCCAGGTCGAGGTCCTCGACGATCAGTTCCGAGCCGGAGCCGGAGAGCGTGGCCGGGCGGGTGATGTCGCAGTACCAGCCCTTCAGCCCGCCCTCGGCGTCGCGGACCTCCTTCACCGCATACCAGCGGTTGCGCCAGTAGTACTCGGTGAAGACGTCGCCCTCCTCGAAGCGGACGAAGCCGAAGTCGCGGACCCCGTCGCCCGCCCAGGGGGCGCGTACGGCGATGCGGGTGCCGTCGTCGTCGAGCAGCTCGGCCTCGTAACTGATCTTCGTGCGGCCCGCCTTGACGAGGACGACGTTCAACAGCCGTGCCTGCTCAGCCGAGTTCGCGGACATAGCGCACCTCCGACGCGCAGATCTCGTACCCGAACCACTTGTTGATCGCCAGCATCGGCCCGTTACCGGTGTCGTTGCCCGTGAAGGCCTGGGCGTATCCGGCAGCGCGGGCCCGGTGCAGGGAGTCGTTCTTGGCGAGCTTCGCCAGGCCGCGGCCGCGGAAGGCGCGGGCGGTGCCGGTCATGGCGGTGGCGTAGCGGCCGGTGGCGGCATCCGTCCAGGCCACGCTGAAGGCGGCGGGGCGGCCCTCGACGAACGCGACCGTGGTCAGCTCCCGGTTGAGCAGCGGGTGCTTCCAGTACTCCTCGATCCAGTTCTCGTAGTCCGCGAACTCGGTGTCCACGTCGCTCGGTTCGTCCTGGGTCGTCGCCGCGTCCAGCTCGAACATCGGGCGCGGATCGTCCGCGAGGTCGGCCGCGGTGCGCAACTCGACTCCGGGCGGCAGGGGTTGGAGCGGCGGGAGTGTGCCGGCGGTCAGATCCAGGCGGAGGAAGTGGGCGGAGCGGCTCGCGCCGTAGCCGCGCCGTTCGGCGAAGGCGCGGTTGGCCGGCTCGTCCAGGACCCAGGCGTACAGCTTCGTCGCGTCGTGCTCGGTCAGGTGCTTCTCGGCGGCACGGACCAGGAGGTCGCCGGCGCCGCGGCGGGTCCGGTCGGGGCGTACGTAGATGTTGAGCATCCCCTGGCCCGGCTCCGGGCTGTCGTGCGCCAGTTGCACCTGTGCCGTGCCGATGACCTCGCCGTCCTCCTCCGCGACGAGGGACACGAAGCGTGCGTCGGGGTGGGTGTGGGCGAGGCGGTGGGTGATGGCGTCCGGGGTCCACAGGATGTACGGGAGGGCGAGGTGCCGTACCCGGGCGAAGGCCTCGACGTCGGCCCGGTCGTCGGGACGGAGGTCGCGCACGTTCACAGTCATGAGCGCGCACGCTACGTGGGGGACACGCACGGGCGCCCCTCATTTTCCGGTGGGTGCGGAAGAATCGGCTCTGTGACCTTGAAGATCCACATCGATGACAGTGCGCCGCCCTACGAGCAGGTGCGGGTGCAGATCTCCGAGCAGGCTCGGGCCGGTGTACTGCCGGTGGGATACCGGCTGCCGACCGTGCGCGGGCTCGCCGAGTCGCTGGGGCTGGCGGCGAACACGGTGGCCAAGGCGTACCGGGCGCTCGAGAGCGACGGGGTGATCGAGACGCGGGGGCGCAACGGCACCTTCGTCGCTGCGGCGGGCTCGGCGGCGGAACGGGAGTTGGCGGCGGCTGCGCAGGCCTACGTGGAGCGGGCCCGGCGGCTCGGGCTGGACGAGGACGCGGCGCTGGCCGCCGTGCGGGATGCCCTGCGGGCGGCTTACGGGGAGGACTGAGCCAAACGCTCCGGTGTGCGGGTCACGTCCAGGCCCGCCGCCCTTGCCACCCCCGCGAACGTCATCGCGTCCTCCACAGCCGCCCCCGTCGGGTCGTTGTTGAAGTACGCGTACACGTCCTCGTCCTGCGCCCAGGTGTCCGCGATCCGGCCCACCCAAGTCTCCAGCGCCCGTCGCCCGTAGTGCGGCCACGCCTTCGCACGGCCCTCGTGGAAGCGGACGTAGCCCCAGTCGGTGGTGCGCCACAGCGGGGTCGTCGGGTGGGCCTGGACGTCGGCCCAGCACAGGGCCGCGCCGCGGGCCTGAAGGACCCTGCGGACCTCCGGCGTCCACCAGGAGTCGTGCCGCGGCTCGACCGCCAGCCGCGTGCCGGACGGGAAGCACGCGAGGCACGCGTCCAGCAGTTCCGCGTCGGCCTTCAGCGTCGGCGGCAGCTGCAGCAGCACCGGGCCCAGCCGGTCGCCCAGGCCGGCCGCGTGCGTCATCAGGCGGTTCACCGGCTCCTCGGGATCCTTCAGACGCTTGATGTGCGTCAGATAGCGGCTGGCCTTGACCGTGACCACGAAATCCCGCGGCACCCGCTCCCGCCAGCTCTCGAAGTTCTCCCGCGTCGGGAGGCGGTAGAACGCGTTGTTGATCTCCACCGTGGCGAAGCGCTCCGCGTACTCCTCCAGCCACAGCCGCGTAGGACATCCGGCGGGGTAGAGCACACCCCGCCAGTCCTTGTACTGCCACCCCGACGTCCCGACGAACAGGGTCATACGTCAATCAAAGCACTACAGATACAGCCCCGCGTCAGCCCCGTCCCGCGGCTCCGGCAGCGTCGTCGGCGATGTGCCCCGGCGCAGTGCGTACAGCTCCGCCAGCGTCGCCCCCTCGCGGCCCACGCCCTCCTCGGTGCCGAGCCAGTTCACCGCTTCACGGCGGGTCAGCGCGCCCACCTCGATGCGGGCGAGGCAGCGGCCCGGGCGGACCACGGCCGGGTGCAGGCGCTCCAGGTCCTCGTTCGTCGTCACGCCCACCAGTACGTTGCGGCCCTGGCCCAGCAGTCCGTCCGTCAGGTTGAGCAGCCGCGACAGCGCCTGGCCCGCCGTGTGCTTGGCCTCGCCGCGGATCAGCTCGTCGCAGTCCTCCAGGAGCAGCAGCCGCCAGCGGCCCTTGCCCGCGCCGTCCTCCTCGCCGATCGCGATGTCCATCAGATAACCGACGTCGGAGAAGAGACGCTCCGGGTCGAGCACGCAGTCCACCTGGCACCAGTCCCGCCAGGAGCGGGCGAGGGTGCGCAGGGCCGAGGTCTTGCCCGTGCCCGGCGGGCCGTGCAGCAGCAGGAGACGGCCCGCGATGTCCTCCGGGGTCGTCTTCATCAGGCGGTCCATCGCGTCCGCCACCGGTGCGGTGTAGTTCTCCCGTACGTCGTCCCACGTGCCGGCCGAGATCTGCCGGGTCGTGCGGTGCGGGCCGCGCCTGGGAGAGACGTACCAGAAGCCCATCGTCACATTCTCCGGCTGGGGTTCGGGCTCGTCCGCCGCGCCGTCCGTGGCCTGGTCCAGGACCTTCTTCGCCAGCTCGGCGGTGGTCGCCGTGACCGTGACGTCCGCGCCCCTGTTCCAGCGGGAGATCAGCAGGGTCCAGCCGTCGCCCTCCGCCAGCGTCGCGCTGCGGTCGTCGTCGCGGGCCACGCGCAGCACCCGGGCACCCGACGGCAGCAACGTCGCACCGGACCGTACGCGGTCGATGTTCTGAGCGTGCGAGTACGGCTGCTCGCCCGTCGCGAAGCGGCCGAGGAACAGCGCGTCGACGACGTCGGACGGCGAGTCGCTGTCGTCGACGTTGAGCCGGATCGGCAGAGCGTCGTGTGGGTTCGCAGACATGGCGTCCATGATCCGGCACGAGGGCGCGGTGTGCACCCGGTTTCCGCCGTGCGCCGGTTGTGTCGGCCGTGCCCGTCCGGTTTCTTCGCTTCCGGTATGTCAGCCTCTGTGCACCTGTTCCATGCTCCCTGTATCCCCTCCGTCCTGTTACAGAGCTGTGCATTCACAACATCTGCCATACCTGGCATTCCCGCGGTTACTGTTGCCCTCGATGGGACGTCATGAGTGGACTTCGGGGGCACGGCGGTGGCGGCTCACCGCGCTGCTCGGCGTGGGCATGGCCGCACTGGCACTGATCGTGACGCTGATCAACACCCTTCCGGACAGCGGCAACAGCACCAAGGGCACCTCGCGCAACGGCGACACGGTGCACGGCACTCCGGTGACCCCGCCCGACCAGGACAGGCCCGAGGTCGGCTGGGGCTTCACGCACACCCAGTACAGCGCCGACGAGGGCAGCTCCGCCGCCACCGAGCGGGTCGAGGGGCTGATCTCGGACGCCGGGGGGATGCCGCAGGACCAGGCGATCATGGGCTGGGGCGCGGACAACCCCGAGCCGGTGAAGGGGCGTTACGACTTCGACGCAATGGACCGCCGGATCGACTTCATCCGCAAGTCCGGCGGCACCCCGGTCGTCACCCTCTGCTGCTCCCCGGACTGGATGAAGGGCGGCAAGGCCGGCGTCGACAACACCAACTGGAGCCAGTCCGCGCTGGAGACCGCCCCGCAGCCCGAGCACTACGCGGACTTCGCCGCGCTCGCCGCGACCGTCGCCAAGCGCTATCCGGACGTACGCCACTTCATCGTCTGGAACGAGTTCAAGGGCTTCTGGAACGACGCCAAGGGCCGCTGGGACTACGAGGGTTACACCAAGCTCTACAACCTCGTGTACAAGGCCCTGAAGAAGGTCGACAAGGACATCATGGTCGGCGGACCGTACCTGGTCATGGACAGTGTCGACCCACGCGCGGACGAGGCCTCGAAGACCTTCAAGGGCCCGTGGGGCGCCATGGACCAGCGCATCCTCGATGCCTTCGACTACTGGAACAAGAACAAGGCCGGTGCCGACTTCGTCGTCGTGGACGGCTCCAGCTACACCAACGACGACGAGATGCTGCCCAACGAGTTCGCGGCCACCGACAAGTTCACCGCCGTCGGCAAGTGGGTGCGGAAGCAGACGGACGATCTGCCGCTGTGGTGGGCCGAGTACTACGTCGAGCCCGCCGACGGCAACGACGAGCGCAAGGGCTGGTCCGAGACCCGCCGGGTCGCCGTCCAGGCCGCCGGGATGATCGCCATGGTCAAGGGCGGCGCCTCCTCCGGCTTCTACTGGAACCCGGAGGACGAGAAGGGGGGCGACTGCTCCGGCTGTCTGTGGACGCCGACGAACAGCTCGTCCGGCGGCAAGAAGCTGCCCATGTTCGACCTGGTCTCCCGCTTCCACAAGGAGTTCCCGCCCGGGACGACGTACAGGACGGTCCCGGTCGCCGCGGACGACGTGCCCAACGTCCGCGTCCTCGCCACCGACAGGACCGTCCTGGTGGTCAACATCCTCGACCGGTCCATCGACGCGAAGATCGACGGCAAGCGGTTCACGATGCAGGCGTACGAAGTGAAGTGGGGGGGGGGGGGGGGGGGGCCCCGCCCCCGCCCCCCCCCCCCCCACCCCCCCCCCCCCCGCCCCCCCCCCCCCCCCCCCCCCCC